>JBBSDP010000028.1:0-61711 GCA_038240605.1 Tepidisphaerales bacterium | reverse complement strand
GTGAGGGAGCGGTGTGCGTGGAACCGCGAACACCGCTCCCTCACGGTCGCGGCTCTGAAATAGAGCGGCGCAACAAAATTCAATGTGCTCCCACGAATCGCTGGGGCAAAGATTCGGCGGCTTTCATCAGCCCAGGGTTGGGGCGAGGGCGTTTCATCTGGTTGTCCCGACGAATCTGCAAACTTCCCGAACTCATGAGCCCGGCGTCACCGGCTGTGTGGTCGGCTGCGTGGCGGGCGCCGCGCTGCCCGATGCGTACAGAATGAAGTTCGTCATGAGCTGCGTTGCCGTGGCGGGCTCGTAGCCGCTGATCCCATCCACCTGCTGCCCGACAAGACCGGCACTCAAATCATCGGGGCTGTAGAAGACGCCGATCCGATCGCCGTCGGCGGCGATGCCGCGCACGCGCGCCGTCTTGTTGGCGCCGATCGTGCTCTTCCGGCTGAACGCGCGAAACGATAACGATTCGATCTTCGATTCCGGTATTCGATACACCGCATGATCGGGAGACAGGGGATGCTCCAGCCCCGCCGTGCCGAAGATCGTCCCGAGTTCCACTTCGATCGACTCGGCGAAAAGCCCGGCCCCACCGGCGGCATCGACGATCAACGTTCCGCCACCGGCGACGAAATCATGCAGCTCCCGCCGCTGGGCGTCGCTCAGCGTGACACGCGTGGTGCCGGTCCAATGCGCCAATCGATATCCCGATAAACTCCCATCGCCCAGCTTCACCGGCTGAACATCCAGATCCGTATGCCGCTCGTTGTGCAGGATCGCCGCCAGGCGCCGCCAGCCCGCCGGCTCCGGGTCCCAGTTGTCACCCAGTTGGATCCGCGCCAGCTTAACCGTGCGCGTCGGTTTGACGGCGGGCTGCGCGTGCACGATCCACGTCGGCACCCGAACCCGCGGATCCTTTCCGCCCGTCATGTAAAGAAACAAATCCGCCCCAAGCTGGAACGGCTCTTCGTGTCCCTTCACCACATCCGTCTGCCAGAGACGCGACGGATCAAAGTCCGGGATCAGGACCATCAGCTCGCGCACGCCGTTGCCGAGCGACAGGAGGTGCGGGTGGACCTTCCAATGGGTTGCGGGGTACTGCTGGCCGGTATAGATGACGTGATCGCGCGGCAGCTCGCGAAATTCGTATTTCGGAAAGAGCGCGGCGCCGAGTTCGCGAAAGCTTTTGGCGAACAGTTCACGGCCACAGTCCGCATTCCCGAGGATCAATCCGCCCTGCTCAACAAACTGCCTCAGCTTCGCAATGTCCGCATCGCCGAATTGAAGAGCATCGCGGCCGGCGATGTAGAGTATCGGCGCATCGTGCAGATCGTCCGGCGAGGCATTCAGACTGACCGTCTGCCAGTTGTAAAAACCCTCTGACGCACGCCCGACCCATTTCGTGAGGTGGGCGAGGTCGCGCGGCCGCTCGTTCCATTCCTCCCCTTCTTCTACTTTGGCAGCCGCAGGCCGGGCGGCGCCAGCGGCGACCGTTTCGTCGCCAACTCCATATTCGAGCTTGTTCATCATCACCGGGGCGCGCCCGCGGCAGAGGAACAACAGCGCGTAGGCGGTCGAGGCCACCTCGTCGGCACCGGCGAACTTCCCAGTCCAGGAGCCGTCGGCATTTTGCCCGTGGACGAGCAGGTCCGATCCGTCGGCGAACCAGGCGACTTTCCCGAAATATTTGCGCCCGCTCGCCAGCCCAATCCGCTCGATGCCGTACATCGTGTACGTGTTCTTCCCGTCCAGCGCCTGGCGGATGTGCCGGTCCATCCACGCCAGTCCGCGCGCGATGTGCGGGTCCGGCGGACGCGGCGCGCAATTGCTCCACGTCGAGCCGTTCAGCAGGAAATCCTGCGTGATGTAGAGCGTCGCGATGCCGGCGGCGGTCATGGATGCCGTCGACCGACGACCATCGATGTAATCCCAGCCGCCATCGTCGTCCTGTGCTTTCTTCCACGCCGCATCAACTGTTCGCCAATAGGAGGCAGGCACTTCTCCCCCCACCTCGGCCACCGCCCAGGTTCCGAGGACGCCGTACTGGCTATTGCTGTGATCGTACTTGCCCGCCGGGCTGGGAACGCGCCCTGTTCCCCGCAAAGTAACGGACGGAGAAGGCGAAGGACGAGCATCAAGGCTCTGAGCCGGACGCAGTCGAAGCTCACCCTTTGCCCGCGACTCGGCGCCGCCGCCGGGCCCGGACAGTCCATACGTATACATCCCGGCGTGCGATCCCGATTCGTAACATCCCGCGAGGAGCAACGCCGTATCCCGGCGAATCGGCTCCGCGGTCGCCTTGGAATTTCCCAGCAGCCACCAGACCTGCGCCCTGAGCCCCAGCGCGTACGTCCCCTCAACGTCGTCCGCCTTCTCCAGAAACTCGATCGCCCGCTTCAGCTCCGGCGCGTTCGGCTTCTCCCCGGCGGCCAGCAGCGCGTAAACCACGATGGCCGTGTGTCCGCCCCACCGCGTATGTTGCCGCCCAGGCCGCGGCGCCGCATCCGTCTCCCACGTCCCGTTCGCCTGCTGCGCATAAAGCCACGCCTTGCCGCGGGCGATGGATTCGTCGATTTCGTGAATCGAAGTCGCCCGAACCGGCGACGGCAGCAACAACAACAACAAGGATGTCGCCGCAAGCAGCAGACTGGAGGCGAGGTAACGCGGTTGACGCGGCATGTGGTTAACGATGAAGACGCGGAATCCCAAAGACTATTATCCAGTCATCAACCTTGGCAACAAAATGTTATCTCCAAACCATTCGCCCATTCGCCTGGAAATTGAACCGCCCAGGCCACGAGGACGCCGGCGAGTGCTGATTCAAACTCATTTCTAACGCGTCACGGGACAGCCCGCGCACGCAGGGTGAGCTCGGCCCGCCACGAGAGATCGTGCGGTGGGCGAGCCCACTCTACCCGTTCCCTTCGATGAAGCTCCCTTCAACTTTGCTCCGTTCGACTCTACTCAGGGGACGCAAGACAGGCAGGGCACGCCGCACTCCCCGGTCGTGCGACATTCGCGCGACGTTTTTTCCATGTCGCGCGCTCCTCGTCTTTCGATAACCCCTACCTGCCGCCACACTTAACCCAAATGGACGGCGCGACATCCGCGCGACATGTCGCGCGCCTGGATCCCGCCCGCCTCCACCTCTTAACTCTCCCGCCATCTCAACACTCAGCACCCAGCAGCCTCAATTTCTATCGCGCAGGTGCAGCGTAAGCAGCTCAACAGGGGGCCGCTGCGTTTCCAACCCCTCCCGAATGGGATCAGGCAACACACCCATGTTTGCAATATGTTAGGTATCAAACCCCGTGCCAGAGCAAGAGGAAAACAGCCGACCGATTCGTTACGCCGCAACCTCTTGCACGGCTCCCCTTTAGCCGGACGGAACCGCGAGAGGATGCCGACAGGCGAACCGGCGAGCTGCGCCAAGTTCGCGCAACCCGGTAGGCCGCTTCGACCAGACTGCCAAACGGCGCTCCCTAAACAATTCGGGAGGGGGCGCATGATGCCAAAAGCCCCGGCGGGGCGCAAGTGAAGGTCAGGTTAATTGTTATTAAAGGAATTACTAATGATACTGCGTTTGGGACCGTGGAAGGGCGGGTTCCGTGAAGTCCGGTTCGCTCCACGGTTTCAAACGATGTGCCGAACAGGATTGGGTCATAAGCCTTTTCTGACTTTCAGCCCTCCGGTATGATCCGGCGATGGCGCGTAAACTCCGCTTTGCCCCCGGCGGCCTGGCGTATCACGTAATGAACCGCGTCGGTCCGAACCTCGATCTCTTCCAGGACGCCGGCGATTACGAGGCCTTCGCGAAGGTGCTGCTCGAGGCGTTGAAGCGCGAGCCGACGATGCGCCTGTGCGCCTATTGCCTGATGCCCAACCACTTTCACCTGGTCCTGTGGCCGAAGCGTGATGGGCGGTTGTCGCGCTTCATGCAATGGCTGAGCATGACCCACGCCGCACGCTGGCACGCCCATCGGCATACCGGCGGGCGCGGTCACCTGTACCAGAGCCGGTTCCGCAGCTTCGCCATCCAGCGGGACGATCATTTTCTGAACGTGTGTCGTTACGTAGAGCGAAACGCGTTGCGCGCCAGTCTCGTGAGTCGGGCCGAACGCGGGCGATGGTGCTCGGCCTGGGCGCGCGGGGATCGGAAATCGGCAGGGCCTTCGCATTTGGGCGCGAACAGATTTTTCAGTCGCTCCGCGATCAGATGGCGGGTTGATCGGTCAGCGGGTTCGGAAACGGGTTCGGAAACGTCTGGAAATGCCGGGCGGTTGCCATTACGATGTCCGGCGTTGCGGGCGTAGCTCAGTTGGTAGAGCGTGACGTTCCCAACGTCAATGTCGAGGGTTCGAATCCCTTCGCCCGCTCGTTTTCCCCATCCCTGCCGGATGGGGATTTTTGTTGCCTGTTCCTCGCTAAGGCGGCTTCAGAATGAAGTGATTAGCAGCCCTATTTCGTCCAGTGAAGGGAATCGACGACCAGTTTGAAGGCACTGTTGATCTGGTGAAACGACTTCGCGTCGCCATCGGCGCTGAAGATGTAGATGCGATCGTTGCGGACGATCAGGACGACCAGGTCAAAACATCCATGTCCTTTTTCGTTCCACGTCAGGTGGATCCGGCGGGCCTGCGCCTGGGCGGCGGTGGAGGGCGCCGATTCTTCGACCTTCAGGTCGGCGTGCTGCTGGCGCAGGTCGGAGATATAGCCGGTGGCGACCATGCCGATCGGGATCAGCCCAGGAATGTGCGGGGGAAGCGAGGGCAGGTCGATGCTGATGCTCCGCTCATCATCCTTCGCGCCCGTGGGGACGAGCGTCAGCACCGTGGTGTCGGTGAACTTCTTTCCCTGGTAGACACCCGTGGACGCGGCGCCACCGGTCTTGGCATCCCAACCCGAAGGGTAGCTCACCTGGAAGTTGCCCAGCGGACTGTCAAAGGTGCTACGAGCCGTGGTCGGCGCGGTGGCAGGCGTCGCGGGGTGGGTCGCGGGCGCATTGGTCGGGGCCGTCGCGACCACCTGGCCCGGCGCCTGCTTGCCGACGCGACAGCTCAAGAGCGCCACCAGCGCTCCGCCGACGACGACCGCCAGCGCACCCCACCGGCGTCGGTAGGTGCAGCGCAATTCTGTTTGCGCCGTTCGATGATCCATGGATCGCCCCGTTTCCGTTCAAATGTGACGCCGCCACAATAATGTGAAAGACCCAATCCGTGCAACAGAGCGGGCCCTGTCAGGGCCAGGTCAGGTCGCTTGCCGCAGGTAGCGGCGCATGGAGGGGAACATGATCTCATCCATGTAGCACCAGCCCCAATCCTCTCCCGGCTCATTCGATTTCATGATCGGGTGAGTGGTCTCTTGGAAATGCCGGTTTGCGTGCTTGTTCTTGGAACTGTCGCAACATCCGACGTGTCCGCAGATCAGGCACAGCCGAAGGTGGACCCAGTCGTCGCCTATCTTGAGGCATTCCTCACAGCCGTCTGTATGGGGGGTGACATGGTGGATCTGATCGAGGTGAGCGCATCGTTCAGCCATGACGTAGCCTTTCGTCGCTTTACCGGTACCGCGCCGAAAACGTATCCGGCTCATTGCTGTTCACGTCGCGCGCAAACTGATCGCGTAGCACCGCGCCATAGACGACGAGGTCACGGCCGAGCATCCGCAGACGGCGGCCGACCTTTTCGTTCTTCAGGTCGCCGTTAGGATCAAAGTCATTCTCGCCGTGCACCGCGACACCATACGGCATGCTCCACCCGTAACACTGGCGGACCGCGGTGCGCATCTGCTGCATCACGGTGATCCCCTTCTCGTGCGACGCGCACAGGAACCCGAACAGCTTTCCAGCAAACTCATCCCAATGGTGATCGAGGAAGTTCTTGAGCGCGCCGGACATGGAGCCGTGGTAATCCGGCGAGGCGAGGAGGAACGAGTCGGCCCACTGGACCATCGTAGTCGCCTCGCGCAGGATCGGCGAATCGAGCGGCTCGTCGGGGCGGTACATGGGCAGCTCAGATATGCGCAGGTCCAGGATGCGCGTCTCTCCGCCATGAATCCGCGCGGACTCGAGCGCGAGGCCCAGCGCCCGCGCTCCATACGAGCCGTCCCGCATGCTTCCGCTGATCCCAAACACCTTCATGAGCTCCACCTTTTCTTGCGGCGCCACGCGCGTCAAAAACGATAGGCAGCCAACACCCCGGAAGCCAGAGATACGCGGCGATCGCGGCAAGGGCCCGATCCCCGCGCGGCCAGCGGCGATCAAGGTGCGCCGCGGCCGGTGATCAAAAGCAGGATCCACAGCACCAGAAAAATAGGCGGCAAAAACAACGGCGCCGATTCGCCCAACGTCTGCGTGCGGCGAAAACCGTGCACGGGCGGGAACGCCATCGGCCGTGCCTTCGTTTCCTGCTCGTAGATGCGGCGCAGGTTGCGGATTGCCAGATGCCCGGCCAACGTCGTGCAATACAGAAGAGCGCAGGTCGCGATGGCGGCGACCGGGATCACGTTGTAGAGCATCAACTGCTGGTGGTGCGCCGGGATGTTGGGTCGAATGTTGCTGACCACGATCGCGTAGGCGGTGAAGAGAAAAGACTGCGAGGCGACGAACCAGCTCAGCCGCTGGCCGATCAGGTTGTCCTCGTGCTCGATCTGTGCGCGGATCAGCGAGTAATACTCGGTGGGCGAGAGCGTATCAGCCGCGTCCGTTTTCATGGGGAGGGAACGGCGTCGATGGCCATGACGCGCGCAGCCGCCTGGTAGAGGTCGGCGGCACGGTAATCAACGAACGAGAAATCCTGAGCCGAGGTGAACTGGGACGGCACCGCGATCACGTACGATCCCGCCCGTTTCCCCGCCAGCGCTCCGTTGGACGAGTCTTCCAGCACCACCGATGCCGCCGGGGCAACGCCGAGCTTCTCCATCGCCTTGAGGTAGATCTCCGGCTCCGGCTTGCCGTGGACGACGTCATCCGATGTCTGGAGGACCTGGAAGCGATCCGCGATCCCTAATCCACCGAGCACCGCGTCGACGAATCGACGGGTGGCGCTGGTCGCGATCGCCAGACGGTAGCGCGGACGAAACTGCTCGAGCAACTCCCGCAATCCCGGCATGGGCTCGACGCCGCGAGACATCAGCTCGAACATCTCGTCTTCGCGTGTCCGCAGCAATTGGCGGGCGTCGGCATCGATGCCCAGCTCGCGGATGAACAGCTCGACGGAATTGAGCGGCGAGCGGCCCATCATCCGGCCCAGCGTCTCGTCGGAGACTTCCTTGCCATACCCGCGCGCGATCCGCCGGCCCACAGCCCAGTAAATCGATTCGCTGTCGATCATCAGGCCATCCATATCAAAGATGACCGCGTCGACGGCGCGCCTGGGTTCGTTACTCATCGGGCGAGGAATGTAGCGAATTGTTTCCGCAGAGGCCACGGGACGCGTGCGCGCAGACGATGTGGGGTATGCTCCGCGCGGAGTCACTTTTTTGCATCACCGCGGAAGACTTCATCCACCGTCGTGGAAAACGTGTTCATCGTGCTGGTTTCGACCTTGGGGTCCTGAATCGTCCCCCGAACGTTGATGCGCAGCAGCTCGTTCCGCGCCCCCTGCCACAGGTCTGCCAGGAACGGCACCTTCAGCCCGCCGGGGTTGTCGGTCGTGAAGGACATGCGGACCTGCTTCGTGCCGAAGTCGAGGTGGCCGGTGCCGCTCATCCGCATCGTGTCGGAGCGCAGCTCGATCTTTTCAAACGTCACGCGCTGGCCGTCCAGGTTGTATCGCGCCGACGCCTGGTGGAACGGCTCGGCGATCGGCAGGGCGAGGTTGGTCACCTGGAGGAGGCCCAAAACGAGCGGAATGTGATACATTTCCTTCCCCTCGACTGACACGTCACCTCGGCCACGGCGCGCGGCGGGATCGTCCCAGGCGCCCTCCAGCGAGAGGCTGGCGCTGAGGCGGCCACGGATGTCCTGGCTGGGATCGGGGGTGAGGGCGCGGACGTCGGCATCGCGCAGGACCAAGTCGAGGTTGTAGCGCGAGGGCCCGTCGTCGGGAAAGACGACACTCATCTGCCCGGCCATCGCCCCGCCGGCCAACTTCGCCTGCACGTGCGCGAGCTGAAGCTCGTTTTGATCGCGCGGGCGAATCACGTCGGCGCGGAGATCCCGTACTTCCCGCCCCGCCATCGTCAGCCGGGAGACGTCGATCTTGCCGGTCATCGAGGTAAGGCGGGAATCGCGCACCTCGGCATCGAGCGTGACGCTGCCGTTCAACCCCTGGAGCGGAACCCCTACATCCAGATCGCCATCCTGAAGGGCCACCGTCGCGGTCAGGTCGATCTCGGGCGCGGCGGGCGGGACGGACGGCGCCGTTGCGGGATGTGGTCCGTCACGCGATACCGGGGGCGCGGCCGGCGCGCGATAGGTAAACCGGCTGAAGGCAAAATCGCTCACCCCGTGCAACTTCAGCGCATCCACGATCGCGCGCAACGACGGAGGCAGCGCTTTCCGCAACGAGTCATCGACGGAAACCCCCTTCCCGCTGACACGCAGGTCCCAGACCGCCCGATCGCCCAGCGCCCCGGTGCCGGCGACGGAAATCATGGCGTCATCGTGCCTCGCAGTTACATCGGTGAGCGTGATCTTCCGCGGCGTAAGCGTAACGATGCCGGCCACGTGGTCCAGGCGGTAGGGCGCCGAGCGAAGCGTGACGGACAGCTCGCGCGGGCGAATGACCACCTGACTCGAAGACGCGGGCGCGATCGAATCGCTCGCGGCGGCGGGCGGCGCACTGTCGAGCGTAAGCGTTTCAGCCGGACCGTCGAACGTGAAGTGGGCGTCAACCGTCCCCTGCGGCTGAAGCTCATCCCACGCCGAGCGGACGCCGGCAGGAAGGGCGTGGCAGAGCGGTGCGTCTAGGGTGACGTTCTCCGCCGATGCATCGAACGTCAGGTGCGAGCGCGTGCCGGTCCAGAGAACCCCGCCGGACATGGCCAGCGTTGACTTGTCGCGGCGCGCGCGCAGTTCTTCAATGCGCAGGCGGGCAGGCGTGAGGTGCAGTTTGCCGGCCAGATCCGTTGCGGCGAGCTCGCCCCCCGCCGGATGGACCGCACCGTCGCGCAGCGTGATGGCCAGGTCGTAGTCGATCAAGTCGAGGCCGGCGGTCGTGGCGATCGCCTCAGGCGTCGGCAGCCTGGGCTGGGTGATCACCCCGTCCACGTCAACCTTTCCCGACACGCCGAGCTTTTGCAGCCAGCCGCGCCGCTCGGCTGGTAGCGCGCCCAGCAATTCGGCATCGAGTGGCATGCCACGAACTTTGAGCGCCAGTCTGGTCTGCGACGCATCGACCCACGAGACCCGTCCATCCACTCCGACCATCGCGTCACCGCGCCGCGCCTGCGCGCCGATCACGTCGACATATCCGTCGCGGACCTGCAACCGCCCAGCCACGTGCCTCAGCGGGTAGGGGAAACCGGCCAGCGCTCCGCTCGCGTCGTCAACGTCCAGGTCCGTATCAAACGTCCAGTGGCGGCCCGGCCCTGGCGCACGGAATACGTGGGTGGCGAAGTCGCCATGGTAAAGCGGCATCCCGCCGACTTCCGATGCGCCGACGAGTTGAAGGGCGCGCCGCACTTCCGGTGGGAAGGCGCGGTCCAGGGTGGGTTCACAGGTGATCGCCTTTCCGGCAATGTGAACATCGGCGCCGATGTTGCCTGGATCGTCCGGGTCGATCGGACCGACCACTCCGTCGATCGTGACCACGGTGTCCCGATTCGGGCCGGTGGCGACGCCGCGCCCGCGCAGGCCGGTGATGCGAACCACGTCCTTACCGGTCGTCGAATCGGGCCCAAAGCTGATCCGTCCGGTCGCCTCGCGCAGGGGATAGGGAAACAGACCGAAGACAAACTCGCCATTGACAACGTCGATGTGCCCGCGCGCCTCGGGACGCGCGCCCGGCGACTTGCGCTCCAGTTGCACTTCAAGATTGCAAGTTCCTTGAGGCCTCAGGTCGTCGTACAGGCTGCGGACCTGTTTGGGCAGTGAACTGACGTAGCGCGGCGACGGCGGGATGTAGATGTTCTCACTCTGCAGGGACGAGATACGGAGGAACATCGAGGCGTCGGGCCGGTAGCCGTCGATGTGGCCGCCGACGCGGAACCCGTTGTTCTCGATCCGCCCACCGACGTCGTGCACGTCAATTCCGTCCTGCGTGAAGACGAACGAACCTGCGACCTGGCGAAGCGTGATCGGGTTTCCCGCCAGCAGCAATTGAGCATGCGAAACCGGGTCGGCGACGGTACCACGGGAGGGGGGCGTGGGGCGCGCGTCTTTGAACCCCCCTGCCACATAGAGCGGCCGCATCAGCTCCAGCGCCCGCTTCGCGTCGGTGAGGTGCTGCACCTCGTGCGCCTCGAGCCACTCTTCGGGATGCACCGCCAGCGTGACGCCGTTCAGGTTCGTCTCCAGCTTGAACGCGGCACGGTGCCCTTCGCGCGGCGGCGTCCAACGGAGCAGCGGGATGTCGAGTCGGCCGGCCAGGTTGTGGCGTTCCCACCACTCGCGAACGTCCGCGGGCAGCATCGCCTGCAAGTCACGGCCGAATTCGGACGTGGGGCCGAACTCGAAGTTCCGGAGTTGGGCGCTGACCTGTCCGGTCGCGTAGGCGACCGACCCGCTGACGAACGGCCCGACCCCTTCGGTCCCCCGGCTCTGCAACTCGAAGGTGTAGTGCTCGGCATCGGACGCGGGGGCGATTCGGCCGTCCACCGCCATGAACCCCAGCTCGCGCCGCTTGGCGCCGACCAGCTCCGCGACCTCGAGCCGCGCGTTGCGCAGCAGGATCTCGGGGATCATGGGCGGCCGTGACGGTGCGCTGACCGTCGGGCGCGGCCGTCGGTTGCGACTGTGACCGAGCCGTCGGTAGTTCCACATCCCAGTCTCGGGGCTGCGGGTCAGGAGGACCTGGGGCTTCTCGGCGATGATCTGGTCGGCCTCGAGCTGTCCGGCCACCATCAGGCGTGGATCGTAGTGGATGACGAAAGTCTGGGCTTTGAAGATGACCGAGTCGGGTGCGCCCAGGTCATCGTCCACGTGAACGGTAACGCCCTTGAGGCGCAGACCCTCGAAGATCGACAGCGTCGCGTCTTCCACCTCGACGCGCCCGCCGATCAGGCGCGTCAAGTACAGCTCGGCCATGACGCGCACGCGTCGAGAATCGGTGAGGTACCCGTACCCGCCAATCGTCAGCGAGAGGACAACCAGCAGCATGATCATGGCCCAGCGGCGGAGCCGGCCCGTGCGCGGGCGAAACGGGTGGCCCGCCCGCCAGGTGCGGTCGAAGAGGCGGTCGGGCGTAACGCAAAAGCGTGACATCTTTGAACGAGCGATCGGTGGCCCGGCCTCGCCGCCGGCAGATCAGTTCCCGGAATGAGAGCCGCGTCGTGGCGCAGAGCCCCCGCGATGGAGGATCCCGGCCGCTAATACAGCCATCGGCGGCTCAGCGGGAAGGCGATAGCGCAATGATCCCACAGACACCGCGTGAACGGCCGTAAAATATATCGCCGGCAGGAGCAGATACACTTTTGCCGCCTTGGGGATCCGCCCCCTTATCAGACCTGCCAGGGCCAGCAAGTCCAGCGGAATGGCGTACAGGAGCGCAATCCACTGGTATCGGCTCGAGCTGAATTGTTCGCTCAGCGGCGCGGGCGACCACGTCCGGCCGATCTTGCGCATTGCCAACTCAAGTGACCGAGCCGGATGTTCGATGACATATCGCTGCGCCTGTTCCGCGAGATACTCGGACCGCGCCACCTCTCCCATCTCCCGTAACTGAGGCATCCGTCGCAGGAATGACTGGTCGCTGCCGCCGGTCGCATCGGGGTTGAACCCGTCGTAGGCGGTGATCCCGCCGTTCGTCGTCGTCCAGATCCACCGGCCCAAGACGTTTGGGCGGGAATTGCGCCATCCCCACGGTGCCAGGATCGCGACGGTCAACAACAACATCGTCGCGCCGACCGGAAGTGTCCACCGCGTCTGATACGCGGATCGGGCTCCGCGGTTCAGGAATGCGGCGGCAATTCCCAGCAACACCGGCAACCCGATCGCCGACGGCCTTACCAGTATTGAAAACGCCAGCAGCACGCCCCCGCCCAGCCACCGCCCGGCTCCTTCACCCCCGGTGAGCAGCAACATGCCCCACAACAGCAGGGCGAGGAAGAGGGTCTCCGACAGGATCAGGCCACTGAAGTAGATGAGGAAGGGATTCAACGCCACCAGCGCCGCCGCCAGCAGCGGCGCGCCCGGTGTGACGGATACCGTGGGCAGCAGTCGTCGCGCGAGCAGGTAGACGGCCAGGACCGTTGAGGTATCGATCAGCGCTTGCGCCAATCTCAGCCACCGAACGTTTCCGCCGCAGGCCGCGATCAGGAGCGGATAGCCCGGCGTGCGATAGGCATAAACCCAATCGCCAAACCTGCGATCGACGAAACGCAGGCCATCTCCACGCAGCAGGTTCTGCCCGAGCGATAGATACTCGCGCTGGTCGGGGAGCGCATCGATCGCCCGGTTGGAGACATCGCGCGTCAATGTCCATCCCGCGCGAAGCATGAGAGCGGACAGGATCAATCCAATCAGGAGTCGACGCTGAACGCGATCGGGCACGCCATTAGGCTAACCGAGACCGCACGTTGAAAGAATTGTCGCGGATCGCGACGCACGATCTGATCGCCTTCAGACGTCATTGATATCCGGCGGCGAGCGCCTTCGTTGCCGCGTTGGCAACGTTCGGATTGCAATCCTTGGCACATGCCTGCAACCCCTTGGCGATGGCCTCGTGCTTCGGTTCGGGAAGCGCGGGGAGACTCCGAGCGGCTTCGATCGCGACGAGCTTCACGGTCGTTTCCGAATCGCCCAGCCCCATCATGATCGCCGTCGCCACTGCCTCGATATCAGCGCCCGGCGCCGTGGCGATGCTGGAGAGCGCGCGGAGGGCCGCGATGCGAACGCCCGGGTCGTAATGGACGTTCATCCGGTCCACCAGACCCGGCACTGCCTTGACCACCCGCATCTCCCCCAGCGACTCAGCGGCGATGATGTTCAGGTACTCCTGTCCCGTCGCCTGCCGTAGCAAGTCAATCAGCTCGTCCACCGCGACCGGCCCCAGGCGGGCAAGCGCCTTGGCGGCGGCGGTGCTCACGTCCCAGTGCGGATCGCGGGCGGCCGTCATGAGAAACCGCGCGACCTCGGGCCCCTTCAGGCGCGACGTGGCGTCAACCGCGTCCAGGCGCATCGCGACGTCCGGTCCGTAATCCGCGGGGTGAGCACGATAACGTGCTTCGATCTCCGCGAGCGTCGGTACGGGTGTGTTTTCCCCGACGGGGTCGTCGGGTTTGGCTCCCACCGGCTGCGTCCCGCGGATGCAGTAGAGCGAAGTCGCGGTGCGAAGGAAAAGCTGATTGCCGCTGATCGCGGGCGACGCATGGATCGGCTCCTGCAGTTCGTTTTGCGCGATCGTCCGTAACGTTGGGGGAGAGCCGGCGGCGGCATCGGCGGCGAACACGTACGTCGTTCCGGTCTCGTTGGCCCAGTAAATCAAGTTGCCCGCGCGGACCGGCGAACTGCAAAAGTGGCCTCGGACGCGCGACTGAGCTGCC
Source organism: Tepidisphaerales bacterium (assembly GCA_038240605.1). GTDB lineage: Bacteria > Planctomycetota > Phycisphaerae > Tepidisphaerales > Tepidisphaeraceae > JBBSDP01. The sequence continues at coordinate 48,070 of JBBSDP010000028.1, read as the reverse complement.
ACCCGACCGTCGCGCTCCAGGAGCCGGATGTTTCCGTCATCTCCCGGCAGCATGAGTCGCTGGCCGACGACCAGGGGCGACGTGACGTAGCACCCGCCGCTGTTCAGGCGAATACGCACGTGCGTGTCGGTCACGTCGCCGGAACCGGTGGGATCGATCGCCATCACCGGCCCGTTGCGGCCGCTGGTCACCCACACGAGACCGTCGAGGTACTGGGCCGTCGGGACGCAACCGTCCTTCATCCCTCGGCAGGTCCAGAGGGCACGCCCGCTGTCCGGATCGTACGAGACGACGTTCTGGCCATTGAGGACCAGCTGCTCGCGGCCGCCTGCGTCGATCAGGAGCGGCACGGAAAATCCCATTCGATCCTCGCGCGCGGTGCGCCAGCGTGGCTCACCGGTCGATTTGTCGAAGGCGGCGATGAAGGCGCCCTTTTCATGGTCGCACGCGATGATGACGCGGTCATGCCAGCAGAGCGGCGATGCCACCAGGCCCCACCGGGTCGTGAACGGACCGAGCGCGTGCTGCCAGAGGATCTTCCCGTCGCTGATGTCGAGTGCAACCAGGCCCGGCGAGTCGAAGAAGGCATAGACGGATTTGCCGTCCGTGGTGCAGGTGGCGGAGGCGTAGCCGTTCTTCGGCTCGGTCGGGAAGACCGCGACCGCTTTCACCTGCGTTTGCCAGACAACGTGGCCATCGCGCACGTCGAGGCAGATGACCGAACGGCGTCGGCCTTCCTCATCGCACGCGGTGAGGATGACCTTTGCATCACAGATGATCGGCGAGGAATTTCCTTCGCCCGCTATGACTGCCTTCCACGCGATGTTGGCTTTCCCATCCCATTGCGTCGGAAGATCCGCGGCCTTCGTGCTGACGCCGCTCCCGTCACCGCGCCATGCCGGCCAATCCTGGGCGGACGAATCCCCGGCGTGCGCCGCCGATTCAACCCATAATGAGAAAACGATTAGAATCGAGACGGCCGCGAAAACGCCTGCGGGCGCGAGGGGCAGGATGGAAATTTGTTGACCAGCGGCGGTCTGTACCTGCATTAGACCCATGCAAGTGCTACCCCCGCTGCGGCAGCTCGTTCAAACAGCCGTTACAAATGCGCTTGAACGAGGCGCAAGGGCCGATCGCTCAGCGATCAGCGCAAAAAGTGAGCCGCGGACGGGGGGGATCCGCGGCTCGGTGCTCTCAACTTTGGGGGGACGTCCGGAGGGGAGGCCGGACGGTTGAGAGTGGGGTTTAATGTCGGGGGTTGGAGAAGGAGGGGGGGGACCTTCTCCGGGGAATACCCCCGACAAAAAAGCTCCGCGGGCAGTTACGCCACCGGAGCTATCATCGCTCTTCGCCTCGAGTACGAGCTTCGACGCCGCCATCGCGCCTGAAGTTAAATCAATATAGTCATTCATACGGTTCACGGCAAGGGGTACAAAAAATTTTTTCCCCCGCAATAAAATATCCACGCTGCTTAACGTTGACCGGTGCGGCGATCAACCTTCGCGCCGCTTCCCCTGCTCAATGTCATCACGCGATCCACGCTGTCCGCGACAAAACGTTCGGTGCTACCGTCCGGCCAATTCACGACGAGCGATACAATGGACGTCGAATCACCCAGCCCGAAGTGGATACGCGGGTCGCTGCTCGACAGATAGCTACCGGCGGCGGATGCCTCCGCGTGCTGGCGACGTCCGCCGGCGACTAATTCTATCACGGCGCCCAGCGCGTCGCGCCCGCCAGCGATCGGATCGACGGCACGAATGGTCAGCCAGTGGCCGCGATTCGGGGCCACATTGCGGTAGAGCTTTGCCGACCCGTTGACCGTCGTTATCAGGAGGCCAATCGCACCGTTGTTCCATATGTCGCCGCAGGCAAGACCGCGGAAAACATTCGATTCGGCGCAAAATTCAGGATTTTCATCGGAAACGTCGTGAAAGCTTCCGTGATTGCCGGCGAAGAGTTGATTTCGTTCGGCATAGGGGGCCCACCGGGTTCCCAGCCGCTGGTGAGTGCCTGGATCAGGCGCGACGGAACCCGACCGCCGGATGCGCCCGTTTACGACCGCAAGGTCGAGGTTGCCGCTATTGTTGAAATCGGCGAAGACGGCTCCAAAACCCGTGCCGCGCCAGCGCGGCTGGGCGAGGCCCGCGGTGGCCGTCCGTTCGGCGAAGTTGCCGGCCGAATCGATCTGAGACCAGAGGACGTTACCCTCGTCGGTCAGATGCGTGACGTACAAATCCCACGACCCATTGCCGCCCAGATCCGCCAAAGCGACTCCCATATTCGCCTGGGCAGCACCGACGGCATTATAAGCCACGCCGCGTTGGACGGCTTCTTCCCTGAATTGGCCATCGTGCCGATTGATCCAGAGATGATTGGGTTTTCCGTCGTTCGCAATAAAGATGTCGGGCCACCCATCCCCGTTGAAATCCGCACAAACGACCCCAAGTCCCGGTGCCGGCAGTCGGCCAAGGCCGGACTCGGCACTTCGATCCTCGAAATGAACTCTGCCTGGCTTGCCGGGCAGCGGGCCTAGATTGTGATAGAGCTGGGCACTCGTCGAGTCGAACGAAGCCGGCGAACAATATTCAAGCATTCCATCCGACGCTGGACACTTCTTGCCCGGCTCGAATTTGACGTAATTCGCGATAATCAGGTCAAGTCGCCCATCCCGATCGTAGTCAAAAAAAGAAGCCCCAGTTGCCCAATGCGGATCGTCAAGGCCCGCCTCGAGAGTCACATCCTCGAAGACGCCATCGCCGCGATTGAGAAAGAGGTGAACGGCACCCCATTGGGTCAAAAGCACATCTGGAAGTCCGTCATTGTTGACATCACCAACAGCCACGCCCATTCCCCACCCGCGGATCCCAAGGCCTGAGCGCGCCGTGGCGTCCCTGAAAGTTCCGTCCGATTCCTGGTGAAATAATTTCGTCGTTTCGCCGGACTCAGGTCCGCCGTTGTTGACGAGAAGAATATCGAGCCGGCCGTCATTGTCATAGTCAAAGAGGGCCGCTCCAGACCCAATAACCTGCGGCATCCAATACTGCGATTCATCCCCACTCGAATGCACAAAATGCAGGCCGGCGCGAATCGTCGCATCCGCGAATATTTGGTCTTTCACCGATGCGGATCGCGCGGGCGGGCGATTTTCGATTTCTTTCTTTCTGCACCCACTGTCTGACAGGAACGGGCCGATGACGAGCAATACCAGGAGTTGTAAAGAACTGGACCGTTGAATCATCAATGAACTCATGCGTTCGGAGAAAGAACATGAAGCCAATTTACCGGAGCTGATCGAACTTACGGATGGCATTATTTCAAGTGGGAACCAATGGCGACCTTGACATTCTCGCGAAATTTGACATAATGTTCCATAAGTTTTTCGACGGTGAGCGAACCGCCGGGACATCTCTTCAGGTTGTTTCCGAACGTGTCGGTGCCGTGTCAAATCAAGTAGGCCGTAACAACGAGGAACCCACGATGAATCGTTCCATCAGCGCCCGCGCCCGTACGCGATTCGGATTCACTTTGGTGGAGCTTCTCGTGGTGATCGGAATCATTGCTTTGCTGATTTCGATCCTGTTGCCCGCCTTGGCCAGGGCGCGCGAGAGCGCATTGCGGATTAAGTGTGCGGCAAATCTTCACACCAACGGGTTGGCAATCAACATGTTCGCCCAGGAACACAAAGGACGCATCCCATACGCCCAATGCACGCCGTGGAGCGGCGGAGGCGATTGGTGGGGAAGCTGGATGTACTGCAAGGACTACTTTGAATTAATCGACATCTATGGCGCGAAGCGAGAAACGTTTATTTGCCCGTCGGAACAGGCCAAAGACCCGTCGGATACACCTTTCTTCGGAAACGGCTGGGATGAAGTGACCGCGCGGCAAATGACCGGCGCGGATCCCGACGTCGTTTTTAAAGCGAATGCCGGCGGGCCTGTCGCACCTCAGGTCGATTACAGCAGCCACTGGGTTCAAACCGACTACAGCTATTGCGGCTACAACATTCAGGCCGCCTCAAACTCCGGCCCGCAAGCCTGGGAAGTGTTCAAGCTCACCGACCATACGACGACAGGCGACCGGAGCGTCGATTTGAACCCGTCAATCTTGATCGACATGACATTCGCACAGGTTACAAATTTTGCTTATAATCACGCGGATAACTGGCGAAGAACCGCCGCTGGCCAAAACATTGGAAATTGCTACGTCAACGTTCTCTACGCGGATGGACACGTTGACGGCAAGGCAATCGACAAAGACCCATTTGCCACCTGGGGAGGTCCTGCCTACTTTTTCAGATAGCGCGCGGACCATTGGCGGGGCAGCGTGAGACAGGCGCGAGAGTTGGCTGCTCTTGGCGAATTTGCGCCGGAGGATCACCTTTGTCATCCACGTTCGGGCCGCCGCAATCGGCAGGGCGGGCATCTCAAAAACACGAAAGCCCCGGCAACGTCCCTCATGGACTCCGGGAATGGATCAATGGCCATCCCGGATGGGCGATCGGCGGACTGGCGGTTTTCATCGCCGCCATTATTCTTTTCGAACACCGATCCAAAGGACGTATCAGGGCATCGTATACTATCGACGATGGACAGACGTTTTTTTCTCAACCCTATGTTGTTCCACCGTTCGACCATCAGGGAAAAGAAGCCGTACAGGCCGTCATGTTCACGTGCGACCACGGGGACACTCATTTCGTCGGTTACCTTCTCCGTTTCAAGCCGGAGGCGAAGCTCAGAATTGAGTCCCAGCTGAAATTAGGCGCTGACACCAGGGGAAATCGTGGGCCGATGGATATGAATGGCGCCGAGGTGAAAAGACCCGGCGACTCAGCCTGGGTCGGTTATTTTGATCCCCGAGATACCGGAAAGGTGATTCAAGATGCGATCCGCAAGGGCCAGGATCCGCGCAAGCTCAAACTTTACACCTTTGATGAGATCACGAAGGTGAGCTGTCCCGATGGAAAATATGCGATTCCGGTCGGGTCCGATTGACGATCCACTGTTTTTTTGGATTTCTCCACGCACTTCATTAGGCTCCCGCTGCCGGGGCGAGAGCCGGCCGTCAGACAGGAACGTGCCAACTTCCAGATCAATTTGCGATGTCGGCAATTCCGGTCCCAAAGCCACCTTCGGTAAGCGCCTTGCCCGGAGGTGCGGCACCGGGCCGTCACGGCGGGATCAACATCAATTCCGAAGGCGGGCGGATCGAGATCGGCATCTACCGCCGCGGGCTGCCGCCACGCTTCGAATTGTTCTTTTACGATCGCCGTGGCCGTATTCAGCTTCCACCGATCGGGGTCACGCTTCAGATCAATCGTCCGGACGACCGGCTCCAGATCTTCCGCTTCGCCCGCTACGGCTATTCCCTGGAATCGACGACCGACGTCGCCGCTCCCTTCGAGTTCGGCGTTCGCATTACGATTCCGCGTGAAGGAAGTCTGCTGGTCCATAGCGTTCGCTTCACCCGTTATCCAGTCACCCCCGATCACCTGCCCGAGCCGCCGCCTCCCGCCCGCGAGCCCGCGGCCGGCTGGCGGGAACGCGCGCGCGAGGCGGTCAATCGAGCGCTGGGGCGAAGCGCCTCACCCGCTGGCGGGGACGGACACTCCGTGGCCGGGCGAGTCTCCTCGCTCCTCCTCTCGGCGGCGCGCGAGCCAACCGACGAGGTCATGGAGGCGCTCGAGACCTCGTCGGCGGGACTGAGCGAAGGAGAAGTCGAACGCCGGGCGGAAGTGTACGGCCCCAACGAGGTCGGTAAGGAGCGGCATCACGGACCGCTCGCACGCGTGTGGGGGGCAATCCGCAATCCGCTGGTGGTCCTGCTGGGCGTGCTGGCGGTCCTCTCCTTTGCCACGGGCGACGCTCGCGCGGGCTCCGTCATGGTGCTGATGGTGCTGGTCGGCGTGAGCCTTCGTTTCGTCCAGGAGACGCGGGCCGACTCCGCCGCCGCACGGCTGCGGGCGATGATCCGGGTGACGGCCACGGTGGTGCGCGGCGGTCGGGCGCTGGAGGTTCCGCTGCGCGAGCTGGTGCCGGGCGACGTCGTTCGCCTCGCCGCTGGCGACATGATCCCGGGGGATGTGCGAATCGTCGCCGCCAAGGACCTGTTCGTGACCCAGGCCAGCCTGACCGGCGAATCGATTCCAGTCGAGAAGAGCGATGCCCCTGACGAGCGGGTCGGCATCTCGCCGCTGGAACTGTCGAACGTCGGCTTCCTGGGGACCAGCGTCGAGAGCGGCACCGCCACGGCGGTCGTCGCCGCCACCGGGTCCGGCTCGTTCATCGGCAGCATGGCCGAGGGAATGGCACAGCAGGCGGTCGTCACCAGCTTCGACCGAGGCATCAACCGCTTCACCTGGCTGATGATCCAGTTCATGCTGGTGATGGTGCCGCTGGTCTTCCTCGTCAACGGGTTCACCAAGCATAACTGGAAAGAGGCCTTCTTCTTCGCGTTGGCCGTAGCCGTGGGGCTGACGCCCGAAATGCTTCCGATGATCGTCTCGGTCAGCCTCTCCAAGGGGGCGATCCTGATGAGCCGCAAGAAGGTCATCGTGAAGCGCCTCAACGCGATCCAGAACTTCGGGGCAATGGACGTGCTCTGCACCGACAAGACCGGGACGCTCACGCTCGACCACGTGGTGCTCGAGAAGCACTGCGACGTGATCCGCGAGGAAGACGATGAGGTGCTGCTCGATGCCTACGTCATCAGCCATTTTCAGACCGGTCTGCGCAACGTCCTGGACCGCGCGATCCTCAATCATCGGGAAGTATCCGTAACCGGTTACGAGAAGCTCGACGAGATCCCCTTCGACTTCGTACGGCGGATGATGTCGGTCGTCGTGCGCGACCCGCGCGGCAAGCCCCGACTGCTCGCCAAGGGCGCCCCCGAAGAGATCTACCGGCGGTGCACTCGCTTCGAGCTCAACGGGGAACTCCTGCCGATAGAGCAGATCGTTCTGGACGAGCTGCGCGCCGAGTACGAGCTGCTCAGCGCCGAGGGATTCCGCGTGCTGGCCGTCGCCTATCGGGAAATGCCGGAGCGTGCGGCGTATTCGAAGGCGGACGAATCGGACCTCGTCCTGCGCGGTTACGTGGCGTTCCTCGATCCACCAAAGGAGACCACCCGGCCGGCCATCGATGCGCTGCACCGCCACGGCGTGACCGTGAAGGTCCTGACGGGGGACAACGATCTGGTCGCCCGCAAAGTGTGCAAGGAGGTGGGGCTGGACAGCTCCCGCGTCCTTCTCGGTTCCGACGTGGAGGCGATGGATGACGCTCAGCTCACCGAGGCGGCCGAGGCCGTCACAATCTTCGCGCGTCTCTCGCCGGCCCATAAACAGCGCATCGTGCGTGCGCTCCAGAGTCGGGGTCACGTCGTCGGGTTCATGGGGGACGGGATCAATGACGCGCCCGCCCTGCGCGCCGCCGACGTTGGCATCTCGGTGGATACCGCGGTTGACATCGCCAAGGAATCGGCCGACCTGATCCTGCTCGAGAAGGACCTGATGGTGCTGGAGGAGGGCGTCATCGAAGGACGCCGGGTCTTCGCCAACATCCTCAAGTACATCCGCATGGGGGCCAGCAGCAACTTCGGGAACATGTTCAGCGTGCTGGGAGCGAGCGCGTTTCTTCCCTTCGTGCCGATGCTCCCGATCCAGGTCCTGGCCAACAACCTGCTCTACGACTTTTCCCAGGTGCCGATCCCCACCGACCTGGTGGACGAGGAACAGGTGGCCCGACCGCGTCCCTGGAACATACAGGAGATTCGTCGTTTCATCCTGTTCATCGGACCGATCAGCTCGATTTTCGACTACTCGACTTATTTCATCATGCTCTACGTGTTCCACTGCTGGGGAAACGCGACACTGTTTCAGACTGGGTGGTTCGTGGAATCGCTGATGACGCAGACGCTGATCATCCACGTGATCCGCACGAACAAGATCCCCTTCCTCCAGAGCCGGGCGAGCTGGGCGCTGACGCTGACGTCGCTGGCGATCATGGCGGTGGGCGCGTGGCTCCCGTTCTCCCCCCTGGCGAGAGCCCTGGGTCTGACGGCCCTTCCGGGACTCTATTGGCCGCTCTTGCTGGCGACGCTGTTCTGCTATGTGGCGGTCACGCAGACAATCAAGGTCTGGCTCCTAAAGCGTTCGTGGATCTGAACGCGGCGCATTCGTCTGGCCTTCTCGTTCGAGCTTACAATAGATGCGATGGCGATCATTTATCTGGACAACAACGCCACCACGCGTCCCGCCCCCGAGGTGGTTGAGGCGATGCTGCCCTACCTCCGTGATTGGTATGGCAACCCCTCCAGCGTCCATCGTTTCGGGCAGCGCTCGCGGCAGTCGGTTGACGAAGCCCGCGAGCAGGTCGCATCGCTCCTCGGATGCGCCGACCGGGAAATCACGTTCACCGGCGGAGGCACCGAAGCCGTCAATACCGCCATCCGCGGCATCTTCGCCGTCCGCGCGCCGCGTCGGCGAATCGTCACCAGCACGGTCGAGCATTCCGCCACCCGCGAACTGTGCGCTCAGCTCGTGAAGGAAGGCGCGGAGGTGGTGGAGGTGGCCGTCGATTCCACCGGCGCGATCGACCTCGACCGGCTTGTCGCCGCCCTGGGCAACGACGACCAGACCGCCCTGCTTACGCTGCTCTGGGCGAACAACGAGACCGGCGTCCTCTTCCCCGTCGAGCAGATCGCCGCGTTCTGCCGCTCTCGGCACATTCCCTTTCACTGCGACGGGACACAGGCGGTTGGCAAGATTCCGGTAGACGTCTCGGCGATGCAGATTGACGCGATGAGTTTCGCCGCGCACAAATTCCATGGTCCAAAGGGCGTGGGCGGGCTTTTTCAGCGACGCGGCCTTCGCACCCGGGCGCTGATCATCGGCGGCCCGCAGGAGCATTCCCGCCGGGGCGGAACGGAAAACGTTCCCGGCATCGTCGGCCTGGGCACGGCCGCACAACTCGCCGTAGCCGCCCTTCCGCAATCGGCGCAAATCAGCGAACGGCGCGATCGGCTGGAACGGGAGATCCTGCGGACGATTCCCGATACCGCAGTCAATGGCTCGACCGAGCACCGGCTGCCGAACACGAGCAACATCGGCTTCGCCCGGCTGGAAGCGGAAGCGATCCTTCTGCTGCTCAGCGAGCGGGACATCTGCGCGTCGGCGGGCGCCGCCTGCGCCAGCGGCAGCCTGGAAGCCTCTCACGTGCTCCGGGCCATGTCGATCGACGATCGCCTGGCTCACGGCGCCATCCGCTTCAGCCTCTCGCGCTACACGACTGATGTCGAGATCGACCAGACGCTTCAAGTGCTGCCCAGGGTCATCGATAAGCTCCGCGCCGTGATGCCAGCCGGCGCCCCTCCTGCCCCCTCTCCCAGTAATCTGGGAGGGGGTTGGGGTGAGGGTTCTTCTCCTTCTCCCTCTGGGAAAGGGATGGGTTTTTGAGCCGCCGAACCGTCACGCACCTGCGTCGAACGACGCAAGCTCTTGCTGGACATTCCCGCCGCTTGTCTGCACTATCCCCGCACCTTGATGGCATTCCTGTTGGATGATGGGCGAAACGGGGCGGCGATCGGCCTGATGCTCGCCGCCGCGGCCCTTTATGTCGCCTGCCGCGCCGCCATTGGGGCGATCGCGCAACCCGATGGATCTGACCCGGGCCGGCGCGCGATTGCGCAGTGGCTCCCGATCGCCGCGACGGCCGTGGCAGCCGTCCTCATGCACCAGCCGCAGATCGCCGTTACCGTCATCTTCTCCAGCAGCGTTGCGGCGATGGCGCTGGCGCTCGGCCTCAGCACCTATCTCGCACCAATGCATGCCGCCCCGCCGCGCGGGCGAGCGTGGCCGTTCCTTCTGCCCGTGGCCCTGCTCAGCTTCGTGGCCGGGTTTGCGGGGCGGCTCAACGGATATTCGGCGGTGATGCTCCTGCTGCTGGGCGTCGCGGTCCTTCAGGTCTGGCTGGAAGGCGACGCCCCCGCGGCGCCAGCGGGATACTCCGCGAGGGCCGAGCTGAAGTGGGATCTGCTCCGAATCGTTCAGGTCATCCTCGCCCTTGCCGTGGCGGGAATCGGCGCCTGGGGCGCGGTCCAGGGGACCGTGGGCGTGACGGATCAATCGACCCTGAATACCGGCGTGATCGCCGCGACGATCCTGAGCCCGCTGCTGGTGCTCCCCTCCCTGGGAACCGCCGCATCGGTCGCGCAGCGCACCGACTCCGGCCCCGCGGCCAGCGCGCTGATCGGTACCGTGCTGCTCAACCTCTGCCTGCTGCTGCCGGTGGCGATCGCATTGCACGCAGGCGTGACGTTCGTTGCCGGGTTACACAGGCTGGCCACGACACAGCCCGCAATCGGCACCAACTACCTCAGCCCGGCCGAGGCCCTTCCGTTCCCCACGGCCGTCTGGCGAATCGAGAACGTGATCCTGCTGATCCTGGGAACGCTGCTCTTGCCAGTGGCGCTGGGACGCTGGCTGCTCGGTCGAGCCGAGTCGATCCTCCTGATCCTGGGTTACGCGATCTACCTGGCGATGGGTGCGCTGGCGTCGAAACTGGCGTGATTGCCAGGTTCAGTCATTCGCGTCTGCGTCTTCGTCATTCTCCGCGTCGATCTTCTCCAGCCGCCAGATGCCGTAGGGATTGTGGAACGGCGTGCCCGGCGCGAATCGCGTGCAGGGGTGATGGCGGATGCGATACAGCGCAGTCGTTTCGTCGCCGAGCGCTTCGCCGTCCAGGAGCGTCGCGCCGGACCGATAGGCATAACCAAGAAACTGGTGGAGGAACATTCCGCCCCATTCGCGGTCGGGCGGGTCGAAGAGTTCGGCGTCACGCAGCCCCAGGGCGTGCATGCCGCATGACCAAAGCTCTGTGTCGCTGCCGCCGACCGTGACAAAGGCCCAGTACAACCCGCCGGGGGTTTTGTCGGCGGCGAGGGCGAGCCAGTCATTGCGCCCGTGGCTGGCCGCGGAGCTGTCGATCAGCACGCCAGTGCCGCCTGCGCGAACCAGTGCCGTGGCGGCGTTCATCATCGCCCGCGCTGCTTCGGCCGACCCGCCTGTTCCGCTCAGATGCACTTTCACGCGATGCGACGCCAGCTCCATGAGCTCCGCCTCTGAGAGCCGTCCGGTACCGGCGAAGACGTCGGCGATCTCGTCGTCGTGATCGCTTGCGTCCAGCGCGATGCGTCGCCCCGAGGATAAATGAACCAGCGCGTTTTCGTCGAGCTGATAGTCGGGCGACTCTGAGCCGAGCGCGCCCACCAGCGACTGCGGGCTGTCCCACGGCCCCGGCACGCGCAGCTCGATCTTCGGCGCGGCGTCGAGCAGGTTCACGGGTGTTGGCAGGTCGGTCATCCTCGAAGCTCCGTGGCAGGTCCGATCATAACTTCGACGTCGCAATCTGGTATTCTAACGCGTCCGAAGCACCATCACTGAAGAAGGTCTGAGGCGCAATGCCCAATGAATCGCCCCTTTCCGAAGGGAAATAGGTGTTGTTTTTCTCCTGAGAGAGTGGCATAATCTTCCCGGAGCCTCGCGGTCGGCTGGTTCGGTTCACGTCCTGGGAGTTCGCGAAAGTGAAGACGACCAAAAACATTCGGCACTTCCGCGGTTTCACGCTGGTCGAACTCTTGGTAGTGATCGGCATCATCGCGGTCCTGCTGGCGATGCTCATGCCCGCCCTTCAGCGGGCGCGCACGCAGACCAAGCGTGTACAGTGCATGGCCAACATGCATCAGTGGGCGATCGCCCTCCAGGGTTACGCCGCTGCCAACAAGGGGTCGTTCCCCTACAACCTCGACGGCCAGGACATGAGCTGGATCGGCGCGACGGTCCAGCAGTTCGCCCACGAATTCATCGGCCAGGATCTCAACGGGCTCACGACGAACAAGATCCCCAACGGCGAAGGCGATCACGTCATGTACTGCCCCACGCAGCAGTGGCACCGCTACGTGCGCGATAACTGGAGCGGTCCGCCGGCCACGCTCGCCACCAATGCCCCCGCCTACAACAGTCCTGGGCCGGGAGGTTCTGAGTTGCTCGGCTACTTCTACATGCCCTACCGTAACACCGATCCCGCCTCTCCCAATCGGGCGCAGAATAACTATTCACTGGCTGGCGATGCGTGGGTTTCCAAGAAGAAGTTCTACAACAACGATGCGCCCCGCGCTCCGATCCTCAGTGACATGATCCAGGCCGCCGGGCTGGGCGTCTGGGGTGGGCCGGTTCCCTATTCCAACCACATCGAGCGAGCCGGGAACGTGCCGGCCGGCGGAAACTTCATGTTCGAGGACGGGCACGTTGAGTGGTATGACCTGGCTCACATCGACGTCGGCGACAATCTCGGCGGATGGCTCTGCTACTACAAGGTTCCCCTGCCACCCTGATTCCTGCCTCGCCTTGCCCGCAAACGCGCGTGCCTGCCAATCGTTCAACTCCGTTATTTCCGACCGTTTGAAACAGAACGAGGTCCGCACATCCGCAATTTTTTAAACAGGTTTGGGGTATTAGACGATAAATGACCTAGGCTGTGGGTCTCCGACCAGATGGTCGGGCAGCCTGTTGCGGAGACCGGTGTTACGGCGAGCACCGGTCTCCCTTTTTTATGCGCAAAAATTCGATTGAGTTGCCCGCTTAAGAAGGCCTGGTCGAAGGAACGGTCGACGGAGCTGTCGCAGGAACGGCGGGTTGTGTTTCCGGCGCCGGCTTGTGTCGCAACAGCGCAGGCTCGATCCAGATCAGGCGATCCTGGGTGTCGCCGGAGGAACCGAAATCCACTTCAAGCGTCAGCTTCTTTGCCCCCGGCAGATCCTGGACGATGACCGGAGAGAGCAGGCCGGCTCGCACGTGCGTGCGTTCGTGGACGACCTTGTCATCCAGGAGAATCCGGACCGTGACATCGGCCAGCGCCCCGTCCCCATCGATTGCGTATCGCGTGCGAAATGCTTTGAACGATCCATCCAGCAGCCAGGAGAGCCGGCTATAGGCATGTACACCGATCCCGCGCGGGAAGGATTGGTCCTTGAACCGGATCTCGCCGCCGTCCACACTGCGATCCATCCGGCTCGGCCATGCCGCACTGTTGCCAAAAAATGGGACGTACAGATCCTCGTAGGGTGTGCGCGACGAGAGCCAGCTCACGGGCCCGTTCACCTGCTCCAGGCCGACCACACGGCTCAGTTCGACGCTCCGCGGTGGTTGCTTGCCGACCGCGACCGACAGGTGATCGCCGGCCAGCACCGGGGTCGCGGTAGTGATCGCGGTGCCATCGTCGAAGCGGACGCGGAACCCGGTTGCCGCGGGCGGCGCGCCGCCGGTGGCGGCGAATGAGACGGTCGCGATCGAGATAAGGGGCACGTCCGTGGACTGCCCTTCCGCCTGCACGCTCAGCTTGCCATCGGCGAGGCCGGCGACGATGCCGCGGACGGTATCCCCATTGGCGAGGACAACCACATCCTCCTTGCGTCGTTCCTCCGGCGACGTTTTCCCCGCCGCTGAGATCGCGGCGACGCTGCGCAGTGGAACGGAGATCTCGCCGAGCAACGAACTGTTCCAGACAAGCTGGTTCTGACGCAGCGCGACCGGATCTCCAATGAGGCGATCGCCACCCACCAGCGTCACGGTGAACTTGCCCGCCTTCGACTCCGGCGCCGTGCGGGCGAGCTGTAGAAAGCGATCGAGCGGCACGACCAGATCGCCCGCGCCGCTGGCGCGGGTAACATGAATCCCGGCGGCGTCTATGCCGCCCAGGGAAACGGTTTCATTGTGGAAATCGGAATCGGTCAGGGTCCAGAGCACTTGCCCGTGCGCGGGCAAAGCAATCACCAGCCAGAGAAACAGCCAGGGAATCACGAGCGCACCAAAATGCCGCCCCTTCTCCCGGTACGCCAGCCTTCGGCTCTGATGAGGCTCAGGCTCGAAGAGGAGAAGGCGGGGGTGAGGGACTTCTTCCAGATCCCCGGATGAAGAACCCTCACCCCAACCCTCTCCCAGAGTACTGGGAGAGGGGGCAAGAAGGTCGTCGCCGAAACTGTCGTGCACCCGCTTCACGGCGTCTCAATCTCTTGGCGTCTGGTCAGTGCTGGCGCTACTGCCACCGTTGCTGCTTTGCCCGCCGCCCGTGCCTGGGAAGCGAAGCTTGGTGACATCGACGGTCGGGATCGGTCCTTCGGGAATGACCGGGTGGACGAGGTCTTTTTCGTCCTTGAGCCCCGGACCGGGCACCACGCCCACGCGGCGCAGGGCATCCGCCACCTGCTGGTCCCTGGTGTTGGCGCCCGTCGCGGAGGCATAGGCCTGGCGCAACACCTTGCCGGCGCGCTCGGTCTGGCCCAACTGCTCGAGGTACAGCCCGTATTCCTTGGCGATGTAGAAGTTCCTCGGCTCCAGCAGAATCGCCTGATCGTAGGCTTCGATCGCGCCATCGGCATCGCCGGTCAGACGTCCGACCTTAGCGCGGAGGAAGAGATCTTCGACTTTGTGGGAGCCATCGGAAATGGAAGCCGTCTCCACCGACCGGTCGTCGCACTTGGCGATCGCGCCGCCCAGATCGTCCAGGACCTTCATTCGGAAGGCGATGTCATCCTTGGCCGCCAGCGAATGCTCCAGGACCCGCAGGCAGGTCTTGTACTGCTGGATCGCCTGGTGATACGCCTTGCCGTGGTCGTAGCAGGAGGCAAGGTAGTAGTGGGAATAATAGTCGGCGGGATCCTGACGGATCGCATTGCGGAAGGCGCCGGCCGCGTTGTCGTAATCGCGCTGGTTGTAGTACGTCAGCCCCTTCTCGCGCGAGTCGCGCGCGTAGGTGATGACGTCGGAGCAGCCGCCACCGCACAGCATGAAACCCAACAGTGCCGGCGCGGCCAGAAGTCGCAGGAATCGAATCGGAAATGCAATCACAGGCTACCTCCCTGTAGCAAAGCCCACCATCGCGGGCGGTTTCAAACGTGCAAGAATTGCCCGATGAACCACAAGGTACCGCCCGAATCTCAGATTGCAAGGGATGGTGCGCCGCCATACGAGAAGATTTTTTGCTTGCTTAATCTGGTTGGGGTGGTGAAATTCAGCGCGTCAATTCATTCGGGCTCGCTTTAGACCTTGTTTTACAGGAGGATTGTATGCCGCGTAACGCCAATCACCATGTCTCATCCGGTGCGGCTCTGGTCGCCAGTATATTGTTTGTATCGGGGGCGGGGGCATCCACGCTCGTCGCCGATTACCAGTTCACGAATCCGTCGAACGTGGTCCAAGACAGTTCCGGCAATAGTTTCGATGGAACCAACAACGGGGGCGTTCAAGGGACCACCGCCGGGCGGATACATCTCCGTGAGCGGAGGTAATTATGCGATTACGCCCGCCCTCGGCAGCGCTCCGACGGGTCCGTTGGGGACGACCGATCCTTCCGTTTCCATCTCCACCTGGTTCAACGCCACCGTCGGCGGTGGCAATGGAGTCATCGTCGATGAACTGGGAAGCACGGCCCCCGGCTCCGGTTGGCACGACAGCCAGATCGAGCTGCAAACTGGCAGTACCGTCAACACCGCCGTATGGCAGTATAGCGATGGAACTGCCAACAGCGGTGCAGTTACCGTCGCTCAAGGAACCTGGCATCAGGCGACGTTCACGCTCGACAATTCCTCCAACACACTGACGGAGTATATCGACGGCGTCCAAGTGGGGCTGGCGCCGACGCTCCGGAATGCAAGCCGGCAGACGCCGTGGAGCAATAATGGCAAGCCACAGTATTATGCGTTTGGAGCGGGTGACGGTACCAACCTCGGCAATGGAGTTGCCTTCAACGGGCTGATCGGCGATACGCGAATTTACAACGGCGCTCTCACCTCGACGGAAGTCAGTTCGCTCTTCAACGCCACCCAAGGCCTTTACACTACGCCCGAGCCTGGCTCGCTCTCCATGCTTGGACTCGGTGGATTGGGGTTTCTCGCGCGTCGTCGCCGCTAACCGCCATCTCCAGACGCTCTTATTCAGCCAGACCGGCAGGCCCCGTCGAGCAGTTCGGCGGGGCCTGCTCTTGCGCATCGAGGCGGAACGGCGACGAATGCCTCATCCACACTCGCGCGTCGCCGTTGTAAGAGAGAGGACATGAAGTCCTGCGTTTTCCGCGCTCGGTTTGCACTGCTCGTCGTCGCCGCGGCCAGCTGCGCGCTCCACGCAGCGGAATTCCCGCAATGGGGTCGGGATAACTCGCGCAACATGGTGTCTGACGAAAAGGGCCTCCCCACCGCCATCGATCCCGGCAAGGCCGCGGGTGGCGACGGCGCGATCGACCCCAAATCAACGAGGAACGTCCGCTGGGTGGCGAAGCTCGGCTCCGCCGCTTACGGCAACCCCACCGTGGCCGGAGGGCGCGTCTTCGTCGGCACCAACAATGCATCGCCACGCCTGAAAAAATATGCCGGGGACCACGGCATCCTGATGTGCCTTGATGAGAAGTCGGGCGCGTTCCTCTGGGAACTGGCGGTTCCTAAGCTGAAGGCCGGCAAGGCCAACGACTGGGAGCAGGTTGGGCTTTGCTCCTCCCCCACCGTCGATGGCGACCGCGTATACGTCGTCACCAATCGTTGCCAGGTCGTGTGCGTCACCGCCGCCGGGCGCGGTAGCGAGGCGGAGGTCCTGTGGCACTATGACATGCGCGAGGAGCTGGGCGTCTTCCCGCACAACATGACCAGCAGCTCAGTGCTGGTCTGGGGCGATCGGCTCTTTGTCACGACTTCGAACGGGGTGGACTGGACCGGAAAGCATCTTCCCGCTCCCGACGCCCCGGCCCTGATCTGCCTTGATAAGAAGTCCGGCGCGCTGCTGGGGCGGGAGCGGTCCGGGATCAGCAGCCGGACCTGGGTCTGCAATTGGTCGTCACCAGCCCTGGGCCGGGTCGGCGGCAAGGACTTGCTCGTCTTCGGCGGCGGCGACGGTTTTTGCTATGGCTTTGATCCCACGCCCTCGGCAACGAGCGAGGCTGACGGTGTTGGGACATTGCGCGAAATCTGGCGGTGCGACTGCAACCCGGCGGAACATCGAATCCGAAACGGGCAGGCGATCAAGTACGGCTTACCTGAAGGGCCCAGCGAAGTGCTGGCGACGCCGGTCATTCTCGATGGCCGCGTGTATGTGCCCGTCGGTCAGGAACCGGAACAGGGAGATGGCGCAGGATGCCTCAACTGCAT
Organism: Tepidisphaerales bacterium; assembly: GCA_038240605.1. Lineage (GTDB taxonomy): Bacteria > Planctomycetota > Phycisphaerae > Tepidisphaerales > Tepidisphaeraceae > JBBSDP01. Next base: position 30,883 of record JBBSDP010000028.1, on the reverse strand, counting down.
CGACGCTTCGAAATCGGGCGACATTTCCAAGACAGGAATCGTCTGGCGAAGCGATCAGGTCGGCCGCTCCGTCTCCACCGTGTCGATCGTCAACGGGTTGCTCTACATCGCGGATTTCGCGGGCGTCGTACGCTGCCTCGACGCGACAAACGGCACCCTGTGCTGGGCGCACGACACCGAAGCTCATATCTGGGGCTGCACGATGATCGTCGATGGCAAGGTCTACGTCGGCAACGAGAGCGGCATCCTGACCGTGCTTGCGGCGGGGCGAGACGAGAAGCTCATCGCATCGCTCGACCTAAAAGACCCCATCTATTCCACGCCCATCGCGGCCAACGGCGCCCTCTTCCTGGCCACGCAAAGCCAACTCTATGTGCTGGAGAAGAAGGAGTGATTGTCATGTCGCGCATGGGTTGTGTTTCCGCGTTCTGCTTCCTGCTCGCGCTCGTCTGCCTCGCCGCAAGTCCAGCATCGACGCGGCCGGCGGAATACGTCCTGGATCTGCATGACACGCCGGTCGGCAAGGTACCCGATGACCTCATGGTCCTGAACGGCGAATTTTCCGTGCGCGAAGCGGACGGCCAGAAATTCCTGGAAGTTCCCGCCGATCCGCTCGACACGTTTGGCCTTCTCTTCGGCCCCGCGGAGTTCACCGCCGGCGACGTTTCCGGTCGCATCTGGGCCCAGTCCAGCGGCAAGCGTTTCCCGGAGTTCGGCATCGGCTCGAACGACACGGGCGGCTACAAACTCTGGATGCTCCCCGGCCAACGCCGGATGGAAATTCACAAGGGCGACGATGTTCTCGCGATTGCCCCGTACGCATGGCGTTCCGGCACTTGGACACGGCTGCGCCTGCACACGGTCGCCGTGTCCGACAAGCGAATGCGGATCGAGGGAAAGGTGTGGGCGGACGGCGCCAGCGAGCCAGCGGAGTGGTCGATCACCATTGAGGATTCCATCCCGCCATCTGCGGGTCGTGTTTCGGCCTGGGGAGTTCCTTACGCCGGTTCACCGATCCGCTTCAACGAGCTGCGCGTGCGACCCAACGGATGAGTGCCAATATCGGGACGCCCTCTCCCGATTGAGTTTCGTTGTCACGCTCGCTTGCATCCGACATGCGTTCGCCATACAAGCTGATGCCCGATCGTCGGGCAGGGATCGAGTCTCAAAGGCAAGGAATCCACGATGGCCGCAGCGAATGGAAAGAACACGGCAAAGGGCAAGTCCCCCACCAAGGGCGAAATCCTCAACAACGCCGCCGAGGCGACCGGCTTGTCACGCAAGCAGGTTTCGTCGGTGCTCGACGCGCTGACGGGGCAGATCAGGAACGCCGTCGGCAAGAAGGGACCGGGCGTCTTCGCGTTGCCGGGGTTGATGAAGATCATCGTCATCAACAAGCCCGCGACCAAGGCCCGTAAGGGAATCAATCCCTTCACCAAGCTGGAACAGATGTTCAAGGCCAAGCCGGCCCGGCGCGTCGTCAAGGTGCGCCCCCTCAAGAGCCTGAAGGAAGTCGTGGCCTAATCCGCCGCCGACGCCTTCGCGAGCACGTTTTCCAAGACCCGGCGCGAGATGACGACGGGTTTTTGTCTGCCTTCGACCATGCTAAGTTCGTCGCATGGGCAAGGTACGCAAAGCGGTGATCACCGCGGCAGGGCGCGGGACGCGGCAATATCCGGCCTCCACCGCGGTGCAGAAAGAAATGTTTCCCCTCGTCGACCGCGACGGGCTCACCAAGCCGATCGTGCAGATCATCGGCGAGGAGGCCATCGATTCCGGCATCGAGGAGATCTGCATCATCACCCAGCCCGGCGAGGAACACCTCTACCGCGATTACTTCCGCCGGCTCGATGATGAAATGGTCAAGAGCTTTCGCGGCAAGGATTGGGCGATCCTCGAATCCGAGAAGCTCGCCTCGTTCGGCGAACGACTCCATTTTGCGGAGCAGCATTCACCCGAGGGATTCGGCCACGCCGTCTATCAGGCAAAGGCATTCGTGGGCGACGACCCGTTCCTGCTCCTGCTGGGCGACCACATCTACATCAGCGACATCAAGGACCGATGCGCGCGCCAGTTAATTCGCGTCTTCGAGCAGTATCTGCTTGACGCGGTCACCGGGGTGCAGCCGACGCTTGAGCGCCAGCTGCACCTCTTTGGCACGATCCGCGGCGTGCCAATCGATGCCAACCGAGGCATCTACCGCGCCGACCTGATCGTGGAAAAACCCTCGATCCACGAGGCTCGCGAGTCGCTGGTGACGCCGGGCCTTCCGGCGGGGAACTACCTGGCGCACTTTGGCATGCACGTCTTCTCGCCCCGTATCTTCGATTCGCTCGAATACCTGATCCGAAACGATCAGCGCGCCGGTGGGGAATTTCAACTCACCGCGGCCCAGGAACACCTGAGGCAGCAGACGGATAAATACTGGTGCGTCGTCACGCAGGGACAGCGTTATGACACCGGCATCCCCTACGGCCTGATGGAAACGCAACTGGCGTTGGCGCTGAACGGCATCCATCGCACCGATATTTGCGAAGCGATCGCACGCATCCTCGCCACTCAAGCCAGGATCTGAGCCGTTGCGATGATTCTTCTGGCACCCGGGCGAATTGAGCGTTGCGGCGAAGGCGGCTTGGCGGGCATCATGAGAGGGGCGTCGCGCGGCCGGCGCACCCGCGCGGCTGCCGCAGGAGACGTAGCATGCCTGAAGGTGCATCGTTGTCCGGCGGTGAACGCGACCGCCTCGGTCTGCTTCTTGCCGACCAGAGCCTCGGCGCTACGCAATTCGAGGCGCCGGCCGACACCATCCTCCATGAACCCGATACCACCGCGGATCAGCTCTTCCTGATCGAGAGCGGGCAAGTACGCCTGTACCAGGCCGGCCCCGACGCGCTGACTACCCGGCTGGTCTCGATCCTTGGGCCGGGAGATTGGCTGGGGCTGACGGGCTTGGGCGAGTCATCAACGTATGGAATGCGGGCCGTCGCAGTCTCCCGTGTCGTGGTCTGGCGCATCGGCACCGAAGCGGTCCGCCGTAAGCTTGGTGAACTGTCGCCAATCGCCTCGGACCTGGTCGTCCAAATGGCTCGGAAATTGAAGGAAGCGCAGGAGGCGGCGGGGCAGATGGTATTCAACGACTGCAATCAGCGGCTGCTCGCGACCCTGGTGCAGTTTTCAGGGACGGCTGCCGCGACACCCGGGGATGAGGGAGAGATCATCCTGCACATCACGCATCAGCAACTCGCGCAGGCGGTGGGCGCCGCCCGCGAAACGGTGAGCCTCGCCCTGACCCAGCTTCGACAGCGCAATCTGCTTCGAACCGGCCGCAACCGACTACTGTTCAATCCGCGCACGTTGCGTGAATTTGCCGAGCGGTCTTCCCTGGCCGCGCACGGCGAGCAGAACGCTTCATCCCCATCATCGCGGCGAGGGGATGCCGAATAGCCGCACTAACACTCAGAGATTTGCTTTTAGTAGCCCCCGGTTCCCAGCGACGAGGACTGCGTCGATACCGGTTCGGATTTTTCGGCCGTTTCCCGCCGGCGATACTCCTCAAGCATTTGCATCGTGGCGGTCGCGCCACAGCGAGCGACACCCAGGTCGCGAACCTGGATCAGGGCGTCGAGATCGCGCACGCCGCCGGCGGCTTTGACCTGCACTTTCGGCGAGACGTGAGCGCGCATCAGTTTGAGGTCGGCTTCGGTCGCTCCCTTATAGCTGTATTTCCCATCGGGGCCCTTCACGAAGCCGTAGCCGGTCGAGGTCTTGACGAAGTCGGCTCCGGCCCGCTCGCAAACTTCGCAGAGCTTGATCTTGATGGCGTCGCCGCCGAGCAAATCATTCTCGAAAATCACCTTCACGATCGCGCCATGCCGATGCGCCGCATCACAGACCGCTTTGACATCCTGCTCGACAAAAGCCCATTCACCTGAGAGGGCCTTGCCGATATTGACGACCATATCGATCTCGGCGGCGCCGTCGCCGCAGGCGACCTCCGTCTCGTAACGCTTCACTTCAGTGGTGCTGCTGCCGTGCGGAAATCCGATCACCGCGCCGACCTTCACCCCGCTCCCCAGCAACAGCTCGGCGGCACGGCGGATTGCGTACGGTTTGATGCAGACCGATGCCACCTTGTATTTCACCGCGATCCCGCACCCCTCCTCCAGTTCCCGATCGGTCATGGTCGGATGCAGGAGCGAGTGATCGATCATGCCGGCAAGCTGCTCGTACGAATATTTCATGAGTGAAGGTCCAGTTCATCAGCCAAAATAGGGGGCCAGGTGATTTCGCGCGATTCGCAAAGCCCGTTGACGTCCTTCGAGCGTTTTGCCAAAGGTGTCGTCCTCCACTTCGATACAGACCGGTCCGGCGTATCCAATTTCCAGCAAGGCGGAGATGAAGCGAGCCCAGTTGATCTCGCCGAACCCGGGAATGCGCGGAGCGTGCCAGAGCTTGGGAAACGCGAAGCCGCCGAACTCGTTCAGGCGATCCATCTGAATGACCATGTCCTTCGCGTGAATATGAAACAAGCGGTCCTTGAATTCTCGGAGCGGGCTCAGGGGATCCATGCGCTGAAGAACAAAGTGGGAGGGGTCGTAATTCAGGCCAAAATTCGCGGATGGAATATCCGTAAACATCCTGCCCCAGATCGCGGGTGAATGGGCCAGGTTTTTCCCGCCGGGCCATTCGTCGCGGGTAAACGACATCGGGCAGTTCTCAATTCCGACTTTCACCCCCTGTTCGTCGGCGAGCGCAATAAGCGGACGCCAGGTCTTCAGGAATGCGGGCCAGTTTTCATCGACGGTTCGGGTGTGGTCGCGACCGACGAAGGTGTTGACCCTCCCGACCCCGAGCATCTTTGCGGCGCGGATCACCTTTTCGAGATGTTTCACCGCCGGCGCCGAAACGTCCGGATCGGAATCGAGCGCGTTGGGATAATAACCGAGGGCGGAAATGGTAACGCCGTGACTCGCACACGCCGCGTTGATGTCGTCGGCGCGGGCGCGGGACAGATCACTGACATCGATATGCGTGATCCCGGCAAACCTTCGGTCGGCTTTGCTCGTCGGCCAGCATCCCATCTCAACGCATGCAAAATGATTGGCCGAGGCAAACTCCAGCACCTGATCGAACGACCGATCGGGCAGGATCGCGGAAAAGAAACCGAGTTTCATGGCCATGGTCGCCGCCTCACATTGAGCGAAGGCAAGCACGGGTCAGCACGTCGTCCACGTTGCTTCGCGGTCCAGCGGCCAATAGTCTAACCATGCGTGCGCCGCGGTCGCTCCGTAACCTGCTCGTTGATCCATCCTCGTTTCGCCAAAGGGCCACCACCCGCACCCCGAGCCGCCGGAGCGATTCAATATGAACCGGGCCGATGAATCCCGTGCCAATGACACCGGCGCGGAGATCGCTGATCTGCCTGGCTGGTTTCACACCGGTGACGAGTACCGGAAAAGCGGGGACGATTCAACTGCAGCGCCAACCTCGCGTGCCGCGTTCACGGAACGTCGGCGGACCCTGAGGAAATGACAATGCGGTTTCGCCCCGCCGCCTTGGCGCGATAGAGCGCTACGTCGGCGGCGGTGATCAATCCTTCGGATCCCGCCGGTTTGTCCGCCTGGAGGGAACCGACGCCCACGGACATCGTGACCCCGTCGTCCCGGTGAAGGACGATTGCCGATCCGCGGAAGTACTCTTCGCGTATACGCGTGACGACGTTTGCCGCTTCGGCGCCGCCCGCGCGGGGGAGCAGCAGGATAAATTCATCTCCGCCGTAGCGGGCGGCGACGTCCATCGCGCGGAGGTTGGCAGAGATCACCTTGCCCGCCGTCACAAGCAGTTGATCGCCCACGGGGTGGCCGAACGAATCGTTGAGCTGTTTGTAGCCGTCCAGGTCGATCATCACGCAGGTGAGATCGGCGTCGTAGCGGCACGCTTCGGCGAAGAGTTGTTCGAGCACCTTTCCAAAGTGCCGTCGGTTGTACAGGCCGGTCAACGGGTCGGTCGCGGCGACCTCTTCCACCATCTTCAGGGAGCATTCGAGCTGGTCGTTCTTGTCGCGCAGGGCGTGCAGCGCCAGCTCCAATTCCTTTCGGAGGCTCTCGTTCTCGCGCTTGATCTTGGCGACCGTGAGGTTCTTCTCGACCATCAGCGGGATCGCGTACAGGTAATCGCCGAGTTTTACGACGTAGTCGGTCGCCCCCTTGCGGATCGCCTCGGCGGCGATGTGACCCACGTTCTCGCCGGTCACCATGATGAGCGGGGTGTCACAGCGCCGGCGTACTTCGTCCAGGAGCTCCATACCCGAGCAGTCGGGCAGGTTGTAGTCGGCGAGGATCAGATCGAAGACCCCCAGGTCGTGCGCCAAGGCTGTCGCCCGGCCGTCCGCTTCCACGACGGTGTCGACGCCGAAGTGATCCTCCAGCGTCTGGCGGATCAGCTCGCGCTGGTCGGCGTCGTCTTCGATGAGCAGGATCTTCAGTGTCGCCATGGGGGTGGAACAGGGATTGGGTAGTGGTTCTTCTGTTTGCAGCGCATGCCCGCGCGCGGTTCGTCGGTTACCTGCGGCACGCCTCGGTGGACAGATGCCGGGCCGGGTGCTGGTGAATCTGCAGCCAGTAGTTCGTCGCGTTGCGCACGGTGCGCAGGAACTGATCGGCGTTCGCCGGCTTAATCGTATAGCTGTTGGCGCCGTTCGCCGCCGCCTGGCGCATCTGCCCCTCGTCGCTGACCCCGGTCATCATCACGACGGGTATGTCGCGAAACTGCGGATCTGAGCGAATGCGGCGCAGGGTCTCCTGTCCCGCGATGCCGGGCATCTCGACGTCCAGGTAGATCAGCGACGGCCGCGGCGCATCGGCCCAGCCGCACCGGCGGTGCAGGAAGTCAAGCGCCGTTTCCCCATTTGCCACCTCGAAGACACAGTTGGAAATTCGGCTTTGGGCAATCGCGTCGCGCACCAGTGTGCGGCAGTCGGGATCGTCGTCGACCAGCAGGATGGCCGTCGGCTCCGACGGCCGGGACGCCCGGCTCGGCAGCAGCCGTGCGGCGATTTTTCGCGCCAGGGGATCGATGAGGATGTCGCTGGCATGGCTCATGAATCCTCCGTGGTCCCCGCCAATTCAGGAACGGGGCGATCGGTCATATCCGCCGCCCCTGCCGCAATAAGGTGCCGCCCGTCGATCGTGAATCGGAAGGTGCTTCCCGAACCGAGCCGACTTTCCACCCAGATCCGGCCGCCGTACGTCTCGATGATGCTCTTCACGCTCGATAGCCCCACGCCCTTGCCGGCGATCTTCTGCACCTGCGCGCTCTTCCCGCGGCGGAAAACGTGGAAGACCTGCTCGGCATCGTCGGAGGAAATGCCAATGCCGGTATCCCGCACGTAAAATTCCGCTGCGTCGGGCCTCACCGCGCAGCCGATTTGGATTTCCCGATCAGGTGAATCCCCCATGTACTTGATCGCGTTGTCGATCAGGTTCTGAAATACCTGACGCCACCGCGCCCGTTCGCCATGGATGACCGGAAGCGGCGTATCGGCCGACAGCTCGATCTGGCCTGCGCCGAGGTCCTCCTCGAACGTTCCCGCCACGTCGGCCACGAGCGCCTCGACATCGACCGCTTCCATGCGTTGCCGGCGCGTCTTGATGCGCGACAGCTCCAGCAGCTCGGAGATCAGGTCCGTCTCGACCTCCACGTTCTTCTGGATGCGCTCCAGGCGATGAACGACATCGTCATCGAACGCATCGCGCTTCTTCATCAGCATCATCGCCATACCGGCGATGTTGCGCAGCGGAGCATTGAGATCGTGCGAGACGGCGCGGAGGAAATCTTCCTTCTCCGTGATCTCGCCGCGGAGCCGGGCATTGGCCGTCTCGAGCTGGCCCGTGCGCTGTTGCACCTTCTCTTCAAGGTCCCGGTTGGCGTCGGCGAGTCGCGCATTAGCGCCGGCGAGCTCGCGCTGCTGGTCTCGCACGCGCTGGGCCATGCGGTTGAAGGAGATGGCCAACGTGCCGATCAGATCGCTGCGGGTGACGTCGACGTGCTGGTCCAGGTCGCCGGCCGCGACGCGGTCCGTCGCGGTCACGAGGCGGCGAACCGGCTCAAAGAGGCGATGGATCAAAGTAAAGGCGATCGGCAGCGCCGCGAGCATCGCGGTGGCGCTGATCAGGATCACGCTCATCCGAGCACGATGAAAGGCGGCATCGGTATAAGTCTGCGAAACGCAGATCGAGACGTACCCGACCAGGTGCGGCCCGAAATGCCGGGCAGATCCCGCAATGCTCGAAGTTGTCGCGTCGCTTGCAGGCCCTTTCGAGGCCGCCGTCTCGTCGCGGGTCACCATGGTGAACACCGGCGCCGTGACCTCGACGAAGCGGCCCAGCGCCGCCAGCCAGCGCCGGTGCGGTCGGAGCAGCACGCTGGCATCACGCCGGGGACTGGCCAGGATGGTCTCCCCTGCCTGTTCGAGGTCCGGATCTTCGCTGGCGATCGTCAGGCGGGTTCCATCGACCGCGAAGAACGCCACCCCCACCACATCGCGGTGCTTGAGCAGGTCGCGGCCAATGCGATTCAGCTCCGCCCGGTCATTGATGGCCAGCGGCGTCTGACTGGCCATTCCCAGGGTGCGGGACATTTCCAGCGTCTGCTCGTCCACGAGTGAATCGAGGGCATCGCGGCTCTCAGAGATGACCAGCCAGCAACTGACGCCCATCGCCAGCGCCAGCATCCCCATGAAGCTGAAGACGAGCTTCTGCTGCAGCCCAGGCCAGCGCCAGCGCGGACCGCCCGAGGACGCGATCGACGGCGGCGTGGACTGAAATTGGGTCGGCGCGGAATCCATGGGTAGCCCGCGGAGCGCGAGCTACCGATTCATCGTCGTCAAAGCGTGTCTGGTTAATCGGTTCTGGGAGATTGGCCAGAGACCCTCGGCCTTGCGACCGGCAGCGTGGGGCGGGGTCTGATAACCTAAATCCAGCCGCGCCAGCGATAGACGCGGTAGCCGATCGACTCGTGCAGCCAGTCTCGTAGCGCCAGCATGCGATCATCGATCATCGCCGGGGCGGCGGCGTTGTAGTCGCCCTCGACGCACGGCGCCCGAAGGACGTGAACCCCGGCGTGCTCGAAGACCGCCGCCGCCCTGCGCATGTGCCACGCGTTGGTCACCAGGATGACCCGATCCCAACCGCGTTGGCGCATGAAGGCGGCGATGGCGAGCGCTTCATCGTGGGTATTGAGGATCGGTCGATCCAGCGAGGCCTCCTCGACCGGATAGTCCAGACCGAGCGCGCGCATTTGCGCGCGAACGGCCGGAGCCCAGTACCCGGCGGCTCCAGGCAACACGATCCGCTGCGCCTTCCCGGCCCGGACCAGGCGAAACGCCTCCAGCAGCCGATCCTGGCTCTGTACGGGGAACGACTGATCATCACGAACGCCCGCGCCCAGCACCACGATCGCGGGCGTGGGCTCGAGTGCGTCGCCGGCAAGTGGTGGCGTCGTCAGCCATGGTACCAGGGGCGTGTAGGCGATGACCAGGAGGCCGACGACGGCCAAGCCTGCAACGAACACCAGCAGCCGCCGAAAGCGGGTCAATGCCAGCACGGCCCCGACGATCGCGCCCAGGCAGATCAAGATGGGCCCGAGGCTGCGATCAAGTTTGAACAGGACGATCACGAGGGCAAGCAATCCACCGATTCCAAATCCGGTCATGATTCGCTCGACCCGGCAGGCAGGGATCAAGCGATTCGGGACCCGTTGGTCTCCGTCTGCCAGGGAATCCGTGGGCGAGGAGGAATTTGGTGTTGGCACAGGCGAACTCCGCGTTGATCTTACCTGATTCACCACCTCGCTTGAATTGCTCCAACCCGAGCCGTAACCTCCTCGCGACACCTCCCCGGACGGGCTATCGTCCTGCTTCGCTGACAACCACAGGAGCTGCCGCCCATGCGATCCTATTCCGCGCCGGTTGCCATTCTCATTCTGTCGCTGGGACGGCTGTGTTCCGCGGCAGCGGATCATCCGTCACTCGCCGCCCTGATCAAGCATGTCGAGCCGGCGGTCGTGACCGTCGTCGCATACAACCCGGACCTGGCAATGCCCGGGATCAGCACGGGCTTCGTCATTGGGCCGCGTCGCGTCGTCGTCGCGCGACATGCGCTGGTCGGCGTGGACCGCGTCGACGTGCGCACCCACGCTGGCAAGACCTTCCGCGCCATCGGACTTGCCGCCGCTGACCCGGTCGGCGACATCGCGATCATCGGGCTGGATCCATCGAGCCCCGCCGACCTGCCCGTGCTGACCATCGCGGCCGCTCCGCCGGAGGCCGGCGAACGGCTTTTTGCGGTGGGCAGCCCGCTTGGCCTTGAGTGGAGCGCATCGGAAGGGATCGTATCCGCGGTGCGCGACATCCCGGAGGTCGGCACGGTTGTGCAGCACACCGTGCCAACGTCGATCGGGAGCAGCGGCTGCCCGCTGATGAACATGGAGGGAGAAGTGGTCGCGCTTCAAACCGCGATCCTGACGGTCGGGCAGAAGACAGTTTCCGCCGGCCAGGGACTGAACTTCGCATCACCCGCGGGACGGATCCTCACCCTGAAGCCCGTGGATCCACCGACCGCGAAATGGCCGGGCGACCTGGGATCGGACTGGGTCCCGCCAATTACGAAGGGCATCGACGGCCTGGCTCTCTATCCCCTGACGCGCGACGACTTCAGGAGCTCGCTCGCGTTTTTCCTGGAGTGCACCCGTCGCGAGCCGACCGAACCCGACGCCTGGTTCCGACTTGGACTCTGCAAGGAAAAGATCGGCGACCGCAACGGCGCCGAAGAGGCCTACCGCAAGGCGATCGACCTGAAGCCGTCATCGCCCGTGCCGTACAACAACCTCGCGGTGCTTCAGATTCAAAAGGCGGCGTACGCGGAGGCAATTTCGCTGTTAAAGGAGGCGGTCAGGCTTCGGCCGGGCTACGCCGAATCGCTGGCGAGCCTGGCGCTGGCCGAGTTCCAGCTCAAGCATTATCCAGAGGCGATCGACGCCGCCACCCAGGCGCTTCGGGCCAACGCGCATCACGTCGAGGCGCGCTTTACGCTCGCTCAGGCTTATCTGCGAACGGGGGATCGGGCCAGGGCGCTCGAGCAGTACAACGCACTGCTCCCGCTGGACCGGCCCAAGGCAGATGAATTGAAGGCGTTGATCGACCCACCCCAGCCGCCATCCACGCGACCGTGAGGGCTGAAGGTTGTACACAGCTCTTGTCCGAAGATTGTGCTTAGCGAGCCGCGACCGTCAGGGAGCGATGGGATCGCGAATCGGGCGGTTTCCGACATCTGCGACTCATTCGCTCCCTCATGGTCGCGGCTCGCTAAGATACTCTCGCACCTGACGTGATTGGTTTGCCGTAATGTGTGCAAATCAGAGCCGTGAGCGAGCGATGCGCGTTACGACGCGCACACCCCTCCCTTACGGTCGCGGCTCTGAAAAGGCCGTTACCTCTGAATGATTGGTCAGGCGCTTGCCGGCGTTGACTCGTCGGACTTGCTCTCGGCTGCGGCGGTGGCAGCGCCGGACTTGGACTCGGTGCGCTGCTTGAGGATGCGCGTCGCGAACTGGTGGCGACGCTCGTTGCGCTTGCGCCGAAGGCCGGCGCTGCGCCGGGCGGTGCCCGTCGGGGCGCTCTTTTCGGCCGCCAACTGGAGGATCACCAGGCTGCCGCCGTCGCCGATGCGGTAATCGCTCAGCTTGATGATGCGCGTATAGCCACCCGGGCGGTCGGCAAAGCTGGGGCCGATCTCGTCGAACAGCTTCTGCACGACCGTCTGACCGGTGAACTCCTGTTCCTTATCCACCAGCCGTCGGTCCTGAAGGAGCTGGATGACGCGACGTCGGTTGTTGAGGGTCTTGCTGCGCGCCAGCGTGATGATTTTCTCGGCAAAGGCGCGGACCTCCTGCGCCTTGGGAAGCGTCGTACGGACTTTCCCATGCTCGAATAGACTCTGGGCCAGGTTGCGGCGGAGGGCCTTACGGTGCTCTGTGTCGCGGCTGAGCTGCCGCCCGCGAAGCATGTGACGCATGGGATGACCTCTCTCTTCGCTCAGTGCTGAGTGCTGAGTCAAAAAATCGGCGGCTACAGCCGTAGGGTGCTACGGCCGTAGCCGCTTCAGTTAGTTACGCGTTTGCGTCGTCGTCGCTGTCGTCGTCGTTATCGCCATCGACCAGTGCACCGACGTGCTGCGGCTCGCCGGCCGGACCTGCATCGGCGGACGATGCGGCCGCTGCGGCATCGAGGTCCATGCCGAGGCTCAGGCCCATGTCGGCCAGCTTGCGCTTCACTTCGCGGAGGCTGGTCTTGCCAAAGCTGCGGACCTTGAGCAGGTCGGTATCGGTCTTCTTCACGAGGTCGCGCACGGTCGCGATCTTCGCCGACTCCAGGCAGTTGTTGGCCCGGACCGACAGGTCCAGCTCCTGGATCGTCATGTTCAACTTCTGCTGCAGCTCTGGATCGATCACCGCACGGCTTGCATCGCGCAGGGCCGCGATCGCGTCGTCGTTGGCCACATCCGAACCCAGCTCGAAGTACTGCACGAACGGGTTGAGATGCTTGCGGAGGATCTTGCTGGCCTCGACCAGCGCCATCTCCGGCGTGATCGTGCCGTTGGTCCAGATCTCCAGAATCAGGCGGTCGTAGTCGGTCTTCTGGCCGACGCGCGCATCCTCGGTGGCGTAGCGAACGCGGGTGACCGGCGAGTAGATGCTGTCGACCGCGATCAGGCCGATCTCCTGCTCTTCCTGGTCGCTGATATTCTCCGCCGCCGTCACATAGCCACGGCCCTTGTCGACGGACAGCGTCATGTCAAAGGGGACGTCATCGGTCAGCGTGGCGATGACCAGGTCCTTGTTGACGATTGTGATCGCCGGGTCGGCCTCGATCATGCCCGCGGTCACCGCTCCCGCCTTGTGCGAGACCAGTTTCATTTCCTTGGGCTGGTCGGAATCGAGCTTCACGACCAGTGCCTTGACGTTGAGGATGATGTCGGTGACATCTTCCATCACGCCCGGCAGGCTGGAGAACTCGTGGTCCGCGCCGCGGAGGCGCATGTGCGTGACCGCAGCGCCTTCCAGCGAGCTGAGAAGGATCCGACGCAGGCTGTTGCCGACCGTCGTGCCGAAGCCGCGTTCGAACGGCTCAGCGGTAAATTTTGCATAGGTGTCGGTTGAAACCGACTCGTCGCGAACCACCCGCGAGGGCAGCTCCAGACCACGCCAACGAATTCTCATATCAATCTCCTTGCGCCGTCGCCGAATTGCGGAAGGTTCCCGCCCCCACCGTCGGGGGCCATCTGTTCTTCCGCCTCGCCGGGAGGCGCTTCAAATGGTTCTTGTATCAGTTAAGCCGCGTATCAGTTAAGCCGCGTGGCCAGTTGCGCCGGACGAATTGCCTTCGGTGTCGCCCGCCCTTTGACGGGTATGCGTGCTATTTTTCAATCACTGATCAATCCGTCATTAGACTCTCCGCTTCTTGGGTGGACGGCAGCCGTTATGGGGCAACGGGGTGACGTCTTCGATGCCGGTGACCTTGATGCCGGCGTGCTGGAGCTGAAGGATCGCCTGTTCGCGCCCGGCGCCGGGTCCCTTCACCTTGACCTCCACCTCCATCAGGCCGTGCTTGCGGGCCTGTTGAGCGGCGTTCTCGGCCGCCCGTCCGGCGGCAAACGGGGTGCTCTTGCGGGCGCCCTTGAACCCGACAGTTCCGGCCGACGCCCAGGCGAGCGTCTCGCCGTTGGTGTCGGTAATCGTGACCATCGTGTTGTTGAACGTCGCCTTGATATGGGCGATCCCGCGCGTCACGCCTTTGCGGATCCGCTTCTTCTGGGCGGCCTTCGCTCCCGCCGCGGGTTTGCCTGTTGTTTCTGCCATATCTCGTCCCTAATTGCTGAGTGCTGTGTCCCCAGTGCTGAGTACTGAGTAGGACTCACGCACTCAGACTACTTTATTACTTGCCGAGTTCCTTCACGCCCTTCTTGCCGGCGACGGTCTTACGCGGGCCCTTGCGGGTCCGGGCGTTGGAGCGCGTGCGCTGGCCGCGGACCGGCAGGGAGCGGCGATGACGGTTGCCGCGATAGCTGCCGATGTCGCGCAGGCGGGCAATGTTCTGCTGGATGTTGCGACGCAGAGCGCCTTCCACCAGGAAGCCCTTGTCGAGCAGGCCGATGATCCTGGCCAGTTCATCTTCCGACAGCTCCTTGGCGCGGCGCTGCGGATCGATCCCCGCTTCCTTCAGGATCGCGCGGCCGTTGGTCGGACCGATGCCGTAGATGTAGCCGATGCTCACCCAGATGGGCTTGTCAGCCGGAATGTCGACGCCTGCGATACGGGGCATAGGTTGGTCCTTGGTCAGTTGTCAGCTGTCAGTTGTCAGTTGTCAGTTGCGATTTTTTCACAACGGACAACGGACCCCTGACAACGGACAATTTAGTTTATCCTTGCTTTTGTTTGTGCTTCGTGTTCGTGCAGATCACTCGCACGATTCCCTTCCGACGGACGATCTTGCAGTTTTCGCAGATCCGCCGGACGCTGCTTCGGACTTTCATGGTCTTTCCTGAAAAATGTGGGCGAACCGCGACCGGTTCCAAACCGGCGAATCGGGTATCCTAGCGGACAAAACCGTCAAACTCAAGTCAAAGCGACCACTCGGCCTGTCCATTCGTTAGCACGTCCACCCCTTCCCGGGTGACCGCGATCGTATGTTCGAAGTGGGCCGCGGAACGGCCGTCTTCCGTAACGACGGTCCACTTATCTTCTAACTGCCGCACGTCGCGCCGGCCGGCGACCACCATCGGCTCCACTGCCAGCGTCATCCCCGGCCGCAGCTCAAAATCGCCGCGGAGCTGCTCGGAGGTAACGAAGTTGGGGACCTTCGGTTCCTCGTGCATGTCCCGGCCGATACCGTGACCGACGAACTCACGCACCACGCTGTAGCCGTGGCTCTCCACGTGGTGCTGCATCAGCCGGGCGATGTTCGACCACCGCCGTCCCGGCTTGATGTTCTGAATCGCCAGGTCGAGCGTTTCCCGGGTAACGTCCAGGAGCTTTTGGGCGGCCGGCGAGATCGTGCCCACGGGAACCGTCACCGCCAGGTCGGCACAGTACCCGTCAACGGAAAGGGCCAGGTCGAGCGTGACGATGTCCCCGTTCCGCAGCACGCGCTTGCCCGGGATACCGTGCACCACTTCCTCGTTGACGCTGATGCACAGGTGACCGGGAAACCCCTCGCCCGCCTTATACGTCGGGTAATTCTTCGAGAGGCCGATGCCCCCCACCTCATCCAGCTCGGCCCGCGCCAGGTCGTCCAGCTCGATGGTGCTGACGCCGGCGACCGCCTGCTCGCGAAGGACGGAGAGTATCTTCGCTCCGGCCCGTCCCGTCTGCCGCATCATCTCGATCTCATGACGCGATTTGAGGATGATGGGCATCGGTTCCGGTCACAATACTTACGGTGCTGTGGAGCGTTACCTGGCGGCGGGTCGCGAACCTCAAAGCACTCGACAGATTCCATGCGGGCTTAGTATTGCCTTCCCTTGATCCGCTTGCCTTTCTGACCGGGGCCGCTGAGGAAGCCGCTGTAGTTCCGCATCAACAGGTTGGCTTCGATTCGCTGCACCATGTCCAGCGCCACGCTGACCACGATGAGCAGCCCGGTGCCGCCGAGGAATGCGGTGATCTGAAACGGGATGTTGAGAAAGCTCGGCGAGCTCAGCGCCGTCGGCACCACCGCGATGATGCACAGGAACGCGGCGCCCACGTAGGTGATGCGCATCATCACCTTCTCCAGGTAGTCGCTCGTTCGCTTGCCGGGTCGGAGACCGGGAATAAAGCTGCCGTAATCGCGAAGCTGGTTGGCCATCTCCTTCGGCTGGAACTGCACCGTCGTCCAGAAGTAGGCGAAGAAGTAGATCATCGCCGCTTCGGTCAGAATGTAGAAAAACGACCCGCGCGCGAACTGGTTGTTCAGGAAACTGATGAACCCGTTGTTCGGCAGCCAGTCGTTCAGCTTTCCGAACAGCACGCCCGGGAAGAGCATCAGCGACTGCGCGAAGATGATCGGCATTACGCCGCCATGGTTCACCCGAAGCGGCAGGAACTGACGCTGGCCGCCGTAAACGCGGCGGCCGCGGGTGTGCTTCGCCTGCTGGATCGGGATGCGCCGCTGCGCCTGCGTGATCAGGATCGAGCCGGCGACGATGAAGATGAAGGAGGCGATCAGGAAGATGATCTTGCCGATGCCGATCGGATGGTTGGCATCGGTCTGGGCGCTGAAGCTGCTCTGCTCGGCGAGGAGCTGGATCGCGAACGGCATGCGGGCGACGATGCCAGCCAGGATCAGGAAGCTGATACCGTTGCCCAGGCCGTACTCATCGATCTGTTCGCCAAGCCACATGAGAAATACGCTGCCGGCCGTGAGCGCACTGAGTCCCAGTATCCAGAAGCTTGCCGTGTGCGCGAACTGCGACTGCACGAGCGGGGGATGGCTGTTGTGCATGTATCCGAGCCAGAAGGCCCCCTGGATGACGCACAACGGGACGGTGGCGTAACGCGACCATTCCTGGATCTTGCGCTGGCCGGTCTGCCCTTCCTTCTGCAACTTCTCGAGCGCCGGGACCACCGTGCCCAGCAGCTGGAAGATGATCGACGACGAGATGTAGGGCATCACCCCCAATCCAAAGATCGTGCTCTGCGAAAGGCTGCCGCCGGAAAACAGCGAGATGTAGTTGGTCAGACGGCCGGCGGCGGTGGTGTCCCCCCCCTGCTTCTGCGCCATTTTCGCGAACGCCTCCTGGTCCACTCCGGGAATCGGGATGTGAAAACCGATGCGATAAATGGCCAGCATGAATAGCGTGAAGAGGACCTTGTTCCGCAACTCGGGGACGCGAAAGATGTTGATCAGCGTCTTGAACATTTGAGTCCCGTATAGGCGCCGTGGGAAGCGGGGTTGAGTGCCGGTGCCGTGCGACTCGCGCTGCTGAGCAAGAGCGCCTGAATCGCGGGCGATCTTATTCCACTTCGGCCGGCTTTTCTCCCTCGGCTGGCGCTTCGGCCTTCGCCTTTTCCGGCTTTTCCGCCTTGCCGCCGGCGGCCTTGGCGGGTGCGGCGACGGCCTCGCCGGCAGGTTCCTCCGCCTTGACCTTCTTCACCGGCTCGCGCGGAACGAACTTCTTCTTTTCCTTGGGGAAGGCGAACGCCTGACCGGAGAGGTCGTTGGCGGTTCCACCCGCGTCGATGATCTTCAGATGCGCCGACTTGCTGTACTTGGCGGCGCTCACGTTGAGCTTTTTGGAAAGCGCCCCGTCGCCGAGGATCTTCACAGGCCAGCGATCATCGGGGACGAGCCCGGCTTCAATGAGGACGGCGGCATCGATCGTCGCCCCGTCATCGAACCGGCCGAGGTCGGCGAGATTCACAATGTGGAAGCGGCGCTCGAAGTTCTCGTTGCTGAACCCGCGCTTGGGGAAGCGGCGGAAGATCGGCGTCTGGCCACCTTCGTGGCCGCGCTTGATGTATGTGCCGACTCGGGCCTTGGCGCCCTTGTTTCCGCGGCCGCAGGTCTTGCCCCGCCCGCTCGACTCGCCACGACCTTTGCGCTGCTGCCGCTTGTAGCGGGGAGTCGCGGACGTGATCTCGTGAATCATCGACATAGGAACCTCAATCTCTAACGCTGCGCCGGCTGGAGCGACTTCACGCTGCGCCCGCGACCGCATAACACTCAAGCACTGACCAGCTCGCCCGTTCCCTTGACCAGCGTCACGCCGCGAGCGGTTTCGACCTGCTCGCGATTCTGAAGCTGTCGCAGGGCGGCGACGGTGGCCTTCACAAGATTCTTGGGGCTCGTGGATCCGTATGCCTTGGTGAGGATGTCGGTCACGCCAGCCAATTCCATCATCGGCCGCACGCTCTTGCCGGCGGTGACGCCAGTGCCGGGTCGGGCAGGGACGAGCACAACCGTGCTGGCGCCGCTGGTGCCCTTGACGGTGTGGGGAATCGTCGTGCCCTTCAGGTTCACGCGGAACATGTTCTTGCGCGCGTCCTTGGTGGCCTTCTCGACCGCTGGGGGAACCTCGTTGGCCTTTCCGTAGCCGATGCCGACGTTGCCACGTCGGTCACCCGCGACGACCAGCGCGCCGAAGCTGAACGTACGACCGCCCTTGACGACCTTCGAGCAGCGGTAAATGCGCACCACGGAGCTTTCGACGCCGCTCTCGTCGGGCTGCCGCTCGCGCTGCTGCCCGCGACCGCGACCGCCGGGCCCGCCGCCACGTCCCCGTCCGCCGCCGCCACCTCGGCCGCCACCACCACCACCACCTCCGCCGCCACGTGGCGCCGGATGAGGAGCCGGCGCGGACTGAGCGGTCGGTGCCGCCGCGGGCGCTCCAGCGGCTTCCGCCGCCGGCGCGGGTTGGGCGGGGGCGGAGGTCTGCTGCTCTACGGGTTGCTGTTCGTTTTCAGCCATAATTTCACCGTCAATCCATTACCACCGCACGCCGCGCGGTTAGAAGTTCAAGCCGCCTTCGCGAGCGGCGTCGGCCAGTGCCTTGATGCGGCCGTGATACTGTCGCCCGCCGCGGTCGAACGCCACCTTCGTGACACCGATCGACTTGGCACGATCGGCGATCGTTTTGCCGACGATCTTGGCGGCGGCAATGTTTCCGCCGTTCTTCAGGTCGCCGCGCACCTCGGTGATCGTGCTCGCCGCCGACGCCAGGGTTTTGCCCGCGTGATCGTCGATCAACTGCGCGTAAATGTGCTTGTCGCTGCGGAAGACCGAAAGGCGCGGACGCTCGGGCGTACCGAAGACTCGCGCCCGGATGCTCCACTTCCGCCGTTCCAGACGTCGCTGCTTGTCTTTGTTTTTGTCTGCCATAGAACACCAAGTGCGGGGTGTTTACCTCACTGCGTCTCTCAAGCTCTATTTCGCTCCTGCGCCGGCAAAGGCCTTGCCCGCCTTGATCTTGACGACCTCGCCCTCGTAGCGGATGCCCTTGCCCTTGTACGGCTCAGGCTTACGCACACGGCGGACGTCGCTGGCGAACTGTCCGACAAGCTGCTTATCCGGGCCGGCCACGTGAACCTTGTTGGCTTCGACCTTCACCTGAAGGCCCGCCGGGACCGCGACGGAAATCGTGTTCGCGTAGCCGACCGAGAGGACCAGGTTCTTGCCGCGAAGTTCGGCCTTGAAGCCGACGCCCTGGATTTCCAGGGTTTTCTGATATCCCTGGGCCGCGCCCTGGACCATGTTGGCGAGCAGCGAGCGGGTCAGGCCATGCAGGGCCTTGCTCTGCTTCTGATCGTCGGGCCGGGTGACCAGCAGTTCCTTCTTCCCCTCGTCGTACTTGACCGCCATCAGGGGATGAACCGGTAGCTGGAGCGTCCCCTTGGGACCCTCGACCTTGACCAGGTGATCTTTAACTGTGACCTTCACGCCACTGGTGACGGGGACGGGTTTTTTGCCGATACGACTCATTGTTTGTCCGTTGTCAGTTGTCAGTTGTCCGTTGTCCGTTGTCAGTTGTCCGTTGTCAGTTGTCCGTTATCAGTTGTCCATTGTCAGTCGTTCGCTGTCGGTTTTCGGTTGTCGGTTTCTGCACAACGGACAACTGACTACTGACAACTGACAACGGAAAACTGACAATCCTCAGCTCACGGTGCACAACAGTTCGCCGCCGACGTTCTGCTCCCGCGCCTTGCGGTCGCTCATGACGCCCTTGCTGGTGCTGATGACGATGATGCCCATCCCGTTGAGCACCGTCGGCAGATCGCCAACCTTGCGATAGACGCGGCAGCCCGGCTTGCTCTCGCGATCGAGGCTGTGGATCACCTTGTCGCCGCTCAGGGAGTACTTGAGCTTGACGCGGAGCTGGCCCTGCTGCTCGTCGTCAATAACGTCGAACTCCTGGATGTATCCCTCGTCCTTGAGCACCTGCGCAATACCGACGCAAATCTTGCTCTTGGGGATCAGGACCAGTCGACGCCCCACCCGGTTGGCGTTGCGGATCCGGGTGAGCATGTCCGCGATGGGGTCTTGGTTGTTCATCGTACCTTCAGAATGCTGAGTGCTATGTTCTCAGTGTTGCTCGCGCTCGCTGGCCTACCAACTGGCCTTCTTCAGGCCGGGAATCTTGCCCGCCAACGCGAGCTCGCGGAGCATGATTCGAGAGATCTTGAACTTGCGCAGGTTCCCGCGGGAACGACCCGTGAGCTGACAGCGCAGGTGCGACCGCGTCGGGCTCGAATCGCGCGGCAGCTTGGCCAGGGCCGCGAAATTCTTCTGCTTCTTGAGCTGACGGCGGAGGTCGGCGTAACGGGCGACCAACGCTTCGCGACGCTTCTGCTTGCTGATCCAGGCTTTGGTTGCCATATCGATTCCTTGGTTCGCGATCGTCCGCGATTCGCGGCACGCGTACGAATCTAATTCTTATCCTCGAGCGTTCGGATCCTTTTCGTTGCTCCGGAACGGAAAACCGAACGCCTTGAGCAGTTCCCGGCCCTCATCGGGCGTGTGGGCAGTCGTCACCATCGTGATGTTCATGCCCTGCTGGAACGTGACGGCGGCGCTGTCAACTTCCGGGAAGACCGTCTGCTCGTTGAAGCCGAAGTTGAAATTACCTGACTTATCGAAGCCGTCGGGATTGAGGCCGCGGAAGTCCTTCACGCGGGGGATCGCCAGGGCGATCAGCCGGTCGAGGAACTCGTACATCCGCGAGCCGCGCAACGTCACCTTCAGGCCGGTCTCCTGACCTTCGCGCACCTTGAAGTTCGCGACGCTCTTCTTTGCCTTGCAGCGGACTGGCTTCTGGCCGGCGATCACGGTCAGTTCCTTTTCCGCCTGCTCCATCTTGCCCTTTTCGCCGGACGTGACGGCTTTGCCCAAGCCCATCGAGATGATGATCTTCTCGAGGCGCGGGACCGAGAGCTTGTTCGTGTAACCGAACCGCTGCGTCAGCGTCGGCACGACCTGATCGCGGTAGTGGGCGATCAGCCGTGCCGGCGGCGCCGGCTGCCGCGGCTCGTCGCCGGCATCGGCCTGTTGCGCCGCGGCCTCGCCTTTGGGCTTCTTCTGCTTCTTCTCGCCCTTGGGGCCGCCGCCGCCCTTCTGTGCCTTTACGTCGGGCGGGCCGGAGCCCTTGTGGTGCTTTTCCTTCTTTGATTTTTCCTGCTCTGACATAGCGCGCCTCTTGAGCGTTGACTCGTCGCTCGCTTCGAAATCCTTTTACGACTTTCGCGCCTTGCCC
Organism: Tepidisphaerales bacterium; assembly: GCA_038240605.1. Taxonomy (GTDB): domain Bacteria; phylum Planctomycetota; class Phycisphaerae; order Tepidisphaerales; family Tepidisphaeraceae; genus JBBSDP01. The sequence goes on along the minus strand of JBBSDP010000028.1, from coordinate 9,602 downwards.
AGCTTTCCGAGATCGGTGCCGCTGGCAACCGCGATTCGACGTTTCTCACCGTCACGCTGCTCGTACTTCACCCGGGTGCCCTTGCCGGTCGTCGGATCCAGGGGCATGACGTTGCTCAGGTGAATGGCGGCGTCCTTCTGGATGCGGCCGCCCTGGGGCGTGCGCTGTCCGGGGCGGACGTGCTTCCAGACGCGGTTGATCCCCTCGACCACCACGCGATCCTTGCCGGTGATGATGCGGAGCACTTTGCCGGTATTGCCCTTGTCCGCGCCCGCGATCACCATCACCGTGTCACCGCTCTTAATGTGTCTGGCCATTTCAGTTTGTCCGTTGTCCGGAAGATGTCAGTTGTCCGTTGTCCGCGGTCAGTTGTCTGCGGTCAGTTGTCCGTTGTCCGTTGCGATCCGTCTTAACAACGGACAACTGACCACTGACAACTGACATTCCTCCTGACAACTGACATTCCTCACACCACTTCGCTCGCGAGCGATACGATCTTCATGAAGTTCTTGTCGCGCAGCTCGCGGGCCACGGCGCCGAAGATGCGCGTGCCACGCGGGTTGTTTTCCTTGTCGATCACGACCGCGGCGTTGTGATCGAACCGCACGTAGCTGCCGTCGCTGCGGAGCGTGGGCTGCTTGGTGCGGACCACCACGCAACGGATGATCTCGCCCTGCTTCACTTCGCCGGCCGGGATCGCCTTCTTCACGGCGCAGATGATCACGTCACCGACGCCGGCCACGCGGCGCTTGAACTTTCCCTTGCTGCTGCTGCCGCGCAGCACCTTGATACACATCGCCTGCTTGGCGCCGGTGTTGTCGGCGATGTCGACGTACGTCTGTTGCTGGATCATGGGGACTATCTCTTTTCCGGCGCCTTGCCGGTCATCACTTCTTCAGCCGATACCTGCACGGCCCGCTCCGGCGCCTTCTCGACGATCCGCAGCAGCCGGTGGTGCTTGGTCCGGCTGAGCGGCCGGCACTCGGCAATCTCGACCAGGTCCCCTTCCTTCGCCTCGTTCTTCTCGTCGTGGGCGTGAAGGACGGTGCGTCGTTTCAGGTACTTGCCGTACTTGGGGTGACGCGTCTGGTAGTTCACGACGACCTTGATCGTCTTATGTCCCTTGTCGGAGGCGACCACGCCGCGGACCGATCGCAGAAGCGAACGTTCGGGGGCGGCAGGTGCTGTTTGAGTCTCAGCCATAGTCATCAGCTCACTTCATTAATCCTTCGCGCTCGGCGGATACGACGCTTGCTGGTCGATCCCCGCGCGCCGGCACTTTACGCCTTGGCGGGCTGCGCCGCTTTCTGCTCCTCCAGCTCGCGCTGACGGAGGTTGGTCTTGATCCGGGCGATCGCCTTGCGCGTCTTGCCCAACTGGCTGGGGTCTTCCAGCTTTTCGGTCACCGCCTGCGTGCGCAGCTCGAACAGGTGCTTGCGCGAGTCGACCAACTCGTGCCGAAGATGTTCGGCGTCCTTTTCGCGAATCTCTTTGTTCGTCATGACATCCTCTAGGCGACGGCGTGTTTGCGCTGCACGAACCGGGTCTGCACGGGCATCTTGTGAGCGACGCGGGCGAGCGCTCGCTTGGCGGTCGGCTCATCGACGCCGGTGATCTCGAACATGACTGTCCCGGGCTTGACGATCGCGCACCAGTATTCCGGCTCACCCTTGCCCTTGCCCATGCGGGTTTCCAGCGGCTTGCCGGAGACGGGCTTGTGGGGAAAGATGCGGATGAAGACGCGGCCCTCGCGGCGCAGGTAGTGGCTGCACGCGATACGGCCGGCCTCGATCTGGCGGGCGGTCACCCACGCCGACTCCAGCGACTGCAACCCGTATTCACCGAAGGCAACGAAATTGCCGCGGGTGGCGTTGCCTTTCATCTTTCCGCGCTGGCTTTTGCGGTAGCGGACCCGCTTGGGCATCATGGGCATAGGACACCAGTACTTCCGCGTTCGAGACGCTGCTGTCGCTTCACATTTCCCACGTTCCACGCACGTTCAATGAGACGTGAACACGTGAAGCGTGAAAATCCGATTTCAACTTCCCGTTACCGTCGTCCGCGGCGCATCGCGCCGCCGGGCCGCACGTCGGTCTCCAGCACTTCTTCGCCGTACATGCCGCGGTAGATCCAGACCTTCACGCCGATCGTGCCGTAGGTCGTGAATGCGATCGCATAGCCGTAGTTCACGTCCGCCTGGAGCGTCGTGAGCGGGACCGAGCCGGTCGTCGCCTTCTCGTTGCGGGCGATTTCCGCCCCGCCAAGCCGGCCGCTGATCGACACGCGGATCCCCTTGGCACCCGCCTGCATCGTCGCTTCCATCCGCTGCTTGAGCACCCGGCGGAAGCTGGCCCGCTTCTTGAGCTGTTCGGCGATCGCCTCGGCGACGAGCTGCCCGTTGAGGTCCGGGTTCTTCACCTCGATCACCTTGATCGGGGCGACCTTGCGCTTGATCAGGTCCTCCAACTCCTCACGGAGCAGGTCAACCTCGGCCCCCTTAGAGCCGATCACGAGCCCGGGACGAGCCGTCTTGACGGTGATCGTGACCTCTTCGCGGGTTCGTTCGATGAGGATGTCGCTGACGGCCGCCGCCTGCTGCCGGTTGAGCTTGCGGTCGATTAGCTTGCGGACCTTGAAGTCCTCGACCAGGAAGTTTCCGTAGGCCGCCTTGGGAGCGTACCACCTTGACTTCCAGTCCTCGGTGATGCCGACGCGAAAGCCGGTTGGATTAACCTTTTGACCCATATTAGACCTCTCTCTCGTCGAGCGTCACCACCAGATGGCTCGTGCGCTTGTTGATCGGATAGGCCTTGCCGCGGTCTTTCGGTTGAAACCGCTTGATGACGGGCCCGGGATCGACCCACGCCTTGGCCACGAACAGGGTGTTGCGGGGTGGCACGTCGGTCTCGTTGGCATTGGCGACCGCGGAGCGGACAACCTTTTCGATCATGCCGCTGGCGCGCTGCTTGGCGAACTGGAGGAGCGTGATCGCGTCGTCCACGTCGCGCCCGCGAATCAAGTCCATCAGCAACCGCGCCTTGCGAGGCGAGATGCGTGCGAAGCGATGTTTGGCTTGGTAAGGCATACGCTGACCTCTGTCAGGGTTCGGGGTTCAGGGTTCGGGGTTCAGTGAAAACCTTCGCAGTGCACCGTCTTCACTGAACCCTGAACCCCAAACCCTCTCTATGCTGGCGCTCCCGGCGTGACGGGCTTGCGGCCGCTGTGGCCTTTGAACGTTCGGGTGGGGGAAAACTCGCCGAGCTTGTGTCCCACCATGTCTTCCTGGACGAAGACCTTCAGAAACTTGTTCCCGTTGTGGACCTCGAACGTGTGGCCCACGAACTCCGGGATGATCGTGCAGGCCCGCGCCCAGGTGCGGATCGGCTGCTTGGCCCGGTTCTCGTTGAGCTTCGAGATCTTGCGGTAAAGCTTCTCGTCGACGTACGGGCCTTTTTTTGCGCTGCGGCTCATGGTAGCTGCCAGTCGTTAAATGCCAGGTTTACCTTACAGGTTGACCGTCTGCGGACGCTGCTGGTGCGGGCCGAACTTCCGACGCCGGAGGATCAGCTTCTCGCTCCCCTTGCGCGGGCTGCGGGTGATCCCGCCCTTGGAGGGCACGCCGGTCTTGGAGACCGGATGGCGTCCGCCGTTGCTGCGGCCTTCACCACCACCCAGCGGGTGGTCGATCGGATTCATGGCCTTGGCCCGCGTATGCGGACGAATGCCCATGTGCCGGGAACGTCCGGCCTTGCCGATGCTAACGTTGATCCAGTCCAGGTTGCCGAGCTGGCCGATCGTCGCGCGGCAGGCGCTGCGGACCCGGCGCATTTCGCCCGACGGGAGGATGACGACCGCCCACTCGCCTTCGCGAGCACCGAGCCGGCCGACACCGCCGGCGGAGCGCACCAGCTTGCCGCCCTGGCCAGGGTTCATCTCGATGTTATGGATTTCCAGGCCGGTCGGAATGTTGGCCAGCGGGATGCAGTTGCCCAGGTCCGGGCCGGCGTTGGGTCCGTTGAAAACCGTGGCGCCGACGAGCAGGCCGTTGGGGGCAAGGATATAGCTCTTCTCGCCGTCCGAGTACTCGATCAGGGCAATGTGGACGGTGCGGTTGGGATCGTACTCGATCGCGATGACCTTGGCCGGCACATCGTCCTTGCGGCGCTTGAAGTCGATGATGCGGTAGAGACGCTTGTTGCCGCCGCCCCGGTGCTTGGCCGTGATTACGCCGTGATGATTGCGGCCATTCGCGCGCCGCTTGCCGACGGTCAGCGAAGATTCCGGCGTCGTCTTGGTGATCACCGCCTTGTAATCGATGACGCTACCAGCACGTCGGCCGGCGGAGGTCGGATTGTAGAATTTGATCGCCATTGCTTTGGGTCCGTGGTCAGTTGTCCGTTGTCAGTTGCAGGTTGTCACAACGGACAACGGACAACTGACATTCTTCCTAGAACAATTCAATCCTCGAGTTCTCACCCAGGACGACGATGGCCCGCTTCCAGTCGCTGGTCGTGGACACCTTATTCCGCGAGCGGCGTGGCTTGCCCTTGCGGTTCATCGTGCGCACCTCAGTGACCTTCACATCGTACAGGTGCTCGACCGCCAGCTTGATCTGAGCCTTGTTGGCCGACTGCCGCACCTGAAACGCGTACGAGTTCCGCGTGGCCTGCTGGTGCGTGCTCTTCTCAGTGATGAGCGGCTTGATGATGACGTCTGTTTTGTCCATAGCTTCAGAGTTTGGAGTTTGGAGTTTGGAGTTTGGAGTTTAGTGAGGAGTTTTCCTCCCAAACTCTGGCCTCTAAACTCTAAACTCTCCTTCAAGCGAGAATTTGCTCCAATCCCTGCTTGGTCATCAGCAAGGTGCGATTCTTCAGGATGTCCCAGGCGTTGAGCTGGGAGACGGTCGTCAACGTAGCCCGGTCGATGTTGCGGGCCGACTTCTCCAGCGATTCATCGCGACCGGGCAGCGCGAACAGGCAGCTTCGGTCGATCCCCAGGGCCTTGAACATCTGGGCGACGAGCTTGGTCTTGGGCTGATCGAGCGCGATCTGATCGACCACGCGGATGTCGTTGCTCTGCAGCTTCGCGAGGATCGCGCTGTCGCGGGCGAGGCGGCGCGCCTTCTTGGGCATCGCCTGGCGCCAATCCTTGGGCCGCTTCTGCTTGGCGTGGCCGCCGCCCTTCTTGATCGGGTTACGGATGCCGCCGGTGCGGGCGTTGCCGGTCCCCTTCTGGCGGAACATCTTGCGGGTCGAGCCGGCCACTTCGCCGCGGGCCAGGGTGCGGACCGTCCCCTGCCGCTGGTTGGCGTGATACATCACCAGCGCCTGCTTCAACAGGTGGGTGCGCACCTCGCCGCCGAGCTTCTGCTCGTCGACCTGAAGCGTGTCGACCTTCTCGCCGGCCTGGTTGAAAATGGGGACTTCGATCATCTGAGTGTCCGTTGTCAGTTGTCAGTTGTCCGTTGTTGTCGGTCCGCATTTACAACGGACAACTGACAACGGACCACTGACATTCCCGTTTACTTCGCCTCTTCCACCTTCACCCTGGCGGTGATGGACTTGCGAATGAAAAGGAGCCCGCCGTTTGGTCCGGGCAGGGCTCCTTTGATCAGCAGGATGTTGTTTTCGGCGTCGATCTTCATGAGCGGGTGGTTGCGCGTCGTGACGCGATCCATTCCCATGTGACCGGCCATGCGGACGCCCTTCTTGGGCTTACCCGACTGACCGCGCCACGTGGCCCGCGATGCCAGCGAACCCGGCGAGCGATGCTTACGCTCGGTACCGTGCGACGCAGGCTGACCGCCAAAGTGATGGCGCTTCATCACGCCGGCCGTCCCCTTGCCTTTGCTGGTGCCGATCACGTCGACGTACTTCACGTCCTTGAACGTCTCCACGTTAACGGTTGTGCCCGGCGTGAGCGTCGTCGCTTCCTTCAGCCAGATCTCACCGAAGTGCCGCCGGGGCCCGACGCCCGCCTTGGCACAGTGGCCGATCAGTGGGAAGGTGCTGAACTTGGCCTTGACCTCGTCAAAGCCGAGCTGGACGGCGTTGTAGCCGTCGCTCTCGACCGTCTTCACCTGGGTGACGGCGCATGGCCCGGCCTGCACAACGGTGACCGGGATGACGGCCCCCTTTTCATTGTAGATGCGGGTCATTCCGATCTTTTTGCCAAGCAGTGCGGGCGTCATGGTCAGGTCCGTAAAACGACAAAAGCTCACCGGGACACGCGGCCCTCGGTGATCGAGGGAGCGGGTTCTTGGATGAACCCCGCGGTCCGGCAAAATCGGTCAAGTAAAAATGCCCCTTTCGGCAGGGGCATGTCAGTAACTTAAAAAGCTCACGCCTTGATCTTCACGAAGACGCCCGCCGGTACGACCAGCCGGTTGAGCGCCTCCACCGTGCGCGAGGTGGGCTCGAAGATATCGATGACCCGCTTGTGGGTCCTCATCTCGAACTGCTCGCGGGACTTCTTGTCGATGTGCGGGCCACGGAGGACCGTGTAGCGCTCGATGCGCGTGGGCATTGGGATCGGCCCGCAGACCCGCGCGTTGGTGCGCTTCGCGTGCTCAACGATCTCCTTCGCCGACGCATCGAGCGAGCGGTGATCGTACGCTTCCATCCGAATTCGTATCCGTCCGTCCATCGTTTACCGTCCAAATTCCTCTCGCCAGCCAGACCATGGCTTGCTGCGCCATCCGTCCGACAACGGGAGGCGAAACCTTAGCCAAAAATAAGATCGTGTCAAGCTCCCACGTCCACGCCCACGTCCGCGAAATCCTGGATGCGGGCGAACCAAGCCCCCGGTCCGCAAGTGGAACCGCTGCGCCACGGCTGTATAAGAGAAGGATAGGCTTCCCGAGTGTGGGGGCGATCGTGCGGGCTGAATGAGGAACGATCATGATCCGTGTCGGCATCATCGGGTTGGGCTTCATGGGGCGGATGCATTACAAGACTTACGGGCAATTGCCCGAAGCACGCGTGACGATGGTGGCTGACGCCGACCCCAAACGTGCCGCGGGCGACCTCTCCGGCGGCTGGGGCGGAAACCTGGGCGAAGGAGGCTCCAGCACCCTCCCCATGGACCGCATTCGGGGCACCACGGACTGGCGCGAGCTGGTCGCGAGCCCGGATGTGGATGTCGTCGACATCTGCGTCCCCACGCCGTTCCACGTCGAACCGGTCACCGCCGCGTTAGCGGCGGGAAAGCACGTGCTCTGCGAGAAGCCGATGGCGCGCAACGTCGCCCAGGCGCGCCAGATCGCGGCCGCGGCCGCCGGCGCCAGCGGGCTGTTCATGCCGGCGATGTGCATGCGCTTCTGGTCGGAATGGGAATGGCTCAAGCGCGCGGTCGTCGAAGAACACTACGGCAAGGTCAAATCGGCCAGTTTCCACCGTATCGGCGTCTGCCCCGCCGGCTGGTTCGGTGACGGCAAGTTGTCCGGCGGCGCCCTGCTCGACCTGCACGTTCACGACGTCGATTTCATCTATCACCTCTTCGACAAGCCACGCGGCGTCTTCAGCCGGGGGTACAGCAAAGTCACCGGCGAGATCGATCACGTCGTGACGCAATACCTCTTCGACAACGGCCCCCTCGTCTACGCCGAAGGAAGCTGGGGTGTAACCGCCGGCTACGGATTCACGATGCGCTACACCGTGAACTTCGAGCGGGCGACGGCGGATTTCGATTTCGCCCGCAAACCGGGAACGCTCCTGCTCGCCGGCGACGGCAAATCCGAGCCCGTCGAGCACGCTGGCCACGACGGATACCTGGGCGAGATCAGCTATTTCCTGGAATGCGTAAAGACGGGGCAGAAGCCGCAACGCGTGACGGCGGATGATGCGGTCACCGGTCTGCAAATCATCGAGGCCGAACGCAAGAGCATCGAGAGCGGGACGGTTGTGGTCGTTTAAAGGATCACGATATAGCCTGATTCACAGAATCTCAACGGCCCATCGCCGTGAAATCGCATGATTGTGCTCGTAATGCGGCGCGCCCACCACGTTGATGCCGAACTCGGGATCGTCCGGCCACAAGACGATCGTCCGGATATTGCTCTTACGGTGCACCTGCACGTCGAAATTCGAGTAGCTCAGAAACAGGTCAACGTTGGGATGTTCCACCAAAAACATTTTCGCCCATACGACTTGCGCGGGGCTCATCCGGACATCGTCGCCTAGGATCGTCAGCGCATCGAAGGTTTCCTCGACGAAGGCACGCCGCAGGAAAAAGTTCCACGAACCAGGAACGCCCAGGTTGAATGGGGAGCGAACAATTTGTACACGCGATCCGTCCAGGGCGATCGGCTGATTCGTTCCGTTGTCCAGCACCAGAAGCCGATCGCCTGCGGCCAATCCTCCGGCCAGTTCCTTAAGGTTCACGTTCAAAAGGTCATGACGGGTAAGAGTTGGGACGGCGACGAGCATCCGGATCGATCCGCTGCCGCGCAGCGCAGCTCCACCCGAATCAGCGTCGGGACAACGCAACGGAGGACGGAGCCGCCCGGCTCGTGGATCACTCGCGTTCGCCATTTTGCACTCACACCAGACTTGCCGATTGCGGAACGCCCCTAAGCCGTTGTCGGAATCGTTTGCCGGATGACGGCGGCAACGAAACCGCGCCGGCGCTCCTCCCGCGTATGATCCCGATCCGCTGGGCGGTGCTCATCCCCGGCAGGTGCAGCATGAAATCACCCGGAGCGAAATTGGCGGGGTAAGAATTAAATTGACGTTGCGGCACGATCTTGACGTGATCGGAGAGGTCTTCGGTTTCCAACAGGTGAATCAATGCGCTATTGTCCAGGTGCCCGGCGTGGGCGAACAATTCCTGGGCATGGAGCCGGTCCAGAAAGTTGAAGGACCAGGGGCTGCGGCGAATGAAAAACACGCCGGAGTTCACGACAGAATGCCCGACGCCGACGTCTTCCCGCGCAACGATCAGGTCGAACGCCGGGTCGAGGAATTGTTCCAGGCGAACCGAATCGTTCATGATCATCGCGTCAGCATCGGACCAGAAGACCCATTCGTGGCGAGCCAGGTGGCGACGGACAAACTCAATCTTGCTCCAGGCCGGCGGGCGGCGCGGATCAAATCCGTCGGTTTCAACTGCGATCGAGTAGCCGTGCCTCGCGCAATACGCACGCTTACCGCCCGCGGAATTCTCCCCAAAACAACGCTGCGATGAATCAAAGGCGGTGACGGCGCAGATGTCCTGCGGCGGCATTTGCTGGGGCGTACGCTTCTGGAAGAACCAGGTCGGCCACGCTTCATTGGTGATCCGGAGATCGAGATTGAGTCTTGCGGCGAACGATTCCACCGCCGCCTGCACGCCGAATCGCGTTGCCCCTTTGATTCCGTTCAGGAAATCGTGCCCGGCCAGGATGCCGCCGGCGCGGACTTTGGGGAACCAATTCTCGAGGTCTTCGCTCGCCGCTTCACGGCTGTGGTTGGCATCGATGTAGACCAAATCCAGGGAATCCTCCGCGAACTGTCCCGCCGCCAGGGCGCTGCTCGTCCGCATGAGTTCCCAACGACCGGCGAATGGGGCAAGGCGCTCCTGCGTGGCGAGGAGATTGTCCTCCTGCATCTCCCGCGGCACATTGC
>JBBSDP010000027.1:0-62151 GCA_038240605.1 Tepidisphaerales bacterium | reverse complement strand
GTAGTATCCGAGCGCGAGTTCGATCTGCCGGAGGTTCGATGCGCAGCGGACCTGGTTGGCTGCCCGACGAGCCCCCGCCAGGGCCGGCATGAGGATCGCAATCAGCACCGCGATGATGCCGATCACCACCAGCAATTCCACGAGAGTAAACGCTGAATTGCGTCGCATGACCGTTTTCCCCAGACGGCGGATCAGCCGCGCCCGCCGACGATGACGAATTGACGATAGAGTCGAATCTGCGGAATGATGTTCTACCCCGAGACACCCCCGCTGCAAACGAAAAATTCCGAAAAATTCCGAGAGAAAGCTTTGGATTGCGTCAGCGGCGGGAGGGCGAATCAGTCGCCGGGCGTTCAACTTCGAGTGAAACCTGCGATCGTGAGGTTATCGGACCCGGCGGAAGCTGCGGCGCGGCCCAAACTTGTTGAAAACGACTCGCTTCCCCGCCGGATTCGATCCGGCGGGATATGTTGTAGACATGCAGCGGATCAACGGATACGCCGAGCCGTCCTGGACCCGGCTTGATGACGAACGGCTTCTTTCGCTGCGCCTCAGCGACCTTCGGATTTCCCTCGACCACTCGCCGCTCCGAAGCGCCATCGATCAGCTTCAAGATGAGCTAAAATCCCGCGGCATCACCTATCGCCCGCACTTCTGGCTTTCCGACGAGTGGTTTACCCCGGACGGCGTTCCTGGGATCGCCATTCCGTTCTACCTGGCCCACCCCCGATTGCGCGAACTCGAGCGGCGGCAGATGCTGGAAGTGGAAGGCGGCACGCACGATTGGTGCATGCGCATCCTTCGCCACGAAGCCGGCCACGCGTTCGACAACGCATATCGGCTTCACGCGCGCAGGCGTTATCGCGAGCTGTTCGGGTCATGGCACGCCCCCTACCCCGATTCGTACAAGCCTCGCCCCTACACCAAGCGCTTCGTCATTCACCTGGACATGTGGTACGCGCAAGCCCACCCAGCCGAGGATTTTGCCGAGACGTTCGCCGTCTGGCTCAATCCCGCATCGCGATGGGAAGAACAATACGCGACCTGGCCCGCCATCAAAAAGCTCCGTTACATCGACGGTCTGATGACGCGCGTCGCGGTAGATCCCCCCGCCGTCCGAAGCCGGCGGCGCACGCACACGCTTCCCACGCTCAAGCGCACGCTTCGCGAGCACTACGAGCAAAAGCGCCGCTGCTACTGTCGCGACAGCCCGGGGATTTACGATCGCGACCTGCGACGCATCTTCTCCGATGAGCCCCGCCACGCGCGCTGCGCGTCCGCCGCCACGTTCCTGCGCTCGATCGAAGCGGAGGCGCGCGAGATGGTCTCCCGCTGGACCGGCGCAGCTCAACTCACGATAAACCGCTCGATAGCCGATATGGTGGATAGAGCCCATGTTATGGGACTACGGCTGCGAAAGCCGCGCCGCCAGACGAAGGTGGACGTGATGATGATGCTGGCGGTGCAGACGATGAACTTCGTCAACGACGGCAAACACCGCGTCATGCTCTAGCGGTTCCCGTCTGGGCCGGCAAATTGATCCTGCATGCGAAAACTTCGCGTCCTGGTGATGATGGACGAGGCGCTGGTTCCACCGCCTTGGGCCGACGGAATGAGTCCGTCGGACATTGCGCCATTCAAGACTGAATTGGACGTGGTCACCGCGCTGCGCTCCCTCGGCCATGAGGTGCTGCCCCTGGGCGTGAAGACCGACCTCTCGGTGCTCGAACGATCATTGCGGGAGTTCCGCCCCCACGTCTGCTTCAACCTCGTCGAGGATTTCGACGGCATCCCCTGTCGCGACCAGCACGTCGTCAGTTACCTCGAGCTGGTCAATCAGCCGTACACCGGCTCCAACCCGCGCGGGCTCATGCTGGCGCGCGATAAGGCGCTGACGAAGAAGGTCCTCTCCTATCACGGCATTCGCGTTCCGCGATTCATGGTGTTCCCCGCGGGCCGGCCGGTGCGCCTCCGCGGCAACTCCGGCGGGTTTCCGCTCTTCGTCAAAGCGCTGCTGGAAGAAGGGTCGCTGGGCATCGCGCAGGCGTCAGTCGTTTACGATGAGCAACAGCTCGCCGCTCGCGTCGCGTTCCTGCACGAAAAACATGGCACCGACGTGATCGCCGAACAGTACATCGATGGCCGTGAGCTGTATGTCGGCGTCATCGGCAATCGCAAGCTCCAGACGCTCCCGATCTGGGAACTGTGCCTCGGCAGCCTTCCCCCCGATTCCGAGCGCATTGCCACGGCAAAAGTGAAATGGGACGAGGAATACCGCCTCCGCCATGGGATCGAGAGCCGTGCCGCGGCCGACCTATCGCTGGCGATGCAGCGCCGCATCGGGGAGATTTGCCGCGACGCTTACCGGGCGCTGGAGCTCTCCGGCTATGCCCGCATCGACCTTCGACTCACCCCCGAGGGCAAGGTCTACCTGATCGAAGCCAACCCCAACCCGCAGATTGCCCGTGGCGAAGATTTCGCCGATTCCGCGGCTGCGGTTGACATCCCCTACGAAGAGCTGCTCCGGCGCATCGTCTCGCTCGGCCTCGCTTATCGCCCGCTCGGACTGGCGGCGTAATCGTCGGACTGGCGATTCGTCGCGCGTTTCGGTTTAGAATGGCCGCATGTTCCCACTGCCGCTGATCCTGATTTGCCCAACGCTTGCCATCTGCCTGTTGCTTGCCGTCGATGCGAGCAAGCCAGATGGATCGACTCAGGATGCGAGCGCGATCGCTGCACCGGGCGCCAAACTCGAACTGCTCGCCGATGGCTTTGCCTTCACCGAAGGACCGGCCAGCGACGCCGAGGGGAACGTGTTCTTCACCGATCAACCCAATGACCGCATCCTCAAGTGGAGCCTCGACGGCAAGCTTTCGACCTGGATGCAGGCGTGTGGAAGGTCCAACGGGCTTTGTTTTGATGGGAAGGGAAATCTGATCGCCTGCGCCGATGAGCACAACCAACTCTGGACCATTGCGCCCGACCGCAAAGTCACGGTCCTCGCGAAGGATAACCGCGGCAAGCTGCTCAACGCGCCCAACGACGTATGGGTCCGGCCGCAGGACGGTGGCATTTATTTCACCGATCCCTGGTACCCCCGCGACTATTGGAAGCGCGGCCCGATCGAGCAGGATGTACGGGCCGTTTATTACCTGTCGCCGGACCACGCGAAGCTCGTCCGCGTCATCGAAGATATGCAGCAGCCCAACGGAATCATCGGCACGCCCGACGGCAAGACGCTTTACGTCTCCGACATCGACGGCGGAAAAACTTTCTCCTACTCGATCCACGATGACGGAACCCTCGCCGACAAGAAACTCTTCTGCGAACTCGGCTCCGACGGCATGACGATCGACGACGCAGGCAACGTCTACCTCACGGGTCGCGGCGTCACTGTCTTCGACAAGACGGGCCAACAGGTCGCACATATCCCAATCGACGAAAAGTGGACGAGCAACGTCTGTTTCGGCGGCACGGACCATCGCACGCTCTTCATCACCGCCACCCGGGGCCTGTACGCCCTGCGGACCCGCGTGAAGGGCGTGGGCAGTCAATAGGAACACAACCTTCACGCGGCGCGACCTGCACGGTTGGCCCCTAGCCAAGACGCGCGCGGCCTCACGCATGGTCGGGTGCTGGCGACCACTCATTCAACCCTGAATTTCAAGGTCTTTTGGCACCGGGAACTTCGCGTGCATCGCAGCCGCGGTTCCCAGGTCGAGAAGCTGGTGGGTAAAGGCGTCGTAGCGATAGAAGTGGCGGTGGGGCTGACGTTCCGCGTAATACCGATAGAGCAGCGAGTTCTCCCGGTCACCCCAGTCGCGGGCGAGCAGGACCCGAGCATCGTCCGGGTTGACCGCGGTAGTCGTATAGATGGGAATGAACGGATATCGATCGCCGTAGGAAACATACCCGACGAACACCCCCGCCCGACCGCCCGGCAGCTTCGACAATGCCGCGTTGAACAAAGCCTGTTCAGGCTTGTCGTACTCGTCGCGCACATCACGGTGGAATTCAGGTAGCGACGCGAGACAAACGCCTGCAACCAATAACGTCGTCAGGACGGAAATCGCCTGGCGATGCCCCGGCCACGTTTGTGCAATTGCTTCGACCCCCAGCAGCACCAGGAAGAGGACCGGCGGCGCGATCACGATCAAATAGTGCGGGTAATAAAAAACGTAGATGACGTAAAATCCGATGAAACCAACGACCGGCGCCGCGAACACCCAACGCATTCGTTGCCGGAGCATCAGAAACGACAGGGGCAACGGCAACAGCAGGATCGACGCCGGCAGCGTGTTGTCGAGGGTGATGCCCAGCTTGAACCGTTGCCATTCGCTGATGACGTTCTTGATCTGGTGCTCGCGGTAGAGCGGATACGTGATCGTCTCATTGGTGATGCGCTTGTCCACGGCCCGCACCGGAGGCAGGTGATCCCAGTCGATCTTGTGAAATCCGATCATCGATGCGGGGTACATCCGAGCCACGTAATAATCGGAAGCAAAGACACGCCAACTGCCTGTCATTCCCCAATTGTGAATGGCCTGCACCGTCAGGAAGGGCACTGCGGCCAGGACGATCAATCCCAGAGTTGCCACGATGCGGCGTGGCAACATCCCCCGCATTTCCCAGAACATCGCGAAGGCGAGGGGCACGGCGAAACAGAGCGTTTCGACCGGTCGCGTGATCGTCGCCCAACCACCGAAGAATCCCATCGCCAGCGCCCAGGCATTCCCGCGATCTTTCCGCCAGCGCAGCCAGATCAGGACGATCAGCAGGGCAAAGAAGAGCATCGGCGTCTGCGAAAGGAGCATGACCGACAGGGCACGGAACTTGGTCATCGAGATCAGCAGCAGCGCCGCCAGCAAACCCGCTACGCCATCGATCAGTTCGCGAACGACCCGGTAAAAGAGGCCGACGCAGGCCGCCGAAACGCACAGCGGCATCACCCAGAATGGCAACCCGAGCCAGATCGTCGGCAGGTAGAGCAGCGCCGTTCCGGGAAAATAAATGGACCCGTATTTTGGATCGACGAGGATCTGGAAGCTTTCGAAGAATTCCCGCACCGGCGCCGCGAGCGCCGGCTGCCATAGCTTGCCGCGCGCCAGCATTTGCATCTGGATCATGTAGCTGAACTCATCGTTCAACTTCAGCATCAAATCCGAGTCCTGAAGCCAGGCGGTCAGGAAGAGGTAACCACCCCCGACGAGCGCGACCAGCGCGGCGATCGTCCATGCGCGCCGTGACGAGGGATCGCGCAGCCGTTCCATCGCCGTCGATATCCGCGCCCGCAACGGAGGGTAGACCGCGACGGCGGCCGCCAGCAGGAGAATGACTGCATGGAGCCAGGGCCCGCCCGGCAACATCGCCAACCGCAACCACAGGGGTAATCCCAGGGCGAGGATCACGAGGACGATGATCCTGCGAACGATCGATGACTCAGGATGCCCCAGCGCCGCCGGTGGCTTGATCGTGCGGTATCCCAGGGTGCTGTTCTTCATGCGGGCGGACACGATGCGCGCAAGCGCCAAACACTTCAAGCGGATCCCATTCGGTCCCCGAGCCAATTCGATTATGAAACCAATTCAGATGAGCGGCGCGGGCCTGAAATCGCCTACGACCAGGCTAGGCAAGGGAATTATGAAGATTCCGCGAATTGCATGTCCTTCACTTCCAGCTCGACGTTTGTGTAGCCGTTGAACTCATTCAGGGCGGGCTCGAAGGCGAGATCGACGCGTGAGCCGGGCGTGAGTCGTTCGGCCAGATCCCCGTGGCCGAACGCGATGCACTTGAGTGAACGCTCCCCCTGCCGTACCTGCATCTGAAGATGATCGCCGCTCTTCCCGACGCGGCGCGGCGCGGCGGCGACGATGAGGTCGCGGCAGGCCATGACCGGCCGGCGGTTCGAGGGTCCGAACGGGCCGAGCCGAGCCAGTTCGCCGATTAGTGCCGGCGTGAGCTGGCGCAAGTCCGCCAGGCAATCGATGCGAAGCTGCGGCTGCAACATCTCCGGCTCCAGCACCGACGCCGCATGGGCACAAAACGCCTGTCGAAAATCTTCGAAGCGGTTCGCCTGCAATTTCAGGCCGGCGGCCATCTCATGCCCCCCGTGCGATTCGAGGAACGCGCCACACGCCGTCAGGGCACGGGCCAGGTGAAATCCAGTGATCGACCGGCCGCTCCCCTGGCCCAGACCGCCATTGAGGGCCACCATGATCGTCGGCCGGTGGAAGCGCTCGACGATGCGCGATGCGACGATGCCGATCACGCCCGCGTGCCATCCTTCGCCGCCGAGGACGAGGGCGGACTGATTCTCGTTGTCCCACCCATTGCTCACGACCTGCTTGATCGCCTGCTCGAGGATCTTCTTCTCGACCCCTTGCCGCGCGCGGTTCTGCTGCTCGAGGTAGTTGGCGATCTCCTGCGCTCGGGCGGCATCCGCCCGCGTGAGCAGCTCGACCGCCAATTGCGTGTGCCCCATCCGACCGCAGGCATTGAGCCGCGGTGCAAGCAAGAACCCCACGTGAAAGCTATCGAGGTTCTGCCCCGTGAGGCCGGCGGAGGCGATCAGCGCCTGCAATCCGACCAGCTTGCTGGCGCGCAGCCCGCCGAGCCCGAAGTGGGCGAGGTTGCGATTTTCCCCAACGAGCGGCACGACGTCGGCGATCGTTCCCAGCGCCGCCAGCGCCGTGGCATCGATCAGAAATTCCCGAAACGCCGCATCGACCCGATTGGCGCCGCTCATCGCCAGCCCAATCCCCCACGCAAGCTTCAACGCTACCCCCGCCCCGCACAGGTGCGGGTTGGGGTAAGCCGGCCCGTCGCCCGGCAGGCGAGGGTGAACGACGGCAAAGCAGTCGGGAAGATCCGGGTCCAGGGTTCTGGGTTCAGGGTTCAGAGAAGAGGCGGACCTCCTCCCAGCTGAACCCTCCTTCTCGCGCCACTCATGATGATCGGTGATGATCAGTTCAACGCCCCGTTCCCGGGCGAGGCGCGCGGGTGCGATGGCGGTGACACCGCAATCGACCGTGACGATGAGTCGGGCGCCGTCATCGCAAAGCTGGGCGATCGCGTCGGCGTTGAGGCCGTAGCCTTCGTCAAGGCGATGCGGAATGTAAAAGTCGACGACGCCTCCGAGCGTGCGGATGGCATGCCAGAGGATGGCCGTGGCGGTGATGCCATCGACGTCATAGTCGCCGTAGATGACGATTTTCTCTTTGTCGCGAATGGATTGGGCGATGCGCTGCGCTGCGCGGTCGAGATTGGGAATCATCGACGGCTCATGCAGGCACTTGAGGCTGGGACGAAGGAAGTCCTGACAAGCCTGCGGCTCACTCAGCCCACGATTGAGAAGGATCTGTGCAACGAGCGGACTGACGCGCAGCCGTTCCGCCAGAGCCCCGGCGGACTCGAGCGGAGGGGCGATGTTCCATCGGCGAGATCGACGCATCCGTGATCGTTTTCAATCCGTTGGGGGCTCGGCCAGAGCGAATTTTATGGGGGCCATATCTGGGTTGCCAGTCGGAAAAATTGCTGCTGGGGGATGGGACTGAAGCAACCGATCCCGCGGTAGAGGCCAGCTTGATCTATGAACACTTCCGGCCGATAACCGGGCGCCGATGATTGCCTCTCGTGCGCCGTTGCAAGGTCTCGTCCGAGGATTGCGCCGATGTTGCTGACACTTTCGACAACGCATTCGCCCGCAACGGACCTGGGTTACCTGCTGCACAAAAATCCGAACCGGTCACAGGCGTTTTCGTTGAATTTCGGGACCGCACACGTTTTCTATCCACAGGCATCGCCCGATCTATGCACGGCGGCGCTGCTCCTGGAGATCGATCCGGTCGGTCTGGTGAGGAATCGACGTGGGCCAGCGGGCGAGGGATTTTCCCTCGAGCAATACGTCAACGACCGACCTTACGTTGCCAGCTCGTTCCTTTCAGTCGCGATCGCGCAGGTCTTCGGTTCCGCGCTAGCTGGACATTCCAAAGAACGGCCGGAACTGGCGAACGCGCCCATTCCCCTCGTCGCCCGGCTCAGCGTCGTACCTTGCCGGGGCGGCGAAGAATTTCTGCGCCGCTTGTTTGAGCCGCTCGAATATGCGGTGAATGTGATCCATCATCCCCTGGACGAGCGTTTCCCCGAATGGGGTGAGGGACCGTATTTCACGGTGGAGATTCGAAAGACGTCAACTCTCCACGATATGCTGGCGCACCTTTACGTGCTGCTGCCGGTGCTCGACAACGATAAGCATTACTGGATCGGTGAAGAGGAAGTGCAAAAGCTCCTGCGCCATGGCGAGACATGGCTGGCATCGCACCCGGAGAAGGAACAGATCGTCCGCCGTTACCTGAAACACCGCAAGCATCTGGCTGACGAAGCCCTGGCGCGACTGACCGAGGCTGATCCTGAAACGGCGGAGGAAGACGAATCACAGCAGGCGGTCGAAGAGGAACAGGTTGAGGAGAAGATCAGCCTCAACGAGCACCGGCATAACACGGTGCTCTCGGTGCTGAGGGCGGAAGGAGCGAGGAGCGTGCTGGACCTGGGTTGTAGTTTTGGCAACCTGCTCCGCCGGTTAATGGAGGACAAGCAGTTTGAGCAGATCGTTGGTCTGGACGTTTCACATCGGGCACTGCAGATTGCATCGGAACGGCTGCACCTCGATCGCCTGCCCGAGCGCCAGCGAAGCCGCATCCGGCTCATGCATGGTTCATTGATCTATCGTGATCAGCGGCTTGCCGGCTTCGACGCAGCCGCGGTCGTCGAGGTGATCGAGCATCTCGACGCCCCTCGGCTCTCGGCCTTCGAGCGCGTTCTCTTCGAATTCGCGCGGCCTCAGACGGTGATCGTGACGACGCCGAACGTTGAGTTCAATGTCCGCTTTGAAACGCTGCCAGCGGGGCAGTTTCGCCACCGCGACCATCGGTTTGAGTGGACGCGCGAGCAATTTTGCGCCTGGGCAAATGGCGTCGCCTCGCGGTTCGGATACGCGGTTCGATTCCTTCCCGTGGGGCCGGATGATCCCAAAGTAGGCCCGGCGACGCAGATGGGAGTATTCAGCCGTGATTAACACAGCCGCGCAGAGAATGTTTTCGCCGCGACGGGCCCGGGAGTTCAATGAACGCGGCTACGTCGTTCTCGATGATTTCATCGACGCGCAGGCCGTGCACCAGGTCACAGAAGAGGTCGAACGATTGGAGCCTGACGAATGTGCGTCGCGCCGGCGGCGCGGTGTCGTGTTCGCGCGGCGGAACCTTTTACAACTGGCATTCGTTCGCGCCTTGATCCGACGGGATGAGATCAGGGAGGTGTTGAGCCACTCTGGAGCCGGTTTGATTCCGGTCCGGGCAATCCTGTTTGATAAGTCGCCTGACGCGAACTGGACTGTCCCCTGGCACCAGGACCGATCGATCGCCGTCCGATCGCGGATTGATTTGCCTGGATTTGGTCCGTGGTCGCAAAAGGCTGGAGTGATTCACGTCCAACCTCCAGAGGAGATCCTCAAGGAAATGCTCACGTTTCGCCTTCACCTCGACGCGTGCGGTGCGGACAACGGGCCACTTCGCGTCATCGCCGAAACACACGGGAAAGTTCTCGACCCAGAAGACATAGTGACAATCGTCCGCGAGCGTGAGCAATCACGATGTATCACGGGCGCCGGTGGTTTGGTCTTGATGAGTCCGCTGCTTTTGCACGCATCATCCCCTGCAACAACTCCGCACCATCGTCGCGTCATTCACATTGAGTTTGGCTCCACGCGTTTGCCCGGTGGGCTTGAGTGGGCATCAGCGTGAATCGAAAGCCATCCTGAGATCACCCGTCGTGAACAACGAACCCAAGCAAAATGTCCTGCGCATTCCCGAGCTTTGCCTCGTCGTTCTCGTCGGGCCGAGCGGCTGCGGGAAGTCGACGTTCGCACGGACCCATTTCACGCCCACGGAAGTGATTTCCTCAGACTTCTGCCGTGGGTTGGTGAGCGATGACGAAAACAGCATGGACGCGACAGGCGACGCCTTTGACGTGTTGAGATACGTCGCTGGCAAACGGCTGGCGCGCGGACTCATGACGGTGATCGACGCGACGAACGTCCAGCCGGAATCGCGCGAACCACTGGTAGAACTCGCGCGCGAACACGACGTCCTGCCCGTCGCGATCGTGTTGAACTTGGGTGAGGAAGTCTGTCGCCAGAGAAATGCCGCCCGCGCGGATCGAAATTTCGGTTCGCATGTCGTCCGGAATCAGTCGATGCAACTCCGTCGGGGTTTGCGCGGGCTGGAGCGCGAAGGGTTTCGTTACGTTCACATCCTGCATACGCCGGACGAAGTCGCCGAGGTAGCGATCGAACGTCAGCCATTGTGGAATAACCGGAAATCAGACAGGGGACCGTTCGATGTGATCGGCGACGTACACGGGTGCTTCGATGAACTGGTCGAACTGCTGACGCAGTTGGGATATCAGATTTCAGCCGGCTCGCAGAATGGCGGCGATGGTTTCCATTCCGTTGTCAATCCGCCGGCCGGAAGGAAGGCGGTCTTTGTCGGCGATCTCGTGGATCGTGGGCCCAAGGTCGTCGAGGTGTTGAAGCTCGTAATGTCGATGACTCAGGCGGGAGCGGCGCTCTGCCTTCCTGGCAATCACGACGTGAAGCTTCTGCGAAAGCTGCGCGGGAAGAACGTGCAGGTGACACACGGGCTGGCCGAGACGTTGCAGCAGTTGGAGTCACAGCCGCCGGAGTTTCACACCCGTCTGGCCGACTTCATCGACAAGCTTGTAGGCCACTATGTGCTGGACCAAGGGCGGCTGGTCATCGCTCATGCCGGGATGAAGGAACGTTACATCGGACGTGCCAGCGGGCGCGTACGCGAATTCGCCCTTTATGGGGAGACCACCGGCGAGACGGACGAGTTCGGACTACCGGTTCGGTATAACTGGGCTGCGGAGTATCGAGGCCCGGCCCATGTCGTCTACGGACATACGCCAGTCCCCGAGGCCGACTGGCTGAATCGCACGATCAACATCGATACCGGTTGCGTATTCGGCGGGAAGCTCACCGCCCTGCGCTGGCCCGAGAAGGAAATCATCTCGGTGGCCGCCAGACAGACGTACGCGGAATCGAAACGACCCTTCCTGCCGAACGATCCGCCAGCCGTTCAGATGTCTGCCCAGCAGGCGCACGACGACGTTCTGGACCTGGCGGACGTCACCGGCAAACGGATCGTCGCAACGCGACTGCACCCCAACGTCACCATTCGCGAGGAAAATGCGACGGCTGCCCTGGAGGTCATGAGCCGATTTGCGGCCAACCCGAAGTGGCTGATCTATCTGCCGCCAACCATGTCGCCGACCGAAACGAGTGATCGGCCCGGGCTCTTGGAGCATCCGCAGCAGGCCTTTGACTATTTCCGCTCTCAAGGCGTGGGGACGGTGGTGTGTGAAGAGAAGCACATGGGTTCGCGAGCCGTGGTGGTCGTTTGCCGGGACGAGGAGGTAGCCCTCCGCCGTTTTGGGATACGCGAAGACGGGAGCGGCATCATCTTTACTCGCACCCGGCGTCGATTCTTCGACGATCGCGCCGACGAGGCGGAGCTGCTGAGCTTCGTAAGGGCGGCGCTGACCAGTGCGGGCTTTTGGGACGAGTTTGCCACTGATTGGTTCTGTCTCGACTGCGAACTGATGCCCTGGTCGGCCAAAGCCAGAGAGCTATTGAGCAACCAATATGCCGCGGTTGGATCGGCGGCCATGGCGGCTGTAGCCGAGACAGTAAGCACAGTCGAACGTGCGGCCGCGCGCTATGCCGCCGCAGGCGACCCGTCGCTCAACGACATGCTCTCCGCGCAGCGTGAACGGTTCGTGCGCGTCAAAAGATATGTGGAGGCATACCGGGGTTATTGCTGGCCGGTTCGTTCCGTTAACGATCTGAAGCTTGCCCCGTTCCATCTGTTGGCCAGCGAAGGTCACGTCCACTCCAACAAGGACAACGCCTGGCACATGCAGACGCTTGCCCGGCTGGCGGCGGTGGCGCCCGGCACGCCGTTGATGGCAACGGCGCACCGCATCCTCAATGTGACCGTTCCGACGGACGTTGACGGGTGCGTCGCGTGGTGGAACCAACTCACCGCGAGCGGCGGGGAAGGAATGGTCGTTAAGCCTCTCGAATTTGTCGTTCGTGGTAAACGGGGGCTCGTGCAGCCGGCGGTGAAGTGCCGGGGCCCGCAATACCTGCGGATCATCTATGGCCCTGAGTACGATGCACCGTCCAATCTAGAGCGACTTCGCAAACGGGGTCTGGCCGGCAAGCGATCCCTCGCCATTCGCGAATTTGCCTTGGGAATCGAGGCGCTGGAGCGGTTTGTCAGGCGCGAGCCATTGAGGCGAGTTCACGAGTGCGTGTTCGGCGTTCTCGCCCTGGAGAGCGAGCCCGTGGATCCGCGGTTGTAGAGCGCGGCGCATCCTGTTTCGCCGGAATGGAGAAGCGCGGCGCCGGCTATTTGGCGGTGGGGCTCTTAGACTTTTTGAACCCGCCTTCGGTCGGTTCGGTCAAAGCGTCGATCCGTTCGAACTGTTGTTCCTTCGCCTTGATGTCCACCTTTTCGCTGGTGAGCTCGATGCGGAGCCTGGAGTAGAGGTTCAGATAGGCGTTGGCGACGAATACCAGGGAGAAGTATGCGATGACGGAGCCGCGCCAATCATCGAACAGCAGCTTGTAGCGCGTGACCAGCAGCGTCCCTAGCGTCACCCAGTGGCTGAAGCAGTATTCGCAGGTGAAGAGGTAGAAGAACTTGCGCGAGAAGAAGCCGCGGCAGGCCTCGCTCTTGTGCTGGCACCATTCGCGCGGCTCGCGGAAGATCTCCTCGAAAATGACCGTGCGCGCGATGCAGGCGATCGGGATCGCCAGGATGAAGAGTGCCACGATTTCCTGCCGGTCGACGCGCATGCGGATAGTGTGAGCCTATCGCGCCCGCCGTCAAATCCGCGATGGCAAAAGCCTCGCGCCGTGCCGAAAGGACGGCGTTGGGTAAGATGATGGCCGCGTGCCTGACATCGTCCTCACCACGTTGAACGCCAAATACGCCCACGCCGCCTTCGGGCTGCGCTATCTGCTGGCCAACCTGGGCGAATTGCGGGACCGGGCGCGGATCCTCGAGTTTGACATCAACCAGCGATCGACGGACGTGCTCGAGGCCATCCTCGCGCAGGAGCCGAAGATCGTCGGCGTCGGGGTGTACATCTGGAACGTTACACAGGCGACCGCGCTCGTCGCCGATCTGAAGCGCGTGCGGCCGGACATCTACGTGGTGCTCGGAGGCCCTGAGGTCAGCCACGAAACCGATGGTCAGGAAATTGTCCGCCTGGCCGATGTCGTCATCACCGGCGAAGCGGATCTCGCGTTCGCAGCCGTCTGTGCGGACCTGATGGAAACGAGCGCGACGGCTGCCGCCGCGCCCGCCATGGCCAGGATCGTCGCCGCCGCGGCGCCGCGGTTTGAGCAACTGGCGTTGCCTTACGACCTCTATGACGAACAAGACCTGTCCCATCGTGTCGT
Source organism: Tepidisphaerales bacterium (assembly GCA_038240605.1). GTDB lineage: Bacteria > Planctomycetota > Phycisphaerae > Tepidisphaerales > Tepidisphaeraceae > JBBSDP01. The sequence continues at coordinate 48,605 of JBBSDP010000027.1, read as the reverse complement.
CTACGTCGAAGCGTCGCGCGGATGTCCGTTCCACTGCGAGTTCTGTTTGTCGTCGCTGGACGTGCCGGTGCGAAACGTGCCAATCGATCACTTCCTGACGGCCATGGAAAGGTTGCTCGACCGCGGATTACGGCGGTTCAAGTTCGTCGATCGCACGTTCAACCTGAATTTGAACGTCAGCCGGCCGATCCTGGAATTCTTCTGGCGGCGGTACGAACCGGGCCTGTTCCTGCACTTTGAGATGATCCCGGACCGGCTGCCCGAAGCGCTGCGCGAGCCGATCCGGCGTTTCCCAACCGGCGCGCTTCAGTTTGAAGTGGGAATTCAGACCTTCAACGAGACGGTCTCGGAGCGGATCAGCCGTCGGCAGGACAATGCGAAGCTAGCCGAGAACCTGCGTTTCCTTCGTGATGAGACCGGCGTCCACGTTCACGCCGACCTGATCGTCGGTCTGCCGGGCGAGGACGTGGAGAGCTTCGCCGCCGGGTTCGACCGGCTGGTGGAGCTGCGCCCGCAGGAGATCCAGGTGGGAATGCTCAAACGGCTGCGCGGCACGCCGATCGTTCGGCACGATGCCGAGTGGGGCATGGTGTGCAGCCCGAGTCCGCCGTACGAGGTGCTGCGGACTGGCGCGATCGATTTTCCCACGATGCAGCGTCTGCGTCGATTCTCCCGCTACTGGGACCTGGTCGCGAACAGCGGTAACTTCGTGCAGGCGCTTCCGCTGCTGTGGCTAGATGGGCGATCGCCATTCGCAGAATTCCATCGTTTCAGCGACTGGCTGTTTGCGCGGATCGGTCGAAACCATTCGATCGCCCTGCACTCGCTGGCGGAGCACTTGTTTCACTTCCTGATCGAGCAAGGTCACGACGCCCGAGCCACGGCGGAAGCGATCTGGCGCGACTATCAACGGGGCGGCCGGAGCGACCTCCCGGATTTCCTTCGCCCCCATGTCCCCCCACCTGATCGCGACGCGCGAAGAAGTGCGATTTCACGTTCCCCGAAACGCCAAACCCGTCATCTTTCTGGAGGTGTTTGATGCGCAAATTCATGATCGCGGTGGTGTTGCTCGCTTGTTCCTTCGCCCGCGCGGCGGAGAAACCTGAGTTGTGGGTTTACTGTCCGACGAATCTTCAGGTCAACGAGAACGTCGACACGCTCGAGAAGCTCTGGAAGCGGGCGGCCGCCGCGGGGTATACGCATGTGCTTCTGTCGGACTCCAAGTTCTCCAAGCTGGGTGAGGAGCCCGATTTCTATTTCAAGAATGCGCGCAGGGCGAAGGAGATCGCCGCTGGGCTGAAGCTCCAGATCGTGCCGGCGGTCTTCGCGATCGGATATTCCAACGATGTGCTCTGGCATGACCCGAACCTCGCCGAAGGGTTGCCGGTCAAGGACTCCCCGTTCATCGTGAAGGATGGCGAGGCACGGCTGGAGCCCGATTCCGCGGTCAAGTTCGGAAAGGTAGGCTACGCCGACGAGACCGTCCACATCGCGGACGGCGTCGCCACGGTCCACGGCTCGGGCGGGCACCACCGTTTCATGTACAAGCTCGCGCTCCCTCCCTATCGCTGCTACCACGTCTCCGCGGAGATCAAGACGGAGAACTACACCGCCCAGCCCGAGATCAAGATGAGCGGGCACGACGAGCGCGGGCTGAACCACCAGAACCTGGGTGTGAAGCCGACGCAGGACTGGACCCATCACGATGTCATCTTCAACACTCTGGATAACACGGAAGTCACGGTTTACTTCGGCGTCTGGGGCGAAACGAAGGGATCGCTCTGGTGGCGGAACTGGAAGATCGAGGAAGTCGGCCTGGCCAACGTGCTGCGCCGTCCGGGAACTCCGTGCACGGTCAAGGGGGACGACGGGCATGCGTACGTTGAAGGCAAGGATTATGAGCCGATCGTCGATCCTCACCTGGGGAATGATCCCTGGCGGGGGGAATACAAGGCGTACCACACCCCGCCGACCATCCACACCAAGCTGCCCGACGGCACCCGCCTCCGCGTCTCCTGGTACCACCCGGCGATCATCTACGATGGCCAGGTTTGTGCCTGCATTTCCGAGCCGAAATTGATGGACCTCCTCGCCGACCAGGCCAGGCGGATGAAGGCACTGTGGGACACCCCGGCCTATGCGATGTCGCACGATGAGTTTCGCGTCTGCAACTGGGACAAGGCGTGCGAGAAGCGGCATGAAACGCCGGGACAGATGCTTGCCGAAAACGTAAAGGCGTGCCGCGAACTGCTTCGGCCGCAGGCGGCGTACGTGTGGAACGACATGTTCGACCCGTACCACAACGCCGTCAAAGGCCCCTACTACCTCGTCAACGGCCCGTGGACCGGCTCATGGGAAGGGCTGGACAAGGACGTGGTGATCATGAACTGGAATTTCGGGGAGCGCGACAAGTCCCTGCGCTTCTTTGCCGACCGCGGCCACCGGCAGGTCCTGGCGGGGTATTACGACGGACCCATGTCCGACTGGCGGAAATGGCTCGAGTCGGCGGCGAAAGTCCAGGGCGTGCAAGGCTACATGTACACGACGTGGCAGAACAATTACGACCACCTCGAAGAGTTCGCGCGGATGAGCCAGGGTAAGCAGTAAACCAACAGGCAGCGAAAAAGGGCGGTCGTTGCCGACCGCCCTTTTTCGCGTATTCAGATGAAGGGATCAGGACTTCCGCTTAGAAGCGGAAACCAACGCCCAGCCCGTAGATGAACTGGCCATTGCTGAAGGCCTGCGACGCCTGGCTGCCCTGGTTGAAGAAGAACTGGTACTCGACGGAGACGAAGATGAAGGTCGAGTTGTTCACGAAATACTTCAAACCACCCTCGGGAGCCGCTTCAAACTGGTTCTTGACGCCACCGCCGGCGATGTAACCAATGTTGGCGCCGATGTAGGGCACCCACTGGCCCTGGTCTCCCAACGGGATGTTGAGATCGACAAAGGCGCGGGTGTCGGTGTTCAGGAACGCGCTGACCCCGACGTCGTTGTACGTCACCGTCTCACGAGCACCGATTTCGAGGTTGTCGCCGATGATGAAATAGCCCAGTGAAGCCGATGCACCGGCACTGAACCCGTTAAAGTTCGGTCCGTTGGACCCCGTTCCATTCAACGACAGCTCGAACGGGCCGCGCGCGCCCTGAGCCATAGCCATCGCGGGCATCAAGCAGACGGCCGCGAACATCAGACCCTTGCGAAACATGTTGCCTCCTTCAAAGGAGTAAAGGGAGAAAGGTTCCCGCGTGCACCCTATGCCGCGCGGATTCCGGACGACACGTCCGGGACAATTGTGTTCTTCAGGTTTACCTCGAAAGAAGTAGCCCTGACTAGAACGGGTTAATCGTCACAGAACGATTGATCACTACAGAGAATGTAGACGCACCGCTGGGCAGGCAGCAACACCCAATTTACCTGGATTGAAGATCGCGCGCAGTTTGGTTAATAAGATGTTGTTCACAAATATCTTACAATCCAACGACCGGAGTCGAATTGTTCTTCCTGTATGCGACAGGCACCCTGCAGCGGTCTCGGACCGCTTCATTCGTTCGATACGCCGTCGTACGCTAGACGCCCGCGCCGAGTGTTTCCCGGACGTAGACGACGGCATTTTGGAAGATTTGCAGGCCGTGGGCCGGCCGGTCGGGCTTACGGGTCCAGGCAGGGTGCTGGGTGGGATCGACGAAACGTTCGGGGTGCGGCATGAGGCCGAAAACCAGCCCGCTGGCGTCGCTGATGCCGGCGATGTCGTCGACGCTCCCGTTGGGGTTGTCGGGGAAAGCGCCCGCAGCCGGCGTGCCATCGGCCTTGGCATACACCAGCGCAACCTGCCGGCGCTCCCACAGTTCCGCCCGGATCGCGGACGTAGCTGGCACGAATTTTCCCTCGCCATGAGCAATAGGAAGCTCAATCACGTCGCGGTCATCCGAACCTTTAACGTTCACCGTCCAGATGCAACGCCCCGCTTGCGGCAGGAGCCGGACCCAGCGATCGACGAAACGGCCGATATCGTTGTTCGTGAGCGTCGCGGACTGCCCCGCCACTCCCGCCATCGGGCCGGGCAGCAGATCGGTCTTGATCAATACCTGGAATCCGTTGCAGATGCCGATGACCGGCCGGCCGGAATCAACGAACGCGCGCAAGGCATCGGACAGATGGTGCATGAGCTGATTGGCGAGGATCTTGCCGGCGGCGATGTCGTCGCCGTAGCTGAAGCCACCCGGAATCGCCAGGAGCTGGAAATCGTCGAGGCACTGCGGCTCCCGGAGAATGCGGTTGATGTGAACCCGCTCTGAGACAGCGCCGGACAATTCGAAGGCGTGGGCGGTCTCCAGGTCACAATTGGTTCCCGCGGTGCGGAGAATCAACGTCCGTGGCTTCATCAGACTGATTCTAGCGACGGCCGCTGGGCCGTGAAAGCGTCAGCGACGCCATAGGCGGTTTGTTCCCAGAAGGAATATCGCACCGGCATGCGTGCCGCGGACGGCGAGCTGCGCTTCAAGCTGGGCCTCGCCCACGCGTTTTACCAGCAGGGAAAGAGCTCTGAAGCGCTCGGTTTAGTCCGACCCATTGGCCATCGAAGGCTGTTTTGGCAACGGCTTATGGGGCGCCGGAACCACGGTCTCCAGCGATCGCGCCGCGACAGCGATTTCCCCGGGATGCATCGGCCGGTTTACCTTGTAGCCGAAGTAGACGAACCACGCATCGATGCCATCGACAACCGCGTAACCGCGCACGTGGTAGCGTCGGTTTTCCGCCTCGAACCAGTGCCGGTCCAGCTCATCGTCCCACTCGGCAACGACCCGCCCGTCGTCGCCTTTTTGGCTGTACTTCTGCTTGGCAAGCCAAATCACCATGTCAGTGTTGAGCGGGAGGGGCAGGTGAACATGGATGATGCCCACGCCGGTCGTCGTGCTCGGCGAACGCCACTGCTGGTGATTGAACAGGGCTGTTCTCTGAAGCGGCAGCGCTTCCCAATCGCGCGGGGCGGCGCAAACCGCTTTGATCGGCTCACGCCAACTCGTTGATTGAAGGCCCGAAAAGTCGACCAGGGCCTGATGTTCGATCAGCCGGTAATTCGAGATCGGATGTGAGTTCTGGCATCCCCCCGCCAGCAGGACAACAACGAAGATGCCCACCGTCCGCGCGGGGGCGGACCACCAAGTACGGCTACAACCCATGATTTCTCCGATGGCCACATGCGTCTCCCGCGGTCGGCGACGCTGCCCACAAACCAGAACACGATGGCCCCATAACCTTATCGCGCGGCGGACTCCACTGCTACGGGAAGGATCCGCGTGTGTTCGCGCGCGGTCTCCGCCAATCGCAATTCATTTTCATCAATTGGTTTGTCGCGAAGCGTGCCGGCGAAAATCGCCCACGCTTTCCAGCCACGCATGATGAGATTGATGCGGATGCGATATTTCTTCCCTTCCACCACTGCCCGTTCACCCGGTAGGTCCGGGTCGGTCCGCTTGCACAATACGGTGGCTTCCCCTTCTCGACGCCGTAGCTCCCCCAGGTAACCCCAGAGAATCAAGTCTGGCCCCACCGGCCAGGGGAGATTGATCCGGGTTACGCCGTACGCGGTCTGCCTGCTGGCACTCACCCAAACCTGCTGGCGGTAGCGCCCATCTCCTTCGGGCGGCTTGAGCTTCCAACCGACAGGAGGATCGCACCACGCCTCCACCGCCTCCACGTAGACGGGTTGCTCCAGCCCCACGATCTGGGTCGTCGGCCGGGCGGTGACCAACGCATCCGATCGACTGGAATGACAGCAGGACGAGCATAATGCGACGCCGCACAGCAGCAGCGTCTTCAGCGCATAAACAGGGTTTAATCGTCGCGCGGGTCCAGCCATAAAAAAACGCCGTCACCCGGGATTCAATGACGGGGGCTGCCCCGGGCGAGCGGCGTTAGTTAGATTGTAGACGCGCGGTATTGCGATGGGCGACTTACTTCTTCGCTCCGGCGGGAGCCGCGGTCTTTTGGAAGCTGTACGTTCCGCCAAACTTCTTGCTGAAGCGCTCGACGCGGCCCGCGGTATCGACGAACTTCTGCTTGCCGGTAAAGAAGGGGTGGCAGGAACTGCAGATATCGACGTTGATCTTTGGCAGCGTGCTGCGCGTCACAAACGTATTGCCACAGGCACAATGGACGTTACAAGCCTGATAACGGGGGTGGATCTTCGGTTGCACGGGAAAACTCCTTGGATCCGTCGTGCGACCCGGATTCAACCGGGACGTCAGCCGGACCTTCACTCTGAATAGTACGACCCCCAACGCCGGGGGTTTCGATTCCCGATCGAGGGCGAGGGACTGTATCAGTGTCGCATCCGCCCTGCAAGGGCGGACAAAGTGCACTGGGCGAAGTGCAGTGCCGGGTGCTGAGTGCTGAGTGCTGAGTGCTGAGAAGGAGTAAGCAAGCCCTCGGAATGTGTCTCCCTCCCCACTCAGCACTTAGCACTTCGAGCGGCCAGCGCCCAGCACTTTTCTTCTCCCGGCGATCTGCTATGATTTGCCCTTGATGGCCTTGGCGCGAATTAGCCCCGTGACGATCATTGCCGCGACCTAAAGCGGCCAGGGCGGTTCGTACACCGATCAGTTTGTTGACGCCCTGCCCAATTCGGCAGGGTTTTTTTGTTTGGTGGAAAGTGAGCGGATCATGAGCGAGGAACGCCGGGTTGAGATCTACGACACGACGCTGCGTGACGGCACGCAGGGCGAGGGGTTCAACCTCTCCCTCCAGGACAAGCTGCTCATCGCCCAGAAGCTCGACGAGCTTGGCGTCGACTACATCGAAGGTGGGTTCCCACTCTCCAATCCCAAGGACGAGGCGTTCTTCGCCGAGGTACGACAGCTCTCCCTGAAACACGCGCAAGTGGCCGCGTTCGGCATGACCCGGCGTCGGGATACCAAGGCCGAAGATGACCAGGGGATGCGCGCGTTGCTTGCAGCTCAGACGCCGGTCGTCACCCTCGTTGGAAAAAGCAGCGAGTTTCACGTGAAGACCGTCCTCTCGGTCACGCCGGAGGAGAACCTTCGCATGATCGGCGACTCCGTGGCCTTGATGTGCAAGGCCGGACGGACGGTCGTCTACGACGCAGAGCATTTCTTCGACGCGTTCAAGGCCAACCCGCAGTACGCGCTCGCCACGTTGCTCGCCGCCCAGGAGGCGGGCGCTTCGGTCCTGACGTTATGTGATACGAACGGCGGCGCCATGCCCGAGCAGATCGCCGAAGCAGTCGCGGCCGTGAAAAAGCAGACCTCGGTGCGCATCGGCATCCACACCCATAACGACTCAGGCGTCGCGGTCGCCAACGGGCTGGCTGCGATCCGAGCCGGCGCGTCACATGCCCAGGGGACGATCAATGGCGTCGGCGAACGCTGCGGCAACATGGATCTGCTCCCGTTCATCGCAAACCTCCAGTTGAAATACGGCTTTGCCTGCCTCGCTCCCGGTACGCTGCAAAGGCTCACCGAGGTGAGCCGTTACGTGTACGAGACGGCCAACCTCAACCTGGTGCCGGGCCAGCCTTACGTGGGGAGCAGCGCGTTCGCGCACAAAGGCGGGATGCACGTTCACGCGGTTCAAAAAGACGCGAGCACCTACGAGCACGTTTCGCCCGAGAGCGTTGGAAACACCCGCAAGGTCCTCATCAGCGAAATGTCGGGCGCGAGCAACATCATCGCCAAGGCCGGCAGGAAGTTCGACATCGCTTCAGACAAGGCCGTCCTCCGCGCCGTCCTGGAAAAAGTTCAGGACCTGGAGAACGCCGGCTATCAGTTCGAGGCGGCGGAGGCGAGCTTTGAGCTTCTCCTCCGCAAGCAGATCGGACGGCATCGCCGGTTCTTCGAGCTGGACCATTACCGGGCCACCGTGCTCAAGTCGGGGACCGACGTCGTTCCGATCTCCGAGGCGACGGTGAAGGTGCGGGTGGGAGATGCGGTGGAGCACCGCGTTGCCGAAGGGGACGGCCCGGTGAACGCCCTCGACGCCGCCCTGCGCAAGGCATTGCGCCCGCACTACCCCGTCATCGATCAGGTCCACCTCACCGACTACAAGGTCCGGGTGATCAACTCACGGGATGAAACCGCGGCGAGCGTGCGCGTGATCATCGAGTGTCGCCGGACCCGCGGCGACGGCGGCAAGGAAATCTTCGGCACGATCGGCGTCAGCGAGAACATCATCGACGCGAGCTGGCAGGCCCTCGTCGATGCCTACGAATACCACCTCATCCATGAGGAAGAGAAAGCGCATGCGCCCCATTAGGACAGGCATTCCTGCCTGTTGCGGGCCGACGAGCGGCGGCATTCCTGCCCCCGAGCTGGCACGCTCTCGCCGTAGTTGGGCCGGGAGAACGCATCCGCTCGGCCGGCGAGTACTCCCTCACTCGCGGATGCGTATCAGACAAGAATGTCTGACCCACCAAAGAGAGACAAGATGATCTGTCCCCCGGATCAGGCAGAAATGCCCGTCTCGCCGATGCACTCATCTTAATCGAGAAAACATGTTCTCATTCCGTCGCTTTACGTTTGGGCATCGCCGACGTAGGTTGTGATCGCGCATGAGCGTCCTCGCCGACATCCCGCCCGACCGCATGCCGCGGCACATCGCGATCATTATGGACGGCAATGGCCGCTGGGCGGTTCAGCGCGGGTTGGAGCGCGTCCGCGGGCACCAGCAGGGCGCGCGAACCGTGCGTGACGTCGTGACGGAATGCGCCCGCCTCCGCAAGGAACGCGGCGGCCCGGATTTCCTCACGCTCTATTCCTTCAGCCTGGAAAACTGGAAGCGCCCGGCGGGCGAAGTGTCGTTCCTGATGCAGATGTACATCGATTATCTGCGCCAGGAGCGGACGACGATGATGCACCACAACATCCGCTTCCGCCAGATCGGCCGTCTCGAAAACCTCCCGCAGCCCGTGCTGGATGAGGTCGAGGTCACGCTCGAACAGACGCGGGAGAACGATGGGCTGACGCTCGTGCTCGCCCTCAATTACGGAAGCCGTGCCGAGATCACCGACGCCGTCCGCGCCATCGCCGAGCAAGTGCGCGACGGAAAGTTGCGGCCCGAAGAGATCCAGGAATGCACGATCTCCGACCACCTCTACACCAGCGGCATGCCCGACCCGGACCTGCTGATTCGCACGGCTGGCGAGATGCGCGTCAGCAATTACCTGCTCTGGCAGATCAGCTACGCCGAACTGTTCGTGAGCCCGGTTCTCTGGCCCGACTTCGGCATCGACGACCTGCACGAAGCCCTCAGCGCCTTCGCCAACCGCAACCGCCGGTTCGGGGCGTTGGATCGGACCAATACACTGCGGTGAAATAAGTCGACTTCCCGATCGATTCGTCGTCAGCCAGCGGCAGCAGGAACTAGAAGCACCTTCTCGATGCCGTGTTGACGGAGCTCCCCCTCAACTTCGCTCAACGCTTCAACGTACTGGTAAGCATGAATACCGGCTGTTGCCGGCGAAACGATGATGTTGAGCCAATCATCATCAATGAGGTATCCGTCCTTTTGAACCAGCAGGTCGACACCCGTTTTTAGCTTTCTGTCGTTCAAACGCGCGCGAACATCATTGAGAATCGAATCAATTTCCGCCTGATTTCTCACGGGATACCTCGTAAGCAAACGACCGATTGGGACATCAACCCAAGGCAAATTCTAGCGTCGGTTTCGTCCAGCGTCACATCAGGACGGTAATCAGCAATTATTCTGAAGCTGTAGATTTTCGATATCATTCCCGAAAGTCGCCATCGTGTCGCGACTGGGAGAAGGTGAAGGTTGTTCCCAACCATTGACGGAAGAGATTTGTGCTTGGGATTGTTCTGACCCGACGGCATCGCGACGCCGAATTCGATCTTCTCTGCCCATCTCGCGCCACGTCGTCATGGTTTAACCTGCCGTTCCAGCCCGTTGAATTTCCATGATTCGCTCGCAACCGTGAACCGCCAAGTCGGTTAAGGCGTTCGGCTGTGCGCGATTGAAGCCTTCGCCGTTCTCTGCTGAACCCTGCACTTCGACGAATTTCCCGCCGCGCGTATAGGCGACGTTCATATCGACCAAAGGACTGACCCGCCGGGCGTCTGCGTGAAACCGCGCGTGATCTTGATGGGACGGAGTTGATCGACCGTCCTGCCGTCATTTCGCATGACCTCATGGTACCGGAGCGGCCAGGTAACGGGCAGCGAGGCGGTCAGTGCCGCTCGATGCGGCGATTCCTGCGCAGCGCGCTTGGAAAACTAACGCCACGCCTTCGGCAGTTCCGATAACCATGTCATGAAGCACCGAGCCCATCGCCGGCCTGACCTTGCCCTCCTCGCCGACCGGCTCCGCCACGTGCGGCGCGCGGGCAACGAGTTCATGATCCGCTGGGCGATGGAACGGCTCGTCGTGGCTCCCCTGCTGCTCGACCCAGTGCTGGGCGCGCTGGACGCGTCGGGTGGGCCGGCCCATTCCGCCGATTCGAGTAACGGCGCATCGAGCGATGGATTGCTCCAACCGGATCGCCCATCGACCGATGAAGGCGATTGACGACGGTTTTGAGGCGATATGGCGCAGATCTCTTCCGGTGTCGGCCTGATCAGCGGGATCGATACTGGCTCCATCATCAAGCAGCTCATCGCGATCGACTCACAGCCGGTCACGCTGCTCAAATCGCGCATCACCAAGAACACCGCGCAGGAGCAGGCCTACAGCGGCATGCTCACGCAACTCCAGAGCCTCCAGACGATCGGCCAAGCCTTTCAGCGTCCCCTCACCTTCGCTGCCACCAGCGCCACCAGCAGTGATACCAATGTCCTGACCGCCTCCACGACTGATGGCGCCACCGTCGGATCGTTCCAGTTCCAAGTCGCGCGCCTCGTCACCTCGCAACAGAGCATCACCGATGGGTTTGCCGGGCCGAAGACCCTTCCCGGAGCCGGCAACATTACGATCGGCCTGGGCGGCGGCGACCTTCAGTCGCCGACGCTGCTGTCGCAGCTCAACGGCGGCACGGGCATTCCCCAGGGCCAGTTCCGCATAACCGACCGCGCCGGACATAGCACCGTGGTGGACGCCACGGCCGCCGTCACGCTCGATGACATCGTCCAGAAGATCAACAACTCCCTGGATGTCAGCGTCAAGGCGACCGTCGCTAACGACCACCTCGTCCTCACCGACACGAGCGGACAAACCGTCGGCAACCTGATCGTGCAGGACCTGGCGGGCGGCCAGACCGCGCTGGGACTGGGGCTGGCCGGCAACTCCGCCACCGGAGCGATCACCGGCACATCGATCAATTACCTGGGTCTGAACACCGCGCTGGCTAGTCTCAATGACGGGCTGGGCGTAAGCACCGCCTCTGGCGCAGCCGACTTTCAGGTGACGCTCGGCGACGGCAGCGCCGTCGCGGTCACGCTCGGCGGCGCCGGCACGATCGGCGACGCCGTCAGTGCCATCAACACCGCCGGCGGCACGAAGTTGAAGGCCGCCGTCGATCCGGCGAACAACTCGCTCACGCTCACCGACACGAGTGGGGGCGCGGGCGCTTTCACCGTTACCGCGCTGAACAACTCACAGGCCGCCCATGACCTGGGCATCGACAAGACCGGCAGCGGCGGCGCGATCCAGGGGTCGACGCTCCTTGCCGGGATTGACACCGTCCTCGTCAGTTCCCTCAAGGGCGGCTCGGGCATCGCCCTGGGAACGATCGCGATCACCAATCGCAACGGGACGACCACCAACGTCGACCTCGCGGGCGCCAAGGGTGTGCAGGACATTCTCGACAAGATCAACAACACCGTGGGCGTCGGCGTTGCCGCCAGCCTCAATGCTGCTGGCGATGGAATTCAGCTCAAGGACACGACCAGCGGGACCGGAAACCTCGTCATCGCCGACGTCAATTCCACCACTGCCGCGGCGCTTGGCCTGGCCGGCACGTTCACGACGGCCCAGGCGGCCGCGGTCGGCGGCCACTTGCACATGAAGTACGTCGCTCAGAGCTCCCTGCTGAGCAAATACAACGGCGGGCAGGGTGTCGCGCTCGGCGCGTTCACGATCACCAACGCCGCCGGCGCCACCGCCACGGTGGACCTCTCGAGCGGCACGTTCAAGACGCTGGGGGACGTCATCAGCGCGATTAACGCCAAGTCCCTCGGCGTCACCGCGTCGATCAACGCCAACGGCAACGGGCTGCTCGTCACCGACACGACCGCCGGCGCCGGACACCTCACCGTCAAGGACTCGGGCAGCAAGACCGCGGCCGACCTCAACATCGCCTCAGTTGCCACGGGCAACACGATCGACGGTGCGTTTGAGAAGACGATCGCGGTCAGCGCGACCAACACGATCGCCGACGTGCAGGCGATGATCCAGAAGCTCGGCTGGGGCGTCGGCGCGAACCTCGTTGACGATGGATCGGGCCTGAACAGCATGCACCTCGCCTTCACGGCACTGAACTCGGGGCGCGCAGGGCGCGTCGTCATTGATGGCGGCGCCACCCGCATCAACGCCCACACGCTCGTGCAGGCCCAGGATGCCGCCGTCTTCCTTGGTGGCGGGACCGGCGGCCAGTCGCAGCTAATCACCTCCAGCAGCAACCAGGTCGCGGGGGTGCTGCCCGGCGTGACGCTGAGCCTCGTGGGTGTGAGCAGCAAAGGTCCCGTGACGCTCAACGTCACCCGGGACCCGTCCAATCTCGTCACCCAAATGCAATCGTTCACCAAGACGTTTAACGCCGTCGTCACCACGCTCGCGACGGATACGAAATTCGATACCACGACCAATCAGGCCGGCCTGCTAATGGGCGAATCGACGGCGCGGCAGATTCAAAGCGATATCTACACCGCCATGACTTCCGTGGTGAAGGGGGCCGGACCGTACCAGACGCTGGCCGATATCGGCCTGACAGTCGGCGATAAGGGGGCGCTCACGTTCGATGACAAGAAATTCCAGGCCGCCTACGCCGCTCATCCCGACGCCGTCCAGAACCTCTTCACGCAGGTGAAGACCGGCTTCGGCACGGTCATCAATGACAGCATGACCCGGCTGGTTGACCCGGTGAACGGCGCGATCCCCCTTCAGAACAAGACGATCGACCAGAAGAACCTGGACTTCCAGACCGAGATCACGACGCTCAATCAGATCATTGCCAACAAGCAGACGCAGCTCGAGCGCCAGTTCGCGCACATGGAGCAAATCCTGGCGGGCCTTCAGAACCAGCAGCAGGCGCTGGGCAGTCTTACGGGATTGACCAGCGCCGCGAGCAGGTCGTCCTCGTCCGGCTCGTCCTCCTCCAGTTCCGGATCGTCGTCGTCATCGTCGAGCGGTACCTCTACCGGCTGATACGCACATCGAAGCGGTGAAGCCTTAGGCGCCACCGACCGTCGTCGGGGTAGGTTGAATTCCTCATTAACGACCCGATCCCCTCCTGCCGATAACAGCGATGTAGGCCCCGTGCGCGCCGACCGCCGCCGCCGTGCCCGGATGCCTGCTACACCTCATGAACCCGCTGGCCGCCCAACAGTATCTTCGCACCCGTGTCCTGACCGCCACGCCCGAGCAGCTCCAGATGATGCTCTTCGACGGCGCGGTCCGATTCGGCGAGCAGGCCCGGACCGCTCTGGAAAAGCGCGACTTTCAGGTCAGCTTCGAGATGATCTCGCGCGTGCAGAAGATCCTTACCGAGTTGAGCGGCTCATTGAAACGCGACCTCGCGCCCGACCTGTGCGACAAGCTCACCGCCCTCTATAACTTTGCCTATCGAAAGCTTATCGAGGCGAACGTTGCCCACCGCATCGAGTCGCTCGACGAGGCCCTTGATGTCCTCAAATACCAGCGCCAAAGCTGGTCACTGCTGATGGAGCAGATCGCCCTCGGGAAAGCTGCCAACGCCGTGAAAAAACTCGACTTTCCCGCCCCCGATTCGCGCATGGAAGCCTCGATTTCCATGCACGGCTGAGTTTTGACATCTCCCGCCCCTCCGCTACACTCCGCTGCGAACCGGCCAGAGCAGGCCGGGCCCGGGGAACGGAGACCTTTTCGGATCGGGCGGCGCGTGATTTGGAAATACTCTCGAGGACCGGCGTTGCGGAGGGCCTGCGCCGCGATGCTGTGTTTCAGCCTCACCTGCGGGCAGGTGGTGTTGGGACAGTCGCGCCCCGCCACCGTACCCTCAGTCACCGCTGAGCTGAAGGGCCGACGCGTTGAGGAAGTTCGCGTCCTGGGCAACGCCTCAGTCTCCACCGCCATCATCCGCAACCTGATCCGCACGCGCGAGGGGGACGTCTTCGACCCCGCGACCGCCCAGGAGGATTACCAGCGCGTCTTCGAGCTGCGCAAGTTCTCCAACGTCGAGTTGAAGGTCGAGCCGACGTCCACGGGCGGGGTGATCGTCGTCTTCATCGTTACCGAGCAGAAGCTGGTGACGGCGCTTCGCTTCAACGGTGACAGCAAGATCGACACCCAGACCCTGAAGAACGTCACGGAGATCAAGGACGGCCAGGCGATCGACCCGTTCCGCATCGCGCTGGCGAAGCAGGCGATCGAGACGCTCTACCGCGATAAGAACTATCCGTTCGCTCACGTCGAGGTCGAGCAGGAGCCGCTGACGCAGAAGGGCGAGCTGGTCTTCGACATCGTCGAGGGGCCGCGGGTTCGCATCCGCAAGGTTGACTTCATCGGCGCCAAGTCGTTCGACAAGGACCGGCTCAAGGATCAGATCAAGACCTCGTCGTGGATCTTCATCTTTCGTCCGGGGAAATACGACCCCGAACAAGTCGAGGAGGACGTGGCGGCGTTGCGCCACTTCTACGAGACCAAGGGCTTCTTCGACGTGCGCGTCGGGCGGAAGCTGATCTGGTCGCCCGACATGACCGAGCTGGAGGTGGACTTCCTGATCGATGAGGGACGCCGATACGACGTGGCCCGAATCTCCTTCCAGGGCAACGCCAACCTCGGCGAAGCCAAGCTCCGCGAAGGTCTTAAGCTGACCAACGGCCGCCCCTACGACAGCGAGTTGCTCGACCGCGACGTTCGCAAGATGGTGAAGGACTACAGCCCCTTCGGCTACATCTACCTTCCCTCGAGCAACGACGAAGATTACCTCCGCATCGACACCAAGACCGTCTTCCTCAACCAGCCCGGCAAGATCGAACTGGTTTACGTGATCCACGAGGGCAAGCCATTCCACGTTGGCGTCATCCACGTGAAGGGCAACTACAAGAGCCAGGACAAGCTGGTCCTGCGCGAGTTCCGCGACCTCGTCCCCGGCCGCCTCTTCGACTCCGGCGAGATGCAGGACGCGACCGACCGCATCAAGTCCACGCCCTATTTCAGCAACGTGACCGTGACGCCGATCGGCGACGATCCCAACGTGCGCGACCTGCTCGTCGAGGTGCAGGAAGCGCGCACCGCATCGTTCAACGTCGGGGCGGGCGTCAATAGCAACGGCGGCATCGGCGGCAACATCACCTACGAGCAGAAGAACTTTGACATCGCCAACATCCCCAATGACTGGCGCGACATCCTCTCGGAGCACGCGTTCACCGGCGCCGGGCAGGATTTTCGTGCGTCGTTCGAGCCGGGCACGATCCAGTCCAACGCGACGCTGCGCTTCAGCGAGCCGTGGCTCTTCGACCAGCCTTACAGCTTCAGCGACGAGATCTACCTGCGCAACCGCGTTCGCGAGCACTACGAAGACCAGCGCATCGGCGACCGCGCCTCGTTCGGAAAGCGGTTCGACTACGTCTGGTCGGCACTGCTGAGCCTTCGCGCCGAGCGGGTGAAGATCTTCGGGATCGACGATCCCAAGTTCCGCCCCGTTGAAATCCTGGAAGCCAAGCCGCACAGCATCCTCACGAGCGTCGGCGTCCAGGTCCGCCGGGACACCACCAACCCCGGTTTCCTCCCCTATCGCGGTACCGTCACGACTGCGGGCGTCGAGGCGTACGGCGCGCTCGGCGGCGACTACACGTTCCAGAAATTCACGGCTTCCTGGGATGGCTACCACACGCTTGCCGAGGACCTCATCGACCGCCGTACCGTCCTGGGGCTGCACGTGAACGCGGGTGTGATTACCGGTCATTCCGTCTTTTTCGAGCGATTCTACGGCGGCGGGATCGGGAGCCTGCGCGGGTTCGTCTACCGGGGCGTGAGCCCGCGCGGTGGGCTGGCCGACGACCCGGTTGGCGGCGATTTCGCCCTCACCGGCACCGCCGAGGTCAACTTCCCGATCTACGGGGAAAACCTCCGCGGCGTAGTCTTCACCGACGCCGGCGACGTTGAGAGCGACATCCGCTTCGGTACAATCCGCACCAGCGTCGGCGCTGGCGTGCGGCTGATCCTTCCCTTCCTCGGGCAGGCCCCGCTTGCCATCGACTTCGCGGTCCCGGTGACCAAGAGCTCACAGGACCAGACGCAGTTCATCAGCTTCTCGTTTGGCTTTACGCAATGAGATTGCGTACGTCTTGCCCTGAAAGGACCGACTTCATGAAACTTGCAAACCTCCTTCGCCGCCGGCATGTCCGGCCCCTTGCCCTGTTCGCGGCCGCGGCACTCGCCACCGCTGTGATGGCCGCGCCGCGCACTCCCGGGACTGGCGGCTCGGCAGCCGCCGCTGCCGCACCGGCATCGGGCAGCACGCGCATCGGGGTTGCCAACGTGTCACGCATCTTCAACGAGATGCAGGAGACCAAGGAACTCAAGGAGAAGCTCGAGGCCCGCCGCCAGGAGCTGGGCACGCAGGAGAAGGACAAGCGCGCCAACATCAAGGACATGGAGGACAAGCTCCGCAACCTCAAGCCAGACCATCCCCAGTACAAGGAAGAGATCGAGAAGCTGGACAAGGCGATGGCCGAGCTCGATTCCTGGGGGAAGGTGATCCGTCTCGAAGCCGAGCGCGACCAGAAGCTCACGATGCGGACGCTCTTCGAGAAGATCAAGCGCGCGGTGGGCGACGTGGCCAGGGAGCAGGGGTATGACCTGATCATCGCCGACCAGGGCGGCGAGTTTCCCAACATCGAACAGGTGAACTTCGATCAGCTGCGCGGCTACATCAATCAGCAGAACGTCCTCTATTCCACCAAGGGCGCCGATGTGAGCGATGCCGTGCTGACCCTCCTCGATGCCAACTATGCCAAGGGAAAAGCGTCCAAGTAGTCGTCTGCTGGACGTTTGCGACGTCATTTACGGCGAGCATCCTCGTGCCGCCGGCGTTCGTGGCATTCGCCGGTGACCGCCCGGCTCCGTTCGCGTTCTCCTTCGCGTCCCATGCCCACCCTCTCGGAAATTGCGTCTTTCCTGGGCATCGGCACGCCAGCCCTCCCGCACCTGGAAATAAGCGGGCTGGCGCCGCTGGACGAGGCCGGCGAGCGCGACCTGTCGCTGGTCGCGTCCGAGGCCTATCTCCCGCAGCTCGCCACCACCCGCGCCGCCGCCGTCATCCTACAGCGAAAGTTGAAGGTCCCCCCGACGTGGGAGCGCCCCGTGCTCGTGGCCGACGACGTGGATCTGGCGATCGCACGGCTCCTGCCGATGTTCGCCCCGCCGGTGCAACGTCCTGCGAGCGGAATCGATGCTTCCGCCCGCATCGCCCCTTCCGCCACCGTTGGCGACGCGCCGTCGATCGGCCCCAACGTCGTGATCGGGGCGCGGTCTCGGCTCGGGGCGCGCTGTGCGATCCACGCCAACGTCTACATCGGCGACGACGTGGTGATCGGCGACGATTGCCAGCTCTTTCCGGCCGTCGTCGTGCGCGAGCGCATCACGCTGGGCAACCGCGTGACCATCCACGCGAGCAGCGTGCTGGGCACCGATGGGTTCGGCTACCGCTGGGACGGCGAGCGTCACGCGAAGGTGCCGCAGATCGGCACCGTGATCGTGGAGGACGACGTCGAGATCGGCTCGTGCGTCTGCATCGATCGCGCCAAGTTCAGCGCCACGCGCATCGGCCGCGGCGCCAAGATCGACAACCTCGTGCAGGTCGGCCACAACGCGCGGATCGGCCCGCACTGCATAATTGTCGGACAGGCCGGCGTCGCCGGCTCGGTACGCCTGGGGACGGGGGTGATCCTCGGCGGGCAATGCGCAGTCCGAGACCACGTCACGGTCAACGACGGCGCAATGGTCGCCGCCTGCAGTGGCGTCGCCGAAGACGTGCAGCCCAAGACGATTGTCAGCGGCATCCCCGCGCTCCCCCACCGCCAAACCCTCCGCGAGCAAGCGGCCCTGCGCCGCCTGCCGGACCTGGTCGTGCAGGTCCGCAAGCTTCAGGAAGCGATCGATCAGCTCACGAAGCAAAAGTAATTAACGCCTCCTTGAAGCGCCCGGGCCTGCGCCTCTTCTTCATGGTGCCGCCAGCCTGGACCGAGCATCTCCTGCCGCTGAAGCTTTCACGCAGCGCCGACATACGCCGGGCATTGATCGGACGCATTGAGCTGGTGGCGCCGTCCCAGCGCGCCCTTTTACGGCGTATCGCCGCCGGCCCCGCTTCCTCGCCCGACCAATGGTTTGAAACCGAATTCAAGAAGGCTGCCGGCGGGCGCGACGATTACTTCCGCGCCCTCTGGTACCCACAGGTCTTCGACGGCACGCGCACGCTCGCTAGCCTCGGCATCACACCGCCGGCCGACTACCGCGCATTCCTGGAGCTGGGCCGCTTCCGTATGGCGCTCCTACTCGACGAACAATCGCACCATCCCACGCCCGCGATGGCCCAGTTCATCCGCAACTACGGCCTGCGCGGCTGGGAGCCGCCGCGGAAATAAGCGATGGGGCCCAGTAGGGCGGACATTCCTGTCCGCCGCTTGACGATGAGCGGAGGCGTACCCGCCTCCCGAGGCGGCACGCACTCGCCGTGTGTGTGACAGGAGAATGCGTCCGTTCGGCGGGCGAGTACGCCCGCGCTCACGGCCGCGTGGCAGACAGGAATGATCTGCCGTACTGAATGCGCTCACCTCGCATCCTCACTTCCCCCGCCCACCTTGCGTCGCCGACACCGCCGTACACAATCCCCTCTCGATGCCGCGCCCGCTCAACGTCCTGCTCGTCGCCATTGGCAGTCACGGCGACGTTCACCCGTTCGTCGGGATCGGCGTTGGCCTCCGCGCCCGCGGCCACCGCGTACGCGTGATCGTCAACGAGCACTTCGCGCCGCTCGTTCAACAGG
Source organism: Tepidisphaerales bacterium (assembly GCA_038240605.1). Taxonomy (GTDB): domain Bacteria; phylum Planctomycetota; class Phycisphaerae; order Tepidisphaerales; family Tepidisphaeraceae; genus JBBSDP01. The sequence goes on along the minus strand of JBBSDP010000027.1, from coordinate 29,449 downwards.
CCGGACTGGAATCGATCGGCGTCGGGACCGACGCCGAATATCGCGAGATGGTCGTGCATCCGGACCTCTGGCATCGCCGCAAGGGACCCCGTTACGTCTTGCAGGCGATCGGCCGGCTCATTCGCCCCGTCTACGACGCGATCGTCGAGCACAACGTGCCGGGCCAGCAGACGGTGGTCGCTCACTCCACCCTGGGCCTCGGCGCCCGCATCGCCCAGGACCGGCATAGCATTCCCACCGCAACCATCCACCTACAGCCCAGCATCGTGCGCAGCGCGATCGCGCCGGCCGTACTGCCTGGGTTGCCTATGAAACGTTGGATGCCGATCCCGATGCGACGGCTCATCTACCGGCTCCTCGATAGAGCGGCCGTCGATCCGCTGATCGCACCGGGCATCAACGCGTGTCGGGCGGAGGTGGGATTACCGCCGGTCCGGAGGATCCTGGATGGGTGGCTCAACTCGCCGCAACGGGTGATCGGCTTGTTTCCGGACTGGTTCGCGCCGCCCCAGGCAGACTGGCCGCCGCAGCTTCGCCTCACGGGCTTTCCGCTCTTCGATGAAGGAGGCCTTACCGCCCTTCCGCCAGAGCTCGATGCGTTCCTGAAGGCCGGACCTCCGCCGCTCGCCTTCACCCCCGGTTCGGCCATGTGGAGCGCGGAAGCGTTCTTCACCGAATCCGCCCGCGCCTGCGCGTTGCTCGGCCGGCGGGGCGTCCTTCTCTCCCGCCACCGCGACCACATCCCGCGCGACCTGCCGCCGAGCGTCGTTCACGCCGAATATGCGCCGTTCAGCCAGCTCCTCCCCCGCTGCGCCGCGCTCGTCCATCATGGCGGAATCGGCACCAGCGCCCAGGCCCTCGCCGCCGGCGTCCCGCAGCTCATCGTCCCCCGCACCCACGACCAGCCCGACAACGCCGCCAGGCTCGAACGCCTTGGCGTCGCCCAATCGATCGCCGCCCGGCGCTACCGCGCCCCGCGAATCGCGGCAGCGATCGGCGAGGTGCTCCGCCCAGCCCCGGCCGCAGCGTGCCGCGCCGCAAAGGCGCGATTTGATAATGTCGATCCGGTCGGACAGACGTGTGAACTGCTCGAAGCAATGATCAATCCATGAACGCCGCCGGCGCAACTTTGAACCGGGCACCAAGCACTTTTGCGTGTTCCCAGGTCAGTTTGCGATCGCTTTTGAGGATCTTGGAATCCATTGTTGGGTGCATGTTGAGCATACGAGCGAGCCCTAACGCAGACATTTTCGATTGCGCGAGAACATATTTGAGTGTTTCGACGCCGCTGACTTTGGACGCGTCAATGGCATGGTGCCTGGCCTCGTAGACTTCGACCAATTCAACGAGCGTTTCCAGATAATCGGATTGTCCGTGTGACAGTCTCTCGATCCGCATGAGCTGGTCGACGACCTCAACGGTATTGGCATGCTGGACGTCATCCCGGATCGCCATCGGTGGCATGCGGCGAACAAGTTGTTCGAAGGACTCAGGAAGGGAAGCACGATTCGGTCTCATTGGACTGATTGCCATAGATTTATTCTCCGCGAGTGTCACCATCGGCGCGGACGAAACGCGAATCACTTCATTCGAGGTGGTTGCACCACGATGTCAGTCATCTGTGCCGTGACCAACCCCGCACGATCATTTTGCATCCTCCTTGGAACTTGATTGTCGTTTTGAGTGTCGTTGCGCACTGCCAGCACTTCAGCCTTGGAAGCCAAGCAGGTTTGTTCGGATCGGATGACGCCAAAACGATGACCTGCAATGTTGCCGTTGATCTCCCTGCCGCAATTTGACCAAGTTTTAACTTATCGTGTTCAAGCTTTTTGATCCATTCCGACTGCGTACCTCCAAGAATGTGTCCCACTTCAGCAATGACCCGGGTGTCTCCGTGCTCGACCATGAGATCTGCGTAGTCCTTAGACGCCTTCACACCAATAAAACGGTATTGTGGCCTTCCGCTTGCCCTCCACCTGCTGATTGCGTTGCACGCGAGGAATGCCTCCCAATTAAGCCACTCTTCGAAAGAATATCCTTGATGAATCAACAACTCGATATCGCGATTGCGCTTTGCGAAGCGATCCGTGATGCAACGAAATACGTCTGTCGCAAGTTGTGTCGATCTCATCCGAATTATTACATTCCACGGGGCGGTGGAACACCGAGCATGCGACAAATTCCCCTTGCAGTAGGGCGCTTTATTTGTCGGTGGCGCGGTACTGGTGCCATAGCAAGCGTAAGCAGATTTATCCACGCATCATGACTCCCACCATGGTGATGAAAGGCACAGCCGCAGGCGCGAAAATGTTTTTCAAGCAGGCGACGGTCCACTGATCGCAACCATTAGTCGCCTTGGGCAGTTGCGAGTTGACGACGAAGCTTGGCGCGCGCTTGAGTGAGCGTCTTCAATGCATCTCTCGCCATTTGGAAGGCTTCAGAAATCGTCTCGGCTTCAGTAATAAGCGATGGGTCGATCGGTGATGTCACGATGAATCCGCCCTCTTCGGCTTCTTCCAAAGTGAGGATCATTTTGCCATCGCTGACTTGAAATCGTTTTGCCATGTTTGTACTCGGAGTTTCCAGCGTTTCGCTATACCTGCGTGCATTCTATTCTCCCTACAATCGGCTGATCAGCAACTCCCTCTGAAAGATCATCTCCTTCGGCAGGTCCCCCGCCAGTTTCAGGAACAATTCTTCCTGGCTCAGGAGTTCTTTCTTGAAATCTTCGTTTTCGATCTTCTGGATCGCGTCGAGCTGCGCGGGGGTGACGTTGATCCCTTCCAGGTCGATGTCCTTTCCCTGCGGCATCCAACCCAGGACGCTTTCCACCGCATAGGCGCGGCCGTGGCAGCGGTCGATGATCCACTTGAGCACGCGCATGTTCTCGCCGAAGCCGGGCCAGATGAAACGGCCCTGGTCGTCCTTGCGAAACCAGTTCACGTGGAAGATGCGCGGGCAATCGCGCATGCGCTTGCGCATCTGGAACCAGTGCACAAGGTAGTCGCGGATGTTGTAGCCAATGAACGGAAGCATGGCCATCGGGTCACGGCGGACGACGCCGACGTCTCCCGTGGCCGCGGCGGTCGTCTCCGAGCCGAGCGTGGCGCCGACGTAGACGCCGTGCATCCAGTTGAACGCCTGGTAGACGAGCGGAATGGTACGGCTGCGGCGCCCGCCGAAGATCAGCGCGGAAATCGGCACGCCGTCCGGGTCCGAGGCGGCGGCGTCAAGGACCGGGTTGTTGGTCATCGGCGCGGTGAAGCGACTGTTGGGATGCGCGGCCTTGCGGCCGCCCTGCGGCGTCCAGCGCTGGCCGGTCCAGTCGATGCACTCGGCCGGTGGCTCCTCCGTCTTCCCTTCCCACCAGACGTCGCCGTCGGGCAGCAGCGCGACGTTGGTATAGATCGTGTCGTGGGACATGCAGGCCATGGCATTGGGATTGGTGTGGTAGTTCGTGCCCGGCACCACGCCGAAATATCCGGCCTCGGGGTTGATCGCCCGCAGGCGGCCGGACGCTTCATCAACCCACATCCAGACGATGTCGTCGCCGACCGTCGAGATCTTCCATCCCATCTTCTGATAGCGCTCGGGCGGGATCATCATCGCGAAGTTCGTTTTCCCCGAGGCGCTGGGAAATGCCGCCGCCACGTATGTCTTCACACCCTGCGGATCGGTCGCCCCAAGGAGCAGCATGTGCTCGGCCATCCATCCCTGCTGGTGGCCCAGAAAGCTGGCGATGCGCAGGGCCAGGCATTTCTTCCCCAGCAGCGCGTTGCCGCCGTAGCCCGAGCCAAAGCTCCAGACAGCGTTGTCCACGGGAAAGTGGCAGATGAAGCGGCGTTCGGGGTTGACGTCGCCCAGGCAGTGCAGGCAACGGGTGAACTCGTCACTATTGCCCAGTTGCTCCCACGCGCCGCCGCCCATGCGGGTCATGATGCCCATGCTCAGCGCGACGTAGATCGAATCGGTCAGTTGCACGCCGACCTTCGCCAGCGGCGAGCCTAGCGGGCCCATGACGAACGGCACCACGTACATCGTCCGCCCGCGCATGCTCCCCTCGAAGAGGCCGCGCATCTTCGCGTAGGCCCGGCGGGTCTCCAACCAGTTGTTGGTCTTCCCGGCCATGTCCTCGCTGGGCGTGCAGATGAAGGTCAACTGCTCGGACCGCGCGACATCGTTGGGGTTGCTGCGATGCAGGTAACAATTGGGGAGCTTTTGCTGGTTGAGCCGGATCAGCACACCCTCGCGCATCGCCTGCTCGGTGAGACGTTCCCGCTCGCCGGCCGACCCATCGCACCAGTAGACGTCCTGCGGCTGACACAACTCGGCGCAGTCGCGCACCCAGGCGCGCACCTGCGCATTGGCCAGATTTTCAGCGGACTCGGAATCCGCCCGATGGCTCACCGCGGACGCTTCACTGATCGTGCTCATGTGCCTGCAACCTTTCTAACCCGCATCCGTTCCCACGAGCCCTGTGTCCATTGAATCGTAACCCGGTCGGCCACCGCGGGCTACCAAACTCATCGAACGCCGCGATAAGATGTAACGACCGGCGGAGCGGCGCATCCTCTGTTCGTGCCTTCCAGGCGGAGGTGGGAATCCCTATTGCAACCCCACGAACGACGTCAGTTGATCGAACAGCTCTTCCGCGACTATGGCCGCGGCGTTGGCAGCTACGTGCTGGCGCGCGTCGGCGATCCGGACCTGGCGGAATCGATCACGTCCTCCGTCTTCCTCATCGTCGTCCGCCAGATCGAGCAGTGTCGAACATCGCCGGTCGCGTGGCTCTGGTCGATCGTACGCAGCGAGCTTGCCCGGCACTTTCGCGGGCAGCGTCCGACCGAATCGCTCGAAGGCCTCTCGCCCGTCGATCCCGCCCCCGACGCCAGCGAAGTGGCCGCACGCCATGAGATGCAGACCCGCATGCGCGATGCCCTCGCTCAACTGAGCGACGAGCAGCAGCGTTTGATCTACCTCAAGTTTTTCCAGGACCTGCCCAACATCGCGATCGCCGAGGCGGTGGGGCTGAGCCCTTCGAACGTGGGCGTGATCGTTTATCGGGCGATGAAGCGCCTGCGCGAACTGATGGAGCCGGCCACGCCCGCCCGGCCCCGAACCGAGGACCGATCCGCATGAGCCTGCCCCCCACCATCGATGATGCCGACCGCGCCAGTGGCGCGGGCGATCGGGATGATCGCGAGGACTGGTCCCGCTGGGAGCAGACGTTCCGCGATGCCCGGCCCGTGCTCCCCGATGCCGCGGTGAGCCGGATCGAATCGGCCATGCGCGGCGAGATCCAGCGCACGGCCGCGCTGGCACGGCCGCGCGGCCACCGTTGGCTCATCCTGCTGATCGCACTGATTCTTGTAACTGTGGTCGCAGTCACCGTCGAACTCGTGTTACATCACCGGGCGCTCCGCGGCACCGATGGCGAGTCAGTACTCGTGGGACCGCGCGTCGAAGATGCGTATGTCGTCACCGCACCGCCCACACCGCGGCTCGTCAGCCCCACCACCGCCGCACTGCCACTGTCTGACCCGATGAAAGTCATCGTGAGCGCCGCATCCAAGTCAGTCGATCAGGGGGTGACCACCTATCGCGGCGCGGCCGTCGTGACAACCGGCCTGGTGCGGATCACCTGTGACCGGCTCACCGTCTTCGTGGGGGGCGAGCCGCAGGGCCGGCTGCTCAGCGGCGCGGGATCGATCCGCGCGAATGGCATCCCGGGCATTGGCGACGTTCGATCAGAGGAATTCACCTTCAACACCGCGACAGGCGAGTTCACGTTCACCGGCGTGGTTACGTGGAACGAAGGGGGCGGCGCTCACGTATCACGATCCATTTCCGTCAGCCGAACGGGGAAACGAAGTCAGCCTGAGTAGGCGATGAACACGCGCGTCGCTTTATCGATTGGCGTCTTTGCCTGACGGGATTCCCATCGCCACGGCGTAGAGCGGTTCCCATTTGCCGTCTGCGGTGGCGAGGAAACCGCGCGTCTCGGCATCGTAAAAGGATCCGATCCCGCAGCAGCCGATCGCCAGCGCCGCCGCCGCCAGGTGGATTCGCTCGGCCACGATTCCCGCCTCAAGGTGTGCAAGCCGGTAGGCATCGGGTCCGGCTTCCGAGCAAAGTGTCGTCAGGTCCGCGCATATCCAGCAGAGCGCCGCCGCATCACCCGCCAGCGCCTGCTCGGCACAGAGGTAGCTGGACTCCAGACGGTATGAGCCGCGCCGCATCAGCCACCAGCGGTCGGCGGGCGGGTGGTAGTACCAGACGCCCGAGTCGATCCCGCTCACGTCATGAATCACCCAGAACGGCCGTACCAGGCCGACGTACGGCCCATCGGGAAGGACCGGATGAAAGCTGCCGCCGAGAAACGCCGTTCGATTGATGCTCAGCAGTGGGCTGCGTGAGAGGGCGAGACGACGGTCGAATGACGTGGCGCTTCGCCGCGTGGACATGACATGCCGGAGTGGAGGCTCGCCGATCACCGCATTGGGCAGTGGCATCTCGCGGCCAGGTTCGTCCGGCGGCATGGCGCACGTGCCGGTCGTCGGCGGACGGATCATGCGGACCGCCATGCCCGGCGCGACGCAATCCTCGTGCACCGCCGCGATCGAGCCGTAGGTGAGATACGCCGGCGAAAGCGGTGCCCGTTCGATGATGTCCAGTGGACCGATGGCGGGTGCGGCCCGATCTCCGGCAGAGGCGGGAGGCGACGATGGCATTGACGCGGCGTCGTCCGCCCAGACGACCATCGACTGTACCGACTCGGCCGCGCCGAAAGCGGCGTCAACGCCAAGGCCCAGCACTTCGCGCATGCTGGCCTCGTGAACGCGCAACCGCGGCATCGTCTGAATTCCCAGCCCGTTCCCCGCCGCCACCAGGTTCTGGACAACGTGGCCGGCGTCCAGGAGCGCCATCCGGTAGCCGCGCTGTCGATACTTCCACGCCGACCGCCAGAAGATCGTCGAGACCAGCAGCGCCGCCGGCACTGACTTCAGAAACTCCAGGTCCGGCCGGCCGCGTTTGATCGCGGCGAGCGTCTGCGATCCCTCGCGCAGCGTTCGCAGCGCGAACTCCTTCACGCTGAAGTGGTACAGCCCCGGCGGCAAGTCGCGCAGGTTGAAGGCCGCGACGTAGATCTCGCACGGATAGAGCGCGCCCGCGCTCGGGCTGGCCCGGAGCGTCGCCCGTTTTTCTCCGATGCGCCGTTCGACCGTCCGGCCCGCCGCCATGTAAAGCCAGGTCGCAAGCGTGCGCAGGTCATGCGGCGGCCCAACCTGGCTCTCGGGCAACGCCGTCAGTCCGTCCGACAGCAGTGCGATCGTCGGCACGGGCGCGTCCAGCAGGTGAGTCGGCAGCGGGATCAGCGGCCGGTCGGCAAAGACCCGATAAGAGTTTGGGCGGTTAGCTTCATCGAGCGGCGGCGACACCCCCCGCGCAGCGTCATCGGCCAGTCCGGTCGCTTCGTGAAATTCGAAGACGCGCTCTACCCGCTCGAGTATTTCACGGGATAATTCGCTCACCGGCCGACACTGCCTCCCCGGTTGTGGCTCCTGCGGCACGCAATCTACGGTCGGCACGTTGACCTCGCCAGCACCGTTCCCTAAACTTCCGCCCTTCATGGCCTTTCAATGTGTCATCGTCACGCCGGAGCAGCAGGCGCTGGATGAATCCGTCACGCAGGCAATTCTGCCAGCTCATGATGGTCTGCTCGGCATCCTGACCGATCGCGCCCCCCTCCTCGTCAAGCTCGGAGCCGGGCCCCTGCGGCTCGATATTGCCGGCGGGCAAACGCGAGAATTCTTTGTCGAGGGTGGCGTCGCCCAGATGAAGGATAACCGCCTGACGGTGCTGACCAACGAAGCGGTTCCCGTCGATCAACTCAACGCCGAATCCGCTCGCGCCGAGCTGGCCGAAGCGACCGCTCGCCGAGCCACCGACGCCAGGAGCGCCGATGAACGGGAGCGCCAACTCACCCGTGCCCGCGCCAAGGTGCATCTCACCAGCCGATAGGCGATCTCTCGCCGCCAGACTAGGTCCACCGCCATCCGCGGAAATCGTGCGGCGAACAGGTCGCGAAACTTCCGATTGATCCTCACGAGAAGTCAGACGTGGGACCGCGATGTTTGCAGGCGAGGCACTCGGTCTCCGTCACCGGATGCACCGCAAGTCCGACCGCGGCCAACAGACTCTTGATGGAGTGGGAAATGGGATAGGTTCGCCAGGAGCCGCACTTGGGACAACGCAGATCGGCCTCCTCGTCGGCGTCCGCTTCCGATTTGTTGTCGCGGAGCAGCAACCGAGCGCGTTCCACGTCGTCCGCCGCAACGCGGAGCAGGAACCGATTCCCTTCCCCCGGCGGCGCGTCGCCACGGCGAATCAGGGGCGGCGGATACGAGACGATCCGAGCCGAAGCGAGGAGCGTCTGCGCATCTCGCATCCCGCGAAGGTGGTCGAATGCCGCCACCATCTCCAGCTTTAGCGGGACGCCCTGATCGTCGTGCGGCGCCACCGCATGGGCTGGCTCGGGGCCCGGCTCCAGATCGTCGGCGTTAATGCGATCCAGTACTTCGCGGGCCCGCTCCGCGTCCTTCTCCAGGACCTGCAATTCGACTTCGGAGAGCCCGGCGTATGGGATTCCCAGGCTGTTGACGTTTCCGTTCAGAACGCAGTTCAAAATCCCTTCAGCGGCAAGTTCCGCGGCCGGAAGCGAGGCCTGAAGCGGATTGCCGTACCGGCCGACCGTCACCATGCCGCCCGGCAGAACGGGCGAGTAAGAGAGGACTGGCACGTCCGGTTCCGCCATCCGGGCAAGCGGTGGATTGTCCTGCGCAGGCTCCAACATCCCCCCATTATCAACGGACCGACGGCGATTGGAAAGCTCAAGCGGGCAGGGTTTATGCGCGAGGTTCAGTGCGCGTCCGGCACCAACGGCCCGGCGAGGCCGCGGATGAAGAAGAGCCGCCCGGGCATCGTCGGCATGAAGGATGAAGGGATCCACGGCGTCGCCCCATACTGAAGCGTCACGCACAGGCTCAACCCCTGCCAGCATGCGCCCCGGTCGGGATATATGCCGTCGGCGCCGCCGATGCAGAAATCGCTCTGGAGAAAGAGTCCCGGGCCGATCGTGTTGGCGAAGCAGGGAACGAGCGTGAAACGGCTCATGAAGCTGTGCAGGCTGTTCTGCTCGATGGTGAGCGGATGAAGGGCGACGCCGATCCGATGCGTCTGCCGCTTCCATTTTGCCAGCGGGTATTCAGCGGCCAGCTGCGGTTCCCAGAACGCGATGTGGCAGGCGCGGCCGATGCCGTAAACCGTCACCAGTCGGCCGCCCGCTTTACGGATTGCGGCGACCTTCCCGGCGTAGGTTGGAAGGTTCTTGCGGGTTGCGAAGTTCCGCTGGGTCGGCGGGACAGTCGATGCTCCCAGGGGATTGAACAGGGCCTCTTTCATCGCATGTTCAAATCCGCCGGGCTGATCGCCCGGCATCGTGTTGCCGCGCGCATCGGACCACTCGTCCATGTTGAACGTGGTGACGTGATCGCATCGGATGCGGCTCGCCTTCAGCCGTTTCACAACCGTCGCATACATGCCCATCGGTCCGACCGGAAGGATGATCGCGAGCGGCTTCCGCGGCCGCGCTGCCCGCTCGATCTCATCTGCAATGGCATTGCCCATGTTCTCATCCATCGAGGCGACGTCGTTGACGGCAACGGGTCGAAATTCCTTCGACCACTGTCGTTGGCGCTTGACCACGCCGGCCAGGCCCAGCCCGCAGCACCGGTCGATGCGCTGAAGGTCCCAACCGCGCGGGTAAAACCGCTCGAGCAGGGATCCCTTAATCGTGCTGAGCATGTTGATCGTCTTAGCCATGGCGAATCGTTACCTTGCGGAAAGGAGTGATCCGAGCAGGTCATCGTGCGGATAGGCGTGGCCGCGATGCTGGACGAACGCCTCCGCGTACTCCACCGCCGCCTGCGCGCCCCGATGAAGACCGTGCCGCTTCATCGCGTCGATGTATTCGTCGATCCCGTGATGAGCCCTGAGCCATTCGCGCTGCGAGGCGTGGCACGCCAGCATTTCTACTTTGCGGTCGATCACCGCGCTCACGTCAACGAGCGTGGTCGGACGGACCTCATCGCCGAGCGGATCGATCCCATCGATTGGGTCGCAGTAGTAAAGATACGGAATGCCGCTGCCCGGCAGCAGCGGGAAGGCGGAGACGTTGGGCGCGCCGTAGACGAAACTCGCGCAGCGCGCCAGCAGGTGAACCTGCTCGTGATCAAGCATGTAGTCGCGATGCGCGTGGGCGAAGACGAGCGTCGGCGCGACACGCCGGAACAGGTCGATCGCCTTTTGCGCAGTCGACTTGTCGTAGATTACCAACCCATCAGGCTCGTCGAGACAGTGATAGGTGGCGCCGATCATCGCGGCGGCACGCTTGGCTTCGCCGGTGCGGATCGCGCTGATTTCCCAGCGATCGTGGCTCACCGTGCCGCAGTCGCCCGGCGTGGCGGTCGCGATATGGATCGTCCAGCCCAGCTGCGACAGGCGGACCAGCGTCCCGCCGCAGAGGATCTCCGCATCGTCAGGGTGCGCGAGCAGAGAAAGCGCAACGCGGCGCGGGGCAGTTTGAGTCATGGTTGGCCGGTAGGTTAAATCGGGGCGGGATGGGACTCAATACGTTCCGTCGACGCCCGATTACCGCGAAGGCTCCGCGAGTTGATAAAGGCGAAAGATGGGATCGGGGATGGCGATGACTTCCATCGACCACGCAGCGCCAGGCCGTGGATCTTCCGCCAGGATGCACCAGCGGCTGCCGTTGGGCGCGGGAGTCGCGTCGTAAATGAACAGCGCCTTCTTGCGCCCCAGCGCCCGCATCCCAGTTGGCATGTAAATGAACGGCTTGTGCGTCTCGGGACAGCTCAACTCAAGCTTATCGCCTCGATCTGACACCGCCCGCAACTGCTGGAGCCGCTCGGGCAGGCGCTTGTACGTCGCCCAGAAGAGGAGCATCGCTTCGCTCACGTCCTGGAGACGGGACGGGCAGGTTTCCGCGGCGGTGAAAACGTCGAGCGGCGTTTGCGGCGCCGCGGGTCCGCCGCCGACCTGAACGTTCGTTCGCGCCGGCGAACGCGACGCATGCGGAGCATCGGCCGACGCGTTGGAGCGGCAACCGCCGCACGTCAGGCCGAGCAACAATGCGTGGAACATCGCACGGCGGATCATTCGCTCAGTGTAAACAACTCGCGGTGGTTTCCGTAGCACGGGCACCTCGCCCAAGTCATTTTAGAACCGACGGGCGAGGCGCCCGCGCTACCAGTTGGTCACGCACCCGCGTCAATGCGTGCCGGGCAGTTGCGGCTCGGCAAGGCTGCGCGGCTGAGTTGTCGGTGGCGGAACCGAGACCGGCTGGGTGGTCGGGCCGCCGCCGCGCTGCATGCCCCGCATGTGCTCCTGGAAGGTGCCACGCTGCACGGCGTCGGGCGTGAGGCGCAGGCCCTGCATTTCATCTTCCGACATCGGCCGCAGCCGCTCGGGCGATTGGGCAACGTGCGGGGTCAGGAAGATCAGCAACTCAGTCTTGGTCTTTTTCAACTTCTTGCGCTGGAAGAGCGTTCCGAGCCAGGGGATGTCGCCCAACAGCGGGATCTTGTCGATCGCCACCGTCTTCTGGTCCTGCATCATGCCGCCGATCACGATCGTGCTTCCGTCGCGGATGCCGACGCGCGTATCGGCGGCGCGGTTGTCGAACACCGGCGCATCCACGCCATTGGAGACGTGAACGGTTTGCGCCGTGAGCTGCGATACCTCCGGCGACACGTCGAGGATGACCAACCCCTCCGGGTTGATGTGCGGCGTCACGTTCAGAATGATGCCCACCTGCGTGTAAGTGATCGAATTGTTGATCAGACCCAGGTCGGTCGTCTGGGAGCCGGTGATGATCGGCACCTCCTGGCCGACCGTGATCGTCGCGATCTGGTTGTCGCTGGCCAGAATATAGGGGCGCGACAACACGTCGAGCTTGTTCTGCTGGGCGAGGACGTGAAGCGTGGCGGTGAGATTGGTCTCCAGGATTCCAACCGCCAGACCGCCGTTGGCGACTTGTGAGGCCTTGTTGCCGAGGCTGGAAATGATCGTCTGCCCGTTCCCGCTGGCCCGGGTGTTGAGGATCGAGAAGTCCGTGCCGAGATCGCTGGAGTTATCGTGGGTGACCTCGGCGATCAGCACCTTGATCAGCACCTGCGGGACGGGGCGGTCGAGCGTTTCGATGATTTCCTTGACGCGGTCTCGGTATTTCGACGCAGCGGCGACGAGCAGCGAGTTGGTGTCGATATCGGCGACGATGAAGACCTGCCCCGCCAGGGCCGAAGCGGCGTTGGCGATCGCCGGCGAAACGTTTCCGCCCTGCTGCTGGGGATTGTTGCGGTTGTTCCCCCCGGCGCCGTTGTAGTTACCTCCCCCGCCACCGCCGAAGGCGCCACCGCCACCGCCGCCGCCGAAGGCGCTTCCGCCGCCGCCAAACGCGCCACCACCACCGCCGCCGCCGCGGCCTCCCTGCCCAAAGCCTGAGGTGCCCGAACCGCCGAACCCGCTGCTGTTAAACTTGCCGAACGTGTTCGTGGTGCCGCTGGTACTGCGTGAAGGCGTCTGCCCGTTCGTGGAATTGCCGAAGAGTGAATTGAGCGTGATCGCGATGTCCTGCGCTTGCCCGTTCTTTACGGAATAGATGAAGAATGACTGCTCTGCCGACGGATCCGAATCGATCTGGGTGAGCAGGTTATCGATCGCCTTCAGCGTGTCCGACGGTCCGGTGACGACCACCGTGTTCGTCCGCTGGTCGGCCGACGCGACCACCCTTCCCGTCCTTCCCTTATCCTCCTCAGCGCCGCCGCCCGGCACGCCTGGCTGACGGAATTGCCGGAAGAACTGAACTTGCGGCGGAAGGTTGGGGTTGTTGGACTGATCGTCGCTCTTGAAGATGTCGGTGATCAGCTTCGCCGCCGCCACCGCGTCGGCGTACTTGAGCTGCTTGACCTTGATGGAATTTTCCGTTTCCTGGCGCTGATCGAGGCCGCGCACGATCTCCACGACACGCCGGATGTTTGCGGCGGAGTCGGTGAGAATCAGGGAGTTGCTGGCGGCGTTGGCGGAGAGGTCGGCGTCGTTGCTCACCAGCGGCGCCAGGTCCGCCTTGAGCTTCACCGCATCGACGCTGCGCAGGGGGATCACCTGAGTGATCAGCTCATCGCTGGGATCGATCACCGTGGGATCAGCCCCCACGTGAACGGGGATGTTCCCCTTCTTGGCTTTGTCACGAGCGGTGACCTTGAGGATCTTTCCCATGCGGATCGCGGTGAGCCCGTTCCCCTTGAGCACGGTATCCAACAGCGCGACCGCCTCGTCGGGCGTCACCGGGCGACGGCTGATGACGGTCACGCGGCCGGACACCGCCGTCTCCTTCACCACCACGAACCCCGCCACCTCTGAGAGGTGATCGAGGACGGCGTCGATCGACGCATCCTTGAAATTCAGGTTGAGCAGCGTCTTGCCGGGGCCGGTGGTCGGCACGGTCGTGATCGGCGATGTCGTGGTCGCCGCGTTTGTGGTCGCAGGCTGCGTCGCCGATGGGCGCGTGTCCGGCTCCGCTGGTTGCGTGGCGAGGGCGGCGTCGAAGATCGCCGCCGGCTCGGGCGCAGTTGGCTGCGCATTGGGGGGCGCGATGAGCGTATCGGGCGCGGCGGCGATCACGAACAGTCCCGCCGCCAGCACGATGGCCAGGCCGAGCAGGAGCGTCGAACGATAGGATGCCTGCATAACGATTGACCTTTCCTTCACGGCAGCCGCCTTGCGCGACAAGCTCGCGCGGGCAGCGCTTCGCGCTACTTCCCGCCCAATTCCTGCTCGCGTCGCTTGCGCATTCGTTCCAGCACGTCGTCCACGCTTCCCGGAACCGGCGCCGCAGGCGCGGTGGTTGGACCGGTGGTGGGCTGTCCAGTCGGTTGCGTGCTCGGCTGGCTCGACGGCGCCACGACCACGCCGGCCAGGTTCTGCCCGATCTCGATGCGAATCAGCTTGCGGCCGGCGGTGTATTCGAGTGCGTTATAGCGGATGGCGCGGACCTTTCCGGTCGCGATCGCCTGGCCCGCCCGGACGATCATGACCTTTCCCGTCGTCAGGTTCTCGACGAATGCCACCGCGCCATCGGCGGTCTGCGTGACGCCATTGAAGACCAGCGCTTCCTCCGGCGTCCTGAAGCCGCCTGCCGGCGCGCCCGCCGTCGCGCGCCCGCCCGCGGTGCTCGGGCCACCGCCCAGCGGCCCGCGGCCCTTGATGAAGATGCTTCGCTGTTCGAGGATCACGAACGACCTGGGCAGGCGACGGGCCGACGGAGCCGCGATCGGGCGAGTCGCGGGGCGCGTTGTGGCCGTCGCGGCGGGGGGCGTGTCCGGCTCCTCGACTGGCTCCGTGGAAGGCATTGTGTCCGACGCCTCGTCGGGCTCCGGGGATGATTGGGTAGCCGACGCCTCGTCGGGTTCAGTCGTTGGCTGCGTGGCGGGCGCGTTGAGCCAAGGCGCGAACGGCCCGGCCCGCGGAGCCGTCGTGGGCGCCGCCGACAACGACGCCAGCGCGAGGGGCACGATGATCCAACATTGTCCCGTCATGACGCGCCTCCGATGCTGGCGGCGGCCGCGGGCGGGGCCACGCTGGAGGGCTTATCCGCCGGCGCAGGCGGCTTGCACAGCGCCGAGACGCTCAGGCTGACGGTCAGGTCGTCGGTCCCTTCCTTGCGGGGCTTGATTCGAACTTCGTTGACGCGAACGGGGATGCGGGCCGTCTCCAGGGAATAGAGAAGCCGGGAGACCGAACGGAGCGATCCGTTACCGGTCGCGTCGAAGCCGATCACCTCGAACGATCCTTCCTGCGACGGGCGCTCCGGCTTGAGCGCGGTCAGCTCCAGCCCGGCATCGTCCGCCCAGCCGAGCACTGCGCGCAGCGCCTGGCTCTCGGCCTGCGAGTTGTTCACTTCCAGGCCCCCCTGCTGAAGCTCCTTCCAGATTTTCTGGGCACGGCGCTGCCGGTGAAAGAGCGAGTCGGCATCGACCCGTTGCGCGGTCGCGCTATCGCGACGCGTAGTGACGTCCGCCATCCGCGCGAAATAGGGCGTGATGAGCAAGCGGTCGAGCGCGAACAGCGCAATCGCCGCCGTGGCGCCGATCCCGACATAACGCTCTCGTTTTGACAAAACCACGCGGTCACTCCAATCAGGGCGTTGCCGCCGGCGGGACATAGTTGAACGTCAGGGAAAATGACACTTCGCGCCCGCGTCCGGCGTCATCGCTGCCGCCAAGCTTCACTTCGGTGAAGGAGGGCGTCCGGCCGATCCGATCCTGTAACGATTGCACGTGCTTCTGATCTGTCGTCTTCCCGTAGAGGATTCCTGATAGCGTTCGAGGATCGGCACGATTGGCGCTTGCGCCGCCGCCAACAGGATGCGGCGCCTCGTGAAGGATCAGGTTCGTCGCATATGTCTCACCGTCTTCGGGCATGGCCGACGTCAGGTCGCGAAGGCAGGAGAGGAACCGCGGGTCACCCCCGTGCCACGCCTGGGCGAACGAAACCTTGGTGACGAACGCGCCGGCCTGATCGATGCGCGGCTTCATGGTGGCGAGGGTGGCTTCCATCTGCGCGACCCGCGCTTCCTGGCGGCGCAGGTCCACGTAGGCGACGACCAGCCCGACGACGACCAGCACCGCAGCCGTGGAAGCGATTAGCGCCCAGCGCGGCACGCGCTGCTTGCGCGGCGGCGCGAGACGCGAGTGCAGGAAATCCACCGCCGGCCGTTTCCCCGCCAGCGCCGCCAGCGCCAGCGAGACAGCGCCCGCGTATTTGCGCCCTTCGCCATTGACCGAAGCGGCGGACGTCGTCACGCCCAGCAGCGGCAGGTCTCCATTGCGAACTTCGCGGCCCAGCTCTCGCCCCAGCGCCCCGGCGTCGATGCCCACACCGTCCCACAAAAGAAGCTCTCGCCCGCCCACCGAGGCCGGCAGGGATGACACCGCGCGACGAAGCTCACTGAACGGCGGGCGCGCGCCGACCGCGTTGACGTGGCGGATCACGCCAGCCGAACCCTCGCGCTGCGCGGTGAACTCCGCCCCCGCCGACGAGATGGTAAGGACGACCTCGCCAGTCCTGCCGGTTCCCCGGCTGCTCGCGTCGGCGAGGACGAGCGCGGATGGCGTGATCGCGATGGTCCTCAGCCCCGCGGCGCGGCACATCAATTCCGCCGCCTCCACGAACTGGCGGCGCGTCGCGATGATGGTCACCGTGCCCGCGGCGCCAGGCTGGCTGTTTCCGGAAAATTCGTAAACCAGGTCTTTCAGGTCCGCCGAGAAATCCGCCTCGACCCCCAGCCGCAGCAGCGGGATGAGCGTTGCATCATCCGCCGGCGGTACATCCTTCTGCCGCAGCAGGAGCCAGCGCGCCGGGATGCCGACGACGGCGGATCGGGCGGTGAACTTGCGATCGCGCAGGAATTGGCCGAACGCCTCTCCCTGCCCGGCCAGCAATTGCTTGGGCGTTCCCGCCTCGGGCAGCATGAATTCCGCCAGCCGGCGCACTTCCGGCCGCGGGCCAGCGGCGAGTTCCGCGAGCAGCAGCGAACGCTCGCCGATCGCGATGCCAAGGATCTTCTTGTTATTGCCGCCGATCGATTTCACGAGGCTCCCGCCGATCGATGCCGCAGTTCGTCATGCAACGCCGCCGGCAGTGGCCAGCCAAGCGATGTCAGCTCCCGGCGATAGACGATTCTGGCGGGCAGCGACAAGGCGTCCACCCCGATCCTAACGCGCTTGAAGGATCGTCCGTCGCCTGCGACCGCGACGATATCCGCGGTGTATTGATACGATCGCGCGGTGATCTGGCCGGAGATTGCCGCGGCTTTCGGCGTTGCCAGGGTGCTGAACACCCAGCCGATGTTGGTTGAATTAGCGTTCTGCCGCTGCGCGATGAGCGCATCGGCATCGCTGTCGGTTAAGCCGTTCAGGCACATCAGGACTTCCCTGGGGGCGGTGTTCACGTTGACCAGCCCCTGCACGTTGGCTGCCGCGCTGGTCGTGATTTGATCGACGACCTTCTTGAATTCATCGGCGGTCATTCCCGAAGCGATATAGAAGGCGCCGATGTTCGGAAACTGCGCGGACGGCCGACGTCCCGGGGGCCGGATACGTGCGATGATCGCCGTGGCACGTGCGGCGGAAATCGACTCGGTTAGCACCTTTTGCAGGGCGACGCCGTTGGGGTCATTCACGTTGGCGCGCTTCACTCCGGCGGCAGTCGTGTTGGGCTCATTGGTGTAGACGGTGAGGTCGTTGAACCAGCCGCGGGTCGTGAAGTTGGAATTGCCGAACGACGTCCCCAGGCCGCCGCCGAGCCGGCTCTCACGGTCGCTGATGACGCCGTCCTGGTTCAGGTCCGAGCCGTGCAGCAGTTGCGGCGTCACGTCGCGAACGAGCAGGAGCTCCTCGACCGTCTCATAGGCCGCGTTCTTGGCGGAGTACCCCTCGAACGGAGGCTGTACGCCCTGGTAGTAGCTGCTCTCCGCGCCGTCGCTGGTCGCGCTGCCGGCGGGACTGCGCCAATCCTGGATGGCGTCGGCGATCGCCTGGGTCATGTTCGGCAGGTTCTGGAGCCGTTTGGCGCTGCTCGTATTCAGGTTCAACTTCGATGCTTCGTCGACAAGCCCATAGGTGTAAGTTGAATCCGAGGTCGAGTTGGGCTGGAGAAGCCAGAAGTGGCCATCGCCGACGGGGATCGCCTCGGCATTGGTTTGCGTGAGGATGATCGCATCGGGACGTGAGGATTCGACCTGGGCCAGGACCCAGGCCTCCGCGCCGCGCTCGATGGCGTCGGCCTGCGCATACGACAGTCGATTGGCCGCGGCCAGCGCCTCGGTCCGCATCTGCTGGGCAAAGGCGAGCAGCAGACCGGTGAGAATCACGATGATGCCGAGCGCCGTGATGAAGATCGCCCCGTGGCGATCGCGCCGTCGATCGTTGAGTTGTATCATTGCAACCCCCCGATACCACCGGCGGGATTGGTGGACGAAACCGTCGAGCAGGAAATTGGGAAAACGCGGACGTAGCGAAGCGTTCGCGTCTGCCCGCCCCCACCAGGACGCTCCAGCGCGAGGGTGACTTCGACGGCGGCTGGCAACAGGTTCTGCTCCTGCGTCGAATCCCAGGAATCGATCCAGGCGTCGCCGGTGAAATATCGAACGCGCAGCCCGCTTACGCCGCGGCACAGTACCTCTTCATCGGGCGTCACCTGCGTCTGCGAAAGCAGGTTGCGCGACACCCGGCGGAGCAGGATCGTGTCACCGGTATTGGCCTGCTTCTGGACGGTTAACTCGACCTGCTTGATCTCGCCGTTGGCGTTAGGGTGTTCGGGGCTGTCGGCGGTGGTGAAGAAGATGACGTCGGCCGCGCCGCCGTTGCTCGTCGCCTGGAACGATGTGGCCAGCGTTCCGCTGGTCAGCATCGCGTTCTGAAAATCGTTGCGAAGGAATCCCATTGCCAGCTCCGCGGTGCGGGCCGGTTCGATCGCGGCCTCGGCGCTGGCGCGGGCGATGAAGACCGAACGGAGGCTCGCGTAGAGCGACGCGGCGATGGCCGCGGTCATTGCCAGCGCCACGATCAGTTCCAGCAGCGTGAACCCGCTGTGGGGGGTGCATGACAGTTTCGGACGCCCAAAAGGCCTCTCCCTCTCCCGGTACGCCGGGAGAGGGTGGGAGTGAAGGTATTCTTTCTGGCCATTGGATGAACGGCCCTGACCCGAACCCTGGGCTGACGAATATGTCGGCGTGGATTCCGGCGCATTGATTGCGCGAGGCGAATCGGAACAGTCTTTCAGAGCCGCGACCGTAAGGGAGCGGTGTTCGCAGTACCATGCACACCGCTCCCTCACGGTCGCGGCTCTGAAGTGTGGCGGCGCAGAACCGAAGGTTAGAGTATTGGGAGAGGAGACGGGAGGGTCGCCGCCAAAACTGCCGTGCGCCCCGGCATGGGATGCACGCCTTTCGTGAATTGCGAAGTTGGACGGTGGGCAGTTCATGGCGTGGACGGAGTCGACTGTGTTGTCTGTGTTGTCTGAGTGCTGCCCGTATATGCAAGGGTCGAGAGGACGATCGACTCGGGCCGGCCTCGCGCGGTCCAGAGGACGCGGACGTCAACCTGCTGGAGTCCCGTCACGCTCGCATTCCGCGACCAGCTCTGGACGGACGCCTCCCATTTGTAATCCGGCCAGTCGGCGCCGAAGTCGCCGGAAAGTGAGTTCCCCTGAAATTGCTGAGCGGCGACGAGTTCGCCGAGCTTGGCCTCGGCGAGTCCGGCGGCCTCGGTGCGCCGCCGGGCAGTGCTCGCCGCCGCCGTCGCGAGGGTCGCGCCGCGCATCACCGCGGGGAGGACGATGGCCATCAGCATGAGCGTCGCAAGCACCTCGATCAGCGTAAACCCTTTGCCGGCGCGAGCGGGAGATTTGGAGCGAGCGAATTTCATCGCGCGGCCTCCTCGGGTGTGAGGATCCGCACCATTTCCGTCGGCGATGGGCAGGCGATGACGACGCGCTTGCCCAGCGTATCGTTCAGCTCGATCCGGGCAGGGTCGGTCCGCCCGGTGGGGAGGAACACCAGGAATTGGCCGTCGGTCCGCGTCTTCACATCGCAGCGAAGCGTCACGCCATCGGAAGCGGTGAAGCGCCGGCCAAAATCGTTGGGGGGCGGCTGGAAGCCGGCATCGGCGTCGACGGTGAGCCAGAACTCCCCGGTGCGCGGCTCGACGTTGAGCCGGTAGGCGCGTCCCTCGTTCACCGCCTGCGTGCGGGCATAATCGGCGAGGCTGACGATGAGGGCGGCGGTGTCATGAATGCGCCGACCCGTGCCAAACCCGCGCAGCGACGGCGCGACCATCGCAACGACGAAGGCGAGGATCACCATCACGAGGATCAGCTCGATGAGTGTGAAGGCGGCAGCAGCGAATGTCGTCCTGTTTCCGCGCATGGGTTCCGGTCAACGGTCTAAGGTCAGAAATCAGTCGATGTCATCGCTCCCGCCCTCGTGGCCGTCCGGGCCGCAAGAGAGCAGGTCGAAGTCGCGCGAACCGGTGCCGGGGCATCGGTATACATAAGGATGGCCCCACGGGTCGTTTGGCATCTTCTCCACGTACGACTTCTTCCAGTTGATCAGGTTGCCGGGGTTTTCCACCAGCGCTCCAAGTCCTTGCTGCGTGGTGGGGAACTGGCCGTTGTCCGTCTCATAGGCGTTGAGCGCGATCTTCAGGCTGGCGATGTCCGCCTTGGCCGCGCTCTGCTGGGCCTGAAGCGTGCGGCCGGTGAACTTGGGAACGATGACCGCCGCCAGGATCGCCAGGATCACCAGCACCAGCAGCAGTTCGATCAGCGTGAAAGCATGGCGGGCGGTTCGATGACGCCGAAGGGTTGGTTTCATGAGCGACTCCTTGATTCGGTTTACGCTATTCATGTGTGGATGAGGTCCTGAAGGCTGAAGATCGGCAGCAGCATGCCGACGACGACGGTGCCGATCACGCTGGCCATGAGAAAGAGCATCGCCGGCTCGGCGAACGCGACGAGCAATCGGAGCTGGCGATCGAGATCGGCCTCATAAGCGGCGGCGAGGCGGAGCAGTTCCTTGTCCAGGCGTCCGGTCTCCTCAGCGACCGCGACCATTTCCACGACCGAGGGCGGGAAAAGTTTGGGGTTTTCAGCGAGGCTCCTGGACAACGGCGAACCGCGCTGCACCTGCTCGATGGCGTGCAGGACCGTATCGGCAAGCGTCTGGTTGCCGATCGCCTCCCGGGCCACGCGAAGCGATGCGATGAGCGGGACGCCCGCGCCGACCAGCGTTCCCAGCATCCGCGCGAATCGCACCAGGGCGAAGTGTGCGATGATCCGCCCCAGCAGCGGGACCGACAGCATCGCCACTTCCACCCCGCGGCGGCCCGACTCGGTGGAAATGGCGCGCCGCAAGGCAACGATCGCGAAGACCAGGCCCGCGGCCAGAAATAATCCGTACTGCTTGACGGCGTTGCTGGCGGCGATGATGGCGACGGTCAGGGCCGGCAGGTTCCCGCCAAATTGCTGGAAGATGCTGCTGAAGCGCGGAATGAAGAAGGTCAGCAGGAAGACGAGCACGGCTACGGCCAGGACCGCGAGGATGGCCGGGTAGACCATCGCCGCCTTCACCTTTCCCTTGAGGTCCTGCTCGCGGGTTCGGAAGTCGGCGATCTGGCCGAGGACGACGTCGAGGAAACCCCCCGCTTCACCGGCCCGCACCATCGCGACGTAGACGGTGGAGAAACTGCGCGGGAACTTGGCCAGGGCATCGGCCAGCGCCGTGCCGCCGACGACGTCATCGTGAATCTCGCCCCACAATTGCCGCGCAGCCGGATGAGACGCCTCACGCCGAAGCAACGACAACGAACGGCTCAGCGGCACGCCGCCGGCCAGCAGGTTCGCTAGTTCGCGGGTGAACGCTTCGACCGAGCGATGGGAAACTTTAACCCCCGAGGCCGACGTGGCCTGGGCGGTCCGGGCGGCAGCGGCGGCGTCCGTGGCCTCGTCCAGGCTCACGGGGTGCAGACCCTGTCGGCCGATCTGCGCGATGGCCGCGGCGCGCGACTCGGCCATCAGCGTCCCCGCGGTGCGGCGACCTTCCTTGTTTAGCGCGACGTATGCGTAAACGGACATGCCGACACACTCCACGCACGATGATGCCTTAACTCGTCCCGTTCGATGGCGGAGCAGCGGGGACAACACGCGCCGCGGTCGCCATGTCTTCGTCCTTGGTCATGCGAAACACTTCTTCAGGCGTCGTGAGCCCTTCACGGATCAGGCGCCACCCGTCGCTGCGCAGGCTGTCCATTCCCTGGCGCACCGCGACCTTGCGGACCTCGCGCGAGCTGGCGCGCTCGAGGATCAGGGTGCGCAGCTCATCAGTTACCGGCATCATCTCAAAGACGCCCTGGCGCCCGCGGTATCCGGTGCCCTGGCAGTTCCGACAGCCGGTGCCCCGGTAGATCACTTCCGGCACTTCCGCGCCGAACTCGGCGCGGAGTTTTTCGGTTTCCTCATCCGGCGCCGGGGCCTTGCAGTGCCGGCAAATCAGCCGGACCAGCCGCTGCGCCGCCACCGTCTCGAGCGATGAGGAGACCAGGTACGGCTCCACCCCCATGTCCACCAGACGCGTTGCCGCGCCCGGGGCATCGTTGGTGTGGAGCGTGCTGAAGACGAGGTGGCCGGTCAGCGATGCCTGGACGGCGATCTCCGCCGTCTCCTTATCGCGAATTTCGCCGATCAACACCACATCGGGGTCGTGGCGGAGAATGGCTCGCAGGCCCGCGGCAAAGCTGAGGCCAGACTTCACATTGACCTGGATCTGGTTGATGCCGCGGAGCTGGTACTCGACGGGATCCTCGATGGTGACGATTTTGAGGTCCGCCTTGTTGATGCGGGAGAGGGCGGCGTAGAGCGTAGTCGTCTTTCCCGACCCGGTCGGGCCGGTGACAAGTATGATGCCGTGGGGCAGGTCCAGCACGCGATCCCAGACATTCCGGTCGCGCTCGCACATGCCCAGGCGCTCCAGGCCAAGCAGCGCATCGCCCCGGTCGAGGATGCGGAGCACCACCGCCTCCCCGTGAATCATCGGGATCACGCTCACGCGCAGGTCGATCTCGCGGCCCGCGACCTTCAGTCGGATGCGGCCGTCCTGCGGCAGCCGTTTTTCGGCGATGTCGAGGTGGCTGAGGATCTTGATGCGGGAGACGATCGCCGCCTGGTACTTGCGGACCTGCGCGGGGATGTTCGCGTCCTGGAGCACGCCGTCGATTCGATAGCGGACGCGAAGCTGGTTTTCGAAGGGCTCGACGTGAACGTCGGTGGCGCGGGACTCCAGCGCCTCGGCCATCACCTGATTGACGAACTTGATGATGGAGGCGTCGTGGGCGGCGGTCGTGAGGTCGAGCTCGCTCTCATGATCCTCTACGACTTTGACGCCATCGTCGTCGCCGAGTCCCATCGACTGGAGCGTGTCAGCGCCGACTCCCAAATACTTCTTGATGAATCGGTCGATCTCCGCGGAGGGGGCCAGGACCGGATGCACTTCGAGTCCCGTTGCCAGACGCAGCTCATCAAGGCCGGTGGAATCGAAGGCGCGGGAAGTGACGATTTCGATCCCGTGGCCGTTCTCCGCCAGGGGCATGAGCCGTCGATCGAGCAAAATGCGCGCGGGGAAGCGGGCCAGCATCTCGCGCGAGGGGGCGTAGCGATCCCCGTCCTTCTCGAGGTCGACGAACCGAAGCGCGAATTCTTCGGCGAGGAATCGGAGGACCTTCTCCTCCGACGGACCGGCGAAGGTGCGCAGGGCATCGTCGAACGACTGCCCCGCCCCCGCCGATTCGCGGATCTGCCGGGCAGCGTCTTCGTCGATCAGCGCTTCGCGGACCAGTTTGGCTAGTATGTCTTCCACGCGGCTCTCAGCGCCCTCTCTGCACGGACAGCTTTAGTCGAGCAAGCCGGACATGACCAGGACCGCTTCCTGGCGCTGACTCAGCACGCCACGAAGATCCTGCTGAGCGGCGGCGAGATCGGACTTGGCCTTGGTCTTCGCCTCTCGTAATGCATCAAGCTTGGTCTTGATCTCGTCAGGCTTGGCGTCCTTGTTCTCCAGCGTCTTCTGAAGGTCCGTTGAGGCGGTCTGGACTGCCGACTGCGGCTGCGTCCCGCCGGGCGTTGCAGCGTCGCCACCGGGACCACGACCACCCCGGCGCCCGCCGAATCGGCCGGCGTTCAGGTCGCGCTGCGATTGAAAAACCTTCTCAATCTTGGGTTGAAGGGCCTTGAATTCCTCGTCGTTGGTGCCCAGTTCCTCCTTCAGGCGATCAAGCATACGCTGGCGGAACTGGGCTGGATCAAACCGGGGACGATCGGCCCCGGGAGCCGGTTGATTCGGATCCGCCTGCCCGAAGGCCGGAATTGCCATGGAACCAAGGAGGATCGCCACCGCCACGAATGTCTTGCGCATCGCCATCGTTCAACTCCCGAAAATTAAGGTATAGGCGCGTCCCGCCGGCGGCTGGGACGCCTGACCCGCTACAGTTGCGCGAGGGCGCGGATTTCTTCCCTCAATAACGCTCCCAATTGGCAGGGTACGGGCGGGTGGACCGCCTCTTTGTGGGGAGTGTCCGAAGCAGCGTTTGTCGCCGCTACGCCTGGCTGATCATTCCGAGTGTGTCGATCCAAGTCTTCAGATTCTCCTCGGAAAGGCCCACATCGGTCAGTTCCTTCACCTGATGGGCGACGTACGCTGCGCTCGAACCAGTGATTGAGTAGCGTTCGGCTGGTGTCACTCGCGCCGGCATGGAACGCGTCGCGCCAGTCGCGCACCAATCCGCGCAGGTTCTGGGCGATGATGATCGGCGACGGCCGCCGTCCCTGAACTACCTTCGCGGGATCGCCGCTCTTGTCGGCCTTGATTCGATGGCTATCCGGCTCCTGCCACGTTGGATAGAGCGGCTCCAGTGCCGCGGCGGAGATGAGATCTGAAGGGGCCTCCGTGCTCATGTCCCCTCCTCGGTCCCGAACCCGATTCGAGGCTTCGGCGGCGCGTCCGGCTCGGCCATCAACTGGCGGACGGCGTGGACCAGACTGCGAATGTCCTGATCGTGACCTTGAAGCTTCCGTTCCAACTCACCGAGCTTGTGGGCCAGCTCTCGGTGCGTCGATACCATCTCCCTCAGCTTCACGAATGCGCGAATCACAAAGACGCTGACTTTGACTGCTTGCTCACCGTTTAGAACGTTGGCGGCCATGATTGCCCCATGTTCGGTGAATGCGTACGGGCGTGGTGGCGGAGAACTTGAGCGCCTGGAGGTGGTCGCAATTTGCGACCACCTCTTCCTTCTCGCGCCGGCTCAGTTTGAACATGAAATCTTCCGGGAAGCGCCTGGCATTGCGCTTGACCTGCTCGTTAAGCCGTTTGGTTGTGACCCCGTACAGCCGGGCAAGATCAGTATCGAGAATGACCCGGTGACCACGGATCAGGAGAATCAGCTGCTGGATCCCCACGGTCGGGATGACCGCCAACGTTGACGCCTGACGAGTGCGATTGGCCATTCTGCTGCCCTGGACGATAATTCCGGATAGGCGGGCGCTTCCCTTGATGTCGCTATGTGCGACTTCAAAGTCCCGAGTTGCAAACTATACCTCCACCGCCACGGTGATGCTCGTATCCGACCCGAACGTATCCACCACCTTCACGCACGCCGTGTACTTGCCCCGCTTCGGATAGACGTGTCCGGCGTCGCTGACGGTCTTGAGGCTCCGATCCTTCCACGTGCGATAGTCCTGCCAGTGATGATTGAACGGCTTTCCCGGCTTCCAGTCGAAGTCGATGGCCCAGAAGTCAACGAAGTCCATCGCCCAGAAGTCGATGAAATCCATCCCGCTGCGAATGGCCCGCTCGCGGATCGCCTCCAGCTCCTTGCTCGGCACCTCCGCCAGCGACGGCAAGAATCGAGTGAGCTTGATATCGACCGACCGCCCATCACTGCTTTTCCGAAGGACCGGCTCGGCCTCGACCACCACCATCTCAAAAAACGGCGGCGGCGTGCGGAGATTCTTCTCCATGATCTCCCCTGAGATCAGCACCGGCTTGATCTTGACGCCCGGCTGCTGCTCCAGCTCCGACAGCGTCAGCCGCAGATCCATCTCGAACTCCCACGCCAGCGCGTAGCATTCGGTTCCTCCCGCCGCCGCCGCCACCGCCAGTGCCAGCGAAATGGCCTCGACGCGCGTGAAGATCGAATCGATCCCATCGACGTGAACGAACGCACCATTCTTGCGACCATGAATCAGCGGCGATGGCGCCTTGGAAAGCTGCTCGGCCTTGAAAAATTCCGGCACGACTCGCCGATGCTCTTCGTCAGCTCCCTTGAGCCGCTCCTTCTGCCACCATTGCCGCTCGTAACGGCCAAGGTTGTAGACGTCGAAAGCGCGGTAGGGCTTGCCATCGGCATGGAGAGTGCGCTGGAGTTCGATCACGCGCTTTCGTGAAGTGTGAATCCCGAAGCGACCGAGGTCTGCCATCAGCCATCGACGACCGAGCTTTTCCGCCGTCGCGACTGTGGTGCCGCTACCGCAAAACAGGTCAGCGACAAGGTCCCCCTCGTTCGAGGCGAGCCTAAGAATCCGCGACAACAATGCCTCGGGCTTCTGCGTGGCAAAGTTTTGTATCTCCTGGCTTGTTCCCTTTAGTGTCGGAATGTCCGTCCAAAGATTGTTGATCTGTTGGCCGGGATACTGGTCTAAATAAATCTTCTTATAGATTTGCCTTTCCTTAGAGCTTGCAAAATACAGGCGGCCTTCGGAGTCGAGCCTCTTCATCGTTTCGAGGGGGATCGCCCAGCCGTTTGGGGGCATCTTGTACCCCTTGTAGTCATACATCAAATTAGCACGCGGGTGAGGACTACGCATCACGTTCAACATGAAGCGCCGCCCGTCCGCCTCCTGATTCTTGAACATCGTTTGTATATATTCGTCAGGCGCGGGTTCAAAGACGGGATTGAGAGTGTAGGAGTTCGACTTCGCCAGCCAGAAAATTGTGTCAGTTGCAACAGAAAGCCGGGACATAGTGCCAAGAGCGACACCACCCTTTCTGCGCCACGTAATTTCGTTCATGAAATGGTCGGCCGCGAATACGTCCTCCAGAATGGAGCGAAGGCCGTGGTTTACGTGCCAGTCGCAATGAACAAATATGGCTCCGCGGTCTGACAGAAGCTCGCGCATCAAAACGAGGCGTTCAAAGATCATTGAGTAATATGAATCGATCCCTCGTCCCCAAGTGTCTCGGTATGCGACGAGCTCGAGGGTGGATTGGTCCTTCGCAACGGTTTCATCTTCGTCGCCAATCGGGACATCCATCGTGAAATCCGCCCCCACATCAAATGGCGGATCGATGTAAATCAGATCGACCTTCCCTTTGAACTCCTGCATCAGCGAAGCCATCACGAGCTTGTTGTCGCCCCAGATCAGTCGGTTGCGGAAGTCGTCGCGGCGGGGACTTTTCTTCTCGAACATGTCGAGTTGCCGCGCGGCTCGTCGATCGTTTCAATCTTCTGGAGCGGCATCGGCAGGCCCGCGACATCGACCTCGCGGCGGTTGACGTATTCATCGTATTTTCCCTCCCAGACCAGTTCCGTGCGCATGGTCGAGAGCGGGTGAGGATTGTGGGGGCCGTAGACTGGTTCTGGTCTCATCCGATTCCGGTCGGTAAAGTGACTGCCGCGGACGTTAGAGTGGCAATCGTGAAAGCGTACACGTTGCGCTGGCTATTTCAATTTGCAACGGTTCGGCGAAGGTCGGAGTCGCCGAGAGCTAATGCCGCCGGAGTGGCGCGGGCTGTTCGACGGGCGCTCCGCCGCCATTTGGTTGGCTGTGGCGGATAAATGGGTGTCAGCGCGAGCGACATGATGGCCACCACTATTGCGCAGATCGACGCCTGGCGAAACGCCCGATCCGAACATCAGCGCTTGGAGTTCAAGGAGGCGAAGGTCCAATTCGACAACCGCAAGCTTTACAAATATTGCGTGGCGATGGCAAACGAGGGGGGCGGGTACCTGCTCCTGGGGATTGAAGATCGGCCGCCCCGGCGGATCGTCGGCACAGTCGCATTTAACGATGTGGTAGAGATGGCGGCGAAAATGCTGCAGGCGCTGGGCTT
This sequence comes from Tepidisphaerales bacterium, assembly GCA_038240605.1. Lineage (GTDB taxonomy): Bacteria > Planctomycetota > Phycisphaerae > Tepidisphaerales > Tepidisphaeraceae > JBBSDP01. Next base: position 1,650 of record JBBSDP010000027.1, on the reverse strand, counting down.
TCGCGTGGATATTGAGGAGGTAATCCATCCGGATGGGCGAGCCCTTGTCTTCCACATTCCAAGCCGTCCGCGCGGCACCGCGTTTCAATTTGAGGGTGCTTATCTCATGCGGGCCGGTCAGGAACTGGCCCCGATGAGCGAGGATCGGTTGAGGGCGATCTTCGGCGAAGGTCAACCCGATTGGTTTGCGCAGGCCGCCAAATCGGACGCCAGTGCCGACGAAGTCATTGCGCTTTTAGACACTCAGGCTTTCTTTGAATTGCTTAAGCTCCCCTATCCAACCACGCGTAGCGGCGTACTGGCGAAGTTGAGCGGTGAAGGATTGATCGCCCAAGGAACGCGCGGCTGGGAGATTGCGAATCTCGGCGCCATTCTGCTGGCAAAGAAGCTGGACGCATTTTCAGTGGCGCTTGCGAGGAAAGCGTTGCGCGTCGTGATCTACGACGGAACCGACAAGCTGAAGACGAAGTCGGACAGGCCGGACGTTCGTGGCTATGCGGTCGTCTTTGAGAGTCTCGTTAACTTTGTCCATTCCGCCGCGCCGCAAAACCGCTATATCGAGCAGGTGGTGCGTGAGGAAGCAAAGATGTTCCCCAAGCAAGCCCTGCGTGAGCTGATCGCCAATGCGATGGTGCATCAGGATTTTTCTGCGTCAGGGGCGTCGGTGATGATCGAGATGTACGACGATCGTGTAGAAATTTCTAATCCGGGCCTTCCGCCCATTCAAGTTGAACGGTTTATTGACGAATACCGTTCCTGCAACGAACGGCTCGCTGACCTGATGCGCCGCCTCGGCATTTGCGAAGAGAAAGGAAGCGGTGTCGACAAGGTTGTCAGTGCCGCTGAGAGCTTTCAGCTTCCAGCGCCAGACTTTCGTGTTGGGGAATTGCGCACCACCGCCGTCTTATTTGCACATCAGGAATTCCCGGTCATGAGTAAGGCGGATCGAGTGCGAGCTTGCTACCAGCACTGCGTATTGCAGTACATCAGCGGTAAGCGGATGTCGAACCAGTCGTTGCGACAACGGTTTGGGCTGTCTGAATCGAAGTCGGCGACCGTTTCGCTCGTTATCGGAGCCACGAAAGATGACGGACTGATCAAGGCCGACGAATCAGATTCGAATTCAACCCGGTACGCCCGATATTTGCCCTATTGGGCATGAATGGTGCTTTAGCGCAAACCGTCTTGGGAATCCCCGAAAGGTGCAAGACGTTGTATGACAACGTATTACATGCTTTAGCGCAACCCCACCGTCTCGGGCCAATTCGCGATGGGGAGGATTACATGTTCCATGGGGATGGGGCGGATCCGCCTTCACCTCGGAGCGCGGCTCGTCGATCGTTTCGATTTTCTGGAGCGGCATCGCCAGGCCCGCGACATCGACCTCGCGGCGGTTGCCGTATTCGTCGTATTTGCCTTCCCACAAGAGTTCCGTGCGCATTTTCGAGAGCGGGTGCGGGTTGTTCGGGCCATAGGTCGGCTCAGGTCTCATTCATTTCCGCCGGTTAGCCCAACCTTCGCACTTCCGCATGTTTTCCGGAATTTTCTCGGTTGGTTTCCGCTTTCCGCCGTGTTCCAGTGGGGTTTCTGTTTCTGATTTGCGTGTAGTGCAGACCTACCCTCTTGATCCGCCGCTCGGCAATTTGCTAT
>JBBSDP010000026.1:0-64197 GCA_038240605.1 Tepidisphaerales bacterium | reverse complement strand
GGGGGGTGTTGTGTGGGGGGCCCCCCCCCCCCCCCCGCGGGCGCCGCGCCCCCCCGTTGGGGGGGCCCCCGCCCCACCTTCACCTCTCTGGTGGGCGAATGCCCACCCTTCCTTTTCCGCTGTCATGACCCACTTCTTGCGTCTCACTCCCCCACCGAGCGGGTGATTTCATCAAACGTCGGCGGCCGGATAATTCCACCTCCGCACTTACACAACCAATCTCGCTCGTAGACGCGCTTCCCCACCCACGATCGGAAGCTCGAATGCGGCCACGCGTGCGGACAACCCACATAACGATGTTTCACGGGGTTGTAGTGGATGTAATCGAGGTGGTGCTGGAAATCGTCCTCGTCGCGGATGACGTGCTCCCAGTATCGACGTTGCCAATATCCGCTTTCGCGATGTCGGTCGGCGGACCCGGACAAATCTGCTGGAGTCGGTGCGATTCGACGTGAAAATTGCGTAAACAGAATTTTCACGCGCCCAATTCGCGCTGCATACGCAGTATCACCTTCAGGGAGCGCCCAGATGAAGTGGACATGATCCGGAAGTATCACTGCGGCGCAAACTTCGAACGGCCTTTCGTTCCGCACGGTCCGAACCGCCTCGCGAAGTATCCCAACGTTTTGAGCCCCTTCCAAGATTGGGTTGCGGTGCCTCGTGACGATCGTAAAGAAGTAGGTCCCGCCTGGCCGGTAGAGTCTTCGGTAGTCTGGCATGTCAGTCTCCCTCGAGCATTGGTGGGCCGAGCCCACCCTACGGCGGACCTAATCCTTCCCGGTCGGCATCACATGTAGGGTGGGCTCGGCCCACCTTCAACTTCCGGGTGGGCGAATGCCCACCCTTCCTTTCCCGACCACACCACCTCACTCCCCCAACCGATGCCGGAACAACCATGATGCGGACGTCAACGTGACAACTGCCAAAATCGCCAACGGCCACAGATCCGGCCAAAGCAGGCGCAAGCCGGCGCCTTCGAGATAGACGCGCTGGGCGAGGTCGATCGCGTAGCGAAGGGGATTGATCAGCGTTCCGTATTGCAGCGCCCTGGGCATGCTCTCGATCGGCGTGGTCAACCCCGACATGAGGGCGAACGGCATCATCACCATGAACGAGAAGAGCATCGCCTGCTGCATCGTCGCGGCGATCGCCGAGATCAGGAGCCCGATCCCCACCGCCGCCAGCAGGAACAGACTGAGCCCGACGAACAACACCGCGAACGAGCCGGCGAATGGAATGTGAAACCAGAGCTGCGCCACCAGCAGCACGTTCCCTGCCTGCACCATGCCGATCAGGATCGACGGCAGCGATTTGCCGGCCATGATCTCCGCCGGCCGGAAAGGCGTGACCAGCAGTTGATCGAACGTCCCCTGCTCGCGCTCGCGGGCTACGGACATCGCGGTCAGCAGCATCGTCTGAAGGAGCGTCAGCGTGCCGATCAGGCTGGGGATCATGTGCCAGCGCGTCTCCAGGTTCGGGTTGTACCAGGCGCGGGTGATGACCTGGATGGGCGGATCGATGCCGCCGTGCGCGGTGCGCCAGTCGGCGTTGAACCCTTCGACGATCGCGCCGACGTATCCAGTCGCAGTGCCGGCGGTATTCGAGTTGCGACCGTCGGCGATGACCTGAATATCAGCCGTCTCTCCGGCCTGGAGCCTTCGCTCGAAATCCGGTCCGATCTGGATCGCCAGCACCGCGTCGCGCCGATCGATCACCGGCTTGATCTGCTCCGATTGCCCCAGCGTCGCCACGCGGTGAAAGATGCGCGACCCATCCAGCCGGGCGAGCAACTCACGCGACGCCGCGGTGTGATCTCGATCGAGCACGGCGTACGGGACGTCGTTCAGGTCGAACGTGGCGGCATACCCGTAAATCAGGCATTGGATGATCGGCGGGAAGAAGAGACTGAAGCGGCCGCGCGGGTCTTTCAATAACGCGAGCAACTCTTTGCGGGTCAGGGCGAGAATGCGAAGGATCGAGTCCAACATCGTGTGTATGCCCGCGCCGAGCGCCGTCCGGTCGCGCTTATGCCAACCGTTTGCGCGTCGTCGCGCGGGTGAGGGCGAGCAGCAACCCTGCCATGCCCGCCAGAATTGCCGTGTTCGGAATGACTACGCTCCAGACATCGCCCGCCAGGAAGATCGTCTGGAGCAGCGTCACGTAGTACCGAGCCGGCAACAGGTAGGAGATCCCCCGGACGAACGCCGGCATGCTCCGCAGGTCGAAGAGAAACCCGGACAGCATCACCGCCGGCAGGAACGTGACCAGCATCGCCATCTGACTGGCCACGAACTGGCTCTTGACGGCCGAGGAAATGAGCAACCCGATGCTCAGCGCGACCGAGAGATAGAGCATCGAAACTCCCACTAACAGCGCCAGCGAGCCGCGGAACGGCACGTGAAACAGAAACCGCGCCGCCAGCAGGCACAGCACCAGCCCGATCAGCCCCAGCACGAAGTACGGGATCATCTTCCCCAGCAGGATCTCGCCGGGCCGGACCGGCGTCACGAATAGGGCCTCCAGCGTCCCGCGTTCCCATTCCCGCGACATCACCATCGCGGTCAGCAGCGCCCCGATTAGTGTCATCACCAGCACGATCAGCCCGGGCACGAGGAAGTAACGGCTGTCGTTGGCCTCATTGAACCAGAGCTGGCTTTGCACCATGACTGGCCCGGCGCCGGAATGCGCGCGCCCCTCGCCCGCCTGCCGCGCATACCACTCGGCGACCGCGCCTTGCGCGAAAGCCTGAATGATGCGCGCCTGGTTCGCGTCGGTGCCGTTCACGAGAATCTGCACGGTCGCCCCGCCGGCCTGCTCCCGCCATGTGAAGTCCAAACCGAGGCGCACGATGCCCTGCACGACCTTCTCCCGCAGGAGTTCTTCCGCCTCCTGCATCGTCGGGACGATCCGCGTCTGGAAGTAGGGAGACAATCGGAACCCCGCCGCCAGCTCCATCGCATCGGGCGACGCGTCGGCCATCACGACGGCCACCGGCACATCCTTCACGTCTAGCGAAAGCCCGTAGCCGAACAGGAGGATCAGCAGCAGCGGCAACACGATCCCGATCGCAATGCTGCTCGGATCGCGAAGCACCTCCCGGCTTTCCTTGACGACCAGCGCCCGCACGCGCCGCACGAACCCGCCATGACGCGGGGACGAGCGTGTGGACGGCGCCGCGTATTCGACGGCTCTTGGCGGACCGTGCATCATGCAGCGCTCCCTTGCCCGGCCGCCGTCTGTCGCTCCGCGACATCGCGGCGCGAGGATTCGACGATGGCAATGAACGCATCTTCCATCGTCGGCTCGCGCCCGTTGACGGGCATTGCATGATGGCGAATTTCAGCCGGCGTCCCCTGGGCGAGGACGCGGCCGGAATCCATGATGGCGATCCGGTCGCAGTATTCCGCCTCTTCCATGAAGTGCGTGGTCACGATGATCGTGACGCCCGACTCGGCCTCCGCGGTGATCCGCCGCCAGAAGGAGCGGCGCGCCAGGGGGTCGGCGCCGCTCGTCGGCTCGTCGAGGAAGAGGATCTCCGGCTCATGCAGTGAGGCGGCGCCGATCGCCAGGCGTTGCTTGTACCCGCCCGGCAACTGCCCCGCCGGCTGGCGCGCGACATCCGCGAGCTCAAACTGCTCCAGCACCGTTTGGATGCGAGCCCGTTTTGCCGCGCCGCGCAGGCCGTACGCGCTGGCGAAGAAGTCCAGGTTCTCCAGCACCGTCAACTGTCCGTAGAGGCTGAACCGCTGGGCGACGTAACCGAGGCGACGCCGGGCCGATGCGCGTGAGGTTCGCAGGTCCACGCCGGCCACGCGCAGCGTCCCCTCCGTCGCCACGAGCAGGCCGCAGAGCATGCGGAAGGTCGTCGTCTTGCCCGCCCCGTTGGGCCCGAGCAGGCCGAATATCTCGCCGCGATGCGCCTCGAAGCTCACGTGATCCACCGCGACGAACGACTTGAACCCCTTTACGAGATCGTGCACTTCCACGACCACTTCGCCAAGTTCATGCGAGAGCGGCGGGGTCGTTGGCGCCGCGGGAGCAGTGGCAGGCGGATGATCCGGCGTATTACGTCGCAGCAACACCATGAAGCCATCTTCAAACCGCGCCTCCGTTGGCCTGACACTCGCACCAGCCAGCAAACCGTTCCGCGAGGTCGTACTGCTGAACTGGGCTGGGTCCTCGTGTGTGCTCACCACGCGCACCCTTCCCGCCTCCGGCAGCGCGTCAAGCACCTCCGCGTCTGCGAGCAGGCGCATCTGAAAATCGCGCGCCTTCCAGCCGGGCGGCGGGTCCAGGAGAAACGTTCGCCGAGCGGCCAGCGCCGTCACCTCGGCCGGCGCCCCTTGCGCGAGCACTTTCCCCTCGTGAAGCACGATGACGTGCCCGCATCGCTCTGCCTCATCGAGGTACGACGTGCTGAGCACCACCGTCAGCCCCTGTTCATTCACGAGCGTGCGGATGATCTGCCACAGCTCCCGGCGCGACAGCGGATCGACGCCCACCGTCGGCTCATCCAGCAGCAGCAGCTCGGGTGAGCGGACCAGCGTGCAGGCCAGGCCCAGCTTCTGCTTCATCCCGCCCGACAGCCGGCCGGCGAGCCGGTCCGTGAACGCGCCAAGTCCCGTCATCACCATCAGTCGCGGGTAGCGTTCGCGCCGCTCAGCGGCGGTGACGCCGTGCAGGTCCGCGTAGAGGTCGAGGTTTTCCTGAACGGTCAGATCTTCGTACAGCCCGAACCGCTGCGGCATGTAACCGATGCGTGACTGGACCTGTTGCGGGTCAGCAGAGACGTCAACACCCACCACGCGCAGCTCGCCAGAGTCGGCGAGGAGCAGGCCGGTCATCAGGCGAATGAGTGTCGTCTTACCGGCGCCGTCCGGGCCGACCAGTGCGGTCAGCGTGCCGTGCTCCGCCCGCAAACTAACCCCATCCAGCGCGTTAACGATCTCGCCGGTCTCACGGCGGAACTGCTTGCGAACCTCGCGACCTTCCACCACCGGCATCATGAGGGACGCTCAAGGTTGGGGCTGTGTGGTCGGCGCTGTTGTCGGCACCGTCGCACGCGCCGGCGCCGCGCGTCCGTCCCGCATGGGCAGGAAGACGGTCGCCGGCATCCCCAGCCGCAGTTCGTCAGCCGGGTCCTTCACGAACACGCGCACCTCGTAGACGAGGCTGGTCCGCAGTTCCTGCGTCTGCACCGGCTTGGGGGTGAACTCCGCCACAGGCGAGATGAACCCGACCCATCCGTCGAACCGCCGGTCGGGGAAACTATCGACCGCAACTTGAGCGGCCATCCCCGGGCGGACGTGTCCGAGGTCCGGCTCGGAGACATAGGCACGCACCCATTTGGGATCGATGATCGCCAGGGAGATGACCGGCTTCAGAGGTGACGCCATTTCGCCCGGCTCCATGAGTCGTGCCCGCACCACGCCCGCCCGCGGCGCAACGAGCTGCGCGTCGGCCACTTCCCGGCGGATCAGCCCCACCTGTGCTTCGTTGGCCTTGAACTGCGCCTCGGCCTGGGCGATGTCTTCCTTGCGCGGCCCGATGATCAGCAGATCCAGCGTCTTCTGGTTCACTGCCACCTTCGCCTCGGCCACGTCCAGCGCCGCCTTGGCGTTGTCCAGATCCTGCTGGCTGATCGCCCGTCCGCCGGAACTCTGGAACAGGTCCTTGAGCCGCTGGTACTGGCGCTGGGCGTTCATCTGGTCCGCTTTGGCGGCCTCCAGATTCGCGCGGCTCTGGGCAATCTCCTCCGGCCGGCTTCCGTTGCGGAGCCGTTCCACCGCCTGCCGCTGCGCCTCGAGCTGGCCGATCGCCTGGGCAAGCTGCGGTTCGAGCCGGCTCGTGTCCAGACGTGCGATCACCTGACCGGCGTGCACGACGTCCCCTTCCTGCACGAGGACCGCGGCGATGCGCTCACTGTTGTTGAAGGGAAGCTCCGCCTGCCGGAAATCGACATTGCCGTAGAGAAGCAGCGTCGATTGCCCACGATCCCGGTGCGATCGCCACCACGCGAACGCGCCGGCGGCGCACGCGAGGAGCACCACCGCGATGATTACCAACCGCGTCCGACTTCCGCTATTCGGCACAACAATACGATAGCCGTTGGCCGAACCGCGGGCGAATCGGACCCATTGCCGGCGCGTCACGGCTTCCTATGCCTCCAGCGAAGCAATGTCGATGACGAATCGGTACTTGACGTCGTTTCTCAGCATCCGCTCGTACGCCTCGTTGATCTTCTGGATCGTCGTCATCTCGATATCGGAGACGATCCCCTTCTCGGCACAGTAATCCAGCATCTCCTGCGTTTCGCGGATGCCGCCGATCGCCGAACCGGAAAGGCTGCGCCGTTTCATGATCAGCGGGAAGGCTTCGACCGCCGACGGCTTCTCGGGCGCGCCGACCAGCGTCATGTTGCCGTTGCGGCGCAGCACCTTGAGGTACATGTTCAGATCGTGCGGCGCGGAGACAGTATCGATGATGAAATCGAAGCTCTGCCCCAGCTTGGCGAGCGCCGCCGGATCGCGCGTCAGCACGACCTCATCGGCGCCCAGCCGGATCGCGTCCTGTTCCTTGCCGGGCGAGGTCGTGAACTGGGTGACGTGCGCGCCGAAGGCATGCCCGAACTTCAGCGCCATGTGCCCGAGCCCGCCCAGGCCCACCACGCCTACGCGCTGCCCCTTGCCGACGTTCCAGTGCTTCATCGGCGACCAGGTGGTGATGCCGGCGCACAGCAGCGGCGCGACCGCGGCGAGGTTCAGCTTGGGCGAGACCTTTAGTCCGAACGATTCGTCTACGACGATGTTGTTCGAGTACCCGCCGTACGTCGGCGTGCCATCGGGGAAACGGCCGTTGTAGGTGAAGACCGTCTGGTTCCGGTCGCAATACTGTTCGTCGCCTTCGACGCAGCTTTTGCACTGGCGGCAGGAATCGACCATGCAACCGACGCCGGCCGGGTCGCCCGCTTTGAATTTCCTGACCTTCGCTCCAACTTTGGAGACACGGCCAACGATCTCGTGGCCCGGTACCATCGGGTAGATCGACCCGCCCCACTCGTCGCGCACCTGGTGAATATCGGAGTGGCAGACGCCGCAGAAGAGGATCTCGATCTGCACGTCATTCGGTCCGACCTCCCGGCGTTCGAACTTAAACGGGGCGAGCTTGCTGGTCTTGGTCTGAGCCGCGTAGCCGTGAGATAGGGTCGCCATGGCGAATGCCTCCTTGAAAAATTGCGGGCATGTTACCCGCGCACCGGTCTCCCCAAAGCGTTGTTCGCGCTGCCGCGCGAAGGCGGCGTCAATTGATCGTCTGCACCGTCCCCCCGTCCACGCGGAGGTTGGCGCCGTTGATGTAACCTGCCAGCGGACTGGCCAAAAATGTAACGGCATTGGCAATGTCGTTCACGGTTCCCAGCCGGTTAGTGGGATTGGGAACGAACGTCGTGACCGCATATTGGATGAGGGCCGGGAGGTCGCCAGGCGAAATGCCCAGTTGCGGCGCCATCCCCTTGAGCATCTCCTCGACGCCCGGTGTGAGAATCATGCCCGGGCTCACCGCGTTGGAGGTGATGCCGGTGCCGGTCAGCTCCTTGGCCAGGCTCACCGCGAGGTTCACATTGGCGCCCTTGGTGGCCGAGTAATTCGCCATGCCAGCCGCGGGCATCGTCGCCACGGCACTGGCAATCGAGATCACCCGCCCCCACTTTCGCTCCTTCATCCGCGGCACGAGCCGGCCGATGAGCCGGACCATCGAACCGACGTTCTGGTTGTACAGCTCATTCCACTGGGCGGCGCTGGATTCCAGGAAAGGGCCCTGCGGGAAGGCCCCGGCGTTGTTGACAAGGATATCGACCCCATCGAAAGCGTCGTTCACCACCCGCGCCACGGCATCCGCGCCGGCGTCGGTGCCGAGATCGCCGATAGCGACGATCGCCTTGCCCCCCGCGGCGCCGATCGCCGCAGCCACACGTTTGGCTTCCGCCTCGCGCCGGCCATGCACGACGACGAGCGCCCCTTCGGCGGCGAGCGTCCGTGCGATCGCCTCGCCGATACCACTGCTGCTCCCGGTCACGATTGCGCGCTTACCTTTGAGTTGCAAGTCCACGATTGTCGTCCTTCCAAAAAGATCGTTCGAAACCTTTCGAACTATGTCGGGACGGTAGGCGTGCCATCGAGGACGGTCAAGTGAGGGATGATTCACCGCGGAGCGGAGGCCGCAGAAGATGCGAGAATTGAAGATTGAGGATCGAGGATGGATGGGCGGGCAACTCCATCCTCAATCCTCAATCCTCGATCTTCTATCCTCTCCGCGCTCTTGCCGGCTTGGCGGTTCAATCTAACGTCCGGCGCGCTTTCCAAGCTAGAATGGGACGATGAAGCAGATCGGTCATCCACCCGTGGAGACGATGTCGCTGCCGGAAGTCCTGTCGGCGTTGTCGGATCCGATCCGCCTGCGGATCGTGACGATGGCGGCACGGGCGGACGATAAGGGGATGGCCTGCTGCGAGTTTGGGATCGACCTGCCCAAGGGCACGCTCTCCCACCACTTTAAGGTTCTGCGAACCGCGGGGGTAATCCACGTCCGCCCCGCCGGCACGCGGCATCTCACCACGTTGCGGCGCGTCGAATTGGAGGCGCGTTTCCCAGGGTTGATTGACGCCGTGGTGGCAGGCGCCGGAGCAACGCGGGATGTCATTGCGGGCAAGACTCGCGCGCCACAGGCACGCCGCCGGCTTCAGCCCGCGGCGAAGCGTTCGAATATGAGGCCATTCTGAAAGCAGGTACACAATGGCAAATGCACAAATTGCGACTTACCTCAGCGACCACATGGCTGGATCCACGATGCTCCTGGACCTGCTCGAACACGTGGAGGCGGCCTGCGCCGGATCGACAGCCGCCACCTTCGCGGCGGAGCTACGCGGCGATGTCCTCCTCGACCGCCGGCAGCTCGAAGCATTGATGGTGCGACTGGACATCTCAGCGAGCGTGCCCCGTCGCGCCGCGGCATGGATCAGTGAAAAGCTGGCCCGACTCAAGTTGAAGCTTGATGACCCGGCGGCGGGCGATTTCCGCCTGCTGGAGTCATGGGAAGCGGCGTCGCTTGGCGTCGAAGGCAAGCGCCTGCTCTGGGTGTCACTGGCCCACCTCGCCGAACGCCACGTCGACCTGCGCAGCCTCGATTACGCCCCGCTGATCCGCCGGGCCGAGGATCAGCGCAGCCGAATCGAAGCACGCCGCCTCGACGCGGCGGCGGGATCGCTCGTCGGATAGCGAGAAGAAAGCGGTTGAACCGCCACGGCGCATGCATTTGCGCACGGCGCACCGGGCATGGGCGCCTCGCCCCTGTCGGCGTGGATTCACGCTTGCTCGGTCGGCTCCGGTGAGCTTGTCGAACCGTACGCGACCGAGATCAGCGAGAGCGCAGCGATCTTCTCTGCAGAGTGAATTTGCTCACCATCGAAGTCGTCGATACCCTCTGCGGCTCGGACGGGGGTTCTTTCCAATCAGCAAACGCGCAATGACCTCTCATCGAACGCCAGCGGTTTCGGCAACGCATCCGGCCCCGACCATCGAGCTCCTCGAATCACGCCTGTGCCTCTCCGTTTCCACGCCATCGATGATGGGAAACGCACACCTCCTCCGCGAACTCACCATCCACCGCGGCGCGGTCAGCGCCACCAGCGGCCAGTTCGGGGACGTGAACGGCCAGCACGGCGTCAAGCTGACGCTCCAGAACGCCCAGGGCGAACCGGTCACCTTCGCGCTGAAAAGCGGAACCGGAATGGTGACCGAGAGCGACACCGGCTTTGACCTCACGCTGACGCAGACGACCGCGCGATCGTCCTTCACGATGACCGGCGGCGCCGCGGTGCTGCACGGCCTCGCCGACGCCGGCTCGCTCGGCGCCGTCCGCGCGACCCGCGCCGACCTGACCGGCGATCTCACGATCGGCGGCACGCTCGGCAGCCTGAGCTTGCACGATGTGAACGGCGGCCCCAGCCACATTGTCATCAGCGGAGCCGGACGCCCGACGAGCATTCATCTCCAGCGCGTCTCACAGCTGTCGATCGACACGGCCTCCCCCATCGCAGGCCTCGCCGCGACCAACTGGGTCGAGCCGGGCGCGGTTCGCCGACACATCGATGCACCGTGGCTCGGATCATTCCGTGTCACCGGCGACTTCGCCGCCAACGTCAACCTCAGCGCCGCCAATCATGGCGCGTCCATCCAGAACTTCTTCGTGTCGGGAAACCTCGAGCAGGTGCAGATCCGTGCCGCCCTCGGCATCCAGCGAATGATTGTCGGCGCGCTCAACAACAGCCTGCTCTTCGCCGGCGTACAAGCCGGGCTCAACACGTTGCCGCAAGGACCTGGCGACTTCGCTGCCCAGGCAAAGATCGGCGTGCTGGAGGCTCGGGCATCACCGGCCAGGTCTTCGCCGTCACCAGCTCGAACATCGCCGCTGCCCGCATCGGCACGCTCAAGCTGGGCGCGATCGCGCCGTCGAACAACGGCGTTCCCTTTGGCGTCGCGGCGCTACAGGTTCAGTCCTACCGCCGCGGGCCCAGTGCGACGGCTGGTGGTCCGCCGCCGAAACACGTGTCGTTGCACGACCTGTCCAAGCCCGGTATCGCAGATCAAAAGCAGGATTACGTGTTGACGATCATCTGACGAAAATCAACAGACTGCGGATTACGCGAATGACGCTGATGGGGAGAACGGGCGGAGCTGGCCGCGCGTGCTCGTCCGCCATGACAATTTTTTTCTTGAATTCTCCCCGCGTTCCGCATATTCCCGGTGGTAGTCAGGTGGGGTTTTCCCGCCGCACGTCATCGAACCGAGCAAAGGGTTTCACCATGCGAACGAAGTGGAGTTTAGCGGCGTTGGTGCTCTGCCTGGCGTCGGCCGTCCGCGCGGCCGACACCGTTGAAATCCAACCGCACGCCAGTCCGGGGCAGCGGTGGAACTTCCAGAGCCTGACCGACCTGGACATGAAGGTGAAGTACACCGCCGCCGGCCAGACGCAGGAGGCCGCCCAGAAGATGAATGAAGTCGTCAAAGGGACCGCGACGGTGCTGAAGGCCGTCAACGGGCAGGCCACCGTCTTGCGCGTGCAGTTCGCGGACGACTGCGGCGGCAAGATGGACGGGGGCAATGGACAGGTCCAGGAGAAGAAATCCAGCTTCGCCGGCGCCACGATCACCATTCGCCGCGAGGCCGATGGCAGTGTGAGCCACGATGGCAAGGAGATCGCCGAGGCCGACGAGAAGACGCTGAAATCGATGCTCGATCACAATGCGTCCCTCTACCCTCGCAAGCCGGTCACGGTGGGCGATAGCTGGGACGCCGATCCCGCGGCCGTCGCGCGGCAATTCGGGCTTGACGCGAATTCGAAGGCCACCGCCAACTACACGCTGAAGAAAGTTCAATCGCGGGACGGACACAACCTCGCGCTGGTTGATGCGAACATCACCGCCGCCCACAAGGAAGGACCGATCGACATCAAGATCACCGCCAAGGGCACGATGACCGTGGACCTGGCCACCGGCGAAGTGGTGGTCGGGGAATTGAGCGGAAACATCGACTCCGATGGCCTCGTCACTCAGAACAATCCCCAGACCAACGAACAGGTAATCGTCCAGGTGATAGGGACCGGCACGGCTGGCTTTCACACCACGATCGAACCGCTGGGAGGGGCGGGCGGCGGCGCGGACGTGCCGCCCTACAACCCGGAGCCCGGCGCCGGCCCAGGCGATTCGGTGGCCGGGAGGTTTGAAGGCGAATCGATCAGCATCGACCTGACGAAAGCGGGCGACGCGTACGGCGGATCGATCCACATGGGCGACAAAACGTTCCCCCTGAAGGCCAAAAAGGATGGCGACAACTTGAAGGGCGCTTTCCAAAGCGACGGCGACACCTTCGACTTCACCGCCGCCATCGACGGCCCCACGATGAAGTTCAGCACCGGCGGCACCGATTACACGCTCAAGAAGAAAGCCGCCAACCCCTTCTCGAGACCGAAGAAGCCCAACCCCCTCGGCGGCGGTACCGGCAGCGGCGCCGCCCATCCGCCCCCCGCCGATGTGGCGCCGGACGTCGAAGCCAACGCCGACGCGCCCAAGCCACCGGCTCGGGCACACGCCGGAAGCGGCGATATGCTGCGCTTTCAGCGCTACTCGCTCAAGGATGACAAGGTCATTCCCGGCGAGGCGTCGTCATTCCTCATTCCCGCCGGCTGGCAGGTGACCGGCGGCATCCAGTGGCGAACGCACATCTACTACCCGACCTTCGTGGACATGCAGATCCGCAACCCCGATGGCATCGAGGCCCTCTACCTGTTGCCGGCGGTCCCCTGCATGTGGTCGCAGCAGCCCATGCTGGGCTTTCCGCCCGGGTCGATTTATGGCGGTAGCCTCGTCCGCCGTCCCGGTCCGCCGGCTGAGTTCATCCGGGACATCGTCCTCCCCTACCTCCGCAAGCCATTGCAGTCGGCCGAGGTTGTAAAGACCGAAGACCTCCCCGACCTCGCCAGGACTGCCCTGGCGAGCAACGCCCAGGAAGCCGGCATCGAGAAGACCGCCCAGGCAGCCCGCGTCCGCTTTCGCTATGAGGAGAACGGCGTCCCCATCGAGGAAGACGTTTATTGCGCGCTGGTCTATGCCCGTGGGCTTCAGACCGGCCTGGCCTTCTTCAATCCCGACATCTGCTTCAGCTTCCGCGCCAAAGCCGGCACGCTCGACGACCGCTCGCGCATCCTGAAAGTGATCCAGTCCTCGGTCCGCCCCAACCTCAACTGGTTCAACCGGCTCTCCCAGATCATCCAGATCCGCCACGACGCCGGCATGCAGGCGATCCACGACGTCGGCGAGTGGAGCAAGATGTACGCGAAGACCAGCGGCGAGATCAGCGACTCGATCACGAGCAGCTACTGGAAGACCCAGGCGGTGCAGGACAAGGTCAATCACAACATCAGCCAGAGTATCCGCGGCCTGGAGACTTTTGCCGACGACGCCGGCCGCACCTACGACCTCCCCAACACCTACGGCAACGCCTGGGTCAACAACCGCGGCGAGATCATCGTCTCAGCGGATTCCAGCTACGACCCCGGCGTGGAGCTAAAGGAAGACTGGAAGCGATTACAGCCGCGGCAATAGCCGGAACAACGGGGCAGGCAGAGGCCGGACTATATTGACGTACGCACTAGCGATCTTTGGATCGCTTTTTTCTTGGGATGGATTGATGGTCGGAGGTTCGTAGCGGGGGGCCGCTACGCCCGCCGCCCATAAAAGGTGCCGTTATCCGGCAATTCGCGCTACAGTCCGCACGCGCGGTATTCTGGCTCCATCGCCAACCCGCCGCCGCAAGCGTAAGCGTCGGAGACACAGGCTGCCGCAAGCGTCTACTCTCAAGTTCGGCGTTGAAGCCGCCGTGCTGTGGGTAGTCGTTGCGACGTGCTGGGGATGCACCGCGTGGCTGGCTTATTCAGGCATGGTGTTTCGCAGGCACGTCATGGGCCGCTTACTTGTTGCGGATCTGCTCCTGCCGATCATCGCCGGATGGGTGACGATCGACGGCGGCGTTCTCGGAGAGGATAAACGCACCCAGCAGCGGCGAGGGTCACTTGGTCCGATCGCGGCCAGTTTCATCGTTCAGAACGTGAAATCCGGGAGGCTCGCGGCCGGACTGGATGATTTTGATAAAGATCGTCGCGGCGATATCGCACATAATGAAGATGCCGCCGAAGCCTGTCACCGCCAGAAACACGAGTCGGTTATGCAGCGCATTGCCCAGAACCCGCCCGCCGGGCAACATCAGAAGGCCAATCACAAGAAACATATGTCGGGTCATACTCACCTCATGGTTAATGCGCCGCGATGCGGATCACAAATTCGATGGCGATAAGATGGCTCAAGTTCGATTGCGTCATGGCGAAACTCCCGGCCCGTTATGCCGTTACGGGGACAACTCTCTCCTCGCCGGCCTCGCCCGTCGGGACGAAACGGCCGAATCGTAGCGCAAGCGTCGGCAAGACGAGTAGATTCAACACGGTCGAGGTTAGCAAACCCCCAAGAATGACAATCGCCATCGGTCCCTCGATTTCGCGGCCGGGCGCGCCGCTGCCGATGGCAAGAGGGAGCAATCCCAGCGCCGTGACCAGGGCCGTCATCAGGATCGGCACGAGTCGCTCAGACGCTCCCTTGAGCGCCGCTTCTTCACCCCACGCCATGCCTTCCTGATCCACCAGATGCTCGAAGTGGGAAATCATCATGATCGAGTTGCGCGTCGTGATGCCGAACAATGTCACGAATCCGACCAGCGACCCGACCGACAGCCAGCCGCCGGTAAAGAATACCGCCAGCACCCCGCCGACCAAGGCGAAGGGTAGATTCACCAGTACCAGGAGCAGATTCCGCAAGTTGCCCATCACCGTAGACAGCAGCAGCACGATGCCCACGCCTGCGATGAGCGAGTGCAGGAGGATTTCGTTGCGAGCTTGCGATTGGGCTTGGGCAGCGCCAGTGAAGACCGAGTACACACCGGGCGGGAAGGAGACTTCGTTCGCGATCTTCTGTTGCGCGTCTTTGACGAACGACGCAACATCCCGCCCGCCGACGTTGCAGGTGACGGCCTGCCGGCGGCGCGCGCCGTCATGCAGGACGACGTACCGGCCGGCACGCTGGAAGATTTCTGCCAGCTCGTTCAACGGCACACGTGTCCCGTCAGGTGCGCGGAGCAGCAACGATCCAACCTGTTCGGGGTCTTGGCGATCTTGTGCGTTGAGGATCACCGCGACGTCGAACACCTTGCTGCCCTCATAGGTCTGCGCGACGGACGCGCCCTGATAAGCGGTCTGCACCGCTTCGAGGACATCGACCGGCTGAAACCCGAATTGCTTGAGGCGCTCCGGCCGGAGCTTCACGACCCACTGCGGCGTGCCCGGAGGTGATTCCACCTGCACGTCTGCCGCGCCTTGGACACCTGAAACCGTTTTGGCGATCTCCTGGGCCTTCTGGTCGATCACGTCCAGATCGTCGCCGAAGATTTTGATGGACACTTGAGCGGTCGCGCCGGAGATTGTTTCCTCGATGCGCTCGGTGAGGAACGGCTTGATGGCGAAGTAGACGCCGGGGAATTTGGATAGCGCGTCTCGAATTTCCGACTGCACTGCCTCCGCTTCCTCGCCCTGCAAGGGCACGAGGTCCACATTGAACTCGCTGTAGTGTGTCCCCCATGTGTCGTCCGCCTTCTCGGCGCGCCCGACGCGCTGAGAGACAGAGCGGATGTGCTCGTTCTTCAATAATTCCATCGTCACTTCACGCCCAATGCGGAGCGATTCGTCAATCGACGTGCCCGGAACCGCGGACATGTGGACGATGAAATGCCCCTCGCGGAACTCCGGCAGAAACGCGCCGCCGAAAAAAGGCAGTGTCGCCAGCGCTCCGACGAAGAGGACCAGCAAAATAACGATCATCAACCTCGCGCGGTGAATCATCGCGTCCAGCCACCGGCGATAGTGCCCGATGAGCCAGCGGTAAACGGGCGGCTCGCCTGCTTCCTTCCTGGGGCCCTTTGCGAGCATGACATACGACAACGCCGGCGTCAGCGTCAGCGCCACCACCAGCGAGGCCATCGTTGCCACGATGTACGCCAGCCCCAGCGGCGCGAACAACCGGCCTTGAATCCCCGACATGGTGAGCACCGGCACGAAAACCAGCGCAACGACGAACGTCGCGTAGATCACGGCGCTTCGTACTTCAATCGAGGCATGGAGGACGACTCCAAATGCGGATTTGGGATTGCCGGCAGCGCGGTTCTCCCGCAGCCGGCGAAAGATGTTTTCCACGTCGATGATGGCGTCATCGACCACTTCGCCGATGGCGATGGCGAGCCCGCCGAGCGTCAGCGTGTTGAGCGTGAGGCCGAAGTGATCGAGGATGATAACGGCGATCAGCAGCGAGAGCGGAATCGCCGTCAATGAAATGAACGCCGTGCGGACGTTGAACAGGAACAGAAACAGCACAATCGACACCAGCACGCCGCCGAGCAGCAGTGAGTGGTTCACGTTGCTGATGGCGGTCGTGATGAAGTTGGCCGGGCGGAACAGCGCCGGGTGGACGGTGATCTTCTCCGCTTCAAAGGCGGGCTTCATCTCCGCCAGCGCGCTCTCGGCGGCTTGTGTGACCTCCATCGTGTTCGCGCCGTACTGGCTGGAAACGACGAGAATCACACCGCCTTTGCCCATGATCGACGCATCGCCGAGCTTCGGTTCCGCCGCCGCCACAACATCGGCTACGTCTTTGAGGCGGACGCTCGCGCTATTGTGATGGACAATGACCACTTCCCCGAGTTGCTCGGGCGTGATGGATTGGCCTTGGGTTTGAATGACAATGCGCTGGTTCTTGTTTTCCACGAAGCCCGCCCCGCGCACGCCCGTGGAAATCCTTGCGGCGTCGAGCACGTCGTTGATCGAGAGGCCAAATGCCACCAGTCGATCCGGCTTCACCTGAACTTGAAGCTGCTTGACTTCGCCGCCAAAGATGACCACCTTCGCCACGCCCGGCACGCCGAGCAGTCGCGGGCGCACGGTCCAGTCGGCGAAGGTTCGCAACTCCATCGCCGAGCGCTGGTCGGATGTAAGCCCGATGTTGAGCATGACGCTGGTGGACGATGTCAGCGGGGCCATCGTCGGGGGAGACACGCCCTTGGGCATTTGCCCGGCCGCCTGCGTTAGCATTTCGGCGACCAGTTGTCGCGAGCGGAAGATGTCGGCGCTTTGCTGAAAGGTCGCGGTGACGACCGAGAGCCCCTGGATCGACTGCGAACGGATGGATTCCAGATTTCCGACGCCGTTGACCGCGTTCTCGATCGGCCGCGTCACCAGCGTCTCCACCTCTTCGGGCGACAGCCCCGGCGCTTCGGTCTGGATGACCACCAGCGGCGGCGCGAACTCCGGGAACACGTCGAACCTGGAATGCACCTCGATCCACACGCCATACCCCGCGAGCAAACACGCCAACGCAATGACGACGCCGCGAAAGCGAATCGAGAATCGGACGAGACCTGTCAGCATGGTTTAACTCCGCCGCGCGCGCCTAAGCGAACTATTGCGATGATGGGGACCGCCGCCGCGGCGCAAACCGCGCCGATCAGGAACGCGAGCATCAACTGGTTGTTGAACAGACGCACGTGCCAGACCAATCCGGCGACCACGCTGGCAACAAGCTGGCCCAGCCCACTCACGGTGTAGAACAGACCGATCGCCCCGGCCCGCTGGTGCTGCGGCACCACGTCACTGACCATCGCCTTGGTGACGCCTTCCGAGAACGCCTGATACAGCCCGTACATCGGGAATAGAACCCACGGCGCCAACGGCGATTTCATCCAGGCGAATCCCAAGTAGACGGCGGCAAAGAACAGCCATCCACTGATGACGACGGGCTTGCGTCCGATCCGATCGGACAATCGGCCAAGCGGAATGGCACCGAGGGAATAGACGGCGTTGTACAGGGCGAAGGCGAGGATTACGCTGCTGAACTTCAGCCCCAGTTCCTTGGACCGGAGGATCAGGAACGAATCGCTGCTGTTGCCGAGCGAGAAGAGCGCATTGGCGGCGATGAGCGTCCAGAAGGGACGGGGGAACGGTTGCAGGATTGACGGCGGCTTGCCCTCGCCCGGCGGGTGCGGAGTGTCCTTCACCGCCAGTAGCGCCAGTAGCGCACTCAATAGCCCCGGCACGAACGCGATGAAGAACAGCCACGCCAGCGGGATGTCGGGCTTGAGCGTGACGATCAATAGCGCGACGAGCGGGCCGACGACGGCCCCGAAGGTATCGACGGCCCGATGAAATCCAAAGGCAGCGCCCCGGTACTGCGGTTCGGTGGAGTCGGCAATGAGCGCATCGCGCGCCGACGTGCGAACCGATTTGCCGAGGCGATCCGCGCACCGCGCCACAAGGAACAACGGCCAGCCAATCGCGAACGCGGCCAGACCCATCAGCGGACGAGTAAACGCCGAGAGCGCGTAGCCGGCGACGACGAACGGCTTGCGCCGGCGGGAGCGGTCCGACAGCGCGCCCATGATCCAGCGCAGGCCGCTGCTGATCCCCTCTGCCAACCCGTCGATCATTCCCAATAGCGCCGGCGAAGCGCCGAGCGTGCCCACAAGGAATAGCGGAACGACAGGGTACAGCATCTCCGACGCAAGGTCGGTGAAGAAACTGACCCAGCCGAGGATGACGACGTTGCGGGTGATCCCGCGAAATCGCGAAGCCGGAATTTCCGTGCCGGCGCGAGTCACTTGTTCCCTTCCTCGCCGACCTGGATTTGGCTCTTGAGTTCTTCGGAGAGAAGCGTCTGAGCGCCGGCGGTCAAGACGCGCTCGTCTTCCTTCCATCCTGTGGTGACGAACCAACCTTGTGTGGTTGGATCGGCCGTCGAGACTTCGCGTCGTGTGAACTTGTCGTCGGCGGTCTGGACGTAGGCCCATGCTTTCCCGTTCAACCGCACCACGGCGGAACGCGGAATGACAACACCTTTGCGCGCTTTGCCGGGCGGCGTCAGGTGCGCAGCGACGGCCATGCCCGGCCGTAGCCCCAGCGCAGAGTCGCTGATGCGAAACAGAAACGTCTGCGCGAGCGTCTTGGCATTCACGGCCGGCGCGATCGCCACGCGCTCGCCGTTGATTGGATGATCCTCGAACCCGGTGACGAGTATGCGTGCCGCGTTCACGGAAGGATCAATGCGCTGGCCCGGCAGGACGGACACCGCCGCCAGCAGCTTGTCGAACCGCGCGACCTTCAAGACGGCTTGGCCGGCTTCAAAAGATTCTCCTGGATTCGCCGGCAGTTCGATCACCTGCCCGCCGCGCTCAACGGTGAGCGGCAGCGGCCCAGTCGGGCCGGCCTTTGCGCCCATCGCCGATTCGATCAACTTCGCTGTATCGGTCGCAGCCTTGAGCCGAGCTTCGGCGCCCTTGACCTGCGCTTCGGCTTCTTGCAGCGCGCGCTGGGAAACGCTGTTGGCCTCTTGACCGTTCAGCGTTTTGAGCCGTTCGTAGCCGGCGCGGGCAGCTACCAATGAAGCGGTCGTTGCTTCCACGTCCGCCCGTGCCGAGGCCAGCTTCGAGGCCAGGTCCACGCGATCCACCGGGGCGAAGCGCGGCTCGACCGCACCCACCGCGGCGCCATCGGCCAGCACATCGCCGACGCTCGGCCACTTCCCACCCGCAGACGTGAGCAGCTTGCCGGCAACAGGCGAGCGAACCGTGAAGGTCTGAGACGGGTCTTCTTGCAGCGTGCCGTAGGCGAGCATCTGCGGCGGGAGCGACAGAGCCGAAAGCGGTTCGACCTTGAGGCCGATCCGCTGCTGAGTCGGACCGTCTAATGTGATGACCGTCTCGCCGTCGGCGGTGCGTGACGCGCGCGGCGGCACTTTAATCGGCGCTTCGCGCTCGCGCTCCATCGCCAACTCTTTGCGGCCCTCGACAAAGGCCCACGTGCCCAGCGCCGCCAATACCGCCAGCACCACGATTCCGATGATCCACTTGAGCACCTTATTCATCGCTTCACTTCCTTCTGTGGTTCGTCGCGCGGATTGGACGTGGGAACATCCGGTATGGCGCCGGCGTCATCGAGAGGCCGCTGAACCACGTCCTCCAGCGCTCCCAGCGCCGCCTGCGCTTTCCTTAATGCGTCGAGACGCGATCGCGCCGTTACAGCACTCTGCACGCGAGCACTGGCCAAAGTGAGAAGGTCATCCTCACCGACCTCGACGCTGCGCTGCACCGATTGGAATCGCCTCTGTTGCAGAGCATAAAGCCGATCGGCTTCGGCCAGCTCTGCCAGCGCGGAGCGGTATCGCGCCGTCACCTGTGCGGTCTGGCCGATCACCTGCGCTTGCAGCGCCATGAACTGCGCGGCCGCCTGCCTGCGTTTGGCTTGCGCTTCGGCGATCGAACCCTGATTCTGATTGAACACCGGAAGGTCAAAAATCAGCCCCAGCCCGAACTTGTTGTCCCCGTTCTCAAACGTGTAGTCCGGTCCCAGGCGGATGTCCGGATATTGCTTGGCGATCTCAAGACGCAGGGCGGCCTCTGTGGCGGCGTATTCGGCAAGCAGTCGGCGAACATCCAGCCGATTCAGAAGCCCGGCTCGCTGAATCGTGAACCGCGAAAGGGCTTGCTCGTCGGGAAGCGTGTCCAGCTCCGGCCAACGGATTTGCACGTCATCGAGGGCGGAAGCCGGCAATCCGATCGCCGCGGCAAGGGCTGCTCGCGTCTCAACCACTTGCCCCTGCGCGGCCACTGCCGCCAGCCGCGCGCCGTCCGCGTCGATGCGAGCGATGTCCACTTCGACCACTGACACCTGACCCGCCGCCAGCCTCCGCTCCAACAGTGTTACCGCTTCACTGCGGGCGGCTTGCTCCGCTTGTAGAGCATCCAGGTCGCGGCGAGCCAGCAAGTGATTCATCAGCGCGCCCCGCAAGCGGCTTCGTACGGCCCAGCCAGCCTCGGCTATTTCAAGACGCGCCGCATCTGAAAGCGCCTTGGCTTGAGCGATCCGGTAGCCCCGCTTGCCCGCCGTCTCGATGGGGATATCCAGGCTCAGGCCCAGCGTGTACGGATTAACCCCGGAGGCAATGTTCAACGTTTTTTCCAGATCGGCGCTGAACGTCGGGTTGGGCCTTTGGCCGGCGGTGACAATGCCCGCCTCGGCAATACCGGCTTTCGCCCGGGCCACGTCAAGGTCGGGATGGAAGTAGAACGCGGCAAGCGTAAGCGTGCGCAAGTCGAGTTCGCGCGGGGGCCACTGCGAGGGCTTCGTCGTCGCGTTACGGTAGATGAAGGCATACAGGCCGGGGTCGGCGAGCGTGCGATCCCGGAACTCCGCTTCGTTGGCGACGGCATTCAAATCGTGGCGCTGATAGGTCGCGCAACCGACGACCGAGATCGCCAGGGTGCAAAGCCAGATGAACTTGGTGAATCGCTGCATATTCTGCGTCCCAAACATCCGCCAAGACGGCGGGCGTGGAGGTATTAACTCAAAAGAGTGGGAGCGGGAGACGAGGGCGGATGCGCTGTGCGCAGACTACAAGCGCAATGGCACCACGAAGGACGGGTATGGCAAAGGCGGATCGGTGGAGAGCGACGGAAGGGTGGGAAATTCGTGCGGCCGAGCCAGCATCAGACTCACCGGATCAACCAGCGGCAATGCCAAATCAATTCGGAAGTGCTCGTTCTGCCACTGCACGCGGGCAACTTGACCCGGTGGGATCTGCTGATCCAAATCAGCGCAGCCGTTGTCGCCATCGCGCTCGTGTTGAGCCGGCGCGAGATGCTGTTCCAGGCGCTCAAAGACGCCGCACGTCGGTTCGATGACCAACGTCCAGAGCGCGAAGATGCCTAACGCAAATCGCAACGGGCCGCATCATAGCCAACATGATGGCTGCGGTAAAGGCGCCACCATCACAGCGCAACGATCCAACGATCACATCCAGCAGTAAACTCTCTCTGCGGCCGCGGTGCTACGATTGTGCCACAGCGATCGGCTCTGCGTCCAAGCCTCAAATCTCAAGGGCAAGTGGGAAAGTCTCGTTTTACCGATTAAAACACCTGGCAGTTGTTTCGACGTTTAAGGCAACTCTTGCGGGTCAAATCCAATCGCATCAGCCCGACTCCACAGCACCAGAAGTGAAATGAGCAGCACAAGTCCGCCGAGCATTTGGCCCATCGAACTGATGAGGTAGGCGCGATGCAGTTGGTAAAACCGCTGCTCATCAATAATTTCCTGTTGCTCGACATCCAGAAGACGATCCAACATGGGATGCAACGCGAACAGCAATCCTTGCAGCGCAACGAGCGCCAGCCACGCGCCGGCCAATACGTACCGGAGTCGTTGCGCTGCATCCCGCCAGCCGCCGCAGATCGCGGCCGCAAATAGAACGAGCGTCACGACCGCCATCACGTTGACCTTGAGCGTCACGCGCTGAGTGATGAAGCCCACCGTGCGATGACTTCCGAGAACTTCGTGCGCCGTTGGAATCACGGCGCCGGCATAGAAGACGAGTCCGCCGAGCCAGATCGCTCCAGCCAGGATCGCGATTGTCCGACCAAGAATTCGCGGCAACATCCCATTCATCATCGGCCCAGAGCTTATCGCCCGTGCAGGCCCAGCGGAAAGCTGCAAGTTGAAATTCCGGGCGGGTGGCCGCACCAGTCGACATCAGCAGGGAGATCGCTGCTGCCTGAACTTGACGCAGGAATCTGTTTGGTCTTTGCATTCAGCAAGACTGATCGTAAGAAATAAAGGTGACGCGAACCTTTAAATAAAGGTTCGCGTCACCTTTATTTCTGATCCGCGTCACCTTTATTTCTGATCCGCGTCACCTTTATTTCTGATCGGTCTGGAGGCATGAGGCCGGCGCGTGCTCGGCGGTGCCGGCGGCACTACTTCTGGCGGGGAATTACGCCCGCTGCATGACCAACAGCATGTATCGTTTGCGTGCGGCGAATTGCGCGGGGTCGATCAAGGCAATGTTCGCGGTGGCCAGCCCGTCCAGTGCTTCCAGCGCACCGCTCGCGAGATAATGTGCTCCCGGGTTCTTGCGGCGCAGGCGGAGAAATGCGAACTGCATGAGCGGCACGCCGAACCGCGTGGCCCACATGTGGATATAGGCGAGCATGGGCAGGACATGGGGCGTGATGTCCCGCTCATACGTGATCTTCCAGCCGGTTTCGGCGAGCTTTTCCTGAAAATCCGCCCAGACATGACACGAGCGATCCTGGGAAGGTTGCGAATGAAAGAAATCGCACGCGATCCAGCGACCGCCGGGCCGCAGAACGCCTTCGAGAACCGGCAGCGCCTGGGGCAGTTTGAGATATTGCAGCGACTCCGCCGTGATGATCGTCCCGAATCGGTGCGGATGCGCCGCGGCGTCCAGCGCTTCGAGCTTGCATCGAATCAGGCCGACATCACTCAGCGTCGTCCGGATATGTGACGCCTGCAATCGGTCCGGGGTGAGAGCGACCGGCGTGAACCCGCGATCCTTGAGCATTCGGCACAGCCCGCCCATGCCACACCCGACATCCAGCACCGGCGCCGCCGGATCGATCACGAGCTTCAGGAGTTGTTCGGCGTAAGAGAGCTGAGCCTGTCCGATTTCCGACAAGCCGATATCCTCCGGCCGCCGTGACGGATCGTCGAAGTAGCCGAAGTGGAGGAAGTCCGTGGGGAGGACTTTGGCGTATAGCGCGAGCTGGGCATCGTCGAAGGCATGTCGATGTGCCTTGCGACGGATTTGCAGCCAAACCGCCTTGATCAGATGCCAGGGGTTTAAGAGTCGACGCAGCAGGCTCGCGACGACAATCTTTCCTGTGATCTTGGGTGCCGCATCTTCCAAGCGGGAACGGGGAGGTAATGTTTCCGTGTTGACCAACATGGTTGCGTAGCTCGATTTCCACGCCCTAAAGAATCAGCCCATCACCGGCGCAACCCGACTCCGGATTTGCCACATGGCTGAATCAGGCTGTCAGCGAGGTCGCACAGAGTAGCACTAAAGATGACGTTTATAAGGAATAAATCTTCGAGATTTGCGACTTTCCTCATCGCTATTTCGTCCAAAACATTACGCCTCAGTAACCGCAGCGTGATTCGGCCGCGATCGCCTGCCGCCTCTTCCAGAAACCGGGCGTAAGGTGCTGACGCTCATGGCCCTCAGGGTTTTGCTAACGGGTTGAATCTCCTCGCGATATTTTGCTGGATTCCTGGCGCGCGGTATATCTGCTGTCTTCCGCTGACCTGGGAGGAGCTTACGAACGGCCAGAGCAATCTTTCGCGTCTCGCCTGTTACGCCATCGCACTCCTGCTCGCTCTCGCCTCGGCGGGCTGCGGCAAATCGAAATCTGATGCATCGGGTGGTTCTGCCGATGCGGGTGGCACATCCGGCGCCCCCTCGGGTCTCGAAGGCGAGGCCCAGGCCGCTGTCTTCGCCGAGATCGCCAGGCACTGCGTCAAGGGGCCCGACGGCTGGACGACGGCGAACGTCCAGGGCGTTGCCATTGCGCCCGAGCGCTTCCTGCGGCAATTCCACGAGATCGTGGTGGATCACATTTCGGCCGACGAACTGGGCGATTCGAATCGGCTGAACGGAACCGAATGGAAAGGGTGGGTCGTCTTCAAACCGGTCCCCTGCCGCGAAGCCGGGGACTCGGGCATGGCACTTGGAGGCCTCGCCGGCTTCAGTCGCCAGCGTGGCCAGTGGACGCAGTGGTACGATTACACGGTGGAACCGTTGGCCGCGACCAAGACCAAGGGGAAGTGGACCGTCTTTCCGGACAGCATGCTGACCCGCGGCGAACTGCCAACCCCGCAGGATTATGCCAACGCCGGCGTGCAGTGATCTCCGCGGCGACTGGTAGCTGGCGGCGAAGACCACGGTAGCATTCAAGGGAATCATGTCGGGTGATTGATATCGCCCACCTCAACAGTTGAAGGAGTGAATTCAATGTCTCGATCCAAATCCGTTATGCGTCCGTTGATTGCGCTGACGATTTCCGTGGTCTGCCTGGTCGCGCTTTCCGGCTGCGGCAGCAAAGTGACGGCGGAGAACTACGGCAAGGTCAAGGAAGGCCAGACCGAGGCGCAAGTGGTGGAGATCCTGGGAACGCCAACCTCCTCAGAAACCCAATCCGGCCCCCTTGGCTCGGGCTCAAAGAAGGTCTGGAAGGACGGTGATAAGACGATCACCGTCGGCTTGCTGAATGGCAAAGTGATCATCGCCGAAAAGTCGGGCTTCTGAAGAACCTGGCTGGCGGAGTCACAAGACCGCCGCTCCCCTGCCGCTCAAAGCGTTACGACGACGAGCTGCGACGAACTCGCGTCGCGGTATTGAAGCTGAAGCGGCGTGCCCGCCGTGTCGGCAGTGATTTCGGCCTCAAAGACGGTTCCGGTTCCTCCCCCGCCGGGGATCACTGCGTCATCGTCGTCGAATGCGTTGGATTGCCAGGGGCGCGGCGTCGAATCGACACCGGTCAAACGATCGAGTGAGAATATCGGGCTGTTCGTAATCAGCGAAGCGAAGGCGGGGACGACCAGTCCGTGCCCCAGTTCGGGCACAGCCAGCGACTGGAAATCCACGTCGAAGCTTTCGGACGAAGTGCCCGGCGGCTGGGTCGAGCCGAGCGGCGACGCTCGGACATCCCACGATTCCGACGCGTGTGCGCGCAGGTTGACGCTCACGTCCTGGTTATACGAAGTCCGCACGCCGCCCAGCCCCTTTGGCACGTGAGCCGCGGCGTCGAGGGCCACCATGCTTTGGACCTTCCCCTTGTGACTGGCGACGAGTGACCGCGCCAACTCATCGGCGACGTCCGCCCCCCAGCTATGCCCGACGAGGTTGAGCTGAACGGCGGGCAAGCCGTAGGCGATCAGTGCACCGGCGGCCCACTTGCCGACGGGGCGGATGGCGTCCTGCCCGGAGAAATCCAAATCGTTTGTCGCGGCGGCGAGGCTGCTCCAGTCGAGCGTCAGGATCTGGTCCGCCGGGCGGACGGCATGCACCGCCTGCACCAGCTCGCCCAACACGGCCGGCGTCGAGGCGCGGCCGTGGATGAGCAGCCACGTCCTGGCGCCGCGATCGAAGACGGCTCCGGGGAAATCGGCGCGGGTGAGGTCCGTCGGATTCCCATTCACCGTTCCTGACAATTGAACGGCGACCGACACGGACCTGGGCGCGCTCCGCCGGCCGACGTTGTCCACCGCCACCGCAAAGAAACGAAGGGCGCCCGGAGCGGCCGGATTCACCAGTGGCTGCGAGGACCAGTCACTCCCCACGGCGGTCCCGCCGGAAATCATCGCGTCGGCCTTGTCGAAGCGTCCGTTGTGATTGGAGTCCTGGAAGAAATTGACGGCGGTCACCGCGCCATCATCCCTCACTTGATGAGCCGTGAGCGTGAAGAACGTCACCTCAACCGAAGGCGTCGGCGTCGCGGACAACGCCGCGATGAACGGCGCGGCATTGAAGAGCCGACGTTGTTCCATGCTTTCGATCAGCGAGGAGACCGCTTTCGCGCGCTTCACACGTTGCTTCGCCCCGCGCGATTCGATCGTTCGACGTAACGATACGAGTGACTTACCCATCCATGCTCCCTACTCTTTTTCGCGACACGCTCAGGCGTCAACTCCTGCCCCTTCGGCGCCGCGCGACGGCACTGGATGACGGGAAGTCCGGTCTTCTTGTCTTTGATCACGACCGCCGGTTCTTCGGTCGGCGGTGCCGGCTGGAAGGCAAGTCCAGTGCGCAGGACATCTGCTGCGACGTCCTTCAGTTTTCGGCCTTCGTGAATGGCACGCAACTTGAGTTCCCGGACCAATTCAGCCGGAAGGTCGATCGTCGTCTTCATGACGCCCATTTTACCATCGTTCCAGCAAATCGCAGGGATTGAGCGATGAAGCGCGGTAGAGTCGAGAGGTGGCGCAGTTGCGTAAAGTCGCTCCGTTTCCATCTCCCGCTCATTGAACCGGACATGCGGATTTGCCGCATCCGCCTCACTGAGAAGGTTCGGCGCTTCTCATTCGGCACGCGATTTGGATCCCATTTCAGTTGCGGCAAGCCAATAGAAGGCTCGATACAATCACGGTTCATTCAGCTTCTCCAAGTCGGCCAAGTCCTTATGCCGGCCACTCGCGTTCTTGTTGACCTTCAAGTCTTCCAGGCTGATCAAGCTGACATCGATCCCATCGATCATTCCACGGACACGACGGGAATATGCATAGTCAAAATCGATGCCGGATATCGTCGTCAGAAGTTCGATCCGAATCGGCTGGACACCCATGCGGAAGACTTTATGGGGCTGGAGAAACATGTCGGCGGAAATGCCGGCGGAAAACCCGAAATCATGTAACACTGCCGTAACTCGCGACGCATTCTGAGGACTGATGGCGATCCAGAAATCGATATCGCCCGTTGGCCGAACATAGCCGTGATAGCCGACTGCATAGCCGCCAACCAGAAGGTATTCAACTTGCGCCGAGTTCAACTACTTCAAAAAATCTTTGAAGTCGCTGGGTAGCTCGAGCAGTTCCATAGCACCTCCGCCTCAGGTACTCGATCGCCCGAAGTCGCTCGGCCGGCGACTTGGCCTTCCAGAATGCCGCCTCATCATCAGGATCATGAAGATCCACGACTGAAAAATGGGAGCGATCCAGCCGTTCAAATTCAGGCAAATCGTCAGGCATGACCGCTCCAGACATTCAGGCGTCGTCTCCCCGCTCTATTTTACTTCCGCTGATCGATCGGCTCGACCTTTAGCCCGAAGGGGCCGACGTAATCGTCGGTCGGGCGGATGATGCGGTTGTTGCGGTGTTGCTCCATCACGTGGGCGGACCAACCCGTCACGCGGGCAATTGCGAAGATCGGGGTGAACAGGTCGAGCGGAATCCCCATCGTGTAGTAAGCGCTGGCGGAGAAGAAATCGACGTTGGGGTTCAGGTTGCGCGGCTTGCCGTCGCTGTTGGGGGAATCCTTCAGGATCGGGATGAGCCGTTCGGACATCTCGTACCACTTGCTGTTGCCCGCGGCCTCACCGAGCTGCTTGCTCATCCGGCGAAGGAAGGTGGCGCGGGGATCAAACGTGCGATAAACGCGATGCCCGAAGCCGGGGATCTTCTCGTGGTTCGCGAGCATGTCGCGCACCTTCTTCTCGGCCCCCTCCGGAGTGCCGCAGGCGAGCAACAGGTGCATCACGTCCTGGTTCGCCCCGCCGTGCAGCGGGCCCTTCAGGGCGGCGCACGCGGAGGTGATGGCGGCGTGCAGGTCCGCCAGCGTGGCGGCCGTCACGCGGGCGGCGAACGTGCTCGCGTTCATGCCGTGTTCGGCGTGAAGCACCAGCGCCCCATCCATCACGCGCGTGAGCGTCTCGTCCGGCCGTTTGCCGCCGTTCATCATGTAGAGAAAATTTCCCGCAATCGAAAGCCCGGGATCGGGGTCGACCGGCGTATTTCCGCCGCGCAAGCGGTGGAACGTCGTCACAATCGTCGGCAGTTGGGCGGTGAGGCGAACGGCCTTGCGCCGGTCGGCGTCGGCTTCGTTGCTCTCCAGGTCCGGGTCAGTCGCGGCCAGCGCGCTAGCTGCGGTCCGCAGGGCATCCATCGGCTGCGTGGTTGCCGGCATCGCCTTCAGCAACGCGACGACGTGAGGCGGGAGCTTGGCCGCCGAGCCCAGTTCCTTGCGGAACTGGTTGAGCTGGGCGCGGTTGGGAAGCTTCTCGTCCCAGAGGAGGTATGCGGTCTCTTCGAAGCTGGCGTTCTCGACCAGGTCGGCGATCTCGTAACCGCGGTACACCAGCCGGCCGGCCATCCCATCGATGAAGCAGATCGCGCTCTTGGCCGCGACGACGCCCTCAAGCCCGCCGCCGGGCGCTTTGGGCTTGGGGGCAGTGGTTGAAGGGGAAGCGGCCTGCGTCATGAAACCCCGATCTCGCGCTACTTCGGCCTGCGACTTGCGGTCCACGGCTGCTGGAAAGGGAGAGCGTCACGCGCGCGGGCAGGAAGAACGCGGGAAAACGCCAACCGCAAGGGGCAGTGCCGAATGACTTACGCACCCACCACGACGCGACGCGCGGATATTAGCGGTAGGCGTTTATTGCGTCAATCGCCGTGGGTTCGGGTTTAGAGGTGACACTTTAGGGGCGATGTTCGCCCGCCTGGTTCAGTTCCTCAACAGCCTTCCCCCGGGCCCACGCTCGGCCGAAAGCCGGGAAGAGAAGGACCGTCGGTTTCAGGAAGAGCGGGATTCATGGGACCGCTGAACGGGATCATTTGAATCCACGGCGGCGCTGGCGGCTGTAGCGGGCCAGGGCATCTTCGATGATCGGGTAGGCGTCTTTCGCGGGTTGGATGGCGTCCACCTCGACCGCCTTGCCTTCCAACTGCTTGTAGTCCTGGAAGAACCGGCGGAGCATCGTGAGCCGGTGGGCGGGCATCTCGTCGGCTTCCTTGTAGCTGTTAAATTCCGGGTCATCGATCGCGACGGCGATGATCTTGTGGTCCTTCTTGCCGCCGTCGATCATCGTCATCAGGCCGATCGTACGGGAGTGGATGAGCGTGAGCGGGACCACCGTCTCCTGGCAGAGCACGAGCACGTCGAGCGGGTCATCGTCTTCGGCGAGCGTCTGGGGGACGAAGCCGTAGTTGGCCGGATAGTAGACCGCGGAATAGAGGACGCGGTCGAGCTTGATCAGCCCGCTCTCCTTGTCCAGCTCATATTTCACGCTGGAGCCGAAGGGGATTTCAATGACGGAGTTGAACTCCTGCGGGATGAGTTCGCCGGGAGTTACGTCATGCCAGGGATGAATCATGTTTACCTATAGCTGATGGTTTCCCTCCCGAGATCGGATTCCAGGGGTGCGAACTGTTGACGAAAATCGCGGGGCGCTCGGGTCTGATAAAGAGACGCCGGGCCGCGCTGCCGTATGCTGCTTTGAGTTGCGTGTCCGGTCAGTTCGAGCCATTGCCGCCGGATTCATCTGTTGCATCATCGGCGGCCGCGACGGCGGGCGCCCTGGAGCGCGCCAGCAGGAGCCCGAACTCGTAGAGGATGATCAGCGGGATCAGAAGAGAGAGCATCGAGGTCACGATCTCGCCCGGGGCGAGGAACGCCGCCGCGACGGCCATGATGAAGTAGACCATCTTGCGCTGCTTCTTGAGGAACGCGACGTCAACGATGCCGATGCTCACCAGCGCCAGCACGACCAGCGGAAGCTGAAACGACAACCCGAAGGTGAGCATGAAGGTGAGGACCAGGTCGATGTAGTCCGACAGCGTGAGCATCGGCTGAAGCAGGTTCTCCGGGCCGAACGGAACGGATCGCATCTGGCCGGACGCGAAGGCCTTGAGCCGTTGCTCCGACTTATTGATCCAGATCTCGCCATCTACGGGATGGGCCGGATCGCCGTCCAGCACCGGGAAGACGGCAGGCTTATAGGAGCCAAAAACGACCGCCGTACCGCGCGGGATGCTGTTGGGCAGCTTGAAACCGCTGGAAAACTCCAGAAAAAACGAGATCGTCAGCGGCAGCACCACCAGGTAGACGAAGACGAAGCCGGTGATCAGCAGGATGATCGACAGGGGGATATAGCGCGTGATGACCTTCTGCTCGTGCGGATAGAGGCCGGCGGCCACGAACTTCCAGAGCTGGTAGATCATCCACGGCCCGGCGATCGCCGCCGCGCTGATCAGCCAGATCTTCAGGTAGGTCATGAAAACTTCGGTGACCTGCGTGTAATAGATCTGCGTGTTGATGTGATGCTTGAGGAGCTGCGTCGTGAGCGGCGCGCAGAACCAGACGATCACCTGTTCGGTGAACGCCACACAACCAAACACGGCCACGCCGAAGCCCAGCAGACCGAGGATCAGCCGCCAGCGCAGCTCTTCCAGGTGCTCGCCGATCGTCATCCGGAAGGAATCCGGATCAAAATGCTTCGAGGGCTTGGGGCTGGAGACTTTTTCGTTCACCGTCGCCGTTGTCATTCCGACGGTATTCTAGGGGAGGGCGGGGAAGGACAGAAGGGAGGGTTCTGGAGAGGGTTCAGGGTTCAGTTATTCAGGCGATTCGTGCTTAGGCGATAGCCGCTCAATGTGCCACAATGGCGCGTGTTCGATTTCCTGAACCCTGAACCCCGAACCCTGGACCCTCTCATGCTGCCATCGGCAGCGGATCGAACTCGACGGCGACGCGGTAGCCGAACGCGCTGGGCTCGCAGCGGATCACCCGTCCCTGGGCGTCCCACTCGCGCAGGTCGCCCTGCTTCGGGAAGTAGACGGCCAACCGCTCACCCTGCTCGAGCGAAACCCCGCTGATGGCGGACAGGCCGCCGAGCGACAGGTCGCGGAGCGACAGCGAGAAGCGCGGCTGACGAAGCGCCTGGATCGAATGGTCGATCCGACGGCTCTCCACTTCCGCGTGAAAATCCTTGCGTGGGAACAACCGCCGGTCCTCCGGCGAACCTACGCGAGCCGGCATTTTGAGCAATGCAACCATGCCTGTTTCATCGACAGCTCACCCGGCACGGATTACCCAGATTAACCGGCGGTCGATCGAAACCGAGAGCCGCTCCACGCCATCATTTCACCCATCACGATTATCGGACGTTCACGCATTCGGGCCGGTTGTCGCTCATGCAGGCGTGTACGTGTGCCGAGGCTGGCGTGGCTACTTCGAGTTCTGCCAGACGCCCAGCGTGCTGGGCGAGCTGGAGGCGTGGATCAGACGACGCCTGCGCTACATCGGGCTGAAACACTGGAGGACGGGACGTCGCCGCGTGGCGGAACTGATGAAACGGAAGGTGAACCGGGACCTGGCGGTGGGAACCGTCGCGACCCGACACGGCCCGTGGCGTCTGAGCCGCAGCGTGGCGATGAGCATCGCATTGCCGAACAAGTTTTGGGACTGGCTGGGCGTCGAACGCGTGCAGAGGGTGAAGCGCGTTTTTTCGCCTCTTCATTTGAACGGCTACCTGGCTGGCCCACGACTGCCCTTCTCGCCACTCTCGATGACTTCAAACCCACCCGGCGCTTCTTCGCGCTTCGGCCGCGTCAGCAGGGAAACTACCACCAGCACGATGAACCCAAGCGGGATCGTGAGGATGCCCGGCTGGCTGAAGGGCGCGATCGCATGGGTTGGGGGCAGCTTGTAGACGTACTGGTACGCCTCTTTGGTGAGCAGGAGCCAGGTCAGCGAGGAGAGCAGGCCGATGGTGATCGCGGCGGTGATCCCCTGCTTGGTCGTTTTCTTCCAGAACAGCAGCATGATCAGCGCGGGCAGGTTCGCCGATGCGGCGACGTTGAACGCCCAGCCAACCAGGAAGCTTGCGTTCAGTTCCTTGAAGGCGATGCCCAGCAGCATCGCGATGCAGCCGACCACCACCGCCACAAGCTTGCCCGCGTTCACCTTTTGATGATCGGACATCTCGATCTTCAGGAAGTTGGTCATGATGTCATGAGCGACGGCGCCGCTGGCAGCCATGATCAGACCGCTGACGGTCCCGAGCACGGTCGTGAAGGCGATGGCGGAGATGATCGCGAAGAGAACGCGGTTGAACGATTTGGCCAGGAGCGGCGCGGCCATGTTGCTGTTGGCGGGGACGGTCACGTCCAGCGAGCCGCTGCTCATCGCGCCCAGGCCGAGGTAGAGCGTGAGCACGTAGAAGAAGGCGATGGCCGCGATGCCGGCGACCGTGCTCTTGCGCGCCGCGGCCTGATCCTTCACCGTGTAATAGCGGATCAGGATGTGCGGCAGCGACGCCGTCCCACCGAAGAGGGCGAGCATCAGCGAGATGAAATCGAGCTTATCGGTGAACTTGGGGCTGCGAATTCCCTTGAACGTGGGGCTACCGCCGGGAACGAGCAGGTCGGTGCCGGCGATGAGCCTGGGAATATAGGCGGTGACGGCGCCTACCGGAGTCTTGAACTTTTCAGCGGACCATGACTGGATCGTGCTGTTCTGGACGGTCGCGAGATATGAGACCGGGCCGAGCGGGCCGGTTTGCGCGACGCCGCCCGGTAGCCTGGCGATCCGGCTGGTCGGTGCAAAGGTTTTCGGATCGGTCCCGTCGGGGAATCCGGCAAAGTGCATCGAGCCATCCGCGGCAGTGGTCATGGTGCGAAGCACTTCGAGCTTGCCGGCGTGCTCGCGCCAGATCTGTACTGCGCCGTCCGGCTGGGTCAGGGCGAAATAGTTTGGCGGAGGAGTGGCCGGTTTCGCCGCCGGAGGCACGGCGGTGATCGGCGCCGCGCCCGCCGGTACGCCAGCGGGCAAGGTCGCGGTCGGCGGCGCGGGCTGGGCGAAGAGCCCTTTCTGCAGGATCATGATCGTCAGGATGGTGCAGAAGATGACGAGCAACGATCCCTTGATGAACTGGACGTACGTCGTCGAGACCATACCCGCGGTCACGACGATGACCGTCACGATCGCGCCCACGAGCAGCACGCCGATCTCATGAGGGAACCCGAGCAGCGGCTTTACGAGCGCGCCGGCGCCGACCATCTGCGGGATCAGGTAAAAGAGGCTGACCAGCAGCGTGCTGATCGCGGCACTGAGCTTGATGCCGCGCGAGTTGAAACGGTTATCCAGCGCATCGGCGAACGTGAAGCGGCCGAGCCGTTTCAGCGGTTCGGCGATCACGAAGAGCGCGACCACCCAGCCGGCGAGGAAGCCGATCGAGTAGAGGAACCCGTCATATCCGTAGAACGCGATCATCCCGCAGATGCCGAGGAACGATGCGGCGGAGAGATAGTCGCCGGCGAAGGCAATGCCGTTGACGAACCAGGGAATTTCCCCGTGGGCGGCGAAATAGCCGCGTGCGTCCTTCGCTTTGCGTCCGAGGAAGAAGCTGATCCCCAGCACGGAGCCGACGAAGATGAGGAAGACGAAGACGGCCAGTGGATCAGTGTGCATCACTCCTCCCCTTCGCCTGGGGCTTCAACACTGCCGCGGCACAGCAGGAGATAGATCGCCGCGAGGATCAGGGCCAGGATGATCAGCCCCATGCCGAACGCGATCGCGAAGTTGACGCCGCCCAGCCATGGCACCGGCGCCTTCATGCGCTCGGGCGCAAAGGCGTTGAGCCCGACGAAGCCGGCGTAGAACGCCAGGTAGATCAGGAACAGGACAATGCCGTAGCGGGCATTTCGCGTGATGTGGGACGCGGCGATGGCGGAATCCGGCTCAGGTGCCGGACCGTCGGGGGGAAATTGAGACGACAAGACACGATCCTTTCGAGCGAGCCACCCTTCATTCGGTTGGTTGGCACAGAAATTACTCGATGTCTACCGGTCCTGCAATTTCTTGGCTCCTTGGAAGAATCAATTTGAACCGCCGAGACGCCAAGGCCGCCAAGAAGATAGAGACGATTTACCTTGTGATACGGGGCTAAGTGAACCCCTGACACGCTTTTGCTTGGCGCCCCTGGCGTCTTGGATCGAACGTGTTGACCGTGTACGCCATCGCGGACTGCCGAATCACCCGAAGAACTTTGAACCACGTGGACTTACCGGAGCCATTGGTGCCGCATAGATCCGTGACCGGACGAATTTCGAGCCTCGCGCCTTCGGCATTGTGCACGTTGTAAACATCGCTCGTTACCACAACGGCTGGCCGCGTTTTCTGAATCTCGTGTCCAATTGCCGAGTCGAGTGACACCAGCCAGATTTCCCCTCGGCGAGGGTATCGTTGTGACGGCATCGGTCATGGCCCCCGCTATTTCCCATTCTTATCCCAGACTTCACGATCGAGGGATTCCCACTCTTCAT
This sequence comes from Tepidisphaerales bacterium, assembly GCA_038240605.1. GTDB lineage: Bacteria > Planctomycetota > Phycisphaerae > Tepidisphaerales > Tepidisphaeraceae > JBBSDP01. Next base: position 29,892 of record JBBSDP010000026.1, on the reverse strand, counting down.
TTAATCTCCGCGACTCTTCGCGACGGCCGAGGATGGCCGCCTTGAGCTTTTCCTCGTCGACGTCGTCATTGACCACCGGCGCGATCCGCGCGACCGGGCGACCGCCAATCTCCAGGATTGAGCCGTCAGGCTCTCCGGCGAGCGAGAAGATGAAATCCTTAATCTGTTTCATTTCGTGATCGAGACTGACATGCTTCATTGGCGGCTCCGTTGGGACCGAATCGTATCCACTGCGAGCGGTGGCATCCATCGTTGACGCCACGTCACGTCCCGTTCCCGAATTTGCCCGCCGTCGCCCGTTCCAGCGCGGCGGCTTTTCCCTCGGTGTGCCAGGCGGCGGGATCGAACGAGACTTTGAAGCGGGCGCTTTTGTCCTTGATCTTCTGCTGGATCTCCTTCTTCACGGCGGGATCAGTCTTTGGATCGGAGATCTTCTCGTAGTTCTCATTCTTCATCACGCCGGTCTTCCAGTCGGCAAGCTGCACGGCGGTCAGCTCGATCTGAACGCGAACGATGTGGCCGGCGTGGGAGTCTTTGTACCGGCTGTCGCGCAGGTTGAGCTGCACGTTGTTGTTTCCGTCAAAGCGAAATGCAAATTCCGCAACGGCGTCTTTGAAATCGATGTTGGGCGCGATGTAGGCGTAGGCGGCGTGATGGTCGACCGGGTTCTCCGCGGCGCTGACCACGCCGTCCTTCACCGACCAGCTTACCTTGCCGACGTTCCACTTCGGCTTCAGGTCCGGCCGCGAAAAATCGTCCTCAAACAGTACCGCGCCCGGCTTGGCCAGCGCGGGCGGGGCATTGTCGGCTGCCATGAGATGGCAAGCACCGATCAGGATCGTGCATAGCGATAGGAACTAAATGAAGCGGCTCATGCGGATTTGTCTCCCGTTGCGAGCCCATTATCGGTGAATGATGGCATCGTCGGCAAGCCGCTTCCGCATGGACCCGCTGATGGGCTCAAATCCCGTGTGCCTGCTTCAATGTCGCCAGTCGTAGGGATCGTTGTGATAGACGCGGCGTTCGTCGTAATAGCCGCCGCGCCAATGGCGGTCGCGGTCGTAGTAGCCTTCGTGGCGCCAGCCGTGGTCGTCATGGATTACGACGCAGGCGTCGTCATGATGATGGTGATGGTGGGCGCAGCCGGCGGTCAGGCCGAATGTTCCGGCGGCGAGCATCACGGTCAGCAGCGGTCGCCGGAGCGCATGAAAGATTGGGGACATCGAAATATCCTTCGATAAAAAGGTTGGTCTTGAAGAGAGGCAAAATGGCTGGTTGCGGCCATCTCCACTTTCCAATGATGGTTTCAAGGTATCGGGCGCGCATTAGAAATCCGCTCCTCAGCCGTCGTCGGCGGATCCTGCCTAGAAGCTCATGGCAATCCTTCGCCGCTGTCGGGCCGGACACATCCCAGTCCAACGATTGTTCGTAGATTCAGACAGTAGATATGGGTGATGGTTAGACTCTGTCCGAAGCAGTAGAAGGATCGCGGCAGAACCTGCTACGATGAGCTGATGAGCTCCCTCACCCTAGAAGAGATTGCACTGGCTCCCGATGTATTGCGTGCAATTCGTAGGAAGGCGAAACACGCGGGAACTAGTGCGCCGCAATACGTTCGCTCATTGATCGAGCGTCACGTATTGGCCGACCAACCGTTCGACGAGATACTGCGCCCGGTTCGGGCGGATTTTCGAAAGAATGCGGTTTCCGAGACGGACCTCGATCAGATTATTAAGCGTGCCCGCAAGGCTGCTCCGGCTTCCAAACGTCGAGCGAGCCGATGAGCCGGTCCCAGCGCCGGACCCGAGCTGTTTTCGACTGCAATGTTTTCTTGCAGGCGGCGGCATTTGAAGAGGGTCCGGCGGCACAATGTCTGCGGCTCGCGGAAGCCGGCACCTTCGACCTCGTCGTTAGCAAGCAAACGATGGCCGAGTTACGCCGAGTGCTGGCGTATGAGGAAGTCCTCGCGATCAGTCCAAATCTGACGGCCGAGCGCATCGCCGGCTTCGTCAAGCGCGTTGCCTTCCGTTCAATCCTGATCAAGCCCGTACGTCGTGGGATCCGTCTTCCTCGCGATCCTGACGACGAAGCGTACCTGAACCTCGCCTTGGCCGCGAAGGCTAGTTATTTGGTGACACGGGACAAAGACCTCTTGTCATTGATGACGGGGCACTCACTCGCATGTAAGCAGTTCCGTCGGAAAACCAGACCACTGAACATAATTAACCCAGTTGAATTTCTGGGGGGAATGGGCCGGCATTGGAAAGGAGACGTTGCTACGCCTTAGAAAATGGCGCAGTCCAATGCATTGAAAAGCCGAATCACGCGAGCGCTTAAATTTTCTTCTCCGAAGCATTCAATGTTTCCCGAACGCCTCGACCGCGGCGTGTTCGAAGGTCGGCTGGATCTTGCCGCCCTCTTTTCCGCCGTAGCCGGCGTGTTGCACCATCCAGACGAGCACGAGGCCGGTGTCGGGATTGATCGAGAGATTCGTCGCATAGGCGCCGCCGTGGCCGCACTGGCCGGCGGGCGCGGGGCCGGTTGAGCCGGGCTCGATTTTGCGCGAGGTTTGAAATCCGAAGCCGTAATTGGCGCCCAGATCGCCGATCTGCTTGGAGGTCATCTGGCGAACGGAGGCTTCTGAGATGTAGCGCTTGCGGTTGAGTTGTCCGCCACTCAGGATCATCTGGCCGAAGACCGCGACATCGGCGGCGGTGGCGAAGAGCCCCCCGGCGGGGCTCGGGTAACGGCCAGGCCCTTCGAGTGGGTAGGTGAGCTGATCGATCTGAATTGCCTCCAAGCCGTCTTTCGCGGGCCGGTAGGACTTGGCGATGCGCGGCAACTGCTCGACGCTGGGGAAGAACGTCGTGTCCTTCATCCCCAGCGGGTCGAAGAGCCGCTTCTGGAGGAACTGTTCGTACGGCATCCCGCTGACCGCCTCGATGATCCGGCCGGCGGTGTTGATGCCGGCGTTGGAGTAGTCGTACTTGCTGTCGGGCTCGAACTTGAGCGGCGCGAGCGCGTAACTCACCGCCGCCTCGCGCAGCGGACGCTGGTCGATGTGGTGCTCGACGCGCGACATGAACGGCAAGCCGCTCGTGTGCGAGAGGACGTTGCGCACGAGGATCGGGTGCACCGGCCGCTTGAGGATCGCGTGGTTGTCGTCCTGCTCGACGGCGAGCATCTGGCCGTGAAATTCCGGCAGGTACTTCTCCACCGGATCGTCGACGTTCACCTTCCCTTCGTCGACGAGCATCATCAGCGCGGTCGCGGTGATCGGCTTGGACATCGAGGCGATCCAGAAGAGGCAGTCGGTGCGCATCGGCTTCTGGGCCGCGATGTCGGCGAAACCGACCGCGCCCACGTCCAGCACCTTGTCCTTCGACGCGACCAATGTGACGGCGCCGGCCAGCGCGTGGTCATCGACGAACGGTTGCAGGCTCGCCGCGATGCGGCTGGTCTGCACCGGCGCGTCGTCGGCGCGAAGGGTGGGCGACACGAGCGCGATCGCCATTACGAGGGAAATCCAAGCCGCCGTGATTCGAAATGTAGTACAGGGCATGGTCCGCCGTTCCTTGAAGGTGAAGGATGGCGATCGTAACGGCGTAGTGCGCTGTTGTCAGGTCAGCGATAATTCGTCTTGCCGTGACACGCGGGCGAGGCGCCCATGCCACGAGTGCAGTGCAGCCGTCAAGGGCGCGAGCGGGCTTTCAAATGACGTGGGCGGATGTACGCTTTCCGCCCCGATGACCGTTGGGAGACCACAACCTCTGGAGGACGGACTGGAGCCGCCGGACCCGCAGCGGCCGGCTTCGGCGACGCCAACCTGAGGCGGAGCTGGAACAGGAGACGCCAGGCGGCTCGGGATCGGCGGGGCACGATCCATATGCGGCGCTGCGTTTCCCTGGCTACTGGTTCTTTTCGCTGGAGTGGCTCTCGTCGGTGATCGGCCTCCAGGTGCAGAGCGTGGCGATCGGCTGGCAGCTTTTTCACCGCGCCCACAATGCCCGTGCCGGCGCGCTGGCGCTGGGATGGGTGGGTGGGGTGCAGGCGCTTCCTGTCATTCTGCTGGCGCTGCCGGCGGGACAGTTGGCGGACCGGTTTGACCGGCGTCGCATCGTGATGCTGGGGACGCTGGGCTCGGCGCTCGCGTCGCTGGGGTTGGCGCTGGTCTCGCGCGGGAATGGGCCGGCGTCGCTGATGTACCTCCTGCTTGGCCTGGGAGCGACGGCGCAGGCGATCATGTGGCCGGCGCGCTCGGCGCTCCTGCCGCAGGTGGTTCCGCCGGACGTTGTCTCCAACGCCGCGACCTGGAACAGCAGCACGTTTCAGGTGGCATCGGTGGCGGGGCCGGCGCTGGGCGGACTGATCGTCAATTTCACGACCACCGGGGCGTACCTCGTCGACGCCGTCTGCGCGCTGCTCTTTTTCGTCTTCCTGATGTTCCTGCGTCCGCGTCCGGTGGCGGCGATGGCGCGCGGGCCGGCGACGCTGGCCACGCTGCTGGCCGGCGTGCGCTTCGTGTGGCGCACGCGGATCGTCCTGGCGACGATCTCGCTCGACCTGTTCGCGGTGTTTCTGGGGGGCGCGGTCTACCTGATCCCGGCGTACGCGAGCGACCTGCACGTTGGCCCCGTCGGCTTCGGCTGGCTCCGCGCGGCGCCGGCGATCGGCGCATTCGCCATGGCGGTCGCGATCGCCCACCGCCCGCCGATGAAGCACGCCGGTGCGGCGATGCTCTGGGCGGTGGCCGGATTCGGCGTGGCGACGATCGTCTTCGGTCTCTCGCGCTCCTTCCCGCTATCGTTCCTCGCCCTGGCGGCGACGGGCGGGTTCGACAACATCAGCGTGGTCGTGCGCCACACGCTCGTGCAGATGCTTCCGCCGGAGAACATGCGCGGCCGGGTGTCGGCGGTGAACAACGTCTTCATCGGCGCCAGCAACGAGATCGGCGGCCTGGAATCGGGCGTGACCGGCTGGCTGCTCGGGCCGGTGAGATCGGTCGTCCTCGGCGGGATCGGAACGCTGATTGTCGTGGGGCTCGTCGCGCTGTTGTCGCCCGAGGTGAGACGGTTTGGTTCCCTCAAAGGCGCTCGGCCGCTCGCGGAAAGTGCTGAGGGCTCCAGGGGTAGTGCTGAGTGCTGAGCAGCGAGCAGTCGAACATCGAACATCGAACCTCGAACCGTAAACTCCAAACTCTTCCGTGACCCTCGGCGCCTGCGCCGGTACACTCGGGTCATGCCTCTGTTTTCCATTGAGACTTACGGCGAACTGGAGCCGCACTTGCGACAGGAATGGCTGCTGACCAACGGGCTGGGCGGATTCGCCGCCTCCAGCGTGGTCGGGTGCAACACGCGGCGCTATCACGGACTGCTTTGCGCGGCGACGCTCCCACCCGTGGGCCGGATCATGGCCCTGAATCGACTTCAGGAAATCCTCGAGCTGGACGGGCAGGCGGGCCATCCGCTGGAGTTTTCCGTCAACCAGTTCCGCGACAAGTCGATTCACCCGCACGGCGAGCGCTATCTGCGCCGCTTTCAGCTCGACGACGCCGTCGCACGCTGGGACTACGAGATCGACCAGATGCGGGTGGTAAAGGAACTCCAGCTGATCTGGCGGCAAAACGTGTGCGGCGTGCGATATACGATCGAGGCGGATCGCCCCGACCGAAAGCTACGGCTGTCATTGCTGCCGATGGTGAGTCTGCGCGACTTCCACGCGGAGCGCCGCGGCGCCGACGCCGGCATGCACGTCCACCCTGCCGAGCGCGGCGCGGTCATCAGCGAGGGCGCCAACTCGCTGCACCTGCTCGCCGAGACGGGCCGGTTCGCCGCCGCGCCCGACTGGTGGTACGGACACTATTACGCGATCGAGGCGGAGCGCGGTCAGGACGACAACGAGGACCTGTTCACCCCGGGCCGGTTCGTCGTCGTAGGGACCGGCCGGCTGACGGTGACGCTCTGGGCTTCGATGGAGGCGATCCCCTCGCCGCCAAAGTGGGACGAGGAGATAGCGCGGTGGCAGTCGTCGTTCGCCGAAGCGTGCGCGCTGCCGGAAAACCTCCAGAAGGCAAAGGGTCGCACGTCGATCATCCGCGAAACCGACTCGGTTCCCCTGCGTCGATTGGCGCGGGCCTCCGCCGACTTCCTCGTCTATCGCAAGCTGCGCGACGGGACGGAAGGGACGAGCGTCGTGGCGGGCTACCCGTGGTTCGCCGACTGGGGGCGCGACACGATGATCTCGCTGCCCGGCCTGCTCCTGGTGCCGGGGCGATTCCGGCAGGCGCGGCAGACGCTGGCGGTGTTTGCCGATTACGTGAGCGAGGGGATGATCCCCAACGTCTTTGATGATTACAGCAATGAGCCGCACTACAACACGGTTGACGCCAGCCTCTGGTTCATCCACGCATGTCACGAGTACCTTCGACTGAGCGGCGACGCCGAGACGTACCAGCGCAAGCTCGCGCCTGCCTGCCGCTCGATTCTGGACGGCTATCGCACGGGGACGCGCTTTCACATCCGCATGGACGAGTCCGATGGGCTGATCACGCAAGGGGATGAAACGACACAGCTCACATGGATGGATGCCAAATGCGGCGGCGTCACCTTCACGCCGCGGCAGGGAAAGGCCGTCGAGATCAATGCGCTTTGGTACCACGCCCTGGTGCTGATGGGCGAAACCAAATTCGCGGCGAAGGTCGCGGAGAGCTTCGTGAGGACGTTTTACGTCAGCCCGTTCCGCGGGCTGTATGACGTCGTGGACGGCTCAAAGCGCGACGCCTCGATCCGCCCGAACCAGATCTTCGCCGTGAGCCTGCCCAACAGCCCGCTTTCGCTCGAGCAGCAGGCGGCGGTGGTGGAGGTGGTAAGACGGGAACTGCTCACGCCGGCCGGCCTGCGAACGCTGTCGCGGAGCGATCCGCGCTACAAGGGGCGGTATGTCGGAACGCAGTTCGAGCGCGACGGGGCTTATCATAATGGCACCGTCTGGGCGTGGCTGATCGGGGCGTTTCTCGAGGCGTACTTGCGCGTCAATGGGCGATCGCCCGAATCGGTTGAGCAGGCGAAGGCGTGGCTGACGCCGTTGCTCAAGCAGATGGAGACGGGTTGCATCGGCCAGATCCACGAGATCTTCGAGGGGGACGAGCCGCACCGCCCTGTGGGCTGCTTCGCGCAAGCCTGGAGCGTGGCGGAAGTGTTGCGCCTCGCGGTCGAGCTGGGGATGTGAGGCATTCGACGATGACCGCCATGGCGACGCGTTGTCATGGGCTGGCGATGGCGATCGGCTGCCTGCTGGCCGCCGCGGCGCACGCGGGGGACGTGCGGCTCACGTTTCCGCTGGACGGGCATTTCCGCGCCGGCCGATTCATGCCGGTTCACGTTGTCGCTAACGGGGTCGCTGGCTCAACGCTGACGCTTCGCGCGCGCGGCGCAATTCCCACCGAGGTGATTGCCGAAGGCGGACGGGCCGACGCCGTGGTCCCGTGGCTCGCGGTGCGCGACTCAATGGCCGAGACAGCGTGGTCTGATTCGAGCGGGAACCATCCGCTGGACCTGCCATTGCATCCGCTTGCGGACGGGGATCGCCTCGTCGCCCTCGCGGGCGGGAGCGAGGCAGAGGCGAAGACGCTCTACCCGGAGCAGAACGTCATTGCCGTCCGGCTGGACGTGGCCGCCGCGCTGCTGACGCCGACCGAAGCCTGGGAAGCGCTCGACGGCGTCGTCTTCGATGCCGCCGCCGCGGCGCGGATCGATGAGTCGCAGTTGCGCGCCCTGCTGGCGGCGGGAACCGCCGTCGCCGTTCGATCGGAGCGACGACCGTCTGGAACGTGGCCCTGGAAACGCGAGGGAAATCTGTGGGTCGTTCGCTACACTCCGCGCGGCCCCACCGGTTTGATCGAGCCGGAGGCTTATCTCCCCACGTACGGCTGGGTTCGCGGATGGCCGGCGCAGTTCCGTCGTCAGTGCGTGCTGGCGTGCGTTATCTTCGCGATCCTCTTCCTGGCGGCCTCGCTGTGGCGGTCGCGCTGGCGCGTGCCGCTGGTGATCTCGCTCACAGTGGCGACATCGGCCGCGTTCGTGATGTGGACGAGCCGGCAATCGCCCGTATTGCGGATGTCGGGCGCGGTCTTCATTCGCGGTGACGGAATCATTCAGGAAGACCGCTGGAGCTGGTATTCCACCCTCCGCGCGTCAGACGTTTCACACCCCTCGGCCGGACTCACCAAGCCGGTGCTGGCGTCGATACAGCAAATCCAAACGAGTGACCTCCGACTGAAGCGTCAAACATCTGATGAGGCGTGGCAATTCGCGTTCCGACTTCAGCCAAAGATTGCGCTGGCCTTCGTTGCCCGGCGATTGAATGACAGCGGCGCATTCCCGGCGGGGAAAGCAGTTGCGCGATCGCCGTTGGATGCGATGGTCGATCGTCTTTATCCCGTGGGCAGTGATGACGTGCGGGTGATCGACGATGCCGAAACGTTGGAGCTTCGGGTACGATCATGACGCGTCGATGATTTTCGTAGGCCCACCTCTGCTTCGATCGTCCCGCTGAAGCGCAGAATCACAGAGACCTATTCATTTTACCGTACACGAGCGAGATTAGCCGGCTTCACGGTTCGCCGATTGGTCGCCGGGGAACGTTGGCTGTAGACTTTTGGGCTCGACGTAGAAGGAGTTTGCGTGGCGCAGCCGGTGTTGGCGGTCGTGAGCGTGCTGGGGAAGGACCAGAAGGGCGTGGTGGCGCAATTTGCCACGTACCTGGCGCAGCGCGGCGTCAACATCGAAGATATCGCCCAGCACGTGGTCCGCGGGTTCTTCCTGATGGACATGCTGGTCGACCTCAAGGACCTAACCTGCGACCTGTCGGAGCTGATCACCGGGCTGCTGGAACTGGGGCGGACGATCGACATGGAGGTGCGCGTTCACCTCCACAGCGAACGGCGCGAAAAGCGCGTGGCCGTCCTCGCCGGGCGCGAGCCGCACTGCCTCCAGCGGCTTCTATCCGATTTTCGCGACGGAAATCTGCATGGCAAGCTGGCGGGGATCTGGTCGAATCACCCCGACCTCGAGCCGCTCGGCAAGCAGGCGGGAGTCCCGTTCGCAGCCATGCCGTCCGATGATGTCGAGCGGCATTTCGACTGGCTGCTGGCATCGCTGCGGGAACAGACGGTCGACCTGGTGGTGCTGGCGCGATACATGCGCATCCTGCCAAAGCGAATCGTCACGGCCTTCCCGCATCGGATCATTAACATCCACCCCTCGCTTCTTCCCTACTTCCCGGGCGCGGCGCCGTACAAGCAGGCGTACGAGAGCGGCGTGCGCGTGCACGGGTGCACGGCCCATTTCGTGACGGAGCAGCTCGACGAGGGACCGGTGATCCTCCAGGACGTGTTTCATATCAACGTCGGCGATGACTCGCTGGATGACGTGAAGCAGAAAGGTCTTGAGCTGGAGGCGCGGGTGCTCAGCAAGGCGGTCGGGCTGTTTCTCGATGAGGAGCTGGTCGTCGTCGACGGGAAGGTGATCTTCAAGCCGGGCATCCGCCGGTTCCTCAATGAGAAGGCGAGTCCCACCCGGTGAGCCGTATGTCCCCGACGCCGTCGGCTATCCTTCGCACCGATCCCGTGAACCAGCCGCTGTTTCGCGAGCTGGGGATGGATGCGGAGGGGGTCTTCACGCACCCGGATGTTCGCTGCTGGCGGCGACTGCCTGACCGGGAGAACTGCACGATTGAATTCACGCGTCCGGATGGGACGAGCGGGCGGTGGCACGTCAAACGCTACGCCGCATCGCGCCGCGCCGTCGTGCCCGCGCAGACCGAGGCCGAGGGGCACGAGGCGCTGCTTGCCGCGGGGATTCCGACGGCGGAGCTGATCGGCTGGGGCTGGGCGGAGGACGGCCGGAGCTTCGTCATCTTCGATGACCTGGCCGGCTACCGCCCCGCCGACAAGCTGGTCGAGAGCGGCACGCCGTTCGCGCCCCTGCTTCAGCCCACGGCGGACCTGGCGGCCCGCCTGCACCTGGCCGGCCTGCACCACCGCGACCTGTACCTCTGTCACTTCATGGCGCGCCCGGTCGGCGACCGCTTTGATATCCGGCTGATCGACGCGGCGCGCGTCCGCCGGCTTCCGCGCCTGTTCCAGCGCGGGCGTTGGATCGTGAAAGACCTCGCCCAGTTCTGGTACAGCACGCTCAAGTTCCCGGTGACCGATGCCGAGCGCGAGCGATGGATCGAGCGCTATGCCCAGCAGCGGCACCTGCCGAGCCACGTCGGCTGGCGACGGCTCGTGGTGCGCAAGTCAAAGCAGATCGCCCGTCATGATGAGCGGCTGCGCCGACTGAGGCCGCACCGCGACGTCTCAATCCCGCATTGATCTTCGATCGTGTATCAGCAAATCATGATGCCGAGCCGTTGGATGACCAGCCGGACGGCCTCTCCCAGCCGCTTGAGTGCAAGACGGCTGTCGCGGCCGAGACGAACGAGTTCCCCCATGAGCGCGGGTCGGCGGGCGATCGCCATGGCCAGCTTAGCCGGTCGCGGGCGGCCCATTTCATCAAGCAGTGAGATCAGATCTGGGTTGACGGCGGTACCCGCCGTATCGCTGATCGTGCGGATGGCGATCAACGGCACGCCAGCTTCGCGTGCCGCGGCGCGGACGACCGAGGTTTCCATATCAACCGCGAGGGCCGCGGTGCGCTCGAAGAGCTCGGCCTTCTGCTGGGGCGTAGAGATGAGTGCGTCCGCCGTGTGGATCGGACCGTATCGCACCGGCAGTTCGGGGCAGAGCCCGGGTTCATCGTCCAGGACGACATCGCCCACGCAGAGGCTCGGATCCAGCCCCCCCGCCAGGCCCGCCATGATCAGGACAGCGCCCGGAGCAGACTGCGCGCGCAGGAGCGCATCTCGCCATATGTGATGTCGGCAAGCCCCCAATCCGATGGCTAACAACTCGACGCTTTGGCTGCTGGGTCGGGAAGGGTCCAGCTTGCCAGGGAGACGGAGCGAGGCGGACAGGGAGCGGTGTTCGATCGCCAAAGCCGTGAGGATAATGATCTTGCGCTCGTTCATCGGTGTCAGAACCACACGGCAGGCTCTGGCGTAGGGGTCATTGTATGTTGGCGGTCCCCGCTAACGTAACAGCGCGGGTTTCGAGTATGTTCAAAGCTTCTATAGCCTGCACGACCGATAATTGATTCAGAAAGCAGCCGGGAAGGACATAGGGATCAATGGGTGTACCCGTCTCTCAAATGTGGACCGTCGCGAGCTACGTGGTTCGCCAGAAACTGGCGGGCCGCAAGCAATACCCGCTGGTGTTGATGCTCGAGCCTCTCTTCCGTTGCAACCTGGCCTGTGCCGGATGCGGGAAGATCCAGTACCCCGCGCATGTCCTGAAAAAGAACCTCACGCCCGAGCAGTGCTTCAAGGCCGTCGACGAGTGCGGGGCGCCGATGGTGAGCATTCCCGGCGGTGAGCCGCTCCTGCACCCGCAGATCGATCAGATTGTGGCGGGGCTGGTCGAGCGCAAGAAGTACATCTACCTGTGCACCAATGCGTTGCTGCTGAAAGAGAAGATTCACCTCTTCAAGCCGAGCAAGTACCTCACGTTCAGCGTGCACGTGGACGGGCAGCGCGAGCACCACGATTTTTCCGTCTGCCGCGAGGGCGGATACGACATCGCGGTTGAAGGCGTCCGCGAGGCGGTGAAGCGCGGCTTCCGCGTGACCACCAACACGACCCTCTTCGATGGGGCCGATCCCAAGAGCGTCCGCGCGTTCTTCGATGAGATGATGGAGCTGGGCGTGGAAGGGATGATGCTCTCGCCCGGCTACAGCTACGACAAGGCGCCCGATCAACAGCACTTTCTGGGCCGAGCCAAGACCCGGCGTCTGTTCCGCAAGATCCTCAGCAATCGCAAGTCGGAATGGCGCTTCAACCAGAGCCCGCTGTTCCTGGAATTCCTGATGGGCCAGCGAAAATATGCCTGCACGCCGTGGGGCATGCCGACGTACAACGTCTTCGGCTGGCAGAAGCCTTGCTACCTGTTGCAGGACGGTTACGCCGACACGTTCGCCGAGCTGATCGCGACCACGCCGTGGGAACGATATGGCACCGAGAGCGGCAACCCCAAGTGTGCCAACTGCATGGTCCACAGCGGCTACGAGGCCAGCGCCGTCAATGACACGTTCTCCCTGACCGGCATCTTCCGCGCCGCCCGCGCCACGCTGTTCGGGGGCACCTATCGAGACGCCGCCGCTCTCAAGGCCCTGAACGAAGAAACCGAATTGCCGTCGCTACCGTTGGTCAACCTCACGGTCAACAACGCCAACCGCAGCGGATCCCGCTCGCGCGAAAAACAGACGGCCTGAGCTTTACACAATGAGTCACCACAGCGACACACAGGAAACCAAAGCACGTCCGTTTGATCCCGAGGAACATGCCGCGGGGGTGGTGCACGAGAATCTGGAAGGGTGGATTCCGCCTCTCGCCGGTGAGACCGAGATCCGCACTGCACTCGAGAAAGCCTTCGACTACCGCGGCGACGTGACGATCACCCGCAAGGACGGCAGCACGATCGAAGGGTACGTTTTCGACCGGCGGAGCGAGGGGCCGGCCCTGGCCGATTGCGCGGTGCGCCTATTTCCGAAAGACCGCGATGAAAAGGTGGCAGTCGCCTACAGCGACATTGCCCGCCTCGAGTTCTCTGGCCGCGACACCGCCGCCGGCAAGAGTTTTGAGACCTGGGTGAAGAAGTATCAGGAGAAGAAGTCGGCGGGGGAAACAAACATCCAGATCGAGCCGGAGAAGCTGGATTGAGCCCGTCCGCCGTTCACCTGGACCTCGACGGGGCATGGGGCGAGGCGATCCCGGCGGGCCTTTCGAGAATCGATCTGAGCTCCTGGGGACCTCGGCTGAGATATTCCGGCCCGCGCGCGGAAGTTGAAGCCTTCGATCGCGCCCTTCCCGCCGATCTGCCACCTTACATCCTATACGGCTCCGGGGACTTCCATTACCTGAGCGGCCTGTTGGTACGCCGCCATGCCCGCGCGTCGTCCGAGCCAGCGCTCACATTGGTTTCCTTCGACAACCATCCGGACTGGGACGTCCGCCCGCCGCACTGGGGATGTGGTGGATGGATCAACCGCGCGCTGGCACTGCCCGGCGTATCGCGCGCGAGCGTTTGGGGGTGCGGGAACTTCGAGCTGTCTTTTCCCTCACGGTTCTTCGCGAACCATCGCGCCCTGCGGAGCGGCCGGCTGCAGGTTCACGCGTGGGCGGAACGGCAGCCGGCTTCGGTGCAACGCCGATTCGATTGCATGACCCGCCAGGATTGGCGAACGCGTTTCGAGCGTTTCGCGGATTCGATCGCGGGCAATCGGGTTTACGTGACGGTGGATATGGACTGCCTGCGCGGCGAGGAATCGGTGACGAATTGGGAGAACGGATTATTTACAGCCGAAGACGTCGCGTGGGCGATCCGTCGTCTGCGCTCAAGCTGCCGACTTGTGGCCGGTGACGTGTGCGGCGCCTGGTCGTCGCCTGCGTATTCCCGATGGCGCCAGCGATTTGCGGCGATCTTCGATCATCCCCGACTTGCAACAGTTGATCCGGCTCGCGCGCGACAGGCCAACCGTGCCGCGCTGGACCACCTCTGGCCCGCGCTGAGTGGTGCCTGAGGATCAGAACCACCAGTAGTACTGGCCGCCGTCCCAGTAGGCGACGTTTTTTACGTAGTTGGCGGGGTCGATGTCGGGCTGTTCCCAGACGACGCTGCCGTCGGAGTAGCCGAGGTGGACGCCCGCGAAGGCAGCCTTGGTGTCGTGCCAGAAGACGAAGCTCGAGTTGCCGCCGTAGCTCCCCTTGGTGTGGCTGTAGTACCACATCCCCTGTCCGCCGACGTAGCCGAACCAGGTGACGGCATCGCCCCAGACGACGCCGCGCCGCGTTCCCCGTGCGTTGGCGGAGTGTTCGGGGAAGCGGAGGATGCCGCGCTGGTAGTGCACGCCGCCTGAGTCGGTGTAGTTGGGGTTTTCGTCGAGGCGGGCGTAGTAGGCGTAGCCGGTGTACCAGTAGGTGTTGCCGTTGCCGACCCACTTGCGACCCTGGTCATCGGAACCTTCGACAAAGGGGCAGACCAGGACCGGCGGCAGATTTTCCGGGAGCGTTGCGTCGGTGACGTCGGGGAATCGCGTCAGGTACTGCGAGAGCTCGTTGAGCGTGCGCGACTGCTGGTCGTGCGGATAGGCCATGTTGTACGGATCGTTGACGTAGTTCAACGGGTAGCGGCCCGTCTCCGCCAGGTAGGCGCTGCATGCGACGAGGATCTGCTCGAGGCGCGAGGCGCAAACCGTCTTCTTCGCCGCCACCCGCGCCTTGGAAAGCGCCGGCAGCAACATCGAGATCAGCACGGCGATGATCCCAATCACCACCAAAAGTTCCACGAGGGTAAAACCACGCCGTTTTCGCAATGGGCGCGGTGGTCTGATGGAAGTATTCATGACGATGTCAGGGCCGATTGGCGAAGCGATCTCAAGCATACTTCACGCTTTCACTCGGCCGCGGCGCGCGGCGTGTGAAACCATTTTTCAGAACTGCGCGGACAGACGTGTTTTCCCAACGCTCAAGCATTGGGGAACACATTGCTTATAGCTTTGATTCGTGTGGTGAGTCAAGCGAAATATGCGGGCACTAATCTGGAGAAATCTGTAGCGGAGCGGGTTATCGGGCCGAAATAAGCTTGATTGACACGATCGCGCCGAAGGTGTGCCAGATGCTCGCTTCGGACGATGACGCATCCGGAGCCAGGGACGTGGCCCATGCGTCTGCCGGCTAGAATGCCCGTCTCATTATGTCGACGCCCATCCTTCCCAAACGCCGTGGCTTGTTCCGCTACTCCTGGTGGGACGCGGTGCCGGCCACGTTAGGGGTCCTGCACCTTCTCTACCTGATCGGGATGTACCTTGGCCTTCACGCGCTTGCACCTTTCGCTGGGGGCGAAGGCAGCCTTGATGGCCCTGATGGGAATCGCATATTCTTTCAGCATCTCCTGGAACATCAACGGGATTTCCCACAATTTTATTCACAACCGTTATTTCAACTCATCGCTGTTGAACCGGCTGTTCAGCGTGCTGGAATCGATCGTCTGCGTTTTCTCACAGACGATCTACGATCACGTTCACCGCCGGCATCACATGGGCAACGCTGACCGCCCGGATGAAAAGGGTACGACGATCGACTGGCTCTCGATTTACCGCCACGGGCACGACGGGCACGCCGAAAACGTCTGGAAGTACACGTTCGGCAGCTTTTCCCGGGAAGAGCCGATAACGGCTTATCGGGAGATCAAGCGGCAGAACCCGGTCGAAGCGCGCTGGGGTGTGTTTGAGATGTGCCTCAGCGGCGCGATCATGCTGGGGCTCTTCGCGCTGAACTGGCGCTTCGCGATTTACTTCCTCCCCTTCTGGTTCCTGGGCCACTGCCTCAGCTACCTCAACGGCTACTTCGAGCATTTCGGCGGCAATTCCGAAGTCCCCATCGCCTGGGGCGTCAGCACGTATCACCGCCTTTACAACTGGGTTTGGTTCAACAACGGCTACCACGCCGAACACCACTACCGCCCCCGCGTGCACTGGACGCGCATGAAGTCACTGCACGAACAGATCGCCGACGACCAGCGTCGCGCCGGCGTTCGCGTGATCCGCCCGCCGCATGCGTTCGGATTTCTGGATCCGGATCTCGCGGATGAGCCGCTGGTGAAGAGCGCGCCGGCGAAGAGCGAGGCGTGAGGGCGGGCCGCGAATTGGCGCCAGCGTGTGAACAATGCCGTTTCGTCAGTTCCTGCGTGTTGGAGTCCTCGTCAAAGCGAGTTAGGATGACATCATGGCGACCGTGACCGCTGCTGACGTCTTTAATCGTGTCATCGACGTTTCCAATCCATCTCTCACGCCTGAGGCTGCACAGGGCATCCTGCAACTTGCCTATTCTGAAGCCGATCACGCACGTATGGCCGAACTTGCACGAAAGTCCAACGACGGAAGCTTAAGCGAGGATGAACGACTGGAGCTGGACAGTTTCGTTTTCGTTGGGGACGTCCTCTCGCTGCTCAAATCGAAGGCGCGTCTATCGCTAAGAAAATCAGCTGCCGCCGGCTGAAGTAATGGACGGTCGCACTCGTCAGCAAAGGTTTCAGTTTCCCCCCCTCAACTCCCCGCAACGACCGCGATTCCCACGCATACCAACGCCATGCCGATCCAGACGGCGAGGGGCATTCGTTCCTTCAAGACCAGGGCGGCGGCGATCGCCAGCAGGGCGGGATTCAAACCTTCGAAGGGAAAGAGCTTGCTCAAATCCAATTGGCTCATCAGCCCGAGCCAGAGGAAGAACCAGACGGCCAGGCAGGCGATCGCCAGCAGAAACTTGAGGACGACGTTCCGCCATGGCACCGGCGCGGCGGAGCCATCGGCTGCGGAGTGGCCGCCCTGGGCGGCGCCGATGGATTTCTTGAGCAGGAGCTGGCCGACGACGATCAGCGCCTGGCAGATCACCGCGATCGTAATGAGCAATACCTTTGACTTCACAGGTTTTCCTCGAGCCGGGCCAGTGGCCGCGCGACCAGATAGAGTCCCAGCACGACAATGGAAATTCCAATCCACCGGCGTGCGGAGATCTGCTCGCCGAGGAAAACCCACGACCCGATCGGGATCAACACGTGAACGACGTTGATCAGCGCGTACGCAATTCCGAGAGGGAGGAATCGCAACACGTGAACCCAGCTCACGAAGCTCAGCACGTACGAGATGATCCCCAACCACGTCCAACCCGACGCCAACGCGGCGACGCCGAAAATGCCGACGTTGCCCGCGGCATGCTCGACCGCGTCCGCACCCTTCTTCATCAACAGCTCTGACGCCGTGACGAGCAGGGCGCCGATGACGATCTGCACGTAAGGATCGAGAAACCAGCGGAGGGGCGTTGCCGGCGGCGTCGGCGCGGCGTCAGCCGCACGATCGTGCGCGTCGCGGAGGGGCGGCGAGGCGTCCGCGGTCATCGCTCGCCCCAGAGCATTTCGTAGTTGGGAAAGCGCCGCAGCGTCTTGTCGTTGCGCGTCGGCTCCAGCCAGGGCAAAACGCGCTTCAACACGACGTTGGCAATTGGTGAGGTGTGCCGCACGTACAGGTCCAGCGGCGACAGCTCGCAGCGCAGGTGAAGCTTGGAATCGTAATTGAGCGCGGTGCTGCAATAGGTGCGGAAGCCGTGTTCGATGCCCCATTGGATAAGGTCGCGCAGCGTGTAGTGGTAGAGGTGCAGGTCGAGGGCGACGGAATAATCCATGCCGACGTATTCATCGTACAGCGTATCGCCCTGGAGCATGACGAGGCTGAACGCGATTGCCCGCCCGTTCTGACGCCAGATGAAAAACCGCGTCTTGTCGGGCATTTCCCGGCCGAGGCGGCAGAGGAATTCACGCGTCAGCTTTTCAAAGTGCAGCGACGATCGCTCGTACACCTGAAGGTAGAGCGGATGCACTTCATCGACGAACGGCGTGATGTCATGCACTACCGTCATTTCGATTGGGTCGGCCCCAGCCGTCGCCTTGAACTTGCGGCGCAGGTCCTTGCGAGTGGCCTTGCTAAGGACCTTGGTCATGTATTCGTCGAAGCTGGCGTAGGCGATGTTGAGCTGGACCATCGGCAGGCTGGGGACGCGGGCGTAGCCGTTGATGGCGAACTGGTGCAGCGCGGCTCGATATTCCCCAGGGAATTCCTTGAGGACGATCAGCGACGAGCGGGTCTGCCGGGCGAAGCGGTGCAGCGCGGCGTGCAGACATTTGCCGGTCCAAACGGCGTGCTCGGCCGCGATGTGGCCCAGGTGCCCTTCGCCGGCGGCGCAGCCGACCATCATCGTCCGCAGCTTCAGGAAGCGCGGCACGGCCCGGCGTACTGTCTCGACGATCGCGCGGACCCGCTTCCCCGCCGCCGCAACCAGGTCCTGATCGACGAGAAAAATCGGCTGGATCGCCTTCACTTCGCCCCGCGGATCCTCGAGCACCAGGTAGCGATATTGAAATCCCTGGTCGATCGTGTCTTCGACGATCTGAAAATAGCGGTGATCCTTTCGCGATCGCGGGAAGGCGTTTTTCCAGGCGGGACAATCTTCGATTTCGGCGCGCGTGGCGAGACGAACGGTGCCATGGGGCGTCAGCACGGGAGGGATGGAAGCAACGAAGGTCAAGAGAACGTTCCTGTGAGGGTCGCGCGCATCAGCGGCGTGTCAGGGCGCGACGCGGTCGCGCAGGCGGCGATAACGCCCCAGCGCCATGAGCGGGAAATAGAGCCGGTACAAGTGGTACTTCAGATAGAAGACACGCGGGAAACCAGTTCCCGTGTGTTGCGTCTCTTCCCAATTGCCGTCTTCACCCTGATGTTTGATGAGCCAGCCGATCGCCCGTTCGACCGCGGGTTCGGGGGCGGAGCCGGTGACGGCAACGGCCATTAGCCCCATCGCGCCCCATGCGGTTTGCGAAGGCGTGCTTTCGCCCTGGCCCTTGAGGGAGGGATCATCGTAACTGCCGCAGGTTTCGCCCCAGCTTCCATCGGGCTTCTGGCAGGAACGGAGCCAGGCGGCGGCACGCTGGATATAGACGCTGTTCATGTCTTCGCGGACCGAGCGCAACCCGACGAGCACCTGCCACGAGCCGTAAACGAAGTTCACGCCCCAACGCCCCCACCACCCGCCACATGCGTCCTGCGTCTTGTTCAAGAACGCGATCGCCCGGCGGACGGGCGAGTCGGTGGGCGTCAATCCATAATGTCCGAGGCACTCCAGCACGCGCCCGGTGATGTCGGGGCAACTGGGGTCCTGCATCGCGTTGTGGTCCGCGAAGGGAATCTTCTCGAGGATCGGTCGGTCCTTCGTGCGGTCGAAGGCGGCCCAGCCGCCGTCATCATTCTGCATGGCCAGCAGCCACTTCACGCCGCGTCGCACGGCCTGCGCCGCGCGCTCGCCGCCCGCCTCGTGCAGCGCCATGGCGACCATCGCGGTGTCGTCGACGTCTGGGTAGTGCGGATTCTGGAATTCGAAGAACCAGCCGCCCACTTCGGCCCCCGGGCAATTGCGACGCCAGTCCGACGCGACGCGGCATTCCTTGGAGAGCAGCCAGTCGGTCGCACGCCGGGCCGGGCCGGACGCGCTGGAGATTTCCGTTGCCGCCAGCGCGTGCAGCGCGATGCCCGTGTCCCATACGGGCGACACGCACGGCTGAAGTCGGATCGTGTTGCCTTCGCGAACGTAGAAGTCGCGCAGGTGGCGGTTGGCGGCAACGACGCGCGGGTGATTGTCGGCATATCCCATCGCGCGGAAGACGATCAGGATGTAGACCATTGGCGGGAAGATCGCGCCCAGGCCTTCGGAATCATCCAGGTGTTTCAGCAGCCATTGCTCGCTCTTGCGAATCGCCTTTTCGCGGAGACGCTGGATCGGGCATTGCTCGTAACTTTTCAAAAGCTGATCGACGCCGAGGAACAACTCGCGCCAGTCGCGCGGCAGGCCCTTGAGTGGCTCGCCAAGGCGGTTGGCGGCGGCCTGATCGAGATAGAGTTCCGAAATTCCAAGGTGGTCCGGCAGGTGCCGAACCGGGCGCAGCGTCGTGACCAGCGCCAGCGGCAGGATCATCGTCCGCGTCCAGGCCGAAACGTGGTACAGGTTGAAGTAGAACCACTTGGGGAGCAGGACGATTTCCGGAGGAATGGTCGGGCAGGCGTCGTAGCTAATTTGCCCCAGGGCGGCGAAATAGAATTTCGTGAAGCTGTTGCACGTCTCAGCGCCGCCCAGTGATCGGATCAATTCCCGCGCGCGGCGCATATGCGGAGCGGCGGGGTCGTCGCCCATTAACTTCAGCGCGAAATACCCTTTGACGGTACCCGAAATGTCGGGCGGGCCGCCGGGGTAGAGGTTCCATCCGCCGTCCGGCTGCTGAAGTCCGCGGAGGTAGTTGGCGATCAGTGGAAGGTCCGGGTCGGATTCCTGTCCGAGGATCCAGCGGAGCAGGAGGTATTCGGATTCGAGGATGCTGTCGCCCTGAAGCTCGCCGCACCAGAACCCGGTGGGGTCCTGTTTGCCAGACAATGCCCGATACGCCCGGTCTATCGCCCGCTCCAGAGGTTGCTCGGGCAAGCGAGGCGTGACCGGCGACGCCCCCGGCACCACCATGGGCGGAATCGTCAGAGGCAGCGGCGGTTCATCGACAAGCTCCGCTGTTGGGTGAGCGCGCGGCGGTATCGGAACATCAATGGCAGGCGGCATCGGCACGTAGGCCATGGTCTGGGGGGAATCGCACTCGGTGGCGTCTTCCCAGGGGACGGAGCGTTCGATCGTCCGCATGGGGGATGGGGCGGCGGGCCGGGGGCCGACCGTTCGATATACCGTGGCTCGAGGTACGGAACTCTTGGCAGGCGAAGACGTTGCGTGCACGAAATCCTTTTTCCCGACGGTGCCCTTCAAGCCGATCGCAGCGAGCCGCTTACAAAGGTTGGCGCTCGGATCATACTCGAAATTCAAGGGCAGCGCCGGAGACGTCAGTTGGAGTCTTTTATCGGACTTTCAGGCGAGTTTCGCGAGTCCAAGGTAACATACGCTCACCCCTCGGACCACAGGTTATCCTTGGCGAGGCGCCGGTCGCGCGAAACGTTACCACCCGCTGCCGATGCGGACAAGCCGAGGCTCTGACACTATAATCGTGCCATTTCATGGCTGGTGGCCGATGATCCGCTGTGGCGAGGCGCGACGGTTCGCACCGATTGGCCGTCCCTCGTCCGCGATCCGTCGGAACCAGAATGAGGCACTCCGGGATGCATGAAGATTTCATCGCGTGGCTGGAACAGCACCGCGGACGTGAATACGACCTTCACGCTGAACACGTGAACCCCGCCTTCGTGAAGATGTTGCGGGCGATCGGGTTCGACCGCGGCTACGTTCGCGGCGAAGGGTGCCATCTCTGGGACGCCGACGGCAACAAGTACCTCGACTTCCTCACCGGCTGGGGTGTCTTCGCCCTGGGCCGTAACCATCCCAAGGTGCGGGCGATCCTTCAGCAGCTCCTCGCGCAGGACAATCCGAACCTCGTCCGTATGGACTGTAGCTTGCTCAGCGGCCTCGTGGCCGAAAAGCTGACCAGCCATACCGGCGGCGATCTCTCGCGCGTCTTCTTCACCAACAGCGGCACGGAAACGGTCGAGACCGCCATCAAGTTTGCACGCTGCAACACCGAGCGACAGGACATCGTCTATTGCGATCACGCCTTTCATGGCCTCAGCACCGGCTCACTGGCGCTGAACGGCGCGGACTTTTTCCGCGAACGCTTCGGCACCCTCATGCCGGGCACCACTCGAATTCCCTTCAATGACCTGGCCGCCCTGGAGCAGGCGCTGTCGGGCAAGCAGGCGGCGGCGTTCATCCTTGAGCCGGTGCAGGGTAAGACCTGCGAGGTCGTCGCCGACGGGTATTTGGACGAAGCGCAGCGCCTCTGCCGCCAGTACGGAACGCTGCTGATCCTCGACGAAGTGCAGTCGGGCCTGGGGCGAACCGGCAAGTGGTTCTGCTACCAGCACTGGCCAAACGTCGAGCCGGACATCGTCTGTACTTCCAAAGCACTGTCCGGCGGGTACGTGCCGGTCGGCGCGGTCGTCACGCGACCGCGCATCATGGACTCGGTCTTCAACTCGATGGAGCGCTGCGTCGTTCACTCCAACACCTTTGGCCAGAACGACATGGCAATGGCCGCGGCCCTTGCGACGCTGCATGTGATCGAGGAAGACAAGCTGGTCGAGAACGCAGAAGCGATGGGCGATTACGCCATGGGACGGCTGCGCGAGATCGCCGCTGATTGCCCGTTTGTTTCGGAAGTGCGCGGCAAGGGGTTGATGTTCGGCATCGACTTCGCCCGCCCATCGGCATCGTTTAAGTTGAAGATGGCCTGGGATATGCTGCACAAGCTGAACTTCAGCGTCTTCGGGCAGATGATCGTGATCCCGCTGCTGGACAAGCACCACATCCTGACGCAGGTGGCGGGGTATCACACCGAGGTGATCAAGTTCCTGCCGCCGATCACGATCGGGCGCAAAGACTTGGACTGGTTCCTGACCGCGATGGAGGACGTGTTGGCCGAAACCCAGCGCGTCCCGGGCACAGCCTGGAACACCGTGATGGGTCTGGCCAAGCGGACGGTTATGGCGTGAGCGGTGAGGGAATGGAGCCACATCACGGAGGGCCGCCACCCCGAAGACCCCGACGCCGGGCCGCGCGTCATCGAATCTCGCGCGCGTGCAAACGCTGCCTGCTCAAGGCGGTCCTCGGCGCGGTCGTCTACCCGCGCCGGACGCTGTTGCTTGCCGCGACCGCCCTCGTCTTCTGCTGCGGGCTCGCCTACTTCCGCCTGAGCATCTCGACCGATCAGAACCGCCTCTTTTCGTCCAACGTCAAATTCTTCCGCGACTGGCTCGAGTTCGACGAGAAGTTCCCGGAGAACCAGGCGCTCTACCTCATCGTCCTCCCGCGCGACGCCAGTGCGCAGATCCCCGTCACCCGATGGACCGGCGTCGCCGACGCGATCGCCGCACGGCTGGCGACGATCCCGAAATACGTTAAGCGCAGCGATGCTCGCATACCCCTCGACAAACTGGGCGCGCAGGCCATTCTCTTCCAGGATCCCGACGAGCTGAAAAAATCGCTGGAGCAGGTCCGTTCATCGGTCCCCCTCGCGCGATTGTGGGGCGAGCGGCCGACGCCGATCACCGCGGCGCTGGGCAACACGCCCATCGAACGATTCCTCGGAGGGCTGCGCTTGCGCTCACCCGACTCGGAGCTCGCGGGATTCGTCAGCCTCCTCGCGCAAAGCTGGGACGACGCCGTGCAACATCCGGATGCGCCGCCGCGCGTCGGTGACGGCGTGCCCGACTTGAAGAGGGTCGATGCGACGCCGCGCGACCTGGGCTATTACTACGAGCCCAACGCCGACCCGAACGACCCGGCCCGGTACCTGCTGCTGGTGCGCGTTTATCCGCGCGATGATTTTTCGCGGCTGACAGCGGTGAGCGAGACGGTAAGCGCAATCCGTCGCGCGGCGCGCGAGGCGGCGAAGGATTTTCCGGAATTCAAAGTCGGCGCGACGGGACGGCCCGCCCTCGATGCCGACGAGATGGAGCAGACCGACCGCGACTCGAAGAAGGCGGAAGTGTGTGCCGGCATCGCGGTCTTCCTGGGACTGGTGGTGATGCTGCGATCGATCTGGCTGGCATTGGCCGCGGAGCTGTCGCTCGGCGTTGGCATCGGATGGACCTTCGGCTGGGCGACGGTGACGATCGGCGAGCTGAACCTCCTCTCGATCGTCTTCCTGATCGCGCTGATCGGCATCGGCATGGACTACCTGGTGCAGATTCTCACACGCTACCGCGAAGAGCGGTTGCTGCACGCGCGGCCGGAGGTGATCTGGGCCGCGGTCTTCCGCCACGTCGGCCCCCCGATCAACACCGCCTGCCTGGGCGCGGCGGGCGCGTTCCTCGTCTCGGCCCTGACGGATTTCCGCGGCGCAGCCGAGCTCGGGATCATCGCCGGGGGCGGACTGCTCCTGTGCCTGCTGGCCGGATACACGGTGCTGCCCGCGATGCTGACGCTCTTCCCCGGCAAGCTCACGCCGCCTGCCGCGGGACCGCGCACCACCGAGCGCGTCAGCGCGGAGTCGGTACAGCCCCGGCTGGGGGCGCGCTGGTTGATCGGCCCGGCGATCTGGCTTTCGCTGCTGGCTGCCGGCGTCGCGTGGTTCGCGCCGCGGACGCATTTTGATCCCGGCCTGCTCAACTTACAGTCGCAGAAAGCGGAGTCGGTGAAGCTCGTGCACAAGCTTCAGACGTGGTCGGCGGCGTTGCTGTCGCGTGACCTGTCGGTGCTTCGAACGGTTCGCGATCGGGTCAAGGACCTGCCCGTCGTCGCCTCGACCGACAGCATCCTCAACGCCTGCGACAACTACCAGTTCCTCCACGATCCCGTGAACGCCCTGCCGAAAATCGCCTGGGCGCCGCCGCGCGCCGTCAAGGCCGACGATCTGCCCGCGATCGCGCTCAAGGCGCGAGCCGTGGCCGACCGCCTCGCCGCCGCCGGCGCGGCGGGCGCGACCGCGGCCCGATCGCTGCGCTCGTTCGCCGCTCGACTCGACGCGGCCTCATCGGACGATGCACGGCGGGCGATCGTCGAACGGCTGAGCCGCTGGCAGGAAGTGTTCCTCGAAGAGCTGCGCGGGATCATCTCGCAGTTCGATCCCCCGCCGCCCGATATTGCCAAACTCCCCGACGAGCTTCGCTCCCACTTTGTAAGTGGCGACGGCAACTACGCCCTCTACATCAATCCTAAAGAAGACCTCTGGGACCAGAGCGCGCTGAAGCGATTCGTGAAGCAGGTCGAGGGAAGGGTGAAGCAGGTGCCCGGCGCGCCCGACGTGACCGGGATCGCCTCCGATATCTATCACTCCACGGCCTCGATCGAGCACGCCTTCTACAAGGCGACCTCCTATGCTCTGGCACTGATCCTGTTCCTCGTAATGCTCGACCTCCGCCGGGTCGGACAGACGCTGCTGGCGGTGAGCGTGCTGGCGATGGGATTGCCGATGCTCGTTGCCCTGATGGGAGCGATGCACGTCTCCTGGAACTTCGCGAACTTCTTCGGCCTGCCGATCCTGATCGGCGCCGGCCACGAGTACGGCGTGTTCCTCGTGCACCGCTTCCGCGAAGCCCGCCGGGACCCGCGCCGCGCCTGGCGGCGCTGGGACGTGAGCGACCGCGCACTACTCCTCTGCGCGTACGTGACGTCGAGCAGCTTCGGCTTCTTCTGGGCGTTGGCCAATCACGTCGGCCTGCGCAGCCTCGGCCTGGTCATGGCGCTCGGCACCGCGTGCATCTACCTCTCCGCCCTGCTGGTGCTTCGCCCGATCTTGCTGTGGTGGTTGGAACGAGAGACAACGGAAGCCATAAAAGCTGAGTGAAGTTTTGAATCGGAGTGCCAACCATGCCCGGCGTGACCATTGCTCGCGCGCGTCAATCGTTCCCGGAGATCGTCAATCGCGCGTTTCATTCCGGGGAACGAGTCGTGATCTATCGCGGCGGCAAGGAAATCGCCGCAGTCGTCTCAATGGAAGACTTGGCAATCCTGCGCATGCTGGAGGACCGGCGGGACGCCAAGGCCGCTCGCGCGGCGCTCGTTGAAATGAAGCGTAAGGGGAGCATTCCTTGGACGAAGCTCAAGGCCGCACCGGCTGCTTGTACGTCGGCAATCCATCTCCCGTATGCAGAGACGAGTGCTATTCAACGGCCCAGTCGATCGATGATCGTCCCCAGCGCTGCCGGCTTCGCGCCGTCCACGCAGCAGAAGAGGGAGGCGTGGTCGGCGGGGAGGAGGACGAAGTCGTCCACGCCGGGCAGGCGCGTGCTGGCGACGGCGACGGGGCCGTCGCTGCTGCCCGCCTCGTTGCGGAGCTGATCGGCCTCGCGGCTCAGGCCGCGCTGGGCGGGGCCGAGCACCCACCAGTTGTGCGTTCGTTCCGGGAAGGCGTTGGCCAGCGCCTGCGTCCACTTGGCGCCGATGCGCGCCACGGGATGATGCGCGCCGGCGATGATCGTGTACTTCACGCCCGGCCGGCGCTCCCCGGCATTGAGCTGTTTCAGGAACGTTGATCTCGGCCGCAGGTCACGCGCGGCCTCGCCGAAACCTTCGGTGATGATCCACGATGCGTGCCAGTCCGGGTCTTGGCGCCATTGCTCGATGTCGGTCTGAGCTTTGAGCAGCAGGTGATACTTCGTCCACTTGGAACCGGCGTTGGGCGTCGCGACGAGGATCAGGTGATCGACCTCCCCGCCGTAGGAGCTGCCTTCGATGTACGATCGAGCGACCAGGCCGCCCATGCTGTGGGCGACGAAGTTGACGCGCACGCCGGGGAATGCCTCTCGAAGGGCCGCCATCTTCTCAGCCAGGAACTGGGTGCTGTCGCTGAGGGCCTGATCGTTGGGGTAGCAGAAGTACCCGACCTGAAAACCGTTCTGTTCCAGGAGCTCGCCCAGCGACTGGAGCGTTCCCCTGCCGCAGTTAAGCCCATGGGTGAGGATGACGATCGGCCGTGAGGCGTCCACCTTCACCGGCAGGAACAGCCCCCAGCGCCTCGCATGAGCGGCGGTGGCCGCCGGCGTTTCCTTCTCGACAAAGGTGCGGAGGGCATGCTTATTTTCGTCGAGCGTTCTCGGAAGCTTTTCCGGATCGATGTGAAGGAGCAGCGCATCGTCCGAGAGCGTGATGCTGCAGCCATCGCCGAGCGAGGCGTTCACGGCCTCGACGAACAGGGAGCCGCGCCACCCGTTCAGGTTGATCTCGCCGGCATCCAATTGCCAGGCGGGAAGGTGGATTTCGCGGCAGGCGGCGGCGGTCAGGTCGGCGACGTGCAGCTTTCCCTCGTGAAGGGGAATTCGCGCATCGTGCGGCTTCGCCTGAGCCGGCAGTGCGGCAAAGCCAACCATCCACGTAACTAACACGCCCGAGAGCCATCGACAGGATTGACGCATTGAATCTTTCCTCAAACTGGCACGACCAGCGCGTACGGTCCCTGGTCCTTCAGGGACACCCAATCTTATACCACGTTGGTCGGTACGGGTTCAGACGAACCACACATCGACCATTACCAATGGATCGTGGGGCAAATTAGCGCAAAAGGTGCCGTTCTCGCTCACCAATCACCCCTTCCCGACCCGTGTTTCTGGTAGACAAGCGCGGGGGAGGGACTTACCATCCCGACCTTTTCCGACGAAGGGACAATCGCCATGGCCTTGCAGATTCTGGTTGCGGATCAGTTGGCAAAAGAGGGACTCGATTTCCTCAAGAGCTCCGGCTCGGCCTATGACGAGAAGATCGGCCTGAAGGAAGACGAACTCGCCGCAACCGTCGGGGCCTACGACGCCTTGATCGTTCGCTCCGGCGCCAAGGTCACCGCCAGGGTGCTGGCCAACCCCGGCAAGCTGAAGGCCATTGCGCGGGCCGGCGTCGGTGTGGACAACATCGACCTCGACGCCGCCACCGCCAAGGGAATCCTCGTCCTCAATACGGCAGAGGCCTCCACGCTTTCCACCGCGGAGCACGCGCTCGCGCTGATGATGAGCCTCGCCCGCAAGATTCCCCAGGCGCATGCCCATGTGAAATCCGCCCCCGACAAGTGGAAGAAGACGCAATTTCAGGGGACGCAACTGGCGGGCAAGACGCTGGGCGTAGTGGGCCTGGGCCGTATCGGCCGCACCGTTGCCACCCGCGCGATCGCGATGGAGATGACCGTCGTCGGATTCGATCCGTTCTTCAGCGCGCCGACCGCTCTGGACGGCAAAGTGAAGCTCATCCGTGATTTTGATGAGTTCCTCGGCCAGATCGACGTGATCACGTTCCACGTGCCGGGCGGCGAACAGACCAAACACCTGCTCAACCGCGAGCGACTCTTCGGCAAGTGCCGCCCCAACCTGCTGGTGGTGAACGACGCCCGCGGCGAAGTGGTCGATGAGATGGCCCTGGCTGACGCACTGAAGGAAAAGAAGATCGCCGGCGCCGCGATCGACGTCTTCCAGAAGGAGCCGCCGGCCAAGGACCATCCGCTGTTGGCGCTGGAGAACGTGGTGCTGACCCCGCACCTGGGCGCCAGCACGGATGAAGCCCAGACCGCGGTGAGCGTCGATGCCTGCCGTGCGATCGTCGCCTACCTGAACAATGGCGAGATCCGCGGCGCCGTGAACGCGGGCGGGATCAAGCTGGACTTGCCGCCCGATGAAGCCCCCTTCGCCAAGCTCGCCAGCCGGATGGGCGCGTTGCTCGCGGGCCTGTGCGACGGCGGATACAAGACCGTGACGCTCCGCGCCAGCGGTCCCCGCGCGCAGAAGCTGATGAACACGCTGCTGCGGTTGTCGACGGTCGAGCTGCTCAAGCCGCACCTCGATACGCCGGTCAACGTGATCAACGTCGAGCACCTGGCCCGCGGCCGGGGGATCGAGCTGGTGCAGATCAACGAGCCCGCCCCGCCCGCCGGGCTGGTGGGAGACATCGTCGGCGTCCGCGCCGAAGGTGTGGACGGCGAGACGCACCGCGTGCTGGGCACCGTCTACGCCGACGGCCTGCCGCGCGTGCTGCGCATCGACGACTACGCGATGGACATGGTCCCCGAGGGCCACATGATCCTGCTGGTGAACCAGGACCAGCCGGGCGTGATCGGCACGGTGGGAAGCAGCTTTGGCGATGCGCAGGTCAACATCGCCGACATGGTGATCAGCCGTGCCACCGCTCCCGCCAGCGGCGGCCCCGCGACCGCGCTGATGGTGATCAAGACCGACAGCGAGCCGCCGGCGGCATTGCTCAACCGATTGCGCGCCCGGCCGAACATCCTCCGCGTGAAATCGGTCCTGCTGCCGGCGCGAAACTCGTAAATAGTTCGCGGTGCGGACGATCGCGCTCAGGCCTGTCCTAGCGCAGCGATCGGCGGCTTGCCGAATATTTTGCGAAATCGGTTGATCGGACCAAGCACCCATGGGCGCGAGAAGGCCTTGCGCTCGAGCTTTCGCTTTCCGGGAAAACTCGTCAGCATCAAACCGATCAGCAGGATGACGATCCCCGGCCCCGGCACGAGCGGGAGGGAGAGGATCACGCCGACGAGCAGCAGCAAAATCTTCAATCTTCCGCGGCATTCCCGTAGTTGCCTAGAGTGTACTCTATCTATGTCGTAGGCACGGTAGGCCGGTCTGTTCCCATAGCGCGAACGGCGGCCCTCCATTGCGATAAGGCGGTGCGGACATCCACGGCTTCGATCTCGATGATCGGTAAACCCGTGGCAGTCTGAAGCAAGCCTTTAGTTGCGTGTGGATGCCAGACCGTGACGACTCCGCTCATGTTTTCCGCCTCTCGGTCCAGAAGGGCGAACCACTCTCTCAATCGAGAAATTTGGCGACCAGGGCCAGGCTCGTTCATGGCTTGAATCAACCCATTATCGACATCGCTATCGGCGTCCCTCCAATAGCCGGTGTGAAAGCCACTTTGGCGAAGTCGTTCCACGACTTGTCTCGATGTACGGAGCAGCACGATATTATCCGGTCGGCAAAAGCGCTCTTGAGTTAACAAGGCCTGCTTCCATCCCCGGACAGCTTCTTCGGCGGTCGAGCCCGATATTCCGAGCACCGGGCCCCGAATTGCCGCTCGAACCAAATCCAGTGAGACCTTCGGATGCCAGAGCGTGCAGATCGCATCTTCCATGCTGGCGACTTCCCACTGGATCATGTCGATCCAATCCCGCAGTCCCCAAATCCATTCCTCTTCCGGGCGCAAGAAGAGCTGCCAGAGTCCCGCGTCGATATCGTTGTCGAGGTTGCGGTTGAGGCCCATGTGAAAACCGCTGTCCCGGAGTTCGGGCAGCAACGATCTTGGCGCATCCAGCACGACGACCGGCGCGTCCGGCCTGGGCGGGACCCAGAACTTGGTCGGATTGAGGCCGCCGCTGATGTCGCTCTGACTGATTCCCTGGCCGACGACGAAAGGATCGGGAGCGTAAATGCGATAGCGGTGCTGGATTTCACCCATGCGATGGTCGCAATGGCCCACGGTCGAGATCCAATGCTGATACAGCTCATGCAAATACCGTCCGCGCACCGCATACGCATGCGTCCGCTGGCAGTTCAGGCACTGAACGATTCCCGGCTTCACGGGCCGGGATTCGAAGACCTGGCCGCCGAGCATAAGGCCCTCCCAGTCGGGCGGTACGGCGTTCAGGAATCGCGTAATGACTTCGGCAAAGTCCGGCTTGAAGAGGGCGTCATCCTCCAGCACCAGGATCGCCCTGGC
>JBBSDP010000025.1:0-66481 GCA_038240605.1 Tepidisphaerales bacterium | reverse complement strand
CAACGGCGTCAACTGGATCCTCTCCAGCTACCGCGGCTACAACACCGCGGGTGCCAGCTACGCCCAGGCCGGCACCGTCGCCAACGACATCATCCTCGAGCAGGTGGATAATACTTATGATGTAGCGGGGAACCTCGTCAGCGCGGCGATGAGCCAACGGCTCAACGATACCCCGTCCACCGGAACGGGCAGCACCGGCGCGCTCTCGTACGGCGCCCAGCCCAAGGCCCGCGTTTCCTACACCGCCAACTGGTTCGACGGCATCGACCGTGCCTTCGTCTTCGCCAACTACGGCGCGATCGCCAGCTTCACGCGGCCCAGCACGCCGCCGGCTTCGAGCAATACCGTTCTTGTCACCCTGACGGCGTTCGATGCCGCCAATCGGCCGTACCAGGTGACGGATCCGATGGGGTTCGTCAACCAGACGCTTTACGACAACGCCAATCGCACGACTCAAACCATTGAGGCGTTCGGCACCGCCGTCGCCCGGACCACCAACTACACCTACACGCTGGACAACCTAAACTCGACGATGACCGCGGTGAACGCCGTCACTGGGAACCAGACCACCACCTGGGCCTACGGCACCACGCTGAGCACCTCCGGCGTCGCCCGCAACGACTTGCTCGCCTCCGTCGCCTATCCCGACTCGGTCAGCGGGTCGGATGTCGTCAGCTACACCTATAACCGCCTCGGCCAGCAGGCGAACATCGCCGACCAGCGCGGCAAGGTGCGGACGCTTCTTTACGACAAGCTGGGCCGGCAGACCGACGACTGCGTGACCACCGTCGGAGCCAGCACCGACAACGCGGCCCTGCGCATCAGCCGGGGTTATGAAGTGCGCGGCATGGTGAACCTCATCACCAGCGCCGACAGTGCCACCCCCGGCGCTGGCACGGTGCTGAACCAGTGCGCCCTCGCCTTCAACGCGTTCGCCCAGCTTGCGACCGAGCAGCAGGAACACGCCGGCGCGATCACCCCCGGCTCGCTTGGCGTTCAGTATGGCTACGACTCTGGCAACGGAAGCTCGAACGAAGTCCGGCTCAACGCAGTCACCTACCCGAATGGCCGCACGATCGGCTATAGCTTCGGCGCAACCGGCGGAATGGACGACCGGCTGAACCGCGTTAACGCGATCCAGGACAGCAGCGGCACGCTGGCGTCCTACACCTACCTCGGGCTGAGCACGGCGGTCCGCATCAATTACACCCAGCCGCAGGTCTGGCTCGACCTCTGGGGCGGCTCAACCGGCGTCTTCTCCGGCCTCGATCAATTCAACCGCATCATCGATCAGCGCTGGCAGAACTACGCGACGAGCACCGACCTGGACCGCTACCAGTACGGCTACGATCAAAATTCCAACCGCCTCTGGAAGGCCAATGTCGTCGGTACGCCGATCGTCACCGGCGGCCTCGACGAGTTCTACGCGATGGACCCGCTCAACCGCCTGACCGACATGCAGCGCGGCGTGCTGAACGGGACCAAGACCGGCATCACTGGCACGCCGGCCAAAGAGCAGACCTGGACGCTGGACGCGACCGGTAACTGGAGCGGCTTTGTCGACAAGGTCAACGGCACGACCGACTTGAACCAGACCCGCACCGCCAACACCGTCAACGAGATCACCAACATCACCGAGAGCGTCGGCCCGACATGGGTCGTGCCGACGTACGATGCGGCTGGTAATACCATCACATTTCCACAGGGCACGGACCCAACGCAAGCCTTCACGGCCGTCTACGATGCCTGGAACCGGATGGTCGCGGTCCAGATCGCGGCCGTCTTGCTCGGCCAGTACAGCTATGACGGGCGCAATCGCCGGATCGTGAAGCAGACGTATACGTCGGGAGTGCTCTCGGAGACCCGGCACTTCTATTACACCAACTTCTGGCAAGACATCGAGGAGCGAGTCGGCCTCGTGCCCGCCACTTGGGACCGGCACTACGTCTGGGGCATCCGCTATGTCGATGAGTTGATCTGCCGCAACACGCCAGGCGGAGGAGCCGGCAGCACTAGCTCCAGTTCCTCCAGCAGCAGAAGTACCTCCATTTCAAGCGCGAGCACGAGCAGTGGCAGCACCCGTTCCGGTAGTAGCTCAATCCCGTCAAGCAGCAGCGGTGGTGGAACCCAGCGACTCTACGCGATGTATGACGCCACTTTTAACCTCACCGCCTGCTGCAGCACGGCTGGGACGACCGCCGAACGGTTCCTATTCAATCCGTACGGAAATCGAACCATTCTCAATGCCTCCTGGAGCGTAATCGGCGACAGCGCGTATGCCTGGGTCGTCGGGCATCAGGGACTCATGCACGATGGAGAGACCGGGCTTATCTACAACCGCAATCGAATGCTCCATCAGCTTTGCGGAGCTTTCACCCAAAGGGACGCGGCGGCGTACGCGTTCGGCAGCAATCTCTATGAATATGAACTTGGCTCACCGACGTGTTTGCTGGATACCGACGGTCGCGGGCCAGGACCATTTCGGCCTTATACACCGAAAATCCCTCCGATACCGCCGATTCCCATGGGCAAGAATGGAAAAACTATCGCCATCGAGTACCTCGAACAACCAAACAAGGTATGCAAGAACTGTAAAGAAAGCACATACAAAATGCCGGTAGCTGCGATCGCCACCGCCACCGTCGGTGCCGATATTTGTTGCCTTAACGTCAAGCTTGGATACCATAGCGCAGGCGCGGGTGCGACGCACACGTTTATCTCAATTGAAGATGTAAATGGGCAGCGAGTGGGGACAATATCAGCCGAACCCGAGATCAATGGCGGCCCTTCCGGCATAATTCTGGGCTACAGAAAACTCAGGTATGTTCCTGATGCGGACTCAAACGACGGAACTGTTGCCAACACGAACATCGGTTTGGCAAATATTTCGGCCTGTGGCTTTGTTAAATGCGCGGATGCGTTTGCGCGTAGACTATCGGGGATATGGAACTATCAAGCAACAGGCCCCAACAGCAATAGTTTCGTCGCTGCGGTCCTTAAGCATTGCGGTGGAACAACCACATTCCCATTTTCAGCCTTCGGTAGTGGCGAAGATTTAGACATCAACCGCCTGCCGAAAGACGAACTATTGAATGGCGCATCGTAGTTGGCACCCGCGCGTTTCTGGCGGGACCCGTGTTCAACTGTTTGGCATGACTTGACTTCCCAGGGTGATGTTATGGCAATTCTAAATTACTCGAGCCCCGATATTCCTACGGCTTTGGGGAGGCGTCGGCTTCTGCGAATGATCGGCGTTGCGTCTCTTATCTATTTGGCTTTAGCTTTCATCGAAGTCTTCTTGAGCTTCGTTTACATGGATGTAAGAGAAGTTCCTATTTGGGTGCGCGGGTTTTGCTGGCTCGTCGGATTCCCCGTGTTTTCAATTTGTGGAAGTGGAATCTCGACGGCGCCGGGATTCGTAGCGGCATGCATCGGTAACGCGATGGTTTGGGTAGTGGCCGGAACGGCCGCGCAGTATTTCCTCTCTCGTAAGACCGTGAAGGGGGACGGAGACCGTGAACGGCGACGGAGTCCGATATGACAGATTGATGGGAGAAATGGGAACGGGGGAAAGCGTATCGCCCCCATGTGACCCGTTTCGATTTCACCGGCGCAATGGATGACCTGCTGGGGGGAATTCAACAGGGAATTCAACAGGAGGGAATTCAACAGGGACGCAGGGCGCATGCCCCGAACCGCTCGCCACGCTCCCGGCGGACTTGTTTACCATGTGTGGAACCGCTCCGTCGGACGGATGAAGCTCTTCAGCCAGGATTGTGACTTCCTCGCATTCGAACGGGTGTTGGCCGAGGCCCAGGAACGGCATCCAATTCGAATTCTCTCCTGGTGCATCATGTCCAATCACTGGCACTTTGTCGTCTGGCCCAGGAAGGAGGGAGAATTGACGGCCTTCTTCTGCTGGCTGGCCCACACGCACGCGATGCGCTGGCGGGTCTCCCGGCATACGGTCGGCTACGGCCACCTCTACCAGGGACGGTTCAAGAGCCTGCCCGTCCAGACCGACGAGCACCTGCCGACGATATGCCGGTACGTCGAACGCAATGCGCTGACCGCCAACCTCGTCGAGCAAGCGGAGGATTGGCGGTGGGGCAGCCTGTGGGTGAGAATGCGCGGTACGTCGGAACAGAAGGCGTTGCTGTCGGAATGGCCGGTCGAGCGGTCACGGGACTGGGTGAGGTGGGTCAACACGCCGATCACGCCCAAAGAGCTCAAGCGGCTGAAGACGGTGCTGGAGCGTGGCCAACCCTTTGGGAGCGACCGGTGGGTGATGCAGACCGCCAGCAAATTGAAGTTGGAGCACACGTTGCGAAGCGAAGGGCGACCCAGCAAGCGGCCGAAAGCAGAAGAACAGCGTGGAAACTAGCTGCGTCCCCGTTGGATTCCCCGCCAACTTCAACCTGACGTCCATCTGCAACACCGTCGGCGTTGTGGCCGAACGGTATCTTTTCGACCCGTACGGAAACCGAACGATCCTTAGCGCGTCTTGGGCGGTGATCAGTGCCAGCGGTTATGTATGGGTCATCGGGCATCAGGGATTGATGTGCGATGAAGAGGGACAGCTGCTATCCGATCGTGCCCGCGTTGTGTCTACGTTGATTAGCCGTTTTCTTCAGCGCGACCGCACAAGCGTTATCCGTTCGGCTAACGATTTTGAGTACGCTTCTTCGTCGCCAGCAGTCTTGCTCGATCCAACGGGAATGTCACCCGTCGAATTTTCTCCTCCTCTCGGTGAGACAGCTCCAGGAACTCTGGCTTCGACCACTCCGTTTTCCTGGAATCAGACGATAAACGGCAGGAACTTGGTCCGACAGGGGAGCGTGACTGTGCGCACGGGCGTTGGACTCAAGACGCAGAACGGCAGTTCGACAAAAGGTGCGATCGCATACGCGTACCAAGGCGATAGCCTTTGCGACTGTGACTGGCTTCAGTTTCTTTGGTTGGAGGTAATAATCAAACAAAACGGGCAAACATATCTGTGGCCGGGAACCGTCAACTCAACGACTGGAGAAATTAAGGCAACGACAAACCCAGCATCGCCCCTCTGGAGAACGGATACCCTCAGGGGAGAAGCCCGATATGCGTTCGCGCTTCATTCGGAAGCCACAACTGGTTACGATGACCCGGGCAAATTTGTGGGCGAATTGTTTGGAGAAGTCAAGCTCTTTGGCCCCAACGCCGTGCAGCCAACCTCCATGGTGGCGGTCCTCCACTTCGAGACGTTTCTTGTGTGTGATGGTAAAGCAGTGTTTAAAGTGGCTTGGTCAAGTTGGTCAAATTGGTCACAAGGACAAAACAGACGTTCGAGGGACCTGCAGAATCCGACGATAACATTTTTCAGCGCCGTGCCCGGGGCTATACCCGACGCGAACCAACTTAATAGCCTCAACACCTGGGCACTGGGGCAAACATTCTTGCAGCAATAGCTGCCTCGCCGGAGCATCGTGTCTTTTCCACTCAATTATTTCCGCTCCACACCCGCGTGGCATGGCTATTTACTCATCGCGGTCGTCGGAACAGCCGTTCTTACCTCTGGAATATTCGTGTTGAATCGCGCAGCGGTCAAAATACACAACCTCTATTGGCAGGCGAAATGTATGTCTTTTGATTCCGGCACCGCGCTTTTATTCAATAATCGCGATGACCGAATGGACGTTCAGTCTGTGACGAATCCGGCTGAGTTGGATTACACGATTTACCGATACCCCCAGGGGGCACAGGCGATCGCAAGCGCGCCCCCTCCACTTCAGGAGATTCCTTATTGGCTGCCGACACCGCGAACTGCGATCTTCTTGCACCGCGTGTCCCGCGAAGATGGGACGCTTCGACTTGTTATTGTGCGTCCAATTTATGGATTCGATGAAATTGGCACGCCGTCGATTGTACTTCACGCGGATGTATGCCAACCGGCAACCTTATTCGCGCGGTATCGAATCCTCGGCGGCAATCGATCGCCTGGGATGTCGATTCCAGTCCCTGACGGTAGCCGACTCACGATGAAGTTCGGCCGCGGAGATCCGAATAAAGCATCTCGCTTCTTTATCGGTTATAATCTTGACGGAAATGAAGGCGTCATTTCCGGACACCTGAATAACGATGACTCAATCGATTTGAGCCAATCGCCTCGGTGACGGGATTTCGGACGCAGATAACCGAACGGGTCCGAATATGGACGATCTTTGAACCGTGAACGGGGGCGGAGTCGAATAGGCATTCGGGTCGGGGTCCGATATGACGTATTGATAAGAGAAATGCGAACAGCGGAAAATGTAATCCGCCCTTAAGTGGCCCGCGTCGGTGTCGCCGTCGGAATGGATGACCTGCTGAACGTAACAGTTGAACGTTGTTCGGGAGGTGCAGGGTGACAGAGAGACTTGTCGAGAAAGTCGACTCGATACCGCCGAACTGGGAAATAGCCCCGGCGTTCGGCCGACGCTCCACTATTCTGCGCGCATTGCGACGCCTGCATGCGCTCCATCCGGGCGCGGCGACAATTGTCGAAACCGGCACGATCCGAGATGCCCGACCAGAGTCCAGGGATTCAGATGGATGGAGTACGGTGGCGTGGGGCTGGTATTGTCAGCGGCAGGGCGGAACTGCGTACACGATTGACTGGGACGGGCACGCGATAGCCGTTTGCAACTGAATATTGTCTCGATCTGACTGCCCGTTTCAGGCATTCACAGCCAGTCGTCTTCGCTTGCGCGGCGCAGCGCGATAGCACCGATGCACTTTGTACGCGCGGTTCAGAAACAGTATGCTTCCGGCCATGAGCGAGCGACGCGTCGCGCTGGTTACCGGCGGAGCCCGACGCGTCGGGCGCGCCATCGTCCGCAAGCTCGCGGCCAATCAATTCGACGTCGCGTTCACCTATTTCAGCAGCAGCACCGAAGCCGATTCACTTCGTGCCGAACTGATCGCCGCTGGCGGGCGCGCCATCGCGATCAAGGCCGACTTCAATAAGCCTCCAGCGGCGGTCGATGCAGTGGAGGCCGCGGTGCGTGACCTGGGGCGCCTGGACGTGCTGGTCAACAACGCCTCCTCGTTCGAGGCGGGCTCACTGGCGGAGGTAACGCCGGCACAGTTACAGCGCATGATGGCGGTGCACGTCGAGGTGCCGCTGCTGCTCTGCCAGCGGTTGGCGCCGCTGCTTCGCGCGGGGCACGGACACGTGATCAACATGCTCGATCTGATGGTGGAGCGTCCTGCGCCGGGTTACCTCGCCTACTCCGCCAGCAAGGCGGCGCTGGCGAACCTGACCCTCGGCCTGGCGCGCGAGCTGGCGCCGGATGTGACCGTGAATGGGATCGCGCCCGGCGTGATCGAATGGCCACAGGATTACCCACCGGCGGAGCGCGAACGCTACCTCCGCCGGGTGCCGCTGGGTCGGGCGGGTACCCCGGATGATGCGGCCGAAGTGGTGTTGTTCCTGAGCCGTGCGGGAAGTTACCTGACCGGCCAGATCCTGCGCCTCGACGGCGGGCGTTCGATTACGTGAGCAGCCTTTGCGAGATCTGCCGAGCCAAATCAGGAAATTTGACCCGATCGGGCGAATCTGCTGTACTTTCGGGAGATATCGACAACACGGAGGAACGGCCATGTCGACGCAAACCTCTTCTCGAACCAAGGTCTGTTGCAAGTGCGGGCGCGACGTGACGACCGCCAAGCGGATGAAGGACAGCGAGGGTCGCTACTGGTGTGTGCCCTGCGGGGAGACCGATCAACGCCGCAAGGGCCTCGCGGGCGGCGGTATCTGTGCCGGATGCGGCGAGTCGTCCGGCGCCACCCACATGACCGAGTTCGGGGGGATGCCGTACTGCGACAAGTGTCTGAAGAAACGATACCGGGCAAAGGGTTCGGCCCTGGGTGGGATGGCCAGTGCGTTCAGCGGGTTTAGCCTCGGTCGTCTCTTGCCCAGCGGCGGCGGAGGCGGAGAAAGCAGCGGACGGATGAAGTTGCTGCTGGTCATCATCGCCGTGCTCGTGCTGGCGTCAGTCGCGTATAATTTTAAG
Source organism: Tepidisphaerales bacterium (assembly GCA_038240605.1). GTDB lineage: Bacteria > Planctomycetota > Phycisphaerae > Tepidisphaerales > Tepidisphaeraceae > JBBSDP01. The sequence goes on along the minus strand of JBBSDP010000025.1, from coordinate 58,451 downwards.
CTCTTTCACTAAGGCGGATTATGTTTTGGAATCTTCGTGCAGCATCTCTGGCGTTTACTGTGATCGTCGTTTCGGCCCTGTCCGGGGGCTGTGGCAACTCAAGCAGCAGTTCGTTGGTCGCGCAGGCTCCGGGCTCTAACCATCCCATTACCGCCAAGACGCCGACCGACGGCCAGTACACGCTTTATCGCGTGACGCGCTTTAACGGGTTTGGCCAACCGCTGGATTCCAAGGCGATCGCCACCTACCACCTTCCCCGTGGCGAGCCCATCGGTTTCCGATGGGTGAGCGAACGTGCCCAGAACTGGCACCCTCATGCGACGCTGCTGCTCCAGGCGTACGCCGGCGATCACGAAGAAGACCTTGGGCCAATCACGTCAACGACGGAGAAGTACTTCTGGGCCAATCCCGACAACTGGAAGAAATACTGGACGATGCGCCCCGGCTACGCGATCGAACAAAGAATCACGCGTGAGGATTGAACTGTGGTGTGATTGAGAACGCGGGTGTGCCGCAGCCGCGCCGATCGTCGCAGGGAATTATCCGTGCGGTTGCTGGGCGTCGATATCGATGTTCAGGTCGTGGGGTCCGGGAGCGGAATCGTCGAGTATAAAGGCAGCATCGATCGACCCTTCTTCCTCATCGGGTAAGGGAAGCGGCTCCAGGCCATCGTCCACCTCGCTCTGGGCGGTTGGCGAAAGCGGGCCCATGTCATCGCTCGAGGGAGCTGCCACCATCTGTTCAACCGACTCACTGCTGACGGGATGCAGCTCGTCATCCGCAGGCACGCCATCCACTTGCAACACAAACACGACCGGCCCGATTTGGACGCTGTCACCTGCGGCGAGCGTCGCCTCCTGGACACGGTGCCCGTTGTGAAACGTGCCATTGGAGCTGCCTAGGTCCTCCAGGCGAAGCACGTCGCCATCGCGAACGAGTCGGCAGTGCTTTCGGGAGACCTCGCCAAGGGGGATGCGAAGGTCGCAATCTTCGCGACGGCCGACGACGGTCATGTCGCGGGCGATTGAGAAACTGCGCCGCTCTCCGTCAGACCGGAACATAACGAGTACTGCCTGCATGCGATTCCCCGAAACGGATGAGTGACTACAACATGCGCTAACACGCCAACAATGATTAAACTAGCGTCTACCGCTATCTTCGGCAAGGATAAAACGCCCCCGCGGCAGCCCGATTCGCTTCTTTTTTCGCCGGTCCCGCAACTTCAGTCTGGTTCAAGAGATGACCACCGTTGATCCCGCCCAACTCAGCCCTTCTGACCTGCCCCGCGGAAACGTAGACGGGCTGTATGTCCACATCCCCTTCTGCTTTCACAAGTGTCATTATTGCGACTTCTACAGCATCACCCGCCAGTCCGAAGAGCGGATGACCCGATTCGTGGACCTCATCCTGCGCGAGGCCGATCGCTGGTTGCAGGATCGGCCCGGCCCAACGCCGTGCCCGAGGACGGTCTTCTTTGGCGGCGGCACGCCAAGCCTTCTGCCCGCGCCGGCGATGAGCCGGCTCATCGCCGGGCTTCGGCAACGCTTTGATTTTTCCGGCCTCGAGGAATGGACCATCGAGGTGAACCCGGCCACGGCGGAAGCGGATTACTGCCGGATGCTTCGCTCCGGCGGTGTCGATCGCCTCAGTTTCGGCGCACAGAGCTTTAACACGGCCGAGCTGGCCGCGTTGGAACGCCACCACGACCCGGCTGACGTGGCACGGAGCATCCGGCTGGCGCGAGACGCCGGTTTCGAGCGTCTGAACGTGGACTTAATCTATGCCATTCCCGGGCAGAGCCTTGAATCGTGGCTCGACTCGCTGGAACAGGCCGTTTCGCTGATGACGGGTCATCTTTCCTGCTACGGCCTCACCTACGAGCCGAATACGCCGATGGCGGTCAAGAAGCGTCTGGGGCAATTCCGCGCAGCGCCCGAGGAACTCGAGCTGGAGATGTTCCACGCGACGCGGCATCGTCTGGAGGAGGCGGGCCTGGCGGCCTACGAGATCAGCAATTTTGCCATTCCGAGCCAGGCGTGTCGCCACAACCTGCTTTACTGGAACGGCGGCAATTACATCGGCCTGGGCCCGTCGGCGGCGTCGCACGTGGAGGGATGGCGCTGGCGCAATCGCCCCCACTTGCGCGAGTGGGAGCAGGCGATCGAATCGGACGCCCTCCCCGCCATCGATATTGAAACGCTCACACCCAGCCGAAGGCTTGGTGAGCTTGCAATGTTGAACCTGCGGCTGGCGGTGGGTCTCAACTTCGCCGAGTTTACCGGACGGACTGGCCGCGAGGCTCGTGAAGTCTTCGCCGACCCGATCCAGCGCCTGACCCGCCACGGCCTGCTTCTGGCCGATTCGACCGCCCTGAGGCTCACCAACCGTGGTTTGGAGGTTGCCGACGCGGTCGCCGCCGAATTCCTCGATCCCCCTGCATGAACCGCCCCACCGCTCCGACCCTCTAAACGGCTTGGCGTACACAGTCGATACAACACAGGGTCTGACGGCATCGCTTCCGGCCGCTGTGGTCGCGTGCGGTTTCCCCGTTTGACCCTGCGCAGCGCGAATCGTAATTCCCGATGGGTGAGTCGCGCGTGGCGCGGCCCGCCGCCCCCAACGGGCCAGCGAGCGAACAACGGAGACGTCGGATGCTGGGTTTCGTGCAAAGCTGGTTTGCGCCCGAGGCCAACCCGATCGGAGTCGATTTCGGCACCGATTGCCTGCGCCTTGCCCAGGTCGAACCGGTGGGCGCCAGCGAGTTCCGCCTCGCCGCTGCGGCCACCGCCGACGTCCCCCCGCACCTCCGCAACGATCCTGCCGGCCGATTGAAATTCTTCAGCGAGACGATGCGCGACCTGCTCTCGCAGGGCAACTTCCGCGGCCGCCGTGCGATCCTCACCCTCCCGGCCGCCGCGATGTACGTCCAGCACGTGCGCATGCCGCACATGGACGATGACGCGCTCCGCACGGCGCTGCCATGGGAGACGCGCGGCAAGCTTCCGATCGATCCCGCGCAAGCCCTGCTCCGCCATCTGGTGGCCGGCGAGGTGTACCAGGACCAGGACCCGCGCGACGAGGTGATCGTCATGGCGGCGCGGCGCGAACTGGTCGATCAGCTCCTTGCCGCCGCGGCCAAAGCAAGGCTCGACGTAATCGGGATGAACGTGGAGCCCAAGGCGATCGTCGACTGCTTCTGCCACGTCTACCGCCGCAAGACCGATGCGGAAGTGACCAACTGTTTCGTGGATATCGGATGCAGCGCGACGCGGGCGATCGTCGCTCGCGGTCCGCAGATCCTCTTCGCCCGCGTAATCCCGATCGGCGGGGATCAGTTGAGCGAGGCGGTCGCCAACACGCTGAAGATCAGCCTCGATGATGCCCGCGTATTGCGCGTCAAGCAGTGCCACGTCCCCGCTGGCGCGGAACAAACGGCCAAGGAACCGTTGCGCTCCGGCGCCGCAGGATTGAACGTGTCCGCCGAATCCACGGATTTTCCCGCCATTGGCGCGGCCAAACGGCTGACGTCCATCGGTCAACCGCCCGAATTGTCCGCCTCTGATGCATCGGACGATCGCGCCGCGGTCGACGCGGCCTGCCGCGAGCCGCTGGCGAAGCTCGTCGAAGAACTCTCTCTGTGCCGCAGTTATCACGAAGCGAACTTTCCCAATCGTCCGCTCGACCGCCTGGTGTTCATCGGCGGCGAGGCGCGGCACCGCGGGATCTGCCAGCACATCGCCCGCGAGATAGGCCTTGCGGCGCAGGTGGGCGACCCCCTGGTACGGATGGGACGAATCAGCGAAGTCGGCGTGGAGAGCGGCCTGGACCGCCGGCTCCCACAGCCAGGATGGGCCGTGGCAATCGGGCTCAGCATGGGCCCGGCCGCCGTGCCGGATCCCGTGCTCGGCAAGTGACCGCGCGCGATGCGTCCATGCACGCGCTTGCCGGTCACCGATCAACGCTTAGCGAGGAAATGCACACATCTGAAAAGACCCCCACTCGCCGGCGAGCTACAATCCCCGGCGATGAAGTACTTCTACGGCGAATACGACGGTGAAGAGTTCCCCACCCAGGACAAGCTGTTCGGCTTCGACCAGCTCATGCAGTTTATCATGGAGCATGGGGATCAGGCGCTCAAGGCGATCGAGCAGATGCTCAAGGACCCCAAGAACGCCGAGCAGTCGGAGCTGCTGGAGCAGTTGCTGAAGGAGGGGATGCTCGACAAGGACGGGAAGGGACGCGTCCGCCTCACCCCGCGGGCCGTCTCGCGCATGCAGCGCAAGGCGCTGATGGAAATCTTCGCGAACCTCCGCACCGGCCAGCGCGAGGGGCACGAGAAGGTCACGCCCGGCGCCGGCGGCGAGCGCATCGAGGGGACAAAACCATATCAGTATGGTGACCCGGTCAGCGAGCTGGACATTCACCAGACGCTGCGTAACGCGCTCACCCGACAGGGGATTCCGCCTGGGCAGGGTTCGGGGTTCAGGGTTCAGCCCGCGACGAGCTCAGTCGAGTCGGGTTCAGAAGCAAAGCATTCAGACGCGAGAAGCTCGACCCGCGCGATTCGCTTTCAGGAGAGCGACTTTGAGCTTCACCTGCACGAGGGGATGACCAGTTGCTCCACCGTGGTCCTGCTCGATATGAGCGGCTCGATGATGCGCTACGGCCGTTACCTGTCCGCGAAAAAGGTCGCCATGGCGATGCAGGCGCTGGTTCACTCGCGATTCCCGCAGGACACGATCGACTTCATCGGGTTCTACTCAGGCGCCAACACGATTCCCGAAGCGGCGCTGCCGCTGTCGATGCCCAAGCCGGTCACGATCTTCGATTACCAGGTGCGCCTCCGCGTGCCGATCGACCAACTCGCCAAAGCCCCTCAGCACTTCACTAATCTGCACATGGGCCTCCAGCTCGCCCGCCGTGTGTTGCGCAAGCGGGCCGGCGAAAACAAGCAGATCTTCATTGTCACCGACGGCCAGCCCACCGCCCACGTGGAGGGAGATTTCGTCTACCTCCTTTACCCGCCCGATCAGCGCAGCACCGTCGCGACTCTGAAAGAGGCGGTTCTCGCGGTGCGCGAGGGATGCCGGATCAGCACCTTCGCCCTGATCGAAGATTACTGGGGAATGGAATGGGTGGGCTTCGTCGACCAGCTCACCAAGCTGACGAAGGGCGTCGCGTTCTACACGAGCAGCGGCGAGCTCGCCTCCTGCATCATGGAAAGCTACCTGAGCGGGCGGAAGAAAAAGACCTACATCACCTGAACGGATCTGGCTCCCCAACCGAGAAACGCTACACGCCCGGCCAACCGAAAAAGTTCGACGCGTTGCGCGTGACGATCGCGTCGAGCTCCTCGTACGAAATCCCCTTCAGCTTCGCTATTAGTTCGGCGACGTGAACGACCATCGCCGGCTCGTTCACCTTCTGCTTGCGCATGGGCTCGGGTGTCAGGTACGGCGCATCAGTCTCAACCAGCAGGCGGTCCAACGGCGTCAACTTCATCACCTCGCGCAGCTCGTCATTCTTCTTGAACGTCACCGCCCCCGTGAACCCGAGCATGTACCCCGCGTCCAGGATTCGCCGTGCTTCGTCAGGCGTGCCGGTGAAACAATGAAAATCCGCACGGACGGCGGGAAAGTTGCCCAGGATGGCAAGGCAATCCTCCACCGCTTCGCGGCAGTGGATCACAACCGGCTTGCTCAAATCCGTCGCGAGCTGAAGCTGAAGCTCAAATACCGGCCGCTGCTGCTCCCGCCCGGCCCGATCGTAGTGGTAATCCAACCCCATCTCCCCGAGCGCCACAACAGACGGATCCGCGTGCAGTGTCCGCAGCCGGGGCAGATCGTCGAGGTTCAGATCCGCGGTGTAGTTGGGATGAACCCCGATCGCGCAACGCAGTTCAGGCACCCGGCGGCAAAGTTCAATGCAGGCGACATCATCGGCCAGGTCCGTCCCGATCGTCAGGAGATGATTCACCCCCGCAGCCTGCGCACGCTGAAGCACCCCCGCAAGCTGCTCCCCCAATCGTGGGTCCGTGAGATGGCAGTGCGTATCGATCATTTTTGGGAGTGTCCGTCGTCAGTTGTCAGACGCACGCGACCGGCGATTTTGTATTACAACGGACAACTGACAACGGACCACTGACAATCCTCTCAAAACGTTGCTTCAAACGCGTGCGGCGTGTGGCGGATCTGCGGTTCGTGGCCGTCAGGCCAGACGATCGCGATCACGTCAAAGCGCGCGGCCGGCTGAGGCACGCCATAACGGGCCAGGTAGGTCTTGGCGACCCTCGTAAGCTGCTGTTGTTTGCCGGGATTGACCTGGTCTTCGGGGGCGGGCTCGTCGTAGGCGCGGGTTTTGACTTCGACGAAGACCAGCACTTTGCCGTCGCGGGCGACGATGTCGATCTCCCCGACGCCGCAACGATAGTTGCGCACGATGATCTTGTAGCCGAGATTCCGAAGAAATTTGGCCGCCATGTTTTCCCCGCGATCGCCCAGGGCGTCGCGCTTGGGAGCGGGCTTGAACAGGCTCTGAAACCAGCGCGTCATTCGATAATTTTATCAATTCGTGGTGCGACTGACCATTGTGCCGAGATCGGCAATACTGATCCTCACTCGAGCACGCCAGCCGAGCGGCGTGCGGCACTCAGGAATGGTGGCCGGACCCCGCTGCCCTATTCGAATCGGATCTCAATCCACGGTAAAATGGCTCGTTCAACGCCGTCCCCGGCGATCTCAGAGCGTGGTGAGAGAGACTTCCACGAGGGTGTGATCAAACAGAATTCTCATGGGCGAGGAAGCCGCTCGATAAATCCGTCAGCGGCTAGAGCGAGGACCGCCTCGGCCTGCTCGAGGCTCACGCCCTCAAAGTCCTCGAGGAACTCATCTAACGGCTCCCCACCTTCGATGTAGTCGAATAGCGACTTGATGGGAACGCGCGTGCCGGAAAAACACGGCGCCCCGCTCATGCGCTCGGGGTTGATCCAAACAAGTCCGAAGAGCGGGTGCCCGGGCTGGATCAGATCACCTTCGAGGTCTTCGGGAGTGAGCCGATTGGCTGGTTGGATGGTTGTGGACGACGTAGGGGCCATGGGTAATGCTCCGTACACCCTGGAGGAAACCTCAAATCATAGCGCATCTTCAACGTGAAGGGTAACAGCTATCGTCTGATATCGATCATCGAGACGTACGAGCGCGGCGCGAGGCTGCAACTGGATACATCGGGCCTGTCCGCGGCGGATATCGTCCGGCATCTTCTGGCGGAACGGCAGACGAGCATCAACGCCTCCGCGAAGTCCCGAGGGATTTCGCAGAGCGCCCTGTCGGACATGCTCAATGGCAAGCGGGAGTGGAACAAGTCGGTGATCGTCAACGTGGCCGACTACTTCGGCTTGAACCGCGGACTTTTTCTGAGGTAACACGGGTCGCCAGAGAGCCGGGTTGAAGCTCGATTTTCCCATCTGCCCGGTCTGCGTCAGGCCGGGCATTTTTGAATTGATGGCTCGAAGGAGAACGCGTGACCGCGGCTTTCCGAATGGATCGGGAAACGCTTCATGCCGATGGAATGAGCCGCGTGGTCTGAAAACGGAACAGGTCAATGGGAAGCCGCCATATTTGGACCCGTCCCTGGAACCGTCCTGCTTTTAGTGGCGGACACCGTCGGCAAGGGTTTGCAGGCGGCGCTCATCGCCGCCGGACTGCACGCGATTTTCCATACGTCGGCCGAGAGTCCGCTGTCGGAGTCGGTCGCCGCCGCCGACCGATACCTCCGGCGATTTCTTTCGGATTCGTCGTTCGTGACTTTTGCCGCGGTCGAACTTGATCCGCTAAGTCGAAGAGGGTTGTGCGTCAATTGCGGGCACCCTCCCATTTTTGCCGTCAGTTCGGCCGGCACCCGGGAACTGCCAGGCGGCAATCATTTGCCGCTTGGATTGGGACTGGAAAAAGTAAAATGCGTTCCGATGACGCTGGGCCCCGGGGAGTGGATCGTCGGCTACACGGATGGACTTACCGAATTGAGCGACCCGAGTGGAGAATTTCTCGGCATCGAGCGGCTCCAGCAATTGCTGGCAAAGGAGTGCGCTGGGACAGACGCGGGCCCAGCGGAAGCGATCGCCGCGCGGATTACGGCGTCCCTTGATGCCTACGGCGGGAATCGACGGGCCGACGATGACCGCACCTTTTTTATTGCGCGTCCGGCAATATCAATCGATGGCGGCCCTTCTGGCAGCGGGGAGACCCAAGAATGAATCCGCTCCAAATCTGCCCGCGCGGCTTCAACTCGCCGATGCGGCGAGCTCCGTCTGCTGTGCCGCTGGCTCTTCCTTCTTGATCTTCCGCTTTTCGGTGAGACGCACCGACTTGCCCACGCGGTCGCGCAGGTAGAAGAGCTTGGCGCGGCGGGATTCGCCGCTGCGCTTAACGAGCACTTTCGAGATGAACGGGGAGTGAACCGGGAAGATGCGCTCCACGCCTTCGTTGTTCACAATCCGGCGGACGGTGAACGTCTCGTTGATCCCTCGGCCGCGCCGCATGATCACCGTGCCGGAGAAGACCTGGATTCGTTCCTTGTCGCCCTCGACGATCCGCGTCGAAACGTCGACCGTATCGCCGATGTCGAACTGCGGGATGTTTTCCTTCTTCAGGTGCTCTTGCTCAACGTGTTCGACAATTCGGTTAATCATGATGTTGGTCTCCGGTCGATTGCGTCCGCCTCACGCGCGACGCGCGCGAGACCGACACTATACCTCAAATCACGTCTCGCGGTTCAATCGCGTCTGCCACAGGTCCGGCCTTCGGTCGCGCGTCCGCGCCTCGCGCTGCGCCCGGCGCCACGCCGCGATCGCCTGGTGGTTCCCGCTCAGCAGGATTTCCGGCACCGGCATCCCGCGAAACTCCCGCGGGCGGGTGTACTGCGGATGCTCCAGCAAGCCGTCGGCGAACGTCTCATCGGCCGCGCCGTCCTCGGCCCCCAGTGCGCCCGGATACTGCCTGACAACCGCGTCGAGGACCACCATCGCGGCCAGCTCGCCGCCGCTCAGGACGTAGTCGCCGATGCTCAGTTCCATCGGCCGCAGGCCATCGACAATCCGCTCGTCAAAGCCTTCGTATCGCCCGCAGATCAGGAGGAGCCGCTCCCGCGTGGCCAGCGCTTCGGCCACCTTCTGATCGAACAATCGTCCCTGAGGTGTCAGCAGGATTCGCGTGGCGGGCCGGTCGTCTTGTTTTTCCGCGGCGTCGACGGCGTCGAAGACCGTCGGGCACATCATCACCATTCCGGGTCCGCCGCCAAACGGCTTGTCGTCCACCGACTGGTGGGCGTCGGTCGCGAAATCGCGAATACAGGTCAGGTGATACGAAACCAATCCTTTCTCCGCCGCCCGCTTGGGGATGCTCGTTCCCAGAAGCGGCCCGAACATCTCGGGAAACAGCGTCAGAATGTCAATGCGACGCATGGTTCAATTATCGGCGGCAACCAGCGTTAGGCGATCGCCGGTTTGGCCTCGGCACCCTCGGCAGCGGCCGGGGCAGCGACGGTCTTCGGCTTGCCGGGCTTGGGAAGCCGGAGCTGCTTGTGCTCCAGGCCGTTCTTTTTCAAGAGCGAAGAGACGGTTCCCGAGGGGATTGCGCCCACGTCAAGCCAGTGTTTGCAACGGTCGAGCTTGGCGACGAATTGCTTGGTCTGGTCCTTGTTCCGCGGGTCGTAATAACCCAGTTGCTCGATCACCCGCCCATCGCGCGGCGAGCGCGAATCGATCGCGTTCAGCCGGAAAAACGAGTGATTGCTCCGACCCATTCGCTTTAGACGTAACTTGACTGCCATGAAGGATCTCCGTGCGCCTCAAATTCAGTTGAATCGGGAAGTATAGCGGGCCGGCAGCTTCTTACAAGGCGCCCCATCGCAATCGATGCCACAATGGAGGTCCGAGAATTAAAAGTCCCACCCCCACTGAAGCGATCGCCGCAATCAGCACCATTCCCGCCGCCAGGTCTTTGGCCGCCTTGGCCAGCGGATGCACCTCAGGTGAAGCGAGGTCAATCGCGGCCTCAATCGCGGTGTTGAGCCCCTCCAGGATCAACACCAGCGCAATCGTAAAGATGATAACCGCCCACTCCACCCGCCCGATCTTCACCCAGATGCCCACTCCACATGCCAGCCCGCCAATCAGCAGCTCGATCCGTGCGTTACGCTGCGTTCGGACCAGGAAAAACAACCCCACAAATGCGAAATAGAACGACCGCGCCAGTTTCGTCCAAAAAACCCGCGTCTGATCCCGAAGCCGCTGCATGGGGCGGACATCATGCGTTGCGGTGCCGTTTCATTCCAGTCCGACCGATACGGCGATATTCGGAATGCAATCAAGATTGCTTTAAGCGTGCTCGACTATCTCCGCATCGCCGACATGTTTGCGACCAATGTCGAACGCTCGATTCACCTTTGCCATGAGCAGCGCCACCGAGGGCTCCGCGCGACATTCGCGCGACGTTTTTTTCATGTCGCGCGCCCCGCACTCTTCGATAACCCTCGCCTTCTGGCCCACTTCTGCCTCGCAGGCCGCGCGACATGTCGCGCGCCCCGCAGTAATCGTTGCGACAAGAGAGCTCAGCGACTTGCCTGCTCTGAGCGCAGTCGAAGCGTCGCGGGACGGATGGGTCAGTCGACGGAGCCACAAACCCTTCCGTCCCGCGACAACGCGCAAGGCTCCCTAAGTAGGGCAGGTCATTCGTGTCTGCCACGCGGTCGCCAGCGCGGGCGCACCCGCGCACCGTGCGAATGCGTTCTCCCTTCAGAACCCCATCGACTCCCTTTCAGTGCAACATGGATTCAGAGATGAAAAGACCGACATTCTCTGGATGGGACACCGAAAATCCGCGACGTGTAGAGCGAACAATCGCGAAGATATGCGGAGGTCACGTTCTCTTAAATTCGGCCTGGCGAGCACGCGGACGCCGCATGCGGACTCGTCAATTTTGGACGCGTCCCGTTTGATTTGTCTACGCTACAGTTATTTCGGAATAGTTGACGCCGCTACCATATATAAATCAAATTCCGACGTTTTCGCTACCGTCGACTTACGACAAAAGTCCGCCGAGTCGTTAAATGATCGGAAGTTCATTTCACCTCGACATTGTCTCAGTATTATTCGGCCGGTCGCTCAAGTTCCGGGTTAGCCGAGCATTCTAACTTCTAACGGGACAGGTCCATTAAACAAGAGTTGTGAAGCTCGATCAGCAGCACATACGGCCTGTTCGGCCGGCAGGTCTTCAGCACCGATCCGCTGGGCCGGACCACCGAGCGCGATTACGATGCCGCCGGGCACCTGAGCGACGTAATCCTCCCGGCGGTGACCGACGCGGCCAGCGGCAACAGCGTTCACCCCACCTGCTCTACGTTTACGACATCAACGGCAACCTGGCCCAGACGATCGATCCCGCCGGCACGTCCGCCCAGTCGAACGTCACCCGGTTCACGTATGACCCGCTCGGCCGTCAGCTCACCCGTGCGCATCCTCGTCGAGGGGCTGGCGGTCGTTCCGACGAGGCGCGTGCTCGCGTGGCGCCTGATGCCCAACCACTGGCATCTGGTCGTGCAGCCCAGGCGTGACGGCGAGCTTTCGCTGTTCATGCGCTGGCTCACGCAGGGCGCGACACGCCTTGAGCGACGTCAATTCGCTGACGCCCACTCGTCGCCGATTTCTTTGACGATGATGCGGTCGGTGTTGCGGCCGGCGGCGGCGAGCATGCGCTGGATGGGCTCGTCCATGGGCTCGTGGCTGAGCCGGAAGGTGCTGTGGTGCATCGGCAGGATGTGATCCGCGCGCACCTGGTTGGCCATTTGCCAGGCCTGCTCGGGCGTCGCGTGGGCGGCGATGTAGGGGTCGTAGGCGCCGATGCCGACGATGGCCAGGTCCACCCTTCCGATGGAGCGGAAACCTTCGTGGTAGGCGGTGTCCCCGCCGTACAGGACCCGGCGGCGGCCAGCTTCGATCACGTAGGCGTTGAAGCCGCGATGGCGGTCGTAGAACGTGCGGGCGCCCCAGTGGGCGACCTGATGGGCGCTGATCGTCACGCCCTCGCCGATCGCCAGGCTCTCCCCCCACTGCAACTCCGACACTTTCCGAAATCCCAGGTCCGCGATCAGGTCGCGCGTGTGGAGCGCGGTCACGACCGGCGTGCGCGTGGGAAGCCGCACGAGCGTCGGACGGTCCAGGTGATCGAAATGCGCATGCGAGATCAGCACCAGATCGATCGGCGGCAACTCATCGGGCGACAAGGCAGCGGCGACGAAGCGGCGCGGCCCCGCCGTCAGAAGCCCGAGCCCCACGCCAATCCGGCTGGACATCACGGGATCGGTGAGGATTGTCTTGCCGCCGATGCGAAGAAGCACCGTGGCATGACCGATCCAGGCGGCGGCAAGTTCCTGGTTCTCCCAATTGCGCAGACCTGGCTTTCGCCTTGGCTGCTTTGGCGGGTTGAACCGATCCAGCAGTCGAAGCCGTCCGCGCGAACGACCGAGTTGGTCCGCCGCCCGCAGCAACATTGGCTTCTGCTTCGCCCAGTTGGATACCGTTCGCCAACTCACGTTCGTTTACGCTCCCGTTTGGCGGGAAATGATACGCGCGTCCGCTCAGCCAATCTCCGCGCCGATCGGAAAATGATCGCTGGCATATTTCGCCAGGCGATCCTGCTCCACCCAGGCCCGACGGATCGAGGCGGGTGGAAGGCTGTGGGAAAAAATGTAGTCGACCCGTTGACCGGGGAATTGCGTGGAGAAGGTCCCGATGTTGGCGGCGAGGATCGGGTCGACGGTGTAGAGCAAATCCAGATATCGCGCCTCGAGAAGCTTCTGCACGACACGCCGTGGAATGTGTCCGCCGTTCTCTTCCCATTCTTGGCGTGTGCTCGGCTTGCAGAGGGCAGGGTCGATCCGCTGCACCGGCGAATGGGAATTGAAGTCGCCCGCCAACAGATGGGGCCGGCCGGCATCGCGGTGCGGACGGAAGATATCGAGCACCGTATCGATCTCCTTCTCCCGAATCGATTCGTCGGTGTCGTTCGCGTGCGCGTGCAGGTGAACGACGCCGATCACCCATTCCGTCCCCGACGGGTCCCGCACTTTCGCTTCCAATAGGGACTTGGTGAGCTGCTTGTGGAGCGGGGCATGGTTGATCGATTCCAGGATGGGCCACCGGCTGAGCAGCGCTGACGCCTTCGCGTTACCCGGCGCGTGCACGTAATCCATTCCGAGCCGGTGGGCGATCCGCTCCAGGACGGCTCCGTCGTCCGCTTCGACCAGGGCGACCACATCGGCGCGCTGGGCCAATAGCACTTCCGCCAGCGGGTCGGCCCGCCCTTCGCCGCCGTCTAGGATGTTGTAGCTGGCAATCCGCATGTTATCGGACCCATTGGGGCAAACCTGTGGAGGCGGTTTGTCCGCGATGGGAACGTATCGTAGTTTCCACCCTGAAGCGAGTCAGCCGCGGGCAGCGAGACTCATGGATGCAACACGCCGTGGCGACACGCTTCGCGGAGGGAAGAGAATGGGACGCGATCGATTTGGAACTTGCCTGGGGCGCGTGATCGAGTTGAGCGATCACGATGTCTCGGAAATCCTTGAGGAGCAAGGCCCGACCGGCCGGCGTTTTGGCGAGGTCGCGCTCCAGTTGCGGATGTGCCGGCCGGAGGACGTCTGGGCGGCCTGGTGGCATCAGCTTGGCCAGGCATTGGAGGTGGTTGACTTGAACGCGACCGGCGTGGACGCGCAGGCGCTGGCCCACGTTCCGCGATTGGTCGCCGAGGAATTTGGCGCCATCCCGCTTCGCGCTTTTGGGAACCAACTGGTCATCGCGGTCGGGGCCGAGTCGCTGCCGCTGGCGCAGTCGCACTTGTCAGAGCGCCTCTCGAAGCAGATCCGGTTCGTCCTCGCTTCCGAGGATCAGATCCGAGATGCGGGCAAACGTTATTATGCAACGCCTGAACGCGCCGTGCTCCCGTAAGCAATCATCGCGGGAAATAATTGGCACGGGCGCCTCGCCTCTGTTGGTTTGAGAAGAGCGCGGGCGAGGCGCCCGTGTCACCGTGTCGGAAACGCGAACTCGCTCCTTCATTGCCACCCGCACGGTTCTCCGTACAATCCCGCGCCGCATGTTTCGACACGTGCCAAACGCCCTGACCGGGGGTCGGCTGCTGCTGGCGGCGGTCTTCTTCGTCCTATTGAGCTTCTATCAGTACGAGGGGCGCGGCGATCCCCTGCTGCTCAACGTTGCCTTTGGCATCTACTGCGTCGCCCTGACCACGGACTTCCTCGACGGCTACCTGGCCCGGCGATGGAAGGTCGAGGGGACCTTCGGTCGGATCGTCGATCCGTTCGTTGATAAAGTGCTGGTACTGGGGAGCTTCATCCTGTTCGCCGGCAAGAATTTCATTATCCCGGACTACTCGCAGCTGTTGGTCGTGAAGACGATCACCGGGGTCGCGCCGTGGATGGTCGTGCTGATCCTCGCCCGCGAGCTGCTGGTCACGACGCTTCGCGGCGTCAGCGAGAGCAGCGGCCGGGAGTTCGGCGCCGCCTTCAGCGGGAAGCTGAAGATGGTCTTTCAGTCGGCGACGATCCTGGCGATCCTCATCTACGTGAACTATTTCGCCCCCAAGGGAGGCGTCGAAGAGGATACGGCGCGCTACTTCCGCTATTTTCGAGATTTCTGCATCTGGGCAACGATAGTCGTCACGGTCTTCAGCGGGCTGCTCTACGTGCGCCGCGCGATCACCATGTACAGTTCGAATGACGCGAAGTGAGATCCCCAACGACGGGAAGGCGGCGCGCGGATGACCCTGAGCGTGTTTCGGATCGTGATCCTGGCGGTGGTCCAGGGACTGGCGGAACTCCTGCCGGTCTCGAGTTCCGCCCATGTGATCGCGGCGGCAAAGTTGATGCACCTCGATCCTTCGGCGCCTCCGTTCACGTTGCTGCTGGTCATGCTGCACACCGGAACGATGTTCGCGGTGATCGTCTATTTCTGGAAGGCGTGGAAGCGGGCGTTCTTCAGCTCGCGCGAACGGTTCGTCGAGTTCGCGAAGGGCGTCGTGCTCGCCACGCTCGTGACCGGCGTGATCGGCATGGCTCTGAAGTACGGCATCGAGCACTACCTCAGGCATCAGCGCGGCATCAGGAAGGGGGAGATCGAAGAACTGTTCAATCACCTGGAACTGATCGCGATCGCGCTGGCCGCGGTTGGCGTGCTCATCCTCTACGCCGGCCTGCGCACCGCGCGGCAGCGCGGACGCGACGAGCTCACGACCGCCGACGCGCTCGCCATCGGCGCCATACAGGGTCTAAGCCTTCCGTTCCGTGGCTTCTCGCGCTCGGGCTCGACGATCTCCGCCGGGTTGTTGCTCGGCGTGTCCAAGGTCCGGCTGGAAGAGTTCAGCTTCGCGCTCGCAGTCGTGCTGACGCCGGCCGTCGTCGCCTGGGAGGCCAAACGCCTGGTTGGGCATGTCGGCGGTAGCGGTGCGTCGGTGGGAATCCACGATTTCCTGCCGAGCCTGATCGGCATGGTCTTCAGCTTCATTGCCGGGCTCGTTGCCCTGCGTGTGCTATCGCGGCTGCTGGAACACGGGAAGTGGTGGATATTCGGAATTTACTGTCTTGCCGCGGCCGGGGGGTTGTTTGGGATGTACCTGCACGGTTACTGATCCACGCGCGCCGGCTACGGCTATATCAGGGTTCGGTTACGATTCGATCATTTCTGTCGCAAACGTGGAAACTGCTCGTGTTTTTGGATGGACCCCTGCCGAAGCACGGGTTATAGTTCGTGGGGCCGTGCGTTCGAACACATCTGGCGGGAAGATTTCATGGTCCTACATGTCTTACGTGCCCTTTTCGTGCTGCTGATGGCGGCCGTAGGATGGTTTTACCTGGGCCATTCCGGGCAAGCCCGTACGGAAAGTAGTTGGCTGTCGCTGCCGATCTCGCTCACGCTGGGGGTTCTGTTCGTATGCATAGATATCCTCGCGCCACGGCGTAAGTTGGCGATCTTTGCTGGTTCGTTCTTCGGGTTGCTCGTCGGCATCGCGATCGCATTCGCCCTGAGCTTTGCGGTCAAACTGCTGGTCGATGAGTGGGCGGCGGTCACCAATCACCCGATGACCGACACCGGCGAGGTGGTTAAGTTTGTCAACCTTGTGCTGGGAATCATCTGCTGTTACCTGGCGATCAGCTTCATCCTTCAAACCAAGGACGACTTTCGCTTCATCATCCCGTACGTTGAGTTCAGCAAGCAGACCAAAGGATCGCGCCCGATCCTGCTGGACACCAGCGTCCTGATTGACGGCCGCATCAGCGACATCGCCGCCACGGGAATCTTCGACAGCCAGCTGATCGTGCCCCGGTTCGTGCTCGACGAGCTCCAGGCGGTCGCCGACAGCGCGGATAAGCTGAAACGAAATCGCGGGCGCCGCGGGCTGGATGTCCTCACGCACCTTCGCGCCAGTCGAGTCGACATCATTCTTTACGATCCCCGCAGCGAAGTGGCCGAGGGTCAGGGCGGCGTCGACCAGAAGCTGATGCACCTCGCCAAGGACCTGCGTGCGCGGGTGCTCACCAATGACTACAACCTGAATAAGGTGGCGCAACTCAACGGCGTGGACGTGATCAACGTCAACGACCTCTCCAACGCTCTCAAGCCGGTCGTGCTGCCGGGGGAAAAGATGGTCGTCGCCATCGTGCGGGCAGGCGAGGAGCCGGGCCAGGGTGTCGGGTTTCTCGCGGACGGCACAATGGTTGTGGTGGAACAGGCCAGGCAGTATGAGAAGCAGGAAGTGGAGTTCACCGTGACTCGCGCGCTCCAGACCAGCGCGGGGCGCATGGTGTTCGGGCGCCTCAGCGATGTTCCCGCATCGCCTCAATCGGCGCGTCGGCCCCGATCGCAGCCCGATCCGCAATCCGCCGCCAGTTGACCCAATCCCGGTAGCAAGCGTGCTGGCTGCGCGCAAATTAAGCATGCGCAAATCTCGCCGCCCCCCTCTGCGGAATTCGCGCGCATGACCTGCCTCGCTCTGGTCCGATACTTCAAGTTGCACGCGTTTTGCGAAGTGTTGGGTGACTCGGGTGGCGGGCGGAGACGATCGTCTTGACGGAGAATGGATCCCTGTAGATGATATTGCCCCGCGCTCCAACGACGGGTTGGTGGTTTACCCGTCACTTGACCTTATAGCCACATATTCAGGAGTCCCCCATGTCCAATGCCCGCCAGCAGGCGATCAAGTCGATCGCCAACGCGAAGCACAAGCTCAATCATGTCGATTTTAAGACGGTCCACATCAAGGACCTCTTCGGCGTGAACGTGTTCAACGAAGATGTGCAGCGAACGCGATTGCCCAAGTCCGTCTTCAAAGCCCTACAGCGGACGGTCAAGCACGGCGCGCCGCTCGAAGGCGGGATCAGCGATGCGGTCGCCACCGCGTTGAAGGACTGGGCGATGGAAAAGGGCGCGACCCACTACACGCACCTCTTCCAGCCGATGACCGGCATCACCGCCGAAAAGCACGACAGCTTCCTCGCCCCGGGCGACGGAACCGGCGCCATCACCGACTTCGGCGGCAAGGAACTGGTCAAGGGTGAACCGGATGCCAGCAGTTTCCCCTCCGGCGGCTTGCGCGCCACGTTCGAAGCCCGCGGTTACACCGCCTGGGATCCGACGAGCCCGCCTTACGTCGTGGAGCATGCCAATGGCTCGACCCTCGTCATCCCCACTGCCTTCCTGAGCTGGACCGGCGAAGCGCTCGACAAAAAGACGCCGCTGCTGCGGTCTATGGAAGCGCTCTCCGTGCAGGCCGTTCGCCTGCTCAAGGTCTTCGGCAAGGACGTGAAGCACGTTTTCACGAACGTCGGGCCCGAGCAGGAATACTTCCTGATAGACAAGAACTTTTATCTGCTTCGTCCTGACCTGATCAACGCCGGACGTACCCTCTTCGGCACCAAGCCGCCCAAGGGCCAGGAACTGGAAGACCAGTATTTCGGCTCCATCCCCGAGCGAGTGCTCGCCTACATGGCTGACGTCGAACTGGAGTTGTTCAAGTTCGGCGTCCCCGTGAAGACGCGGCATAACGAGGTGGCCCCCAGCCAGTACGAGCTGGCCCCGATCTTCGAGGGGACCAACATCGGCACCGACCACCAGAACCTGACGATGGAGGTCATGCGCAAGACCGCCGACAAGTATGGCCTGGTCTGCCTGCTTCACGAGAAGCCCTTCGCCGGCATCAACGGCACGGGCAAGCACAACAACTGGTCGATGTCCACCGACAGCGGCGAGAACCTGCTGAACCCGGGCGACACCCCGCACGAGAACGCACAGTTCCTCACGGTTACGGTCGCCGTCCTTCGCGCGGTCGCCAAGTATGCTGACGTGCTGCGCATGTCGATCGGCAGCGCGCACAACGACCATCGCCTCGGCGCTAACGAAGCTCCGCCGGCCATCATCTCCGTCTTCCTGGGCGATCAGCTCAACGACATCATCGAGCAGATCGAAAAGGGCGGCGCCAAGACCACCAAGCAGGGTGGCCAGTTCGAGACCGGCGTCTCGGTCCTCCCCAAGCTTCCGAAGGATGCCGGCGATCGCAACCGCACCAGCCCGTTTGCCTTCACCGGCAACAAGTTCGAATTCCGCGCGGTCGGCGGTTCCCACAACATCGCCGGGCCCAATACCGTGCTCAACACGATCGTGGCCGAGTCGCTCGACTTCATCGCGACCCAGCTCGAAAAAGCGGTGGCCGGCGGCAAGGATCTCAACAAGGCCATCCAGGACCTGCTCCCCGGCATCATCAAGGAGAGCAAGAAGGTCATCTACAACGGCGACGGCTACACCGAAGAGTGGCACAAGGAAGCCGAGAAGCGCGGACTGCCCAACCTCAAGAACACTGTCGATACGCTCCCTGTCCTCCAGAAGAAGGAGACGATCGACCTCTTCACGAAGTACAAGGTCTATTCCGAGCGCGAGCTGAACAGCCGGTACAACATCCTGGCCGAGAACTACGTAAAGACCGTCAACATCGAGGGGCAGCTCACGGCGACGATCGCGAAGACGATCCTCCTCCCCGTGGCCATTCGCTACCAGGGGGAGATCGCCACGTCCGTGAACGCGACAAAGGCAGCGGGCATCGACAACTCCCTCCAGATCGACCTGCTGAAAACGTTGAGCACTACGATCAACGATTTCCAAAAGGCGATCGGCGGTCTCGAAAAGGACCTCGGGCATCATGGGGACGGCGATGGCCTTTCCCACGCCAAGCACATGCGTGACCACGTGCTGACGTCGATGCTGGAAGTCCGCAAGCACGCCGACAAGCTCGAGACGCTCGTCGCCGATGACCTGTGGCCGCTGCCGACGTATCGCGAGATGCTGTTCATCCGGTAGCTCGCGGCAGAATGTTTATCAATCGAAGAGGCCCCGGATCGTTGGTCCGGGGCCTGCTTGTTTAGTCAGATGAGCGAACGGTAGATCGCTCAAGCTGTCGCTTGCGACGGCGCAGACTTCTGTGCCGCGAGAGATGCCTTCAGGTCGTCCATCGGGCCAAAGACTTCACCGACGTAATCGTTGAACAGGTTGCCGATCAGCAGGTCCGTCAGGTGTCCCTTGAGGTGCGGATAGGTCTTCACGAACCGGCCGAAGCTGAAGCCTTCGTAGTATTCAACCACGAGCCTTCGCATCCGCTTCATTCCTTCGACGTAAGCAGGCCCCCAGCTTCCGAGCTGCGCGGCCGAGGTATCTCCATTGGCCAGCCCGTCCGTCACAGCATCGGCCGCCACCGAGCCGCTCCGCAGCGCGAGCAGAACCCCCGATGAATAGAGCGGGTCGAGGAATCCAAACGCATCCCCCACCAGCACCCATCCATCCCCCGCGCACTTCTTGGCGCGGTAGCTGTAATCCTTGGTGGCGTAATAGCGGTCGCACCGCGTCCCCTGCGACACCCGGCGTTTGACTTCCGGGCAGTTGTTCAATTCCTGGTTGTAGATCGTCTCATGATCGCGATTGCCTGCGAACAGTTCATCGAACGGGCGCACGATGCCGACGCTGACCACGTTGTCGTGCAGTGGGATGTACCAGAACCACCCCTTCTTCCCCTCGGTCTGCAACACCAGCGTCGCCCCCTCGTCGCGCCCCTGGTCGCGCCGGGCGCCTTTCCAGTAGGTCCAGACGGCCCCCTTCTTCAGATCCGCGTCCTTCTCCAGCAGGTCGAACTTGCTGCCGATCATCGCGCTCTGGCCGCTGGCATCGACCACCACCTTCGCCCGCACTTCCTCCTGCTGGCCGTCCGCTTCGTGCTGGATGCGCACGCCCACCGCACGCTCTGCCTCGAAGATCACCTCGCGGACCCGCACGCCTTCCTGAGCATCCACGCCGTTCTCACGGGCATTCTCCAGCATCATCTGATCGAACTCGCTGCGCACCACCTGCCACGTCTGCGAGCACTCGTGCGGCCGGTGATCGGTGAAGTAGAACGGCTCGGAAAGTCGACCATGCTGGTTGACGAACTGCACCGAAGACTTCTTGACGAAGTGACTGCGCTTCATCTTTTCGATCATGTTGAGGCGCTGGAGTACCCAGTACGTCTCCGGAATCAGCGACTCGCCGATGTGGAATCGCGGGAAGCGGGCCCGCTCGAAGAGCCGGACACTATATCCCTTCTGCGCGATGAGGGTCGAACAGGTCGACCCGGCGGGCCCGCCGCCGATCACCACCACATCCACATCGCTCCCATAGTCCTGCCGATTTGCATCAACCGACCCGGTCGCACTCATGATCAGCTCCTTAAGAGAACCGTCCGCAAAAAGGGATCCGCAAAAGGGGGTCAGTCCGCAAAAGGGGGTCAGACCCCCTTTTAGTCGTCGCCCTTTTAGTCGTCGCCCTTTTAGTCGTCGCCCCACATGGGGCCAGAGCCGCCACTACCGCATCATTGCCAATCGGTGGCGTCCGCCTCGTGCGGCGCGCGAGCGCGGCGCAACAAATCAATCAACGTCTTGAGTTCCGCCGGGCGCAGGTGCCCTAACTGCCGAACGTGGCACTGGCGCACTTCGTCGCTGAGCTTATCGAGGAGCGCCAGGCCGGCCAGGGTGATCCCCACGTTCACCACCCGGCGGTTGTCGGCCGGGCGCTCGCGCTCGATCAGGCCGCGCGGGTCGAGCCGGTCGAGCAGACGGGTGATGTCCGGCGCGCGGGAAACGAGCTTGGCGGCCAGCGTGAGGGTGGGGAGTTTTCGGGGATGCACTGCCCGCAGGAGTCGCAGGGCGTTGTACTGCTGTGCGGTCAGGTCGTATTTGCCGAACAGTTCGTCTTCCAGCTCGCGCAGCCGATCGTAGGTGCGCCAGACGTTGAGGAACGCCTCCTGCTCCAGCGAATCGAACCGCCGTCGCTGCCGACCCTGCCCCGCTTTTCCTGCCGCAAGCGTCATCGTCCTCATGATACCTGTTCAGACAAGTGTTGTCCAGACGAGTGATAGCGGATCCTGGTGCGCCGGGGATTGGAATCGAACGATCCGGCGTTTCGGCGGGGCGCCGCAGTGGTTCTTCCGCACATGGTCCGAGGCATGGACGATTCGGTGATCGACTCGCTTAGAGCAGGGCCGGTCGATCCTGGTGCTGGTCAGCGCCCGCGCGGGCGATCGCCTGATCGTGTCGGCGGAAACCTTCGGATTTCCCCGAAATCCTCGGCCCATCGTCTAATGCGACGGCTTGAATTTGGCTTCCTCCACGCTCTTTGCAACCGGACTCAACGTTCCCTGGTGAGAGACCTTCTGCGCGATATCCCCGTGGTGGTGCGATGACGAGCACCCCATTCCAATTACCAGGGCCATCGCGATGATCACTGCGCAAGATCTGCTCGACATCGAAGTCCTCCATTTTGGCCGACTTCTGGTCGGTTTCCGAGGGATTGCGAATTCCAGGCCAAAGACGCTGATTTGAAGGCCTTCCTGAGATGATTTGCCGGACGACGCTATAATCACCAGACGATGGGCGGCCCGATTGAACGCAAGTTCACGTTGAACGACCTCCGTGCCGCGCGATCCGCCGGCACGCGAGTCCCCTTTTTGACCTGCTACGACTTCACGACCGCCCGGCTGATGCAGGCGGCGGGCGTGCCGGGGCTGCTGGTCGGGGATTCGGCCGCCAACGTGATCCTCGGCCACCCGACCACGCTGCCGGTTTCGCTCGCGTTCATGATCGAGATCACGGCGGCCGTCCGACGCGGCGCGCCCCTTGCCCTGCTCATTGCAGACATGCCGTTTGGTTCTTACCAGGGGTCGGTGGGACGCGGTGTCAGAAATGTGTGCCTCATGGTGCAACTTTCCGGCTGCGACTGCGTGAAGATTGAAGTCGGCGAAAGCCAATGTTCCCTGCTCCGAGAGCTCTCGGATGCCGGGGTGGCGGCGATCGCCCACCTGGGGCTGCGGCCTCAGTCGATCGGCCTGATGGGCGGCTATCGCTTCCAGGGCCGAACCGCACGCGAAGCCATGGCGATCGTCGAGTTGTCGGTGAAGATGGTGGAAGCCGGTGCGGCTGGACTGCTCCTCGAAGCAGTCCCGGCTGAAGTGGCCGCGGCGGTTTGCGAGGCGGTGGATGTCCCGGTGATCGGTTGTGGCGCGGGTCATCCCTGCCACGGCAGCGTTGTCGTGACCCACGATGTGATCGGCCTCACGCCGCAAGCCCCGCGCTTCGCGCCATCGATCGCTTCCCTCGCCGAACCTCTGACCCGAGCCTTCGCGGATTACGCCCGCGCGGTCAGCGCCGGAACGTATCCGGCGGTCGAGCATCGCTATGAGATGGACCCCGAACAACGAACCCTCTTTCTACAGCGTTCACACGCAAAACGGAGATGATATGAAATCGTCGTTTCGTAAGTCTTTAGCCGTCGTCCTTGTGGGCGGCGGGACTGCCGGCGGACTGCTGATTGGCTCCAATCTGCTCCGCGACGCCCAGTTCGCCAACGCCGCTCAAAAGGTGGAGGCGACGCGCGAACAGCTCAATACTGTTAACGATCTGTCCACCGTCTTCCGCGATGTTGGAAAAGTCGTCGAACCTTCGGTCGTCAATATCAACGTACGCAAGGTCGTGAAGGGCGCGCATCGCTCGCTCCCGTTCAACGATGACCTGCTGAAGCGATTCTTCAAAGACCGCGTTCCCGACAACAACAACGAAGAGGCCAAGCCCAACACGCCGAATAACGACGCGCCGGCCCCCGAGCAGGAACAGCCGGACGACAGCATGGAGCAGGTCGGCACCGGCAGCGGCGTCATCCTCGAGGTCGAGGGAAATACCGGCTACATCCTGACCAACAACCATGTGGCCGGCGGCGCTTCCGAGATGGTGGTGACGCTCGCCGACGGACGCCAGATCGATTCGGCCAAGCTCGTCGGCGCTGATGCCAAGAGTGACCTGGCGGTCGTGAAGATCGAGGCGGATCACCTGATCCCCGCCAAGTGGGGCGACAGCAGCACCCTCTCCAAGGGCGACTGGATCCTCGCCTTCGGCAGCCCCTTTGGCTACATCGGCTCGATGACGCACGGCATCGTCAGCGCTTTGGATCGCAGCCAGGTCGGCATCCTCGGCAACCAGGGTTATGAGGACTTTATTCAGGTTGACGCGCCGATCAATCCCGGCAACAGCGGCGGACCGCTGGTCAACATCCACGGCGAAGTCGTCGGCATCAACACCGCCATCGCCTCGCGCTCCGGCGGATTCCAGGGGATCGGCTTCGCCATTCCCTCCAACGAGGCACACTTCGTCTACGGGCAATTGAAGGGACACGGCAAGGTCACGCGCGGCTGGCTCGGCGTCAGCATCGCTGATGTCGCCCGCGATCCCAAGACCGCGGCCAGCTTTGGCTACCAGGGACGCACCGGCGTCCTCGTCGAACAGACGATCGCCGGCACACCTTCGAGCGGCAAGCTCCAGCCCGGCGACATCATCACCGCGATGAACGGAAAGCCGGTCGATACCGTCCTCCAGCTTCGCGGCGCCGTCGCCTCGACGATGCCCAACACCGACGTTAAGCTAAAGGTGTGGCGCGATGGCAAGGACCAGGACGTCACGATTCACCTCGGCGAACAGCCCGAAGACCTGATGGCTTCGATGGGTGGCAAGAACAAGGGCCCCGAAGCTCCCAAGGCCGTTGCCCCGGGCACCTTTGAAGCGCTGGGCATGACCCTCACCACCCCCGACGATCAGCTCGTCCAGCGCTACGGCCTGAACGACCGCGCCGGCGCACTGGTCACCAAGGTTCAGCCCCGTTCGGCCGCCGAGAAGAAGGGAATCCAGCCGGGCGACCTGATCACCAAGGTCGGCGGCCAGAAGGTGAGCAACGCCAGGGAAGCCTCCGACGCGATCGCCAAGCAGGATCCCAAGAGCGTCATTCGCTTCTACATCACCAACGGCGAAGGCTCGCGCTTCGTGACGGTCGATCCGCAGAAATCCTAAAATCTCACACCGCGGAGAACCCGAGGTGCTTACTCCAGCCTCCCGGCCGAAAGGCCGGGAGGCTTTCTTTTGTGGTGATCACGTTGGACCGGCAGCACAAATTCTCCTCGCCGAATCTCAGAAGCATGTTATCCCGAGCATCGCCAACAGTCACGAAACCCGTTAAGGCGCCCGTGGGGGCGTTTCTGTCTCCGGCATTGTCGTTGGCTCATTTGTCGGCTGTGTTGACGGATTCAGCGTCGGCATCGGCTGAAACGCCATTTGCAACTGATCGGGCAAGTCCTTGACCGCCAGGAGAGGGTTTACTTTATAGGGCGTGTAGAGCGGATCGCCGATGAACGTGTTCATCCAGCTCACGAGCGGGTTGCTGCGCCAGTAGACTTCGGCCATCGTCAACTTCCCGGTCAGCAGCAGTGGGAAGAACTCGTCCGCCGGTGGGAACGAGTGCAGGTACGGCTCGGCGACGGGGCCGAGGGTGCCGACGACGCCATCTTGCAGGAGGCCGTGGACCCAGCCGCGTTCGTGGGGACTGCGCAGGCTAACGAGTTCGCTGCTGGCAATGTGGAAGCCGACGGCGCCACGATTGAAGTGACAGCCCGGGACGTAGTTCCGCAGGCTGTACCATCCGCAGTAGATGGCGACGTCGTCCACCGAGCCGGGCGCGAACAGTTCTTCCTTGTTATCGAGCGTCACCCTCAGCTTCGTGCGCGCCTGAGCAAGCCGCGCCAGGTTGCGGATGGTCTGGTCGTAGACGCCGTATGGGTCGGAGGGAGGTTTGCCGCGTGCGTCGAGCGCGAGTTGACCGGTGAGCCCCCGCTTCTCGACCTCGACACTGGTCGTGATGATGTCGCGGACGATCTGATCGCTGGGCGCGTCCAACCGCATCACCATGAGCGTTGGCATCGTGTTCTTGGCCGATGCCAGTCGCCAGTTGAGCGGATTGCCCTGCCAGCGGAACCTGGGGTACGGCCCCCACCAGATCAGCGCCAGCTCGCTGTCGAGGGCCGACTCCGTCTCCTTGGTTTCCACGAACGTCTGCTGCGCGAGCAGGATCTGGAGCGAGCCGATGATTCCCAGCTCCGACTGGGAGAGTTTCCGCACCCGCTCGCGGTCTTCCCGGCGGTTGAGGTTGGCGGCCGACATGGTTTTGCGGAGGTTCGCTTCCTTTTCGCGCGTCGCCGTCAACTCCGGCGACGTGATCGGGCGCGCGACCAGGGCGGCGAACGTTGGCGTTGCCAGGCGTTCGACCGTCGCGCTTCCGCCGGTCAATCGTTCGAGGGAGCCGATCAGCTCCGCGAACATCGTCCGCCGTTCCGGCCCGTTCGGCAGGGAGAGGAGTCCGGCGACACTCACGTTGATCGCAACGTCGATCCGCTGCGCCAGTTGATCCAGGTCCTTACTCTGATTGGCCTGGGCGAACGATGGCTTGACCCGTCGGGCAATCGATTCCACCTCGCTCGCTTCCGCCTCCAATGCCGGACGCAGCCGGGCCAGGTCCCGGGTGACTGTCTCCGCCTCCTCATTCTCCGCCGGCGTATTGACCTTGCGGTCGATGCGCAACGGCATTCCCCAGAACGTGACCAGGCAGGTGACACGCGTATCCAGCGCGTTCTTTCGCAGGAACTCCCGCACCGGCGTCGCCACGCTCCCGTCGAACTGGGCGAAGGGCATTCCTTCCGGCGGGTTCGCCGGATCGGGCGCCGGCAGCGACACCTCGATGATGCGTCCGTCGGGAATCCCCCGCGTGCGCGCGTAGAACTCCGCAAGCTCTCGGCTCGCGGGCACGTTGTTGTTGACAACGAGGACAATCTGATTGGGCTCCATCGCCAGGGCCGGCGAGGCCACGAGCGCCGCGAAGGCGAGCATGCGCGCAATCACGACACGCGATCGAACGCGCGCGGCGCGCATCGTCGGCAGGGTGACGCCGTGACCTCTCGTTCTCAAGTCGAAAAACATCATTGGGTATCCAGTTGAACAGCCGAAGTGCCGTAGCACGATCAAAGCAGAGCCATGATGTGTCGCGGCGCGATCATCCCCGACCCCCCCCGGGTCGGGCAAATGATATCCTTCTGATTTCGTTGCAGCAATAACGATCGTCTGGGCGGCGGACGGATCGCGGCGCGATCAGGCGAATGGGCTGGGGGGGCGTGGCTTCTGTTCTTCGGGGTTTTCGATCTGCTGTTGTGCCTTTTCGATCAGGCTCACGAGCGCCTTGATCTCGCGGATCGATTCGGGGCTTCCCCAGAGCAGCACCCAGTCGACGTGCCAGTTGCAGCGCTCGAACGTGCAGTCCTCGAGGTGATAGACCGTCTCACGCAGGACCAGCGTGCAGGCGACGAAGTTACAGCGGACGAAGGCTTGGCCGCTGATATAGACCGTCTGATTCGTAAACGTTTCGCCTTCGTGCTTGGTCAGCAGCATGAACGATCCTCTGAGTGCCTTTTTCTCGTTCGTCTCGCTTCGTCCTGAACGGGCGGTCCTACTATAGGAAGGGGTTGCGCGCCTCGCAATGCTGAAGCGGTGCGAGAGTTCAGGGTTCAGGATTCGGGGTTCAGTAGGGACAAGCTCTCCAGGCGTCACTGAACCCCGAACCCTTCCCGAGGCTGTGTTGCTGAACGATGCTATTAAAGCGATAATGATTGCTCACCTCGAAAGGGTTGCATCATGAAATTCATCCGCCGCGCGTTGTTGCTGATCGTCCTTCTCATCATCGTGGTACTGGTGATCGGTTACCTGAACCTCAACCGGATCGTCCGCCAGACGGTTGAATCGCAGACAGGCCAGCAGCTCAACCTCCCCACCACGCTGGGGGGCGCGGACCTGGCGCTCTTCGGCGGGCAGGTGAAGCTGTCGGACCTGAAGGTCGGCTCGCCGCAGGGATTCAGCGCGCCGCAGATGTTCACGCTGGGCGGCACGGAGGTGAAGGTCAACTACGGCCAGTTGCCGCAGCAGCCGATCCATGTGTCGTCCATCAAGATCACCAAGCCATTGCTCGTGATCGAGCAGCAGAACGGGAAATTGAACTTCAAGGTGGCGATGGACCAGATTCCGCAGTCGGCGCCCAAGCCGGACGCGGGGGCGAAGTCGGAGCCGGTGAAGCTGATCATCGACGAGCTAACGGTTGAAGATCCGACGGTGGTGATGCGGCCGGGCGACCTGAGCAAGATCCCGGGCGCCAGTCTTCTGGGAGACAAGCTTCCGCAGGAGATCACGATTTCTATTCCGACCGTGAACATGAAAAACGTGGGGAGCGGCGATGGCAACCAGAACGGCGCCGCGATGAAGGACGTGGTGATGCAGGTGATCACCGCCATGGCGGACTCCGCCGCCAAGAGCGGCAAGCTGCCCGACCAGTTAAAGGGACTGATGAACCTGAACCTCAACGACGTCAAAGCCCAGCTTGGCCAGCAATTTCAGAAGCAGCTTGAAGGTTTGGGGACCAAACTGCCTGGCGGCGTGGGCGACCTGGTGAAGAACCCCAACGAACTGACCAAAGACCCCGGCAAGGCGGTGGAACAAGGAATCGGGAACCTCCTCGGAAATAAGTCCCCCTCCACGGGGCCGACGACCAAACCGAATTCGGGCCAGTCGATTGAAAAGGGCCTCCAGGGCCTTTTGGGCGGCAATAAGAAATAGTGCGAACTCCTCATTTTCTCCTGCCTGAGCTCATGCCCCGGCCGCTCGAGGGCTTGCCCTCCATCGTCACGTCCGTAAAATCCCTCCGGCGGACGGCACGAGGAGATCGGAACCCGTTGGAATGTTTGAGCAATATGAGGCGGACGGTCTCTTCGACGAAATGTTCGCGGAGCCGAATAAGCCCCGTGCGCATTACGAGGCCGTCGTCGCTCGCCTGAAGGCCCTGGGTCCCTCCGCGGTCGCACGCCGGGTTCGGATGGCCGACCTGACGTTTCGCAACCAGGGCATCACGTTCACGGTGTACAGCGACCAGCGCGGCGTCGAGAAGATTTTTCCGTTCGAC
Organism: Tepidisphaerales bacterium; assembly: GCA_038240605.1. GTDB lineage: Bacteria > Planctomycetota > Phycisphaerae > Tepidisphaerales > Tepidisphaeraceae > JBBSDP01. The sequence goes on along the minus strand of JBBSDP010000025.1, from coordinate 30,001 downwards.
ATGGTGCCGCGGATCATCCCCGCCGATGAGTGGGAGATGATCGAGCGCGGTCTGGTGCAGCGCATCACGGCGCTCAACCTCTTCTGCCAGGACATTTATCACGAGCAGCGCATCCTTCGCGAGCGCATCATCCCGCCGGACCTGATTTACGGGGCGAAGATGTTTCGGCGCGAGATGTTCCACGTGAACGTCCCGCGGAACATCTACATCCACATCTGCGGCACGGACCTCATCCGCGACAAGCAGGGTCGCTACCTGGTGCTGGAAGACAATGGCCGCACGCCCAGCGGCGTAAGCTACGTGCTTGAAAACCGGGGGGTGATGAAGCGCGTCTTCCCGACGATGTTCAGCGCGTACAAGGTCCGGGCGATCGAAGATTACCCGCACAACCTGCTTCAATGCCTGAAGCACGTCGCCCCCAAACGGGCCGACGAGCCGACGATCGTCGTCCTGACGCCGGGCACCTACAACTCGGCCTATTTCGAGCACAGTTTCCTGGCGCGGCAGATGGGGGTGGAACTGGTCGAGGGACAGGACTTGGTCGTCGACAATTCCTTCGTCTACATGCGCACGACGGCAGGACTGCGGCGCGTGGATGTCATCTACCGGCGCGTCGATGACGACTTCCTCGACCCGCTCTGCTTCCGCTCCGATAGCTGTCTGGGCGTTGCCGGCCTCATGAACGCCTACCGCTGCGGCAACCTCGCCCTCGCCAATGCCGTGGGGACCGGCGTCGCCGACGACAAGGCGGTCTACGCGTACGTCCCGGACATGATCAAGTTTTACCTCGGCCAGGACGCGATCCTCCCCAACGTCCCGACCTACATCTGCGCTCGCGACGACGACCGCAAGTACGTGCTGGAGAACCTCGACAAGCTCGTTGTAAAAAGCACCAACGAGTCGGGCGGATATGGCATGCTGATGGGCCACCAGGCCTCCAGGGAAGAGCGCGCCACCTTCGCCGAAAGGATCGCCGCCGATCCGCGGAACTACATCGCTCAGCCGGTGGTGGAGCTCAGCCAGCACCCCAGCCTGATCGACGACCGGTTCGAAGGCCGCCGCATCGATTTGCGTCCTTACATCTTGTACGGCGAGAAAGTGATTGTCATGCCCGGCGGGCTGACGCGCGTTGCCCTTCGCAAGGGAAGCCTTGTCGTCAACAGCTCGCAGGGCGGCGGAAGCAAAGACACGTGGGTGCTGGAAGCAAAAGACGAAACGGTGGCGGCGCCAAAGAGCAGCAAGGAAGTCACGGTAAGTACCTGAGGAGCTCCGCGCAGCGCGGTTGAATTTATGACGCCGCTGTCCATCCCCCGATCCATTCAGTTCTCGGTCCTGCACGCGGCGCGACCGATGCTCGCTCGTGACGCCGACGCGATGTACTGGATGAGCCGGTACGTTGAGCGCGCGGAGCACGTCGCCCGATTGCTGCTCGTGACCTCCAACCTGCTCATCGACGTGGGCGACCTGGCGCCGAAGCTGCAAGAGCAGCAGTGGCATGGCGTGCTGCACATCATGCGCACCGAAGCCGCGCCGCCGGAGGGCACGGGTTCAGTGGGAATCCGCATCGCGCAATACATGACATTTGACCGGGAGAACCCCAACAGCCTGATCAGCTGCGTGAGCCGGGCACGGGAAAACGCCCGGGGGATTCGCGAGATCATCTCCGCGGAAATGTGGGAGAATCTTAACACGCTCTACTGGTCGCTACGGGCGGAAGAAGCGCCGGCCCGTTTCGAGGATTCCACGGACGACTTTTACCGGCAGGTCATGACCGGCTCGATGCTCTTCCAGGGCCTGACGGATCAGACGCTCGCCCACGACCAGCGCTGGCTGTTTACGCAGCTCGCCAAGTTCCTGGAGCGGATCGACGTCACCAGCCGGGTGATCGAGACGAAATTCAATATCCTCCGCGCGAGCGAATTCCTCGAAAACGCGCTGCGCAACATTCACTGGATGGCGGTGCTGCGGAGCTGCTGCTCGATCGAGGGATACCGCCGGCAGCACCTGGGGGACATGGATCCGAACCGCGTGGCATCGTTCCTCGTGCTGGAGCGCGACTTCCCGCGCAGCATCCGCTACGCGGTCGGGATGGCGCACACCGCGATTGCGTCGATCCGCGCTGAGGTCAATCCCCTCTCGATCGACCCCGCCGAGCGGATCCTGGGCCGTCTCAACGCGCAGCTCGAGTACGCCGAGCCGGCGGAAATCTTCGCCGACGGCCTTCCCGCCTACCTTCAAAATCTCCAGGAACAGATCGGGGAGGCCGCGATGGCGGTTCAGAAATCCTACTTCCTGCATTGAGGACGTGATGTGCTGCTAAAACTGATCCACCAGACAGACTTGAGCTACTCCGAGCTGATCAGCGAATCGGTGATGGAGCTTCGGATGGCGCCGCGGCAGGAGCAGGACCAGCACCGGCTCTCGTTCACGCTGGCGCTGGGCCCTCCCGCGCCGGCGTTCAGCTACTTCGACTGGCTGGGCAACACGGTTCACTCATTCACCGTGAATCCGTTCCACAAGAAGATCAAGATTGTCGCGACCAGCGTGGTCGAGACTGACCGGCATCGCGTCGAGCCCGAACGGTTCTCCGACACCTGGCCGATCGGCGGCGGTGATTACGACTACTCGGTGTACGACTACCTCCAGTTCGGCGGGCCGATCGTCGATGTGCCGGATCTGAGGGAACTGCTGCAAATCACTCAGCCCCAGCCGGGGATGTCACTGGGTGAGCTGGCGCTGCGCATGCTTCACCTGATCAACGAGAAGTTCACCTATAAGAAGGGTGTCACGAACGCCGCCAGCCCGATCACCGACACCCTCAAGAAGGGCTCGGGCGTCTGTCAGGATTTCTCCCACCTGATGATCGCCCTTGCCCGGGCCGCCGGCATCCCCGCGCGATACGTGAGCGGCCTGGTCCACCCCGATGCCCAGCGCTTCCGAGGGTTCACCCAGACCCACGCGTGGTGCGAGCTGCTCTTCCCCTCCGCCGGCTGGATCGGATTTGATCCGGCGAACAACTGCATGGTGGGTGGGAACTTCGTGAAAGTGGCGATCGGCCGCAACTTCGCCGACGTACCGCCCAATAAAGGCCTTTACCGGGGCAGCGCCAAGGAATCGATCGAAGTCACCGTGCGTAGCGAAGCGCTGAACACCATCCCCGGCGAGCTCGCCGCCGAGCGAATCGATTCGCTCTCCATCCCCACCTACTCCGGCGGCCGAATGTCCGCTCGAGAGATGGCCAATCAGCAGGAACAACAGCAGCAAAGTTCAATCAAGGCGAACATCGAACGCTGAACATCGAACGTCCAACGTCGAAGTGGCAAACCGACGCCTTTCGACGTTCGATGTTCGATGTTCAAAGTTCGATGTTCGATGTTCGATTTGATTCGCTACTTCAATTCGTCCGTCCACACCCGAAACGATGTCAGCGTGCTGGGGCCGAAGGACGTGGTGAGGGCGACATCGACGGCGTCGCGGCCACGGGCCTGGAGGATCCGGCCGATGCGCGGTTCGGTGTGCCGCGCATCGACGGTGTACCAGCGGTTGCCCAGGTAGACTTCGAGCCACGCCGAGAAATCCATTGGCAGCGCGGGCGGAGGCACGCCGATGTCGCCCAGATATCCGGTCGCGTATCGCGCGGGGATGTTCAATGCCCGCAGCAGCGTGATCGTCAGGTGCATGAAGTCGCGGCAGACGCCGCGTCCCTCGGTGTACACGTCAAACGCCGTTTTGGAAGACGACGCGAACTCGTAGCCGAACTTGACGTGGTTGTGCACCCAGTCAAGCACCGCCTGCACGCGCTCCCACGAATGTGGCGTACGGCCGAAGAGGTCCCAGGCGATCTGCGACATCCGATCGACTTCGCAGTACCGGCTGGCCAGCAGGAACGACAGGCACTCGGGCGGAAGTTGGTCGACGGGATGGAGGAACGCGCCATCGATCCGTGGCTCGCGATGGCCGCTGTCCCAGGCGACGTTGTCATATTGGATGCGAAACGTCCCCGCCGGCGCGACCACCCGGGCCGCGAGGTTCCCATACACGTCGGTCTGAAAGCTCACCGGCGCGACAGGATCCAACTCCAGGTACTCCGGCTTTTGAAGCACGTGCGCCTGCTCCGGATGGACGTGGAGCATCAACAGCATCGAGACGGGAGCCGGAATGTTAAAGACGAGTTCAAACCCGATATGTATGCGCATGAGCCTTTGGCACGGCGGTTCCACGCCGGTTGGTCGGGTGTTGACAGTAACTGCATGAGCCCGCATCAGTCAACGCCGTAATGGGAGCGCTGAGCACGCGATCCGTTCCGCCTCTGGAAGCCGCGTTTGCTCCTGCTAGGATGTCCCCCGCCGCCGCTGCTCGCCGCGCGGAGCGTGCCGCGTCGAAAGGATTACGCAGAGATGACTTACTGTCTGGGGATCATCACGAAACACGGCCTGGTCATGGCGTCGGATTCACGCACGAACGCGGGCTACGACCAGGTCAACACCTGCCGCAAGATGCACACCTTCGTGCAGCCGGGCGAGCGCGTCTTCATCATCCTGTCCAGCGGAAGCCTTTCCCTGACGCAGTCGATCCTCACGCTGCTCCGGCGTGACTTCGACGCCGGCAAGGGGCTGGCGCAGGCGCCGTCGCTGTACGATGCGGCGCGCGTGATCGGCGAGCAGATCCGGAAGGTGGCGGAGCTGGATCGCGGCGCGCTGGAGCGCGACGACTACCGGTTTAACGTCAACCTGATGCTCGGTGGCCAGGTGAAGGGCGAGCCGCCCGGCCTGATCCTCGTCTACCCGCAGGGCAACCCGCTCCAGGTGAGCGAGGACTCGCCCTACCTCCAGATCGGAGAGACCAAGTACGGACGGCCGATCCTCGACCGCGGCATTCAGTACGAACGCACGACGCTGGAAGAAGCGGCGAAATACGCGCTGCTGTCGCTGGACTCGACAATGAAGTCCAACGTCACCGTGGGACCGCCAATCGACCTGCTCGCCTATTCGGTCGATGAACTGGAGATCACCCGTCATCGGCGATTCGCCAACGATGATCCGGACCTGGCCAAGATTCGCCTGCGCTGGGAGCAAGCCCTGCGGCAGGCGGTATTGAAGCTGCCCGATGTCCGCTTTCGCGGTCGAATGGGCGCGGGCCGCTCGCCGCAGTCAGATACCATCGAGCTGGTCGAGCACGGTAGCGCCGACACACCCGAGATGCAGCCTCAGCAGGGCCGGCAGTAGTGATGGCTCCAGTCCGCCGGCGTTTCGCGCCTCAAATAAATTCGGGAATTTCTACTCACCAGCTCCTCCGACGCGCGCTGCTTCGCACGTCAGACGAAGCCATGCATCACACCTAAAATGGTTCATGACAAGTGCGTTGTTTTCATGTCGGGGATGTGGGTCCCCGCTGTTTGCCGGGTCGCTGGCGTGCCACAGTTGCGGTGCGCTGATCTACCTGGACCGACTCAACCAGATCACGCGGGAAGCGCTCTCGCTGGAGTCCTCGAACCCGCCGGCCGCATCGCGCGTCTGGCGGCAGGCGCTCGAGCTGCTTCCTTCTGATTCGGCGGAATATGCAGAGGTGGCGGCCCGCAGCGGCGCGCTCGCTGCCGGTTTTGCTGCTCCCCCACCGCTCCAGTATGCGCCGGCCGCCGGACCGGGCTGGGAGATGCGTTCGGCCGTACGGCCATCCGAACGGCCCAACGATCCGCCGCTGCTCGCGGTGCTCAAGACGGTCGGCTCGATGCTGATCAGCATCGCGATCTACAGCGTTGCCTTCGGCGGCGGCTGGCCGTTCGCGCTGGGGTTCGTACTGCTGATGCTGGTGCACGAGCTCGGGCACGTTGCGGCAATGCGATATTACGGGCTGAGCGCCAGCCCGCCGATCTTCATCCCGTTCGTCGGCGCCTTAATCAACCTCCGCCAGCAGCCGCCCAATGCCAAGGTGGAGGCGATCGTCGGGATCGGCGGTCCGATCCTGGGCACGCTGGGGGCGCTGGCGTGCTATGCGATGGCGGTAATGCTTCCGGTCACGCCGGACGTGCGCGCGCTGTTGCTCGAGATTTCATATGTCGGGTTCCTGCTGAACCTCTTCAACCTGTTGCCGGTCCCCCCGCTGGACGGCGGTCGCGTGATGGCCGCGGTGAGTCCGTGGATCTGGATCCTCGGCATCGCGGCACTGGCGTGGATGACCTTGAACTCGTTCCGGCACCATCAGTTCAACATCGTCCTGCTTCTGATCCTGTTCATGGCCGTCTCGCGCGTTCGCTCCACCTTCGGGCATAGGTTCCGCGAGGACCCTTACTACCAGATCAGCCGGACCGCTTCGGTTTCCATCGGAGCCGCCTTTCTCTGCCTGGCCGCGGTCCTCTGCGTGATGGTCTACCTGACCGGCGGCGCTGCCATGTTCGGGTTGTAGAGCTCCATGCCCACCGTATCGCATGGCTCGCGCGCCTGCCCGCCCGCGCACCCATGTCACTTGCCTCGCATGCCTAAAATGAATCAGCGCTGCCCAGGCGGTCCTCCGGGCGGCAGCTTCAGGAAAGGACGTGCAATCATGAATCGACGCTCAAGACTGATCGGAAGCGAAGAGTCCAAAGGCACCGCCGTGATCGAACCCAACGCGCCGATCGCCCCGCCCGGCGATGGAGCGATCCTGGATGCCTATTCGCACGCGGTCGTCGCCGCTGTGAAACGGGCAAGCCCCGCGGTCGTCAACATCGAAGTGCGTCAGCGGCCCCGGCCGGATACGCCGTCAAGACGGCACCCTCAGGGCGGAGGCGGCAGCGGCTCGGGGTTTATCTTCACCCCCGACGGGCTGGTGCTCACCAACAGCCACGTCGTTCACAATGCCGAGTCGATCCACGTGACGCTCTCCGATGGCCGCGCGCATTCCGCCAAGCTGGTCGGCGAGGACCCGGACACGGACCTTGCAGTGATCGACATCGACGCGCCCAACCTCACCGCGGTCTGCTTCGGAGACTCCGCGAAGATCCAGGTGGGACAGCTCGTCATCGCGATCGGAAACCCGTATGGGTTTCAATACACGGTGACGGCGGGCGTCGTGAGCAACCTCGCCCGATCCTTCCGATCGCAGACCGGACGGATGATCGATGGGATCGTCCAGACCGACGCGGCCCTGAATCCCGGCAACTCGGGCGGGCCGCTGCTCAACTCGCACGGTGAGGTGATCGGCGTGAACACCGCGATCATTCCCGCCGCCCAGGGTATCTGCTTCGCCATCCCGGGCAACACGGCGCAATGGGTGGCCGGGCAGTTGATCAAGGATGGTTTCGTCCGGCGCAGCTACCTTGGCGTCGGTGGTCAGAACGTTCCGCTACATCGGCGAATCGTTCGCTTCCACCACTTACAGGCGGAGACGGGTGTGATGGTCGTCGCGGTCGAAAAGGACAGTCCGGCTGGACGGGCCGGGATTCTCGAGGGAGACATCCTGCTGGAAGTCGATGGACGCCCCATCGCCAGCATCGACGATCTGCACCGCCTGTTGACTGCGGACCGGGCGCGTATGCCGATGCAGGTGATGGTCCTGCGGCACACGGACAAGATCACGCTCGACGTGACGCCGGAAGAGGCGCGGTCTCGTGACGACGCGACGCTGGCCGTGAGCCGGTAAGCGCTATCGCCAAAACGCGAAACAGCCCGCATGCGAGGTCAGCGTGGTGCTGCCGCATGCGGGCTGTCCGCTGTTAAGTGAGCGCGACGTTTATGGATTGCGGGTATTGTCGACGCTCTCGTGGTGTTCCTTCACGACGTCACCGTTCGGTTTCTCCTTCACGGTCGTTTCCGAATGAACGGTGTCGCCGTTCGCACGCGTCTTGGTCGTCTCATCGTGTTTTACCTCGCGGTCACACCCGACGAGCACCGGCGCGCCGATCAGCATCGACAACGACAACATGGGGACGATCATCTTTCGCATGAATGGCTCCTTTCAAAGTAAACGCCAACTGAAGGTGATTAGAGCAAAGCCGGGGCCAGCCGCATGTGCGGCGAACGCGGATGAGCTTGGCGGCGTGGAAACGGATGCTTAAAGTGGGATTTGATAAAAAGATCCGCATAACCGGCACAGATTTACGGGAATCAAGGAGTTAGCCATGTCAGAAACGACACAATCGCTGATCAAGTACGACGATTTTGCAAAACTCGATTTACGCATCGCCACGGTGGTGGAGTGCTACGCTCATCCGAACGCCGATAAGCTCCTCATCCTCCAGCTCGACCTGGCCGGCGAGCGCCGGCAAATCTGTGCCGGCCTGCGCCAGCACTACGCTCCCGAGCAGTTTGTTGGCAAGCAGGTGATCGTCGTAGCCAACCTCGAGCCCCGCTCGATGCGCGGCGAGATCAGCCAGGGAATGCTCCTCGCCGCCTCCGATCCCGCCACCGGTAAGGTCGTCTACATTGCGCCATCAGAACCGGTCGCGTCGGGGAGCAAAGTAAGTTAGAGGTAGTTTGGAGTTTGGAGTTTGGAGTTTAGGACAGGCAAAGACGTCGGAAATCTGAATTGATGATCTTCACTAAACTCCAAACTCTAAACTCCAAACTCTAGTCTATGCTTCGCGAGCTGCACATTTCCAACCTCGCAGTCATCGCCGACGCACGGATCGAGTTGCGCCGGGGGTTGAATTGTTTTACCGGCGCGACCGGCGCGGGGAAGAGTCTGGTTATCGGTGCGCTCGAGGTGCTGCTGGGGATGCGCAGCCCCGCCGAGATGCTCCGGCCGGGAGCGGACGAGGGACGCGTGAGCGGCGTGTTCGATCTGAGCGACACGCAGGCGCTGCGGCGCATCGCTGAGCTGACCGACGTGACAGTCGGCACTGATGGAGGCGAGCTGCTCCTTACCCGCCGGCTTTACGCCAGCGGGCGCACTTCGGCGAGCCTGAACGGCAACCCGATCACGCTGGCGATGCTCAAGCAGGTATGTGAATCCCTGGTTGACGTCCACGGTCAACACGACCAGCAGTTCCTGCTTAAGCCGGCCAACCAGCTCGACGTACTCGATCAGTTCGGCGGCCTCGCCGGGCTGCGGCAGACTTATCGCCAGGCGTACGAGAAGGTCAGCCAGGCCAGACAACGGATCGCCGAGCTCACCGCCGGACGTGCCCTCCGCGCCCAGCAGCTCGATCTGTATCGATTCCAGGCCGCGGAGATCGATTCTGCCGCAATCGAGCCGGGGGAATACGAGGAGCTCGAGTCGCGAGCGGCGGTGCTACAAAACCTGGAAAAATTGAAGCGCGAGGCCGGCGCGACCTACGCCGCACTCTATGAGGCGGACGGCGCGGTCCTCGAGCGGCTGAAAATGATGGGGGCGATCCTGGCCGAGCTGTCGCAACTTGATCGCGCGCTCGAGCCCACCGCTCGCGCGATGCGCGACTCCACCATCCAGCTCGAAGAGACGGCGTTCGACCTCGCGCGATACCTCGACAAGCTGGAGATCGATCCATCGGAGCTTGCCGAAGTCAGCGACCGCCTCAACACCATCAACCGCATCCTCAACAAGTACGGCAATATCGTTGAGGCGACGCTGGATTATCGGCGCGACATCGGAGCCAGGATCGCGGGACTGGAGCGGGCGACCGACGACTTCACGACACTGAGCGCGTCACTGCGCCCGCTGATCGACGATCTGCGGCGAGCAGGCGAGGCGCTGAGCTCACGGCGGATCGCCGCCGCCGCAAGGCTTGGCCCGCTGGTCGCGCGGGAGATGACGCAGCTCGGCATGGACCGCGCCACGTTTACGGTCATTCGTTCGCCTGCCACCGGCGCATTTTCCGACGAGGCGCTCCCGGCTTCGCCCAGCGGATTTGACGAGATCGAGTTCAACGTCCAAACCAATCCCGGCCACCCCGCCCAGCCGCTCCGCAAGATCGCCTCGGGTGGAGAGTTAAGTCGGATCATGCTGGCGCTGAAGGGAATCCTGGCCCAGGGCGATCGCATCAGCGTGCTGGTCTTCGACGAAATAGACGCGAACGTCGGCGGCCGGCTCGGATCGGTCATCGGTGAAAAGCTTCGGACACTGGCGCTTCATCACCAGGTGCTGTGCATCACTCACCTGCCGCAGATCGCCAGTTACGCCGACCGGCATTTCACGGTGCGCAAGACCGCCTCCGCCGGCAAGACCGAGAGCATGGTTCGAATGATTGAGGGAAACGAGCGGCTCGACGAGCTGGCGGAGATGATCGGCGGGCAGCACGTGACCGCGACCACCCGAGCGCAGGCGAGCGAGCTGTTGCAATCTGCTCAGACGGCTTCACCGCCTGACGCGGTCCCTTCGGCCGCGACTGCGCTCAAGGTGAAGGGTCAACGTCGTGGGCGGGCGGCCGCTCACGGGACGGCGAGAAAGTCAGGGATCTGAACCAGTTGCCCGGTCTTGTCCACGCAGGCAATGGTGGATGAACCTTCGGCGATGATCGTTTCCCCGCGGCGCAGCTCGTATTCGTGGTCGAGGCGGACGTGCGTCTGGCGCTTAATGCGCGTGCGCAGCGAAAGTTCCTCGTCGTAGCGAGCGGGCGCCTTGTAGCGGCATTCGACCTTAACGACAACAAAATAAATGCCCTGGCGTTCGATGTCGCCGTAGCGATGGCCGTTGGCCCGAAGCAGCTCGATTCGGCCCATTTCGAAGTATTGGAGGAACCTGCTGTGGTGCAGGTATCCCATCGCATCCGTCTCCGGATATCGGACGCGGATGACGATGGTGTGCTCGCTGATCATTGTGCTCGCTGATCATCTTGAAGTAAACGCCTCGTCCGGTACACTACTGCACGCCGCCGGGCCGTCAACGGTCGGCGTCACCCGCGGGCGGAAGCACAGGTGCGACTCTGAAAGGTATGTGGATGATCAGGTGAAATCCCCCGTCTTCTCCGAGTGAAACCGACATGGCCGCCGCCCATCATGACGCCGTCGCAATCGAGGGACTGACCAAGGTCTACACCGACTTCTGGGGCCGCGACAAGGTGCGCGCCCTGGACAACCTCAACCTCAACATCGAGCGGGGCGAGGTCTTCGGCCTGCTGGGACCAAACGGCTCGGGCAAGAGCACGACGATCAAGCTGATGCTCGGCCTGATCTTCCCGACACAGGGCAAGGCCACGATCCTCGGCCACCCCGCCGGCAGCACCGCGATCAACGAGCGCATCGGTTTCCTGCCCGAAGAGTCGTACCTCTACCGGTTTCTCAACGGCGAGGAGACGCTCTATTTTTACGGCCGTCTGTTCAAGATTCCCCGCAAGGAGCTGAAGCGCCGCGTCCCGGCCCTGCTCGACACGGTTGGGCTCGACGCCAAGAGCCGAAAGCGGAAACTGCGCGAATATTCCAAGGGCATGGCCCGCCGGATCGGGCTGGCGCAGGCGTTGATCAACAATCCCGATCTAATCCTCCTGGATGAGCCGACGACGGGCCTGGACCCGATCGGCACGCGCGAGATGAAGGACCTGATCGTCAGTCTTAAGAGCCAGGGTAAGACGGTCCTGCTGTGCAGCCACCTGCTGGCGGACGTGCAGGACGTCTGCGATCGCATCACGATCCTTTACGCCGGCCGGCGGCAGACGCTCGGGCAGGTGCGCGACCTCCTTCAGGTCAAGGACATCACGCAGGTGCAGGCCCGCGGCATGACTCCGGAGCAGATCGCCGAGCTGAAACAGTTCCTGACACGGCTGGGTGTTGCGGACACAACGATAACGCACCCAACGACGACCCTGGAGGATCTGTTCATTCGCGTTGTCCGTGAGAACGCCGCCAACCTGGACAACCCCACCAATCCCGCCGGCGGCAACGGCGCCAACGGCGATGGACGAATCGGGCGCATCGGTATGCCCGCTACCGCTGCCGGCAAGCAGGCGCCGCCTAAAGTCGGCTGACCTCCAAATGTCTCGATCACTCCCCGTGAACTGTTTATCGCATCAACTTCTGACCTTGACCTTTGCCTGGGGGACGCACGCGATCTGGATCGTGGCGGCGCTGGCCGTGCTGGCGACGATCGTGCTGGGATGGTCTGACATCGCGCGCTTTCACCTGGGTCGCATCTGGGCCCTGTCCGATACCTGCTTCACGGAATCGATGCGCCGGCGGGTGCTGCTGGTGACGCCGCTCGCGATCCTGGGTGTGATCACCGTCGTGCAGTTGCAGCGACCGTCCGACGAGCAGGACGCGATCCGGCAGACGATCAAATTCTGCCTGTTCACGAGCGGCCTGATCGTGACGGTGACCGCCCTGATCCTCGCCTGCACCAACCTCCCCAAGGAGATCGAGACGCGGGTCATCTACACGATCGTCACCAAGCCCACGACCCGGCTGGAGATCGTCCTCGGGAAGGTGATCGGCTTTGCGCGCGTGTCCGGCATGATCATCCTCATCATGGGGATCTTCACCTACGGCTACCTGGAACTGCGGAACTGGCGCCTGGTCCGTGGCATCACCGAGCGATTGAGTGAAGAGCCAACCGAATCGGTGCAGCATGCCGCGCTCTCCCACTGGGCGGGCCGTGGCTTTCTGGACACCAAGAGCCTGGAGTTCCCGCGAGAGGTCGGCATCTTCTCGCGCGAGACGGGTCCGGACGGTATTCAATGGATGGCGGGCGGTAAGTCGGAATTCTTCGCCGTTCCGTTCGAGCCAACCGAAAGTCAGCGGTCGCTGTTGCTCGAGGCGGTCGAGAAAGGGGCGGAGGTTGACCTGCTCGTGACGCTTCAGCTCGAACGTCACAAGCCGACCGAGGATGACCTCAAGATGACCCGCGAGCTGGGCATTAAGAATCCCGCCGCCGCCTCGCACATCCTTGGGCCGGTGTTGCCCGATACCAGGCCCAGCACCCAGCCTCAGGACGAGGTGCCCGCACAAATCAAGGTGCGCGTACTCGACGATCAGCGAAGGCCGTTGATCGGGTTCGAGGAGTTCGACAACAACTCCAGCGGCATCACCGTAGTGCCTCCGACTGACGGCCGGCCCGGCGCCGTGATCCGATTGAAAGAGACGCTGCTCCCCCGCCTCGCCGGCGCCCGCTCGTTTATCGTCGAGGTGTCCGGAATCACTCCTTCGGTTGAATTTGGCGCCGGTGAGATGCCGGTCGTCTTCTTCGTCCCCGCCGCCGAACCGGATAAGGCGATGATCAAGCCCCAGTTTCAGGGGGGAAAGCCGGTCACTCCCCTCTTTCTCTCGCACACCGGCCATCGGGGAATGATCCTGACGGGAGATCCGAAGGAGACGGGCACGGTTGCCGTTTACCGCTTCCGCAATGCCGATGTGGGACACGGCAGCGGCGGCAAAGTGCCGTTCCAGGTCAACCTCAGCTTCGAACGGAACGGAGAATTCCAGGACACCACCACGAGTTTTTCGGTCGTCGCCCTCCAGGTGCGTAACCGCAACACCGCAACGAGCAGCGGAACGATTCGCATCACGCCGGAGATGGATCGCACGACCTACTTCGACGTGCCCCAGGGCGATGTCGCTGGCGGCAACTTTGACGTAACGCTTCGCGACCTCACCGCTCAGCAGCAACTGGGGCTGGAGCTGGGCTCGCTCGCGGTTGTCACCGCCGATCGCAGCTTCGCCTTCAACCTCTTCAAGAGCCTGCTGGTCCTCTGGATGCTTTGCGTGCTGGTCGTGGTGATCTCCGTCTTCTGTAGCACGTTCCTCTCCTGGCCGATCGCGGTCGTCCTCACGCTGGTCATCCTGCTGGGGCGATGGGGCGTCGACGAGCTGGGCGACGCGCTGAACCCCGGCGTGGGGCGCGGCGTGGCCGGAGAGTTCAAGGTCACCGACCCGGGCGCATCCCGCGTCGTCAGCACGTCGGTTGAAGCGCTGGCGCGAACGCTCAAGAGCGTGGCGGTCGCCCTCCCCGACGTGTCGCGGTTCCCGGTGAGCGAAGACATCGAGCGCGGCATCAGCATCCCCCCCGCGAGGCTCGCCGGCGCCGCCGAGGTGCTGTTGCTTTACGGCCTGATCCTGATTTCCGCCAGCTACCTCATCCTCAAGCGGAAGGAGGTTGCGCCATGAAGCGTGGACGTTTGGGCGTGATCTTGGTCCTGGTCGTCTCGCTGCTCGCATCGGTTGTGATGCGCGGACGGGCAATGGCATGGCAGACCGCGCAGGCGAAGGGACGTCCTGGCGACAGCCTGGGCGGCGCGATCGGCGGAATGGACAGTTTCACCCTCGCACTTCTGCTGGGCGGCTTGCGCGGGCCGCTGGTCATGTTCCTCTGGTCTTCCAGCGAGTCGCAGAAGACCGACCGGAACCTGGAAGATTTCGATACCAAGATCGAGTGGATCCGCCGTCTCCAGCCTGAGTTCGACACCGTGCACATGTTCCAGATGTGGAACAAGGCCTACAACATCAGCGTGATGATGGCCAGCCCGGCGAACAAGTTCATCACGATCGCGCAGGCGCTGGAATACGGCCGCAGCGTCGATCAGGAACGCCCCGGCAACATCAACATCCTCAGTTCCGCGGAGCAGATCTACGCCAACAAGCTGGGCGGCCCGGCCGTCCAGGAGCGCGCCTACTACGACCACCAGTATCGCCTGGAATCGATGACCGACGCGGCGCGACGCATCGCTTACCCCAACGACGTGCAATTCCGCCGGCTGCATCGAACGCTTCATGCCGATGACGGAACGGTCGGCCTGCTTTGCCTCGATGATTCCAATCGCATCCTGCCGCAATTGCTCAAGCCGCAACACGAGCCGCGCCCGGGCGGCGACGAGAGCGATGGCTCGGCGATGCAGTACGTCGCCCCCTATCAGCCGTTTCCCTACGGCGTGCCTCCGGTCGCGATGGCGTACAACACGGCCAAGCGGGCACAGATGGCCCTGGCCGGCGGGCAGAAGCCGCTCCAGCTCAGCGCCATGGTGATCGACAGCCAGCCGGCGCTTCAGTTGCGCGCCTGGGGCGAGGCCGAGGCTAAACGAGCCCGGATTGAAGAGTCAAAAGCATTCAACGTCCCGACATCGGGCGTGGATACGCCTGAGGGAGACATGGCACAGGCATTGATTGGCCCGACGGCCAAGGCCGCCGATGCCCACGCGCTCGATTCGGCGCTCTTCTCGTATGCCCTTGCATCCCGGCTCGCGAAGGACGCGCGCAAGGAATACGAGCGGCACCTGGGACAGAAGGAATACCTCAACCGCTACCAGACCTACGCCTCACATCTCGACGATGTCGATGAAGATGACCTGATTACCGCCGCCGACCACGATTACCTCGCAGTACGCCTCGCCGCCAGTGGGCCGGATCGCGATCGACTTCTTCGCTCCGCCCGGTCGCTCTACGGTCGGGCGGCAATGGAGGCCAAGCGGATCATCCTGACCTATTACATGGAAGATCCCGTGATCCGCGAGACGTTCCCACCCCGTACGGGCAAGGAACTGGTTGCCAAACTCTCCGACGCCCAAGTCGGCAATTTGTTCGAGCGCGCAATAGTGGCGGCGGCCCGCCTGGCGCCGGCTGCCGTGAACTTCGACGATGACCGGATCATGTACTCCCGCATCATCAATCGCGCCAACCAGCGGACGGCTCTCCTCGATCAGGACCGATCCAACACCGCCTTCGCCCACTGATTGGCAAGAGTGCTGCCTGCCCTGAGCCCGTCGAAGGGACTGCGGAGTCGCCGCCAGCAGAGCGATTCCTTTTTCATCCAACTGCCGTTGACGTACGTCCGCGCGTGAGACGCGCGTACGCCCAGCCACTACAATCAACGCGGCATGGTAAACCTGATGAATACCGGCGGCATCGCCGCGACCAATTGCTTTGTGATCGCCGACGAGGCAGCCGGCCAGGCCGTCCTCTTCGATGCGCCCGACCACACCGTCACTCCCCTGCTCGATCAGGTCCAGCAACGCGGCTGGGACCTGATCGGCCTGTGGTTGACGCACGGCCACTTCGATCACGTGGCCGACCATGCGGTCGTCAGCCAGCGGTTCCCCGGCGCCAAGGTCCTGATCCATCCGCTCGACGAGGGCAAGCTCCGTAATCCGGTGAGTCGCCTGCTGGACCTCCCCTTCGATATTCCTCCGCGTCAATCGGATGGTCCGGTGGAAGACGGCCAGGTCCTGCGCATCGGCAACCTCGACGTTCACGTGATCCACACGCCGGGCCATGCGCCCGGGCACGTGATGTATCACCTTCCAAACGAGCAAGTACTGGTGGGCGGAGATTTGATCATCATGGGCGCGGTCGGGCGCACCGACTTCCCCGATTCGAATCATGCGCATCTGGAGCGATCGATCCGACGTGTCATGGCGCTTCCCGGCAACACCCACCTGCTCCCCGGCCACGGCCAACCCAGCACGCTCAATCAAGAGCGTCAGACGAACTCGTTCGTGAACGAAGCTCTGGAAGGGGATTGATTGTCAGTTGTCAGTTGTCAGTTGTTCGTAGCGTGACGCCGAACCCGACAACGGACCACTGACAACTGACCACGGACGCCGCGAAGCGGCTATTAAAGCGATCGAGGCGTCGCTGGGCAGCGACGCCTCGTGAATCATCAGTGCCACATTCGGCCACACGACGAATCCCCATATCACCAGGGTCTCGTTATGCGTGACGGGGATGACGACGACCGCCTCCGGAAGACACTCCAACGCTACGACTACGATTCGAAACAAGTTCTCAGGTTCATTTTTTTTTCGCCGGCTCCAGGGAGATCGCCACGTCCGTCACCTGTCCCGCGATCACCGATGCCTTCGACTGCCCGGTGCTGTTGCCTCCGGGAACGCCGGCGGCGACGCGATAGTCGCCCGATGGCACGTTTGCAAACGTATAAACGCCGTCGCGGTTCGTCGTGCCAAACTGCGTCGGCGAGCCCTGGCCGCTCCGACCGTTTCGCAGTCTTCCGATCCGCACGAGGATCGACGTTTCCCCTGACTTTTTGTGTTTGGTCGAAACGTAAAGCCGAACCTGCACGCCGACCGCGGCCTTCCCATTGCCATCCGTGACGTAAACCCGGATCGCGCCCTTGCCATCCGAGGGTGACGCTGATGCGAGTTGCTCGACGGCGGGCCCTGTGCCCACGGCGCACGCGAGCGCAATCGCGCTCAATAAGTAGAGGAATGATCGAGAGATACGCATAGCCTGTTTCAATTTTCGCCTGCGTGGACCGATGATGCGCCCTCACGCCCTGCTTGCAAGGAACGTTCGGAAGTGGAATTTAATTGCAGACTACAAATTTTCAGGGTTGGGCGATCTCGCGCCACACGTCTTCAAGCTCGATGTGAACCTTGATCCGCACCGCGCCCGGTACCGGATCGTTGTAGTCGACTTTGTACGTGTGCGCAAAACGCATTGCCCGCGTCAGGCCATCGGCAACGTGCGCGTCCTGGTGTGCCGCCTGTCCCAGCGTCAGACCCGGCGACAGCGGCAACGCTTCGACGCGCGCGCGCATCCGCTGCATCGCCGAATCCTCCGCGACCCGCGCGGTCCGCAACAGGGGTCCCCCGCCATGGGCAGCGCCGTCCACGTCGATCGCATCGCGCACCCAGCGCGGCGGCTCGGCGGGGAGCACGATGGCCGAGGGCACCGCGGGCGCGGTGCCAGGCGCGGCGACGAGGCCGCGCCCAAGCGGCAACGACAGGTGCGATTCAACGCGCTCGCAGAAGCGCCGCCACGCCGCTTCATCGGTCGGCAGCGGCGTCTTTTCCTGACGCGCGAGCGCCGCGCGAAGCACCCGGCAGAAATCCTCTGGCGGCGCGCCAAGCACTAGCCGTATTTCCAGGTCATCGCGAAATTCAACGGATGTGATAGGACGGCTCATGAGCCAGTCCCCGACCGTTTGCTGCACGGGCGGCCTCGCCAGCGCCTCGCTCAACGGGTGGTCAGGCACGACCTCCACCGCGCTGACGCTGTCCAGCATGCGCGACGCGGCATTGTGGCGCGCTGCCACGATCGCCTGTCTGCGATCGGCATCGCTCACGCCGCGCCAGCCCGATTGGGACGGATCGGGGCGAAGCCGATCTGACGCCGCCGCCGACGTGCTGCTTCCCGTGGCGGCAAACGTCCGCGACTTCAGCGTCTTCAGGCCCGAGCGCAAGACATCTTTGGAGACGGGCAACGCGTGAGGATGTGAATCGGCCGCGGTTTGAAGTGTGCGAGCAACGGCGTCGCCGGTCAGCTCGAGGCGAACCTGTGTCGTCTGATCGTCGATCCACCGGGTTCCGCCGACTTGCTCCGCCGTTCGCAGCGTTTGCTCCAGGGCCTCGCGGCTGCCAGTTCGCTCGGCGAGCTGGCCGACGGTAAGGTCTGACGTGACGCCGGTCGACATCACCTCCGCATCGAGTCGGCGCGAGGCATCGTCGGCGGCAGCGATGACCTGGGCGCGGCGCACGTCCTCCTGGGCATAGACCACACTCGCGAGGCCCGCCGCGATTCCCATCACTGCCACAATGATCGTCCGATGCATTTCGATCAACGCTCCGCAGACCCGTGCCCGCCCCCTTTACCCACGTCCTCGATGCCCGTAAGTTGAGACAGTTCCGTACGATCGAGGTTAGCGGGAACGCCGTCGCCGCCGCGGCATCCTATCGCCTCGGCGTCCGGCCGGCAGCTTTCACGACGGCGGGCCGCAAGTGGCGATAATGTAAACGACAGGCGTGCGCCCTGTGCGGCCGGGGTACCCGACGGCTTTGGCGCAGTTATCGGACGTAACGTAAGATAGAACCAATAACGGGCCCTCATTCTAACTTGGCGCGCGCCAGCCTTTTCGGCTCGCGCACGAGGGCCGCGGGAGTCATCAATGCCCCAACGACGGCAAACACGCAAGGTCATGGTCGGAGACGAGGCGCATGGGTTCGTCGGCATCGGGGGCGACGCCCCCGTGGCGGTTCAGTCAATGACCTCCGGCTACACCTATGACATCGACGCATGCGTTCGCGAGATCAACAAGCTTGCCGCGGGCGGGGCGGACCTGGTGCGGGTGGCAGTGCCCGAGCGCAAGGACACAGACGCCTTGCGCGAGATCCTGCCGCAGGTGAAGGTGCCGATCGTTGCAGATGTGCACTTCCACTTCCAGCGCGCCCTGGAATCGATTGAAGCGGGCATTCACAAGATCCGGCTCAATCCCGGCAACATCAACGACCGCGCCCAGGTGATCGACGTCATCCAGGCCTGCAAGGCCAAGAAGATCCCCATTCGCGTGGGCGTCAATGAAGGGTCGATCGTCGAACGCCGTGATAAACAGACCCGGCTGAAGGAACTGGGCGGCGTCTTTTCGGACAACAAGAACGGCTACCTCCTGGCCATCATGATCACCAAGCTGGAGGAGTACCTGGAGATCTTCCAGGAGCAGGATTTCCACGACATCGTGATCAGCGCGAAGAGCATCGACCCGCTGCTGGTCATCGACGCTTACCGGGAGATCAGCAAGCGGTTCGATTACCCGCTCCACCTGGGCGTCACCCACGCCGGCCCGAAGGAAACCGGGGCGATCCGCTCGGTTGTCCCGCTGGGCCACCTGCTGTGCAGCGGCATCGGTGATACCATTCGCATCAGCTACGCCAACGATCCAATCTACGAGGTGCAGGACGGGCTGGAATTGCTCTACGTGCTCGGCCTTCGTCCGCGCCTGGGCGCGGAGCTCATCGCCTGTCCGACTTGCGGCCGTATCCAGGTTGACCTCTTCACGCTCGTGCAGGACGTGCGCAAGAAGCTCGCCGAGGAGATCCGCCTGCCGATCAAGGTGGCGGTCATGGGTTGCGTCGTGAACGGCCCGGGCGAATGCGAGGGCGCCGACGTCGCGATCTTCGCGGGCGACCGCCGTGGCATCATCTACGTGCAGGGTGAGAAGGTCGCGAACGTGCCCGAAGAGCAGATCCTGGTTCGACTGCTGGACGAGTGTAAGAAATTCCAGGCGAAGCTGGAGCGCGGCGAGGCACGGCTGGGGGAGAAGAAGGTCGACATCCTGCCGCCCGACCCGATCGGCGAACTGGGCAGCGGCTGGGAAAAGATCCGCGCCGAGCGCGGCACCCCGCTGACCGTCGTAAAATAGGTCCTAGATCACGGCTTGTAGAGCGTCGCTGCGTTCTCGGGCGTCACGGCGGCCGACGGCATCACGTATTCCTTCTCCGGCTTGAACTTCGGATCGCGCAGGATCTGGTTGCCGATCTCAACTGCCTTGTCCACGCAGAGCGGGTAAACGAACGTCGCCGCCAGCACCCCGTCCTGTACCTTCTTGATCCCGCCCGCCTCGCCGTTGAGCCCATCGACGCCGACGAAGAACATTTCCTTCTCGCGTCCCTTCTCCTTGGCGGCAAGGTAGGCGCCGACGGCCATCGGATCGTTGTGCCCATAGACGCAATCGATCTGCGGCGCGGTGGCCATCGCCTCGATCATGCGTTCCCGCGCGTTGCCCTGCAGCCAGTTGGCGACCGGGTTGGAGACGATCTTGATGTCGGGGTATTTGTCGAGGACCTCGTGAGCCCCGGCTTGTCGATTCTGTTCTCCTTCGACGCCTTTGAGCCCGCTGATCTCGACGATATTCCCTTTGGGCGCGCCGTACTTTTCGGTCAGCTTCTTGACGATGAATTCGCCGGCGAGCTTGCCGATCGCGCGGTTATCGCAGCGGATGTAGCACGTGTAGTTGGGCTCGAGAATGTCGCGCTCGAGGCAGAGCGTCGGGATGCCGGCGTCCATCGCCTTCTTCATGATCGCCGTCAGCGGGGCTCGCTCGTTGGGTGCGACGATCAGCAGATCCGGCTTCTGGCGGATCGCGGTTTCGATCTGCGAGATCTGCTTGAGATTATCCTGCTGGCCGTCCATCACGGCCAGCTCCACGTCCGGGTATTTCTCGAAGAGCTTGCGCATCGTGTCGTTCTGCGCAGCGCGGTACGGCTCGGCATTGTTGCACTGGCTGAACATCACCAGGTACTTCTTCGACGCTCCGCCGCCCTCGGTGGCAGGACCGCCTGAACTTTCCTTCTTGCACCCGCCCAGTAGCAAGCAAGCCGAGGTGAGCCCCAGAACCGCCACGCCGATGAAACGCTTCATGGTTAAGACCCTCTCGCGGAATGAAAATCGCGATGTGGCGCGCACGCATTCGCTACGCCGTTCGTTTTCTTCCCTGTGCCCAGACGGCCAGCACGATGATGACCGCCTTCACCATCAGTTGCACGTTCGCATCCACCTGCTTGAGCTGGAGGATGTTGGTGAGGATCCCCATGATCAGGGTGCCGACGATCGTGCCGACGATCGTGCCCCGGCCGCCCGAGAGGCTGGTACCACCGATCACGACGGCGGCAATCGCGTCCAGCTCATAGGCGATGCCATCGTTGGGGTTGCCCTGGCGTACCTGCGCCGCGTGAAGCACGCCCGCCAGGCCGCAGAGCAGGCCGCATAGAAAGTAGACCCAGACCTTGGTGCGGTGGATCGGCAGGCCAGCGTAAGCCGCGGCCTTTTCGTTGTCCCCGATCGCGCGGACGTAGCGCCCGAACACCGTCCGTTTGAGCATCACCCCGAAGATCACGGCCAGACAGACGAAGCTGCCGATGACCACCGTCTTGCTCGATATCGCGTCGGCAAAGACCGCCTTGACGTCTCCGCCGAATCCGAAATCGATGTTGGTGTTGTCCGTCGCCCACTTGGCCAGGCCGCGCAGGCCCATCATGGCAGCCAGGGTGACGATGAAGGGCTGGATCGCGAGGCGCGATATCACCAACCCGTTGACGAGCCCCGCCCCGCCACCGACCGCCAGCGCGGCCGCGATGGCCAGGACAATGTGCAGCCCGAAGTTCATGTTCGCCGGGCCGCGCGTCAGAACGATGGCGGTGATACATGCGCCCAGCGCCAGCGTGCTGCCTACCGAAAGGTCGATGCCGCCGGTCAGGATCACGAACGTCATCGCCAGCGCGATCACGCCGATCTCCGATACCTGCCGTACGACGTCGATCAGGTTGCCCGGCTGGAGGAAAATGATCGATCCGTTTCGTCGGTCGTGCGGACTGATGAGGATCGAGAGAAGCACGATCCCCAGCAGGCCGATGACGCTTTGAACCCCGCGCAGGCGGTGCAAGACGCCTGGAAACACCGGCGGCCGACCGACGGTGTGGTCAACGGAGGTGCTCGTCGTCGTCGTCGTTGTCGTCGTCGTTTGCTCGGTCATGACCGAAGTCTCAGCAAACCGCATTCTCACTGCGCGTGGCCATCGCCATGATCTGTTCTTGTGTGGCGGTCGCCGCGTCGAGGCAACCGATCAGCCGGCCATCGTGCAGCACGAGGATCCGATCGCAATTTTGCAGCAGCTCGGGCAGCTCGGAGCTGACGAAGAGGATGCCCTTGCCGCGCTCCGCCAGCTCGGCGATCAGGGCGTAGACGTCGCGCTTGGCGCCAACATCGATCCCGCGTGCCGGGTCATCCAGAAACAACACGGTCGGGTCGACCTGAAGCCAGCGCCCCAGCAGCACTTTCTGCTGGTTGCCGCCGCTGAGGGAACTGACCGGCGCATCGTACGATGTAGTCTTAATGCGCGTCCGCTCGAGGATCCGCTGTGCCCCTTCGCGCTCCGCTTCGCCGCGTACGAACCCGCCGGTCGATAGCCGCGGCAGCACCGAGATCGTGCAGTTCGCCCGCACGCTCATGCGCATCATCAGCCCCTCTCCCTTGCGGTCTTCGGGCACGAGACCCACGCCACGGCGGATCGCGTCGCGCACGCTGCGCGGGCGGTAACTGACCGCTTCCAGCTCAATCGAACCGCCGGTGATCGGATCCAGGCCAAAGAGCGCCTTGCCCAGTTCGCTTCGGCCAGCGCCGACCAGACCGGCCACGCCCACCACCTCGCCCGCGTGCAAGTCGAACGAGACGTGGTCAAGTCGCGCAGTGCGGAGATCTTTCACCGATAGGAGGACATGCTCGCGCCGATGGCTGATGCGCGGCGCCGCGTCGGCCAGCTCACGGCCGACCATCATGGTGATGATCTCACGCACGTTGGTCTTGGCGGCCCGTCGCGTGCCGATGTAGCATCCATCGCGCATCACGGTGATTCGGTCGGCGATCTGGAAGATCTCCTGCATCTTGTGCGATACGTAAACGATCGCAACGCCGCGGGCGGTCAGCTTTCGGATCAGGCCGAAGAGCCGTTCGACGTCTTCGTCGCCCAGGGCGCTGGTCGGTTCGTCCATGAAGATCAGCCGGGCGTTCATGCTCAGCGCGCGGGCGATCGCGACGCGCTGCATCTGACCGACCGACAACCCACTCAGCAACGTCTGTCGCGGCAGCGCGCCAAGGCCGACCTGCTCCATGTACGGGCGGCAGAACGCCTCGATTTCCGTCGGGTGGACGAAGAGGCCGCGCTCCCCGCGCGGGTTGCCGATCACGATGTTCTCCGCCACGCTCAGGTGGGGAAACAGGTCTAGTTCCTGGAAGACGATGCCGATCCCCCGCCGCTGCGCCTCCAACGGCGTGCGCAGTTGCACGGGCTGCCCGCGAAAGAGCACTTCGCCGGCGTCGGGGAGCACCACGCCGGCCAGCACCTTCGCGAGCGTGCTCTTGCCCGCGCCGTTCTCCCCCATTAGCACGTGAACTTCGCCTTCAACCACCTCGAGGTTGGCGCCGCGCAGGGCGCAGACACCGCCAAAGTGCTTTTCGACGCCGCGCGCGATCAACAGCGGCGCGGTCGCCGTGGCGTCGTTGCGGGGAACATCAGCGGTGGCGGAAACCGTCGCGCTCACGACAGGATCACCTCGATGCGCTGGCCCGCCTCGATGGTCTGGTCGTTGACCAATTCGATTCTAGCGCGTCTGTTTTCGATCTTGAGCACCGCCTCAAACAGCTTGTCCCCAATTTGCACGGCGACCGCTTTGGGAAGTGCCGTCTCCGGCAGCGCCAAGGCGAGCGTCTTGAGTCGAAGTTTGCCCCACTTGACCGAAACCTGCGCCTTGAACCCACCAGCGCCTGACTGTTGTGCGAACGTGCCCCACCCTTCGGCGGTGGTGAAGGCCGAGCGGAAATTTTCCGGAGACAATCGCGGCGCGAACGCGAGGTAACCTTGCGGACCGTGATATTCGTAGCCGCATGCGGCGAGGAAGACCCCGTAGCTCGCCATCGAGCGCGAGTAGTGATCGCCGCACTCGATCTCGTTCCAGGGATTTCGGCGGGCGGCGCTGTAGCGATCGTGGATCGCCCGCTCCACCGCC
The DNA here is from genome assembly GCA_038240605.1 of Tepidisphaerales bacterium. Classification (GTDB taxonomy): domain Bacteria; phylum Planctomycetota; class Phycisphaerae; order Tepidisphaerales; family Tepidisphaeraceae; genus JBBSDP01. Next base: position 5,898 of record JBBSDP010000025.1, on the reverse strand, counting down.
AGCCCTTCCTGCACGAGACCTTCCCAGATCATGTGACCGGCGGCCTGGTGCTCGAACCCGTTCATGCACTCGTTGAAGTAACCCGCCGCCCATTCGGCGCCGCCCGCGCCGTGGGCGTTTTCGTAGTCCCAGTCCTTCCGCGGAAACGTGCACATCAGCAAACCCGCCTCGCCGGGCATCGCGTACCATCGGCCTGGCTTGTACGTCTTGCGATAGGGCCCAACGTCCGGCGTGAAGTTGTACTTCCACAATGACTTGAGGGCCGCGACCGTTTCCATCCGCGGAATCACCCGGCCCAGGTGAACCTGGAACGCCCAGCTTTGCCCGAAAACCTGATCGATCTCGCAGCCGGTTCCGGAGTTGATCACGTCGAGCTTCTTCGGGTCCACGCGGTTGTAAAAGTATTCCCCGTCAAACAGCTCCCCGACCAGGTTCTTCCCGCCGCGCTCGACGATCTCCTTGCATCGATCGGCGAATTCCGCATCGCTCATCTCGCGCGCCATCTGTTCCCCGGCCGCGAGCGCCGCCAGGTAGAGTGAGCTGAGCCAGGCGATCTTGCCGAACCACGCCTGGTCCAGCGTGTTCATCTGCCCGCCCTCGAGGATACCGTCGTCATTGCCGTCGAGCCGAAGCAACGGCTCATATGCTTTCCTGATTTTCGGCCAGTTGCGCCGCAGGAAGGCGCTGTCGGCTGACATCTGGTGCTCGCGATACATGCGGAGCAGCGTGCCGGACTGGCCATCCACGGCCAGGCCGCGGTCGAACTCCGCGCGGAATCCCATGACCCCGCTGTTCGCGTCAAATCCCACGCCCAGGTCTACGCGCTGACGCATGTCGCGCTCGAGGTCGGGGAAGAGGCGCGCCATCGCATGAGCATAATGCCAGACGTGGGCGCACGTGCCGGCGCAGCAGCCGACGCCCTCCCACGCGTAAAACCGTCCATCGGCAAATCGAAAGCAGGTGCCCGTCGCGAGGATGCAGGCGTTCAGGAACGTCCGGTCCAGGAACCAGTGCGGCAGTGTCGAATCATACCAGGTGTCGCGCCACAGCTTCGTCTGCTCCGCCAGTCGCTCGAAATGATCGACGACGTACTGGGCCACGGCGCGCGCCGAGTCAAAGCGGGTGGAATAGAAGCGGCCGACGCTGCTGAGCCCATCGATGTGCAAGTTCGGAAAATGCCAGGCGAGTACGAAATCGATCTGCTTCGACTCCCCCGCCGCCAGCTTGAAGTTTCGCCCGATAGCGCCCACAAGCGACTGATCCAATTGCGCTTTGACTTCTACCGCTGCCTTGGTATCGAATCCGCCGCCCGCGCCCCCCCCGGCCACAGCATGTTCGGGCGGCTCGCCCAGCAGCGCCAAGCCCATCGTCCCAAACCCCGGCGCAGTCTCCATGGGACCCTGCACGGCCGGCTTGTCGCTGAAGGTAATCCGTCCGACACCAATGTTTCCCCACGGACCCGTCTCGGCATCGACGATCTCGATGAGCGCGGATTTCCCTACCCACTTCGACACCTCGAAGCTCTGCATCTTCATGAGGTTGGTATTGGCGCCGGTCATCGTGCGAACGGCTTTGCGGTCGATGACAAGGTTGATGCAGGTGCGACCTGGGTGATTGCCGCCGTCCATCCAGAAGTGAATGAAGTTGCGCTCGACCGTGAAGGGCTTGCTGGTGAGTTTCCCCACCTGTGCGTCCTTCGCCTGGACGTCGTTACCCGGCGCCCGTACATGCGAGTGGGCGAAACGGCTGCCGTCGCCGCCGATCTCGCCCATGTAGGCGGGCGCGTCGGTCCGGGCGGAAGGACCGGCGCCGAAAGCAGTCCCTTCGACCGTCCAACCTTCATAAGTGGCCTTGCCCCAGTCCTCAAATGGGATGTCGGAGCGCGATGCGTTCGTGGCAGCAATCGCCGGGCGTTCGACCCCGCAATCGAGCAGGCTCATGCCATTGCCGCGTACCACCTGGTTGCGCCGTTCCGCCAGCACTGCCGGCCCGCCGAGCAGCACCGCGTTTTGCAGCCAGCCGGCCAGCGTGCCTTCGACGACAGCATCGGAGCGATTACTCACCCTGAATCGCAACACCGTCGCCGGCAGGCTCGAATCGTCGGTGCTCAGTGGAATGAAGGGAGAGAACGCTTCGAGCGCCACGGCCAGCGGGACCGATGCGTCCTCGTACTTCACCGTGCCGATCGGATATTGCCCCAGGAAGCTCACGCCCGGGAAGCCGACACGATCGAGAGTTCGCGTCTGCGTCTTGCCCGCCGACGTGTAGCGGATCGCGAACCCCTGATCGACCGGCGACTGCGGCTTCATCGGGCCGGCGTAGTGCTCGGCGCCGGTGCCGTGCGTCTGGTTGAAGATGTCCCAGTGCCAGAGCTTTCCATCGCCGCCGAGATAGAGATACCCCGCTCCGATGCCGCCAATCGGCATGCCGATGAATTGAAGGTCATTGCCGCGGTGAACGGTCGGCGTGCCGCGCTCGAACAGCGACTTCACCCACTCGGTCGAGAGCTTCTTGTCTTCCGGCACCAGTTTCTGAAAGTCCGCCCGATCGAAAGGGCCGGCCATCGCCGGCACGCGCGCGGACAGAGCCGCGGCAGCAGTTCCCAACCCGACCATTTGCAGGAACTCACGACGGCCAACCGCTCCACCGCATCCACAACTCTCCGATGAACACTTGCCCTCGTCTGCCTCGCGCGCCATCAGACCTCCAATAGTCGACCGTCAATTAGCGTGAAGGATATCAACTTCCGAATGAAATGCGGCGCGGCCTGTGGCGGGATGAAACCTGTCTGGAATTCGGATGGATCCGGGCGCTCGCAACGATCACCGCTTCCCCGGCGTTCCCCAATAGAACCCGGGATTGCTTCCGCGGATACAGGGCTCGCACTCGGATGTCGGCAACACCGCTCGCGTCGAGGAATCGACGGAAATTCCGAACCAACGCGCGGACCCATCGCTCAGGACACAATTCATTCCATCGGGATGAATCGGCGATCCGGGCGGCAGCCACTGAACACCGCCGACCTTCGTGTGGGCGGCATAAGACCACGGCTCGCCGTTGGAGTAGAGATAGCTCTCGGTGATGTCGCCAAACAGCGGCGTATCGGCGGTCACTGCAATCTTCCTGGCCGGCGGCACGCTTCCCACCCACAACGACGGAACGTGATAAGCCCCAAAATAGGCGTATCCGATGACGTAGATGCCCGGATAAAAAACGCTCCACGCTCCGGAATAGCTGTTCAGGAGGCTCGAGTCGTCGTTGAACGGGCAATAGAAGACCGGGCTGGAGTGATCGATGGAATACGTGGGCAGATAGTTGAGCCACAGCCCGCGCGTGTCGGCGTCCCCGTTCACACCTGGCCACCAGGCGACCTGCGGCGGCCAGGGGCTGTTCGCCGGTCGAACCGGCAACAGTCCTTTGTTCTCCCCGGCGTACATGAAGGAAGCCTGCCCCAGCTGCCGAAGGTTGGAGAGACATTGCACCTGCTTTGCACTGCTCCTGGCCTTCTGCAACGCCGGCAGGAGAAGCGACAGCAGCACCGCGATGATGGCCATCACCACCATCAGCTCGACCAGTGAAAAACCGTGAGAAAGGGTCGAACGGCGTCTCATCGTGCCTTCCTCGTCAAACTTCAATCCCAACGACACCCGTGCAACACGGCCCACGACGCAGTTTCGCACTCGGCCGCATCGTCCGTCAAATCCCCGGCTTTCCCCAGTAAAACCCTGGCTGACTCACGTTGATGCAGGGCTCGACCTCGGAATTCAAAGTCGGAAGCTGTGTCGCCGGATCGATCCTGATCACGTACCACCGGGCCGAGCCATCGCTCGAAACACAGTTCATTCCCTGGGGCGCGATCGCCGAGCCGGGGGCAAGCCACTGCACCCCGCCGTAGCGCGTATGCGCCGCGTAGAACCAGGGCTGGCCGGTCGAATAGAGGTAGCTCTCGGTTATGTCGGCGAAGATCGGGGTCGCCTTGTCGCGCACGCGTCGAGCGGGCGGGACGCTTCCCTTCCAGAGCTCGATCCTGTGATAGGCTCCGAAGTACGCATATCCAAAGATATAGACGCCCGGCAACATCACACTCCAGGCCTCTTCATGACTGTTGAGCAACGTCGAGTCGTTGTCGTTGGACGGACAATAAAAAAAGGGGCTTGAATTCTCGATGGTGTAGCCGGGCAGATAGCCGACCCACAACGGCCGCGTGTCCACATCGGTCGAAGAATAGGCCGGCCAATAAGGCACCTGCGGCGCCCAGGGCGCATTGTGCGGTCGGATCGGCAAATATCCGTCATGGTCCGCCGCATAGGTGATCGACGCCGCCCCGAGTTGACGAAGGTTGGAGAGACACACCGTCCGGCGGCTCATCTCTCCAACCTGCCCGATCACCGGCAGGAGAATGGAAATTAGCGTTACGATGATCCCCAGGACCACAAGTAATTCGACAAGGGTGAAGCCGCCAATCGATCGGCACGTTCGACGCATGGGTCAACATCCCTTCGCTGTCCAGACGCGATCAGAAATGAATGTAGCAACACGAGATCTTACCAAGTCCGACGCAGACGCGTTGCGGGGTTATTCGTCAACCGAGTGGGGGAAATCGTCAAGTGGGATGACTGCGCATCCCGCTGGTTTGGCTGCGAATTGATCCCGCGCCGCACCGTCAATTGAAAAGCCCCCAGCGCGATGTCTCGGGCCGGGGGCTCTTGATTGGACGAGCAAAACTCAGGCGCGGCGACGGCGGGCGAGCAAGCCCAGACCACCGAAGCCCAAGATGCCAAGTGAAGCTGGCTCGGGGACCGAATCGAACGCGACCAAGCCGGTAGTTTGCGCGCCATTCGGCCCACCGGTCCCGCCCACATAGAAATGGTCGCCGACCTGCGCACCGGCGATCGTAAAATAAAGAAGATCGGGGGCTCGATCGTTGTACGCGGCAGGCGTCGTGTCGACCGTCGCGATACTATTAGTATTGGTGGGCCCCCCGTACTGACTCACGTGGATGGAATTCGAGTTGAAGGCGGCGATGTCGAGATTGTCGATCAGGACCGCAACCTGGAAGGATGCCGGAACCGGCGCACTTGAATTAATGATGAACGAAAAACTCTCGGCCGAAACATTGGTGCCGGGAAATGGGTTCGTGGTGCCGCTCACGATTGTTGAAGGAGACCCTCCCGGCGTGGTCACGGGGTTGTCGATCGAAGCATAACTTGCATTTCCAGGATACTGGGAATTGAGGCCATCAATCGTGATGTATGCGGGCTCACTCTTAAAGGAAGTTCCGTAGTTATCCGGAGGGTTATTGGTGCCGTTATTGTTGCCCAGAACATCGTAGCCCTGTTGACCCAGGACGTTTGTGCCTGCGGGATCAGTCTTCGCAACGGACGCGGTCCGCCAGCTACCGCCTACGCTCAGATCCCCACCCGCGGACGCAACAGTTGCAGCCGATCCGGTTGTCGCTGACACTGCCAGCAAACCGGCAATAGCCAAAGATAGCGAATGTGCTCGACGCATGATGATCTCCACTCCGGCTTGGCCGGGAAGAACGAAATCCAACTGTGCGCGAGGACGCAGTTCCTCCGCCTCCGGAACCGCTGAGGTGACAAATGCAACCTCTCCGCGCTCCACTCCGTAAGACAATCCCTTACCGGGATGTTGGTTAATGTACACTCTAGCCGAAAACTGGAAAGGGGATTTTACGTCAAGCGATGGGCGTTTTACGTCAAGGTAGGCGTCCACTCGCGCATGTTCGTTGAGCCTTTCATCACCACGAGAATGGGGGTTGCTCGCTACCAGCCCTTGATGCTTTGACGACGATCGGCGCGCGCGGTGGAATGTCGCGATCCGCGGTTCGACCGCCGACGGGTCCCCTCGCATGAAACGGCGCAACGTAGCCTTGCT
>JBBSDP010000024.1:0-68532 GCA_038240605.1 Tepidisphaerales bacterium | reverse complement strand
CCAAATCGGAGGCCGCGGCTTCAATGGGGTAGGTCTGCACTACACGGGTTCTCGTGAATCAATCCGCGCTGGCGCGATGGGAATGCACAAATCAGGCGGGAAAATTCCGCAAATCGATCGAAGCTGCGAAGGTTAGGCTAGATCGGGCAGGATCGCCCGATGGCATGGCAAGCGCGGCTTCCACGGCCTCGCGCACCTGGCTTGGCAAGACCGGCTTTTCCAGAAAATCAACCGCGCCCAGCCGGGTCGCGTTCACGGCCGCGGAGATCGAACCGTACGCCGTCAGCACGATGACGCGTGGCTTGCGGCTCAGATCGGATTGGCGCAATTGCTCCAGCACTCCCATGCCGTCGAGCAACGGCATCGACAGGTCCAGGAGCATCAAGTCGGGCATGCGCCGGTCGATCGCCGTTAGGGCGGCGCGGCCGTCCACGGCTTCGTCGATCGCGTAACCTTCGGTCTCCAACGCGGCGCGAAGCATCAGGCGGATGTTGGTCTCGTCGTCCACAATGAGGATTCGTTTAGCTTCTATGGCTTGCCTCGGTCACTTCCGAGAGCTCTGAGTGGATGGGGTGCGCGGAGGCCGCCGCGGTCGTCGGCAATGGCTCGGACCTCGGCAGCGTGAAACTGAAGGTGCTGCCGACCCCTTCCCGGCTTTCCAAATTCAGGTCTCCGCCATGGGCGACGACGAGCTCCCGGGCGATCGCCAGTCCCAGGCCGGCGCCGGTCACGCTCGTCTGGCCCGGCACGCGGAAGAAGCGCTCGAAGATCCGCGACTGGAATTGGGCCGGAATGCCCTTGCCGGTGTCGCACACGGAAAAACGAACCATATCGTCTTCCACAGCCGCCGTGACCCAGACCTGTCCGCCTGAAGGGGTATATTTCAGGGCATTGCCGAGCAGGTTGGTGAAGATGAGCCGGACTCGGCCGGCGTCGGCCATGACCGGAGGCGCGTCGTCCGGCAGATCGATGCTCAACTCCACGCCACGGTCCTGAAAGGCGGATCGCATCGGCTCGGTCGCGGCTCTCACCAATCCGTCCACGGTTTCCGGCTTCAATTCCATGAGGGCGCCGCCGGATTCGATGCGCTCGATATCGAGCAGGTTTTCCACGATCTGGTTGAGCCGTTCACTGTCGTCGCGCACCGCGACGAGGATGTCGTTCTGTTGCGTGGTCAACGAGCCCAGTCGCTCCTCGAGCAGCAGGTGCACGCCCATGCGGATCGACGTGAGCGGCGTCTTCAGCTCGTGCGAGACGACCGAGAGCATCCCGCTCTTCATCTCGTCGAGGCGGCGCAGGTGGGTCACGTCCGCCAGCACGACCGTGACGCCCTGGAGCTGGCGACCCTCATCGAGGATCGGGACCGCATGCGGAAGGAAGAAGCGCTCCCCGCCGCCGGCATCCAGCACCTGGATTGCCGACTCATAGCCGCGCGGCTCGACCGCCTGAAGCGTGTCGGTCGTCTGTCGGTAGAGGTTCACCAGCCACGGAGCGCGCTGCTCGCCGACATGTGCATCCGGCCGAAGTCCGAAGAGTCGCTGCGCCACCGCGCTGGCCATCTCCACGATGCCGTCGGGACTGAGGATGGCAACCGCGTCAGGGAGGCAGTTGATCGCCAGTTGGGTCGTCTGCTGCGTGCGGACCAGCTTTGCCCGATTGGTACGGCGGTACTCGCGGAGCTTGGCGGTCATGGAGTTGAACGCCTCGGCAAGTTGCCTCAGTTCATCGCGTGAATTGACCTGCACGACCAGGTCGAGGTTCCCCTGCTCGATCAACTTGGCCGAGCGGGTCAGCGTCTGCACCGGCCGCAGGATCGAGCGGGCCATGACGACGACCAGCACGACCGCCAGCGCGATACCGACGATCGTCAGGGCGAGCGTGAGCCGCATGGCCTGGTCCGCCATGTTCTTCACGCGCCCTTCGAGCGGCTTCATGTTGTCGAAGTTGAGGCGGATGATCGACATCGCCGCCGCGCGCACGCCGGGCGTGCGACGTTCCACAATGGCTGCCGCCTGCGCCCGATCGGCGTGGGTTGCCGCCGGATCGAGAAGCCGAACGTATGCCGGTTCATATGCGTCGGTGATTTTGCGGCCGGTGCGATCGGAGCCGGACCAGAGCAGCGTCAGGTCGTCGGCCAGCTCCTGCTCGCCGGGGAGCGTGATGTTGCCGGACTCCCACTGAAGGTTCTTGGAGAACACATCGAGTGAGTCCGTTGCCGCGGATCGTGCCTCGGCGAACGATCTTGAATCGGCCCGCACGTCCGTGGACTTGCGGGCGACGTCGCTGAGGCGGTCGAGGGCGTCGACCATGTTCTGGCCGAACTCGACGCTTCGCGCGTTTTCGTACAGGAAGCGATCGAGGTCGCGGCGATGCTGCGCCGACACGCCATCGGTCCGTGAACGCATTTTCAACCGCGACCGGGCTTCCTGATCGGAGGTTCGGCCGCTTTGCACGCGAATTGTCATACCACCGCCGCTCCGGTGCGCCCTGCTGCCGGCGCGGCGGCGTTGTTGGCGCGGGGACCGGCGCGATATAAGGTCATCATCGGCGGTGAGTCACCACCGCGCCCGCGCACGCGAAGCCCGACACGCGATGGACGACCACGACCGCCCCATTAAACCTCACGCCCTGACCCTTCTTGCCAGCGAGCGCCCCCGAAACGTCGGCTGGGTCCAGGCGGCGGGGTTGTTGTTTGGAGATTGGGGTACTAGCCGTCTTTACGTACTGGGTCTCGCCCTCTTCTTCGCCGGGCGGACCAGCTTCTGGCTCATCGTCGCGATGAGCGCGCTGATCCTGGCGGTCGGCTGGGCTTATTCGCAGATCTGCCGGATTTATCCCGATGGCGGCGGCGTCTACACCGCGGCCAAGCATACCAGCCGGACGCTAGCGGTCGTCGGCGCCCTGCTGCTCTTCGCCGACTACACGGTGACGGCGAGCCTGAGCGTGCTCGACGCTTTTCATTATTTCGGCCTGCCGGTGCACAAGCACGTGTCAGCGCCGGAACATGCGGCGGCCGCCGAAGCCGCGGGTGGGGAGCATCGGATCCAGATTGCCGATCAACACTACGACACGAGCCGCAACATCGACGCGGGAAACTCGCTGGATCCCAAGCGCGAGAGCCCCAAGTCCGAGGCGGAGAAATTCCTCGCGCTCGATTCGCCCGGTTTGTGGGCGATCGTGGCAATCCTGGTCATCGGCCTCTTCAACATGCTGGGCCCGAAGCATACGGGCGGGTTTGCGATCGTCGCGGCGGTGGGGATGGTCTTCATTACGCTGCTCATTTGCGCCTTTGCGCTGCCACAGGTCCAGTGGCGCGAGCTTCCGCACCGCATCGGCCGGCCTGACTTCTCCCACCCGGGACAGCTTTGGATTGCATTCGTGTCGATCGTCCTCGCGCTCAGCGGGGTCGAGGCGATCGCCAACCTCACCGGCCTGATGCGCCGGCCGGTGCCAACGACGGCGCGGAAGGCGATCTGGGTCGTGGCCACCGAAGTCGCGGTCTTTAACGTGATCCTCGCCTTGTGCGTGCTGGCGATCTATCCCATCAACCGAGATGCCCACCTCGAAGACATGGCCGCGTTCCTGACCGGCCACTACGTCGGCGCCTGGGGTGAATGGGCCGTCCGAATCGTGGGCGGTTTCCTTCTCCTCTCGGCGGGAAATACCGCGATCTCCGGGATGATTTCCATCCAGTATCTGATGGCCCGCGATGGGGAACTGCCGGCAACGCTGGTCAAGCTCAATCGGTTTGGCGTGCCGTGGCTGCCGGGCGTGGTGGCGGCACTGGTGCCAATCATCGTCCTGCTGATCAGCCACAACCTCGATCGACTGGCCGCCCTGTACGCGATCGGCGTGATCGGCGCCGTGGCGATCAACATCTGCCTCTGTGCGTTCCACCCGCGCCTGCGGCGATGGCGGCGCAAGATCCCCATGATTCTGCTGGGCGTCATCCTGCTGGTGATCTGGGTGACGCTCGCCTACGTGAAGCGGGAAGCGCTGATATTCGTCACCGTCGTCATGGTGATCGGGCTGACCGCGCGGCAATTGAACAAGTGGCTCGCCAACCGGAAAGGTCCGCGTCCGAGCCTGCTTCGACGGGCGATCATGCAACAGCTCGCTGACGGCGCCCTGGATCGCACGCGCATCCTCGTCGGCACCTACGGCTCGGACGCGCTGGCCCGCCAGGCGCTGCTGGAAGCGAAGAACTCCAACGCGACGCTTGTCGTTTGCTTCATTCGTTCGGTCCGCATCGCCAACAACTGGGAACGCACGCTCACGATGGATACCGATCTGGCGGCGCTGCGCACCTTTGCCCGCTTCCTGGACCTCGTTCACGACATGGGCGTACCGGTCCTCCCGGTCTACGACAGCGGTGATGATGCGGCCGAGCTGATGGCCGAAGCCGCCGCCATCACCGGTTGCGAGCGCGTCCTGATTGGCACGAGCCGGCAGGGCGCGATCTTCACGTTCATCAAAGGTTCGTTCCAGAAGAAGCTGGAAGAAATGCTTCCCCCCGAGATCACAGTGCAGGTGCTTCAGCCGGAGCCGTCGCCGCCGGAACCGGCTGCCGTGCCGGCGGGCCACTGATCACCAGATCCCGTATTTCTTGCGTTTGCGCCAAAGCGTCGCCGCGTCGATCTCCAGAGCCTCGGCCGCTTCCTCCATCGAGCGGGAGCGGGCGATCAACTTGCGGATGTGGATCGCTTCGATCTGATCGAATGGCACCGGGTCTCCCAACTGCGCTTCATTGCGCACTTCGGCGAAATTGGACGGCAAGTGTTCCAATCCAATGTGATCCCCGCGACACAGAATGACGGCTCGTTCGATTACGTTTCGCAGCTCGCGGAGATTGCCTGGCCACGCATAGGCTCGAAGCGCCGAAGCAGCCTCATCGCTAAAGGCACCGATCGGACGACGACGGCTGAAAAACGTCAGCAAGCGCTCAGCAAGGGGAATGATGTCCGGCTGGCGGTTTCGCAGCGGCGGGAGATCGATCTGAATCACGTTGATCCGGTAGAGCAGGTCTTCGCGAAATCGACCGGCTCGGACGGCTTCAGCCAAATTTACATTGGTTGCGGCAATCACGCGCACGTCCGACCGCCGGGTGTGGATGTCGCCGACCCGTTCGTATTCGCGGTCCTGTACAAAGCGAAGCAGCTTAGGCTGCAACCCAAGCGGCAGGTCACCGATCTCGTCCAGGAAGAGGGTCCCCCCTTCACTGGCCGCGATGCGGCCGGGGTTGTCGCGGACCGATCCGGTGAACGCCCCCTTCACGTGACCGAACAGCTCGCTCTCCAGAAGCTGTGGCGAAAGGGTCGGGCAGGAGACGGTGGCAAATGGGCCGGCGGCTCGGTCGCTCCAGCCGTGCATCGCCCGCGCCAGCACGCCCTTTCCGGTACCGCTTTCGCCCCGGATCAGCACCGTTGCGCTGCTCGGGGCCACCTGTCGCGCCAACTCAATTGCGCGGCGCGTTTCGGGATCGGCGCTCACGAGGTCAATCGAATCGTCGCTTTCGCCCCGTGCCGACTGGAGGTCCGCGACGCGCCGCTCCAGCGACAGCAGCTCCGCTGCCCGGTTCACCACAAGCCGTATTTGGGCAGGCGTAAACGGCTTGGGGAGATAGTCGGCAGCGCCGCGCTTGATCGCTTCCACTGCGGTGTCGATGGTGGCATAAGCAGTGATAACGACCACCTTGAGCCATGGGCTGTCGCCAACGAGTTTCGGCAGGAGGTCGAGCCCCTTCTCGGTGCCAAGCCGCAGGTCGACCAGCGCGACGTCGAACGGCTCGCGTGCCGCCTCTGCGAGCGCCGCCGGGGCTGACGCGACTGAGGTCGGGAGGTGCCCGTCGGCCGCAAGGCTCATCGAAAGCATCTTGCGGATCGTCGGCTCGTCATCGACGATCAGGATCTTCAGCGGCCGTCGCGGGGCCGGGGTCGTGGTTGGAATTGGGGTGTCTGTCATGGGCTCGGCGCGCCCTGCGCTGGCGCGATTCACGCGTACAACTGTCGGGTTTGCCGGTGAACGGCTATCGTCACGGCCGCCGCCGGACCGGTCAATCGAGGCAGCGGGGCCGACGCAATTTCCCATGCAATTGTTTCAGGTCATCGCGATCCTGCTCACGCTCGCGGCCCTCTGCGCCTACGTCAATCACCGGTACCTCCGACTTCACCCCAGCATCGGAATCATGCTCGTCGCCCTGGTCCTCTCGCTGATCCTCATCGCAACCGGTGAGTTTGCAATGCCGGTGCAACGGATGGCACGAGCGTTCCTGAGCAACATTCACTTCGACGATGCCGTGCTTCACTGGATGCTGGGGTTCCTCCTCTTCGCCGGGGCGATGAGCGTTGACCTCAATGAGCTGATGCGGAACCGCGGCGTTACCGCCGTCCTGACCGTTGTCGGCACGATCGCGTCCATGTTCATCGTAGGCGGGCTGACGTGGGCGATGTTCAAGCTGCTCGCCTCGCCCATGCCCGTGCACGTCTGTCTTCTGTTCGGCGCCTTGATCTCCCCGACCGACCCGGTCGCGGTCATCAGCCTGATGAAGAACGTCGGGGCCTCGCGCAGCATCCAGACGGTCATTTCCGCCGAATCGCTGTTCAACGACGGGATCGGCGTAGTGCTGTTTCTAACGCTCCTGGAGTTCGCCCGGGGCACGACGCCGGTCACGGTCGGGTCGGTCACATGGCTCTTCCTGCGCGAATCGCTGGGCGGCGCACTCATCGGGCTGGCCGGCGGCGCAGTCGTCTACCTGCTGCTGCGGCGCGTCGACGAATACCAGGTGGAGGTGCTGCTCACGTTGGCGCTGGTCATGGGAACTTACGCGCTGGCGGAAGGATTGCGCTGTTCGGCGCCCATCGCAACCGTCGTGGCCGGGCTGCTGATGGGAAACCAGGGACGGGTCTTCAACTTGCCGGTCGCGGTCGGAGAAGATCTCGGGCGATTCTGGAATCTGATCGAGGAGATCCTCAACGCCGTCCTGTTTCTCCTGATAGGCATGCAGGTGTTGGTCACTCGGTTCAACCGGCCGATCCTGATCGCGACCGCCTTCACAATTCCCGTGGTGCTCCTGGCGCGGTGGCTGAGCGTGACCGCGACGATCCGCTCGATGCCCGCAGGTCGGAGTTTCAAGCGCGCATTGATCCCAATCCTGACCTGGGGCGGGCTGCGCGGCGGCCTCGCGGTTGCCATGGCTCTCTCGTTGCCGCAGGGTCCCTACCGCGACGCGATCGTTTCCATTACGTACGGCGTCGTGGTTTTCTCCATCCTCGTGCAAGGCACCACCATCCGCCGTGTCATCAAGCGCAGCCTGACCCATGACGACACGGCGATCGCAGCGGCTTAGTCGACCGCGAAACCCGATCAGTTTCCGTCGTTTCCAGAGCGCGCGGCGTCGCCCGGCTCGACGCCCGCTGCCGTCGGAGCGCTGGGGATGACTGGGAACCCACCCGTTGGCGAATTGTCACTCGGCCCAGCATCCGGCACGACCACGCGTACCGGCACGTCCGACGGAAGGATCCCTTCCAGCCGCTCCTGGAAATGGCCCTTGATCAGGTGGTAGATCGCGCCGCGGCGGCTGGTGCCGATCAACACTTCGGAGGCGCCGTAGATGGCCGCGGTTTCCGCGATGAGCTCTGTCGCGTCGTGCCCACTGTCATAGACCGGCAGGATCGGCACGCCGTGTTGATGGCCCAGTTCGAGGAACCGGCCGAAGGTGCGGAGGGCCGCGATGTCGGTATCGATGTTGAGCTGCCGCCCTTCGTACTTGTACGAAAGCGAAATCTGGCGGATGAAGCAAACGATCAGCGTCGATCCCGTTTCCTTGGCACGCCGGATCGAGGCCGAGGCCAGCGCCTCTGAGCCGTACGTGCCCAGCAGCAGCTTGGGCTGGCTCATTGCCCGATCGTTGAGCTGCTCCATGATGGCCTGCCGCAGGAGCGTTGGCCGTCCGCCCTTGCGCACGGCCAGCCATTTCGTGAGGCCGCGGATGGTGAGCCCCACGGCCATGACGACGCAGACGAAGATCAGCGCATGAATTTTCGTGAACGCCAGCGTCACCCAGATGCTCAGTAGAACGACGCCCAGCGCCAGCATCGGCGCCTTGCGGCGCAGGCCGCGCAAGCGCGGGTGGATCGAGCAGAGCGTCACGTTGATCGCGACGGCGCCGATCACCCCGATCGCGTAAAGCGCCGCCAGTCGCTCCAGGTTGTGACTGATGACGAGGACGAAGATCGGCACCGAGGCGGCGACGATCGCCGGCACCCACGGCACGCCGAAGCGGTTGAGCCCCTGCATGAACCGCGGCAGCTCGCCGTCGCGCGCCATCAGATACTGCACGGAAATCATATCGGTAATCGCGGTGTTGCCGGCGGAGATCAGCAGCAAGCCGCCGACGATGCGTACGCCCCACTCACCCCACCCTCCGACGAATCGGCCGCTCAGGAACGCGAGCATGTCGTTGACGTGCTGTTCGCGGTCCATCGGATAGATCGCGCACATGCAGGCGGCGAGGAAGATGTTGAAGATCGCAACCTCAAACGCGACCGTCCAGATCGCCTTGTTGGCGGTCGCCGGAACGGGCTTCTTCATGACGCCCGTGAGGTTGGCGATCGCCTCGACTCCTGAGAGCGCCAGCACGATCGACACGAACGCTACCCATAGGTGCGCCGGGCTGTGATTGAGTGACCCGATGCGATGCGGCAACTCATGCCACGGAACGCGGAAGATCGCGGCCCCGGCGATCAGCAGCGTGATGAAGATCATTCCCGCCGCCGCAACGATCGCGAACCCGCCCGTGTGTTTCGGGCCCATCAGGTTGAAGAGGCCGATCACGACGATCGCCACGATCGCCCAGAGTCCGGGCGAATCCCAGGCGAGGAGCTTCTCCGCCTCGGAATCTTCCGATTTGTGATCGGTGATGATTGCGTTGCCGGCGTCGATGACCTTGCCGCTGGCGCCCCCTGATTCCGCTGCCGCGTGCGCCTCCGCGACCTGGGCATGGTGCTGGACCGGCAGGCCAAAGTAATGGAACGCGTCGAGCACGCTCAGGCTCGCGGTCACCGTGTAGTCGGCGAAGAGCAGCAGCGCGCCGACCACCGCAAGAATACGGCTGCGGTGCTTGGCGGCGGTGTAGACGCCGCCCCCGTCGGGATAGATTCGGCAGATCTGCGTGTAGGCCCAGCCGACCGCGAGGATCAGCCCGCTCATCATCACGATGAGCCAGAAGCTCGAGTGGCCCGCGAAGAGGAAGGCCAGGCCCAACACGTAGAGCCGGCTCGTGCCCCAGTCCCCGAACAGCAGGCCCGCTGCCTGCTTCCATCCCACGTTGCGAGGCCGTTCGCTGGAAAGCAACGCGAGCGCGGCGGGTTTGCTCGACCCGCTTTCGACGGTGATCATGAGTGGTTCGTCCAATCCAAGGGCTGACCGACCGCCGCTAAAACGGCGGACGGACGAGCGATTCCTCGCACAGCGTTGGCTCGGACGGTTAGCGCGTGGCGCAGAAGTACTCCACGCGGAAGAGCCGGACGTTGTGCCCTTTCACATGCCTACGGGGTTAGCTGACGGGCTGGGGCCTGAAAGTGCCCTGGGATTTTTGTGAATCCCTGCGCCCCCGGTTCCGGTTGAAACGGTCCGAAACCCTTGGGTCCCCCGCATCGCGAACGGATCTAAGCCCCGGTCGCGATCTCGGCGGTCACGCCGGAAAGCCTAAAAATTTTGCGATCCGTGTCAAACCCCATGCGCTTTGCAATGCACAATATCATTTTCGTCATCTCTTAGGGTTCCTGCCTGCTAATGCAAGGTTGTCGCGTCACATTGATGTTTCCCGCGGCGGCGCAGTAGGTTACGCGCCATGAACACAGGTGCGATCGGCGATCCCGCCTTGGCCCCGGCTCCAGAAGATGATCCCCCACCCGTGGCATTCGAGGCATTCGACCGCCTCGTCCGCGGCCGCCGGGCTACGCGCCACTTCCGACCCGACCCGCTACCGCCCGGACTGATCGAGCGGCTGATCGATACCGCCCGCTGGGCGCCCAGCGGCTACAACCTCCAGCCGACCCATTTCACGATCGTGACCGATCCCGCGCAGCGCAAGCGACTGCGAGCCGCGTGCATGAACCAGGCCCAGGTCGAAGAAGCGCCGGTGGTGATCGTCCTGAGTGGCGACGGGCACGTGGCCGCGGCACATTTTCACGACATGATTCGTCTCGAGCGCGACGCCGGCGCCTGCACGCCGGAATATGAGCGGTTGCTGCGGCGGGTCGTGCCGCTGGCTTTTGGGCGCGGGCCGCTCGGACTTGGATGGCTGTGGAAGGCCACGCTCATCCCGATCGCCCGTCTCGTGCGACCGGTTCCAGACATCCCCGCCGTCCGCAGGCGATTCTGGGCGACCAAGCAGGTGATGTTGTGCGCGATGAACCTGATGCTTGCCGCCGAGTCGGCCGGGCTCTCCACCTTGCCGATGGAAGGATTCGATGAAGGACGCGTGCGGAAGGTCCTGGGGATCCCACGGTCGCATGTGGTCCCGGTGGTGATTGCCGTCGGCTATGCGAGGCCTCAAGACCGGCGCAAGTCGCGCCTTCCGCTAAAGCGGATCATCCACCGGGATCGATTCTGAGTACGTGCCAGCGAAGGCGCTATGCACGACTCAGTCCGGGAGCTTGCCCGTTCCTGTTTGCCTCCCGGCTGACGTCCCGAATACGCTACTGAGCAAGGACGGCATCCACTGGAGCGAGCCGCCGGTGGTCGTGCTTCCGCCGCGGAAAGAGACCGCCTGGGAAGACGATATCAACCGCCCCATCGTCCTGAAGCGCGGCAACGTTTATCACATGTGGTATTCGGGCGGCGAGCAATACGAACCCAACGCCATCGGCTACGCGACCAGCCCGGATGGCCTGGAGTGGACCCGCCAGCCCGACAACCCCGTCTTCACCGGCGATCCGAAAATTTCTTGGGAGCAAAACAGGGTCGCCGGTTGTCAGGTAATCAAGCAGGCGGACGGATATGTGATGTTCTACATCGGCTACCGCGACATCGATCATGCCCAGATCGGCGTCGCCCGCTCGAAGGACGGCAACACGCGCTGGCAGCGGCATCCCGCCAACCCAATCGTTCGCCCGGGCAAGGAGAGTTGGGATCACGACGCCTGCTACAAACCCTTCGCAATCTACGACGGCGTTCGCTGGCTCCTCTGGTATAACGGACGCCACGGATCGCTGGAGCAGATCGGCGTCGTCTTCCACGATGGTAAAGACCTGGGCTTCGGCGAATGGCCGCGATAGTTCAACAACGTTTCCAACGAGATCGCCGCTTCGCCCGATGCATTGCTGGTTCCGCGCGAAGTCGTGGAACGAGACGGGCTGACGCTGCGAACCCGATGAGCCACTGATCTGCACGGCGCAATTCACGAGGGCGGAATGAATAACGTATTGAGAGTGATCGCGATCGAACTGCTGCTGGCCGCTTCAGCGTTGGCGGGCGATTGGCCGCAATTCCGCGGCCCGACCGGCCTGGGTTACACGCCGGAGCACGGCTTGCCGCTGACCTGGGGCGGCGCAAAGCAGGAGAACGTCATCTGGAAGGCGCCGCTGGTCGGGCAGGGTTGCGCCAGTCCGATCGTCTGGGGTGACAACGTCTTCGTCTGCACTACGCCCTGGCCTGCGGTTCCAGGTCAGCCCGAGCGATCGCACCACGTCCTCTGCTACGGCGCGCACGACGGCAAGCTGCGCTGGGATCGCCTCGTGCCGCCCGGTCCCGTCCTGATCACCGACCATCGCGCCGGCCCCGGCGGCGGATACGCGAATTCCACGCCGGCCACCGATGGAAAGTTCGTCTACTGCGTCTTCTCCTCCTCGGTTCTGGCGGCGCTGGATTTCGAGGGAAACATCAAGTGGAAAAAGGACCTGGTGCCGCACGAGTTCGATGTCACGATCGGCGCCAGCCCAATCCTTTTTCAGGACACCGTGCTCTGGTTCTTTCCCGAGAGAAACCCTGCCCATTCCAAGCTCACCGCCTTCGACAAGGCGACGGGCGAGGTCAAGTGGGAGCAGCCAATGCCTCACAGCGGCTTTGCGCATAGCACGCCGTTGGTGATCGACGTGCAGGGCAAGCCGCAGTTGCTGATTGCCGATTCGGCGATGTCTCCAGGCGCCGAGGCGTTGACGAGTTATGACCCCACGAATGGCAAGAAGCTTTGGTGGTGCTGGGGTGAGGGAGAATCGGCCAGCCCGGCCTACGGCTCCGGCATCGTCTACTTCGATAGCGGCCGGGGCGGGCCGGGCGTGGCGGTCGATCCCACCGGCACGGGTGATGTGTCGGCAACGCACACGAAGTGGAAGGTGCGCGATGTCCAGGAAGCCCTCGGCTCACCGATCGTGGTCGATGGCCGCGTCTACCGACTTCACGAGCCTGGCGTGCTCAAGTGCTGGGATGCCGCCTCCGGAACGCAGCTCTATTCCGAGCGACTCCCCGGAATCGGCACGACGCGTGCCAGCCCCGTGGCCGATCCCGACGGCCACATCTTCTTCGCCAATGCTGGAAAGAGCGTGGTGATCCAGGCGGGCCCGACGTTCAAGATCCTGGCCACCAACGACCTGTCCGACCCCAATGGCACCTCCCCCGCTGTTGCGGGCGGCCGCATGTTTCTGCTGGGGACGAAGAACCTGTATTGCATCGGGCAACAGGACCGCTAGCCGGGGACGCGCGCACACAAACACGTCACTTAGCGCGTTGGGCTGGCCTTGACGGCCCCGCGCCCAGATCGCTGTCGTCTTTTCTTTCCCCAGGAAATGCGCTGCACGAGATCGAGCAACCATGGCATCCAACGATCGATCCACCAGATCACGCGTGCAGTCGGGCTCACCGTAGCGACGGCGCGGTTACGGCGGATCGAATCCACCGCCACCGCCGCCACGCGCTCGACCGTGGTCAGCATCCACCAGGGCGGCGGCGGCACGGCATGACCGGGCCCGGCGGCCTGCGCCGACTGAAAGATCTGCGTCTTTACGAATCCAGGGCACAACGCCGTCACCCCTAATCCGCGCCGCACGAATTCCGCCCGCAGCGCCCGGCTGAAGCCGACCAGGGCGAACTTACTCGTGTGGTAAGCCGCCATGCGCTTGCTCGCCACCAGGCCGAGGATGCTGCACACGTTGAGGATGTGTGATTCCTCGCGCTCCAGCAGCGACGGCAGCAATTCGCGCGTCAACTGCACTGGCGCCAGCAGATTGATCGCCAGAACGCGATCCCACTGCTCCGCGGTCATGTATTCGGTGCGCCCGTAGAACCCCACTCCGGCGTTGTTCACCAGCACATCGACGCCGTCCCATCGCGACAGCACGCCGCGAACCAGCGCGGTGATCGCCTGGGGGTCGCGTTGATCGCAGCGCTCGGCAGTCGCCTCAACGCCGCGATGCTCACATTCGGCGGCCACGCCCGCGAGGTTTGCGTCGTCGATGTCCGTCAGGCACAGGTTCACGCCAGCGTCCGCCAGGGCCAGCGCGATCGCACGGCCGATCCCGTTTGCCGCCCCCGTCACCAAAGCCCGTTTGCCCTTAAGTTCCCGCAGGAGCAGACTCCTTTCCATGATCGATCGGGCCGCTATCATGCGCACGAACTTGGCGGGTGTCACGAACCGCGTTAACTTCCTTCGGCTATCGCAGACTCCGAAGCCCCATCCCCCGCCCGCCGCCAAACCGCGCTGATCACCGGCGCGTCCAGCGGCATCGGCCTGGAACTTGCCAGGATTTTTGCCCAGCAAGGCCACGACCTGGTGCTCGTTGCCCGCGGGCAGCAGGCCATGCAGGCGCTTGCCGCCGATCTGACCGGCCGGCACCGCGTCGCGGTGCGCGTCATTGCCGCCGACCTCTCCACACCCGATGGCGTCGAGCAGGTGGACCGCGAGGTGCAGAAGTTGGGGATCGAGATCGACGTACTCGTCAACAACGCCGGCTTTGGCAGCCAGGGCCGCTTCGCGCAGATGGACGCGTCGACGCAGGTGCGGATGATCGCGGTCAACATCGTCGCCCTGACGCGACTCACCCGCCTGTTTCTGCCGGCCATGCTGCAGCGCCAACGTGGGCGAATCCTGAACGTCGCCTCGATGGCGGCCTTCCAGCCCGGACCGTACATGGCGGTTTACTACGCGACCAAAGCGTTCGTGCTCTCCCTCTCCGAAGCGCTTGACGACGAGGTTCGCTCGACGCCGATCACTGTCACGGCCCTTTGCCCCGGCGCGACTCACACGGCTTTCGACGCCCGTGCCGACATGGCCGGCGCCGCCCTGTTTCAAGGCCGGGTGATGGACGCGGGAACCGTAGCGGCCGCGGGCTACCGGGGAATGATGCGCGGCGCGCGGGTCGTGATCCCCGGCTGGCGGAATCAGCTTCGGGCAATCGGCGCCCGCCTGGCGCCGCGCCGGTTCGTTCTCCGGGTGGCCCGCAATCTGAACCGCGTGAAGCGGGCACCGAAAAACCCGGTGTAACCTGCGCGTAAAAGACATTCTTTGAGTGTCTCGCTCGCCACTCGCTTCTGTAGGGAACTGCTGGCATTTGGATGATTCCACATGATCCGCTATGATCACTTGACGTTGCACCGGGGAAAGCGAATCCGGTTGTATAACGTGTGTGTGGCGAAGGTGTTTTGAGCGGCTTCTCTGCATGGGCAAGTTGAACATCGAGAATTTGGTGGCGTGGCCCCAGGGCGTGCGGGCCACTCGGATTCGACGTAGTTGGTTTGAGCGAATCGCGGCGCTTCCTCCCTCGCTGAGCTTGGACGAGCTGGCCGATCGCCTACAGACCTCTTACCCCAAGGCGCAACGCTGGGCGCACTTTTTTGGCTACGCGATCCTCGACGGACGCCGCGAAAGGGCCGCCGACTGGGCCGGCGTGGATTGGAGCCTGCGCGACGCGGAGATCGCCCGCCAGCTCGGGGTCAGCCGGGAACGGGCTCGCCAGGTCCGGCTCTCGAGCCGTGCGGGGCTTTGCGCCGAGCGGGCGGTGGCCGATCAGTTTGCGTCGTTTGTCGCCGCTAATGGCGAACAGTTGGGGGGCGTGACAGTTGCCGGGAGCATCGAGCTCTCCAGATTGGATGTGCCGTGGAGCGTCGCACGGCGCATCCTTCGGGCGGCAGAGATCGACCCCTTCCGCGCGGCGAAGAAGTGGGGCGAGCTCGATTGGCGACTTCCCAACCGGGACCTGGCCATCATCTTTGGGCTTGATGCGCGACGAGTCGCCGGCATTCGTGCACACCTGAAGGTCGGGCCGGCCCTCTGGGACGTGAGCGGCGCGCGTACGATCAACGATCCGAAGTATCGTGCAGCCCTGGCCAAAGCACGGAAGGTCAGCCAA
Organism: Tepidisphaerales bacterium; assembly: GCA_038240605.1. Lineage (GTDB taxonomy): Bacteria > Planctomycetota > Phycisphaerae > Tepidisphaerales > Tepidisphaeraceae > JBBSDP01. Next base: position 53,188 of record JBBSDP010000024.1, on the reverse strand, counting down.
CGCAAACCCAAATTCCCTTCCCGTGCCCGTCGTAACCGAAAATCGCGCGGTCCCTCCGGCGGCAAATAATCTTTAAGTACTGGGCCGCAGTTCCGACCGACAGCGGTTGCAGCGCCCGGGCCTCACGTCGATGATATATCTCCTTCGTTCGCTTGCGGGATTCCGCCCGCGGTGTGTCGGCGAGCGCGCTACGATGTGGCCGGAGAGGTTCACCATCCATGGGTCTGACTCCTCGTTGTCCCCAATGCCAGAAGCCCAACGCGCTCGACGCCGGCGGGCAGACGGTCTGCTCCAAATGCGGGACGCGGTATGAAGTGCTGATCGACCCCGGCGGCGGCACGGGCGTCGCTTCCCCCGCACCGGGGACGTGGGCGCCGCACCAACCTCCCGTGTTTCTGGGCTATCGGTTGACGCCGCGCTTCTACACGGTGACGGGTGGGCTGCTGGTGCTGCTGTTCGTCGGGGTGTGGCTGCTCCTTCACGCGATCGCAAATCATCAGGTCGCCAATCTCAATCGCCTTACGGCAGCCGCGCGCTTGCCGAAGTCCTCGAACGACAGCAGCGCGGATTCCGGCGACTCCGCCACACCGACGACACCGCCCCCGCAGGTCGTCTTGCCACCTGTCACCCCACCCACACCCGGCCCGCCGCCACCTGCCGTGGTGACGACGGCCCCCGCGCCGGCTCCTGCCACCATTCCAACGCGCCCGCCCGCTGGGCCCGTTCACGAAGATGACGAAGCGTTGACCGACGCCCAGATCGGCAAGGCGCTGAAGCTCGCCTGCGACTACCTGCTGGCCAACATGGATCCCGCCACGGGCGAGCTTCGCAAGCAAACTGGCGTCGTCGGCCCCGATGGCTCCAACCCGGCCGGATATCAGCACGGTATGAACGCCTTGTGCGTTTACGCCATGCTGCAATGCGGCGGCGCGATGTCCGACCCGCGCCTCAGTCCCCGCGCCCCGCCGCTTCGCGCCTGTATCGAAGCGATGAAGGTCGCCCCGGACGATCCCGGGCACACGACTTACCAGCGCGCCTTGCGCTCGGCCGCGCTGTCGCTCATCAACCGCGACGAAGACCGGCCGGTCCTTTCCGCCGACCTCGCCTGGCTCCTCAAGGCCCAGCACGAGGGCGCGTACGACTACAACCTCCTGAGCGGCGGCAGCAGTTGGGACAACTCCAACAGCCAGTATGGGCTGCTGGGCGTCTGGTCCGCCGCCGAAGCAGACCTTCAGGTGCCCGCCAGCTACTGGTCCGCGGTCGAACGCCACTGGGCCGACAATCAGGACGAGAACGGAACCTGGTCGTACCGCTCGCGGGGCAGCGGCGGTACGCCTTCGATGACCATGGCGGGCGTCACATCGCTGTTCGTCACTCGCGATTACCTTCAGCAGGAACGACGCGCGCTCCACCTCGGCGGCGACCCGTTCCCCACCGCGCTACAGAACGCGCTGACCTGGCTGGAGACGGGCGACAACGGCGTGAACAACAACACCCGGTGGGCCGGCTACGCGCTCTACAGCGTCGCCCGCGCCGGCCTCGCCTCCGGCTTCAAATATTTCGGCGCGCATGATTGGTACACCGAGCTGGCGCAGAAGGCCGTTCACACGCAGGACCCGGAAGGTTCCTGGTCCCACAGTCCGATCGAGACGTCCTTCTGCCTCCTGTTCCTCGCCCGCGGCCGCCATCCCGTGCTGATGAACAAGGCGCGTTTCGATGGGTACTGGGCGAACTACCCGCGCGACGCCGCCAACCTCGCCCGCTTCGCGGGCCACGCGCTGGAGCGACCGTTCAACTGGCAGGTGGTGAGCCTGGCGCACAACTGGACCGACTGGACCGACTGCCCAATCCTCTATCTCGCCAGCCACAAGCCTCCCACGCTCGCCGCCCGCGATCTTGACAACCTGCGCGCGTTCGTCCGTGCCGGCGGACTGCTCTTCACCCACGCCGACGGCAACAGCGACGCCTTCAACGCGTTCGCGCGCGACCTGGCGCATCGCCTCTTCCCAGAATATCCCCTGGCGGACCTCCCCGCGGATCACCCGCTCTACACCTCGGTCTTCAAGCTCAACCCCCGGCCACCGCTCCAGGCCGCGAGCAACGGCGCCCGGCTTCTAATGGTGCACTCGCCGGAAGACGTGGCGCAGGGATGGCAGATCCATGACTGGCGGAGCAACCTTCCCGCGTACCGACTCGGCATGGACCTGTTCATCTATGCCGCCGGCCGGCGCGACTTCCGCAACCGGCTCGACACCGTGTACGTGACACCGCCCAAGAAAAGCCCGACGTACGTCTTCCGCGTTGCCCGGGTAAAGTGCGGAGGCAACTGGAATCCCGAACCCTACGCCTGGACGCGTTTCGCCCACCGCCTCCAGTGGCAGACGGGCTACGGCGTCGAGACGATCCCGGTGCAGGCGCGCGATCTCCTGCCCGCCACCGCGCCCTTCGCCCACCTGACAAACACCTCGGGATTCGACGTCTCACCCGACGTCGCCCTCGCCCTGCGAAAATATGTGGAGGGAGGCGGCGTGCTTATGATCGATCGTTGCGGCGGAACATCCTCCTTCGACCCGGCCGCGCCCGGCGGACTGCTCGACAGCGCGTTTGCAGGACTCGTCCGCCACACGCTCACCTCCAATGATCTACTGCTGACAGCCAGCGCCGGCGGAATGGACGACCTGACGAAGGTCCACCTGCGCGGCTACGTTTCCGAAACCCGCGCCTCGGCCGAACATGCCTCCGCCACATTGCCGGCGCCGCCGTTCATCATCTCGGCGGGCAAGGGGCACCTGATCTACGCCCCGATGGACTTGACGTGCGGCTTGCTCGGCGTGAACCACTGGGGCATCGTGGGCTACGATCCCGCATACGCCGAATCGTTCGTGAAGAATGCGCTGATCTGGACGGCCGATGGTCAGCTGGAATGACGCCGCCCGCACGCTCCGTGCGGCACCCCTACTTCACCGATCCCTTATCCAGTTCATCCTCGATCTCGTCGGGCCTTTTCTTGCCGGCCTTGTCTTCGACGCCCGCCGTGTGGAGCGGGCCTTCGAGCTCGTTGCGTGTTCGCGTAGTAAAGCGGGCGTAACCCCACAGGTCCGGGTGGAGTCGGGCTTCGGCGGCCTCATCGAATGGCAGCGGGACCTTGTTTGACCACCATAGGTGATCGAGCACTTCCGACCCGCCGGCGCCGCTCTGGAGGATTCCCCAGTCCAGCTTCATCCGGGTACCGTCGGCGATCTTCAGGCCAAGGGTCGAAAGCGGGAGGGCCGCCTCGATCACGTAGCCGTCGCCCCACGCGCGGTGTGCGATGTGCGCATCCTCGAGCTGCACGACACGGTCAAACGCGCAATGAGCGACGCCAGTGTGGAACTCTTTGTGTTCTGATTCGGGTGCGCCCGGGTTCACGGGCTGGTAGAGCACCGCGATCGGCTTGTCCCCCACCACCGACATCAGCACGCGCATGTCTCCCTGCACGGGCTCCGGGCGCTTCGGATCGGCCTTGGGATCGGCGCCGATCAGCAGGTCAACGCACGCGCCGGTGCGGAAGAGCGTGTGCCAATCGGTGCCGACGTTCTTCAGTGGGCCGTGGCCTCGCACCACGTAGATGACGTAGAGATATCGATCGCCGAACGCCGCCTTGAAGTTGATCCCCGGCAGCTCGGCGCCCCCCGCCTGTTCCTTCCAGTCTTCGTCGCTGGCGTCGATTTGCAGAGGTTTGACGAGGGGATGCACGTCCAGCACTTTCACGTTCTTGCAGGCCAGCCGCTGATACAGTGTATGGTCGTATCCCTCAATTCCCTTGAGATCGTCGGGAGTGACCTCGATCTCGCGTTCGACCCGTTTGAATTGATCCAGCCCGGTCACTTCCACAACGGTCGCGTGGTTGTGACCCGCCACGACGTAGTATTTTCCGTCGGCGGACTGGCAGAAATAACCCTGGAAGTGCTCCTGACCCACCGTCACGTCATCCAGCGCCAGCCCGCGCTGATGCTCGGGCATGCTCCACCCCTTGCGCGCCGGATTGCGGATCTCCAGGAAGATCCAGCCGGCCAGCATCCCGTCGGCGGAGTAGACGTTCCATTGACCGACGTTGTCGTTCTCGACGAAGAACTCGCCCAGGTCCCCGGCGCGGGACTTGCCGGTTCCGACCACGTCGAATTCCGCAACGACCTTCGATGGCGCCCACGGGGTGGCCCGTGGGTAGGCAAACCCACTGAACCCTTCGTTTCGATACCCCCAGATTTCCTTTCCCTCCGGCGTGAAGCGCGCGTTGCGCCAGACCTGATCGTCCCCTTCCATCATGAAGATGAAGTTCCCATCGGCCAGGCGTATGTTGGGCTCGGCAGGCAGCTTCGGATACGCCTTCTCGATGTAGACGGGCGCGCCGTCCGGCAGAAACGATTTCACTTCGTATCGGAAACGGCTCGTGGTGCTGAGGCTCAGGTCCGACGTATCAAAATAACAGGTGTGGAACGGGCCGGGCGGCACGGGTGAGAACTGTACTTCGTCGACCTGGATCTGCCCGTCGCCATTGGCGTCGGTCCAGAGGAAGCGCTGGTCCATCATCGACTTCGTGCCGAACTTCTTCGCGTAGGCGATCTGGAAGGCAGCCTCCTGGAAGGGCGGGTATCCGCTCGCCGGCCCCATCGCCGCAACGGCGCGGCTGTGATCCTTCTCGTAGAGGTAGACGGTCGCCGCGCCGGCATCCGGCTGGATGGCGCCGTTGGCGTGGGTCAGCATGTATTGGCGGTCATTCACATACGCGGGAATTTCACCGGCGGTGCTGGTGCCGCGCCAGGTCAGGTTCTTGAGGCGCGTCTTTCCCGTCTCCCAGTCGAGCTCGAACTCGAGCGGCCCGTAATACATCTTGTGCTTGTCGTGCGGGTCGAGGACGCCACCGCCGCCGTACTGGGTATTGCCGAGGAACTGTTTCTTGACGGTGCCGTCGTTCGTGTCCCAGCAGACGATGCGCTTGGGCCAGTATGACGATTCGGTGTGCCAGAGCTGGCCGTTCTTGTCTACTGCGATCGCGGTGGCCCAGTCGATACGCTGCGGGTCCCAGGGGCCGACCTGATATCCGCCGGGATGTCCGAACTGCCTGAGGAACTTGCCCGCCGCGTCGTACATGCGGATGACTTTCCGATCCGGCGCATTGTCCAAAACGTAGATCTGCCCCTTCGAATCCACGGTGAGCGCCTGCGGCAGGATCACGTCGGAGATCACCGTGCGCGGCGGCTCGCCGGCCGTCGCATTCAGGCTCACTTCAACCACCTGGTTTCCGCTTATGCCGAACAAATTCCCATCGGGGCCGAGCGCGATCTGGCCTCCATCCACGAACGGCACCTCAGTAACCAGCGTCGCGGGAATCGCGGGCACGCGCGGCTTGCCGGTTCGATCAACGGCGGCCTTCGCTTCGCGCGTGTCCCACACTTCGACGCGCTGCGCGATCAGCGGGTCCACAGGAACTTCATCGCCGATCATTTCCAGCGGCGCGACGCCGTAGATCCGGCACCGGCTTGCGTTCAGCGCCTGGCCGCCGCGATCGTCGCGAATTCCCAGCCGTGTTTCCTGGCCAACGCCGTTGTTCGTCCACTGCGCGACGACGCGCAGGCGAATGGCCCGCGTCGTCACCCCCGTTCCGAGGTCAACGTACCCATCGAGGTAGCGCGCCGCGTCGTTATTGGGCCCAAGTCCGGCTTCCACCGCGCCAAACTTGCGTCGCTTCTGCTCGTAGGTCGCGACGTTCTTCCACCCCTTCTCCGATGCAATGTCGATGGACCCGTTCTCCGGGCCGTTCCAGACGTCGATCTGCGTGAGCCGTCCGTCGATCTCCTTAATGGCCAGGCCGCGGACTTTCCGCGGCTGATCCCACTGCATCGCATAGATGCCCGGCTTCTCTTCCGACAGCGGCTCGGTGCGCTTGGCGTCCCATTCGCCCACCTCGCTGATCGCACCCGAGTTCACCGACACGTGGGCGATCGGCGCGAGGCTTTGGAAACGACGCCGCAGGATCTTCATCCCCTCGATCGAGCCAACCCAGGCATCCTGCTTGTCGTCACCACCGCGCGTGCCGAGCAGGTCGGTGGGATCCTTGTCCTTCACTTTCTCGCTACCGGTCGAGAGCACGTCTTCGATTTCGTCAAAGAGTCGGGCGAAGGTCAGGCGCAGGGCGCGGGTCTGCGTGTTCTTCGGCACCGGGATGACCGTCCAATCCCCCTTCTTGGGTGACTGCCAGATCTGTTCCCACTGCGACTCATCCGATGGGTCGGGCACGCCGGTAACGGTCGGCTTGAGGAGGCTGAGGCGCATCGGCGACTGATGCGACATCGGGAAGACCAGGCTGCCGATCGGCATCGCCTTCTTGAACGCCAGCACGACGTGCTGCCGGGCCGCGGCCACCTTATCCGTCTCGACGTTGATCAGACCGCGATGGCCGGGCACCTGGTCGCCCATGCGGAACATCGCGGGAAACTCGCTGCGCCGGTCGGGGATCCAGGTGGCGGGCGTGTCGTGCGAGTGGCGATCCACGCGCGGATAAGTCGGGAAGGAATGATCCAGGTCAACGTCTTCGGCCGCGGCCGCGTTCGCGAAAGCGTCCTCGTGTGCGTTCACCGCGATGTAGACCAGTCCGTCGCGGACCGCCAGGCCAACCATCTGGCGCTTGCGGTGGCCATCGCCCGGCAGGTCGATCGGCCGGTCGTCCTGCTTATCGTTCCGCCGCGTTCGGAAGACCGTGTCGCCATGCTCGGGATAATTCGGGCCCATGCCCGAGTAGACGTATGTGTCGTCGGCCGCCAGGAAATGCGGCCCGGTCCAGGCGAGAAAATTAGCATGGCCCCAGTATTTGCGGCCGGTCAGGTCGCACTCGATCAGGGAGACGCCGCTCTCGGAAACGGGTGCGCCGACGTAGATCCGATCCCCTGCCGCACAGATCGATGTGCATGACGTGTGATCCGCGAGCCAGCCGCCGCTACCGCTCTCGCCGTTGAGCCAGGCGGAGTTCTCGGGACTGTTGTCGCCGATGTTCGGGTACGGTGTCATTTGATAGTTGAGATGGATGCCCGGATTGCAGAGGACCTTCAGCTTGTATTTTCCCGGCGCGACCGGATGCCCCTGCTCATCCTTGAGGTCCCACGCTTCTTCATTGGCGCCCTGGCGGCGCTGCTCGCGGGCGAAGAGGTTGCGCACACGCCGGCCGTCCGGTCCGTCGATCGCGCCCGTAGTCATCCCTTCGCGCGGCAGGTCGTAGCGCACCTTAAAGGGCGGCGGCGCCTCCACCACTTTCATCTGCGGCTCCGGCGCATCACCCAGGTCCGTCAGGATGTGAAGGCCCGCGATCCGTGCGATCTGGATCTCGTTCCGCGGCGTCTCCAGGATGTCGAGCTTGATCGAGCGCGTTTTCACCGGCTGTTCGAATTGAACGAGGCGCTCGCGCCGCCGGCCCGGTATCGCCGAGCGTTCCTCGTACTTGATTCGCCCCCACTCATCGTCGTTGCCGATCACCGGGTTGATCCCCTCCGGCCCTACATAAGCGCGAAATCGCGTCTTGGTGAAATTGTCATCGAGCCACAGGCCGACGATCCTCTGCGTCTGCTCCCACTGCACGACAAACCATGACGGGTTTCCCGGCGTGATCGCGGCGCCGCGCACCACGCCATCTTCCTTCCCCGCGCTCTCCCACCGTCCGGCGCCGGTCGTGATGTTTTCCGCCGAGTAGGTGTAGGCGGGCGCGAGCGCCGAGTGGGCGGTGTATTCCGACGGCGCCGTCGCGCTGCTCACCGGAACCAGGTTGTGCAGACGATGTATAAAGGCACGTAGCGTCCCGAGTGACGAACCGCCCTGCCGGCAAATCTCTTCGGTCAGGATCGCCCGCGTCGCAAAGCCGGGCGCGAACGTCGCCAGGCGACACCCGCTTTGCGCCGACGGAAAGAGGACCGGTTCCCATTGTGACTTATCGGAGGCGTTCGGCTCCACAGCCGCGCCGGCCTTGAGCGTGAAGACGGAGCGGTCGATCACCTGCCAGTCGCCACGCTTCTCGCACAACAGCGCGCCGATCTTCACCGGCCGCTTGAACACGACGAGATATTGAAACCGTTCTCCCTTTTCCGTCTGAGTCTCGACGTCACCGCCGTTCCAGTCTCGGTTTGCGGCACCGATCCCCAGCGCGCCCAGCACCTGGGCGGGATCGGTGGGCACGACCTTGCCATCGTGCAGCGTCGCGCAGTGTTCCAGGTCCACGTCGGCCTCTGACACCGCAGGCGCCAGCGCCCCCTCGAACCCAACCGGCGCTCGCACATCAGCAGCCAACGCCCCGGTTCCCAGTACGAACCCGTGCGCGGCAAGCACAACGACTAGCAGTCGCGCGGGCCAGGATCGGAATATCCTGAGCGATAAAACGACGGCGGGTCGGTCTGACGACATGCTGAAGATACCCAAACCCCCCTTGGGTGTTGTGAATCAAACAAGCTGACGCGCCGGTCGAGTCGGAGCCTTTATTTCAGCGTAATGCCGGCACTATCGCGCGCAGTTGTGAAGCTGCCGAAGAGCCGCACGGCGGCCCCATATAACGCGGGGTGCTCCCGGCGAACCGCTGAGTCGGAGAGGTGAGAGCCGTTGCGACGCGCCGACTTCAGCGTCTTCAGCACCGCCGCCTTGTCCCAGGTGCGACGGCGGCGCACCTTCTCAGGGTCTACCCGGGCAGCGCGCAACGCCGCATCGTAGTTGCCGAAGTGGCGCACCGCGGCGGCGTGCAGCCCGGGATCCTCTCCTTGGAGCGATCCGCTGTTGAGCGCTTCTCGCTCGCGCTGACGGCAGCGCAGCTCGAAAACGATCGAGTTGCGATCCCAGCGCCGGTAACGGCTAATCTCGTCGGCATCCAGGCCCGACGCCGTCAGCGCGCGCTCCCAGCTCCCGAAGAGCCGCGGCTGCAATGCTGCAAAAGCGGCGCGGCCCACCTCATCCCGGCGGCGCGTCACGGCCGACCAATACAAGTCCTCGCCGCTGCGCTTGGCCGTCTTGACGATCCGGATGATCGATGCCCGATCCCAGCGCGGGCGTCGGGTAATCGATGCGTAATCGATGCCCGCCTTTTCCACCGCCTTGCGATACGAGCCAAAATGATAAGCGGCGGCGGAAACCAGCGACTGGTTCTTCTTCGCCAGCGAGTTGTACGACAGGTCTTCGCCGCTCTTATGCAGTTTGCGGAGCGCCGACAGGATGTTCGTTTTATTCCAGATCATGACGCGAGGGCGCGCGAGCGCGCTCACCATACTGATTTCCTTCACACCGCTCAACCGACAAAGGCGGCCCAGGTGCGCGTCGCCGCGTACGTTCCGATTTGTCGGCACTCCAACTTCCCTGAGCGGGCCGAGATTCCCGCATTCAGTAGGGCAGACATTCTCAGGAGACTGCGCGATGGTTGACCCGCGACCGCGGCCGCGCGATCCTCGGTGGAATGGAAGGCGTGTTAAACGTCGATAAGCCCGCGGGGCCGTCGTCGGCGCGGATCGTCAGCCGCGTCAAGCGACTGTTGCCGCCCGGCGTCAAAATCGGCCACGCCGGCACGCTCGATCCGTTCGCAACCGGCGTGTTGCTCCTGCTCGTCGGTCGAGCCACGCGATCCTGTGAACGTCTCATGGACCAGCCCAAGCAATACGAGGCGACCGTCAAGCTCGGCGCGAACACCGCAACCGATGATCCCGAATCGCCCGAGCAGCCGTTCCCGAACGCGGCGCCCGTTTCCCGCGAACGGCTCGAGGAAATGTTGCAACGCTTTCGCGGTGAAATTCTCCAGCGGCCGCCGAGCTACAGCGCGATGAAGATCGGCGGACGCCGTGCGTACGACGTCGCCCGACGCGGCGGCACGGTCGAACTGGCGCCGCGCATCGTTCGCGTCTATGGCATCGATCTGCTCGCGTTCGAATGGCCATTGCTGCGCCTGCGCATCGATTGCGGCCGCGGCGTCTACATCCGCGCAATGGCCCGCGATATCGGTGAAGCGTTAAAGACTGGCGGATATCTGACCGCGCTGCGCCGTACGCGCGTTGGCGAATTTCGCGCCCAGGAAGCGATTCACCCGGATTTTCTCATCGCCGACTTACTCGCCAAGCGTCTGATCCGGCTTCCTGATCAGGGTTGAGATCCAGCCGGCGATTCGGCGATCCTTTTGGCATGGTGGCGCAGCACTTCACCGCGTCGTTCGTTGTTTGGCATCCCAGGCCGACGCCCATATAATCCGCCGTTCCTCCACTTGACGAAAGGACTTGCGCATTGACCACGGCGACCGCCAACGACTGGACCCTGCCAGAGATCGGCGGACAACGACATTTCCTGCTGCGTCGGCTGCACTCGCTCACCGGAATCGTGTTCGGCGGCTATATCGTCGTCCACCTGATCGTGAACGCATCGCTCATCCAGGGGACCGTCGGCGGGCTCAACGTGTACGACCGCCAAGTGGCCAAGATTCACGATCTGCCGTTTCTCTGGGCGATCGAGTGGCTCTTCATCTACATCCCGATCCTCTATCACACGATTTACGGCATCTGGATCACCCTGACGGCCCAGCCGAACGCCGCAAGTTACCCGTACGCGAAGAACATTTTTTACACACTCCAGCGCATCAGCGCATTCGCGATCGCCGCCTTCATCGCCTTCCACGTGCTGGGGATGAAGGGATTGTTCGGCTCGACGCTGGCGTTTGATCCCAATTCGGGGACCCTCAGCACGGTTCGCCACATCAACGCGCACTGGACGGTCACTTACCTCGTCTACCCGATCGGCATCCTCGCCTCCTGCTATCACCTGGCCAACGGCTTCTGGACCGCCGCCATCACCTGGGGCCTGACGGTCAGCGCCGCAGCCCAACGCCGATGGGGCGTTGTTTGTTTTGGTCTGTTTCTGTTGACGGCGGTGTGCGGCGGGCTGGCGCTGGGCGCGGCGATCGCGCAGAAGTCGATCGTCGTTCATTAACCACAAGCGGATGAGTCGCGAGATGGATCGCACGTTGATCGATCTGTCCCTTCCGCAAGCAGCAGGATTTTCACTATGGCCGTGCAGTCCAAGAAGCGTGTGATTGTCGTCGGGGGTGGCCTGGCGGGCCTCGCCTGCACCATCAGGCTGGCGGAGGACGGGGTTGACGTCGACCTTTTCTCCATGGTGCCGGTCAAGCGCAGCCACAGCGCCTGCGCCCAGGGGGGCATCAACGCGTGCAACCGCATCGCCCGACAGCAGGGTTACAGCGAGTGGAAGCACTTCGACGAAACCGTCCTCGGCGGCGATTTCCTGGCCGACCAGCCGCCCGTCCTGGAGATGGCCAACTGGGCGCCGAAGATCATCGACCTGCTCGACCGCATGGGCGTCCCCTTTAACCGCACCCCCGAAGGACAGCGCGACCTGCGCCTCTTCGGTGGCAGCCTCTACCGGCGTACGTTTTTCGCCGGTGCCACCACGGGACAACAGCTCCTCTACGCTCTGGACGAGCAGACCCGCCGCTGGGAGACCGAGGAGCGCGTCCACAAGTATGAGTTCTGGGAATTCCTCTGGCCAGTCCTTCATGACGGGCAGTGCGTCGGCATCGTCGCCCAGGACATGCGGACGATGCAGATCCGCGCCTTCCGCGCCGACGCCGTCGTCATCGCCACCGGCGGCAACGGGCTGATGTTCGGCAAGAGCACGATGTCGGTGATCTGCACCGGCGGCGCGGCTTCACGCTGCTACCAGGCCGGCGCCCGTTACGGCAACCCGGAGATGATCCAGGTCCATCCCACCGCGATCCCGGGCGAGGACAAGTGCCGCCTGATCAGTGAATCTGCCCGCGGCGAAGGGGGTCGTGTCTGGGTGCCGAAGAAGCCGCACGATGACCGCGCGCCCAACTCCATCCCCGAAGACGAGCGCGATTACTTCCTCGAACGCCTGTACCCCGAATACGGGAACCTCGTCCCGCGCGACATCGCAACGCGCGAGATCTTCAAGGTCTGCCAGGAGGGCAAAGGCGTCGGCGGCGGCAACATGGTCTACCTGGACCTGCGCGACGAGGTGAAAAAACGCGGGCGCGAGGCGATCCTCGCCAAGCTCGAAGGGATCCTGGAGATCTACGAGAAGTTTGTCGGCACCGATCCGCTCGATGAGCCGATGCGCATCTTCCCGGCAGTCCACTATTCGATGGGCGGACTGTGGGTCGGCTTCACCAAGGACGAAAAGGCCGGCGGCCTGAAGGCGGGCGCCCCCAGCAACATGATGACCAACGTCCCTGGGCTCTACGCGATGGGTGAGGTCTCCTTCGCCTATCACGGCGCCAACCGGCTCGGCGCCAACTCGCTGCTCTCCTGTATTTTCGACGGGCTCTTCGGCGGACCGTGCATCCGTAACTACATCAATGAGGTGGCGCACCTTCCGTCCGCAGAAGTCCCGCAGATCGCCTACGACGCGGTCGTGCAGCAGGAGACGGCCAAGCAGGACTGGCTTGTCAACAACCAGGGCAGCGAGAATCCCTATCTCCTCTGGCAGGAGATGGGCCGAACGATGACCGACAACTGCACGGTCGTCCGCTACAACGAACGACTCGAAAGTACACTTCGCAAGTGTCAGGAGTGGAAGGAGCGCTACCGCGGCGTGCGCCTCTCTGACACCGGCATGTGGACCAATCAGAACCTCTCGTTTACCCGCGCCGTCCGCGACATGATCTACCTGGCCGAAGCGACGCTTAAAGGCGCGCTGCTTCGCAACGAATCCCGCGGCGCTCACTACAAGCCCGATTTCCCCCAGCGCGACGACGCCAACTTCCTGAAGGCCACCGTCGTTACCTTCGATCCCGCCACCGAATCGGCGCAGGTCGGCTACGCCCCCGTCGACACGAGCCTCGTCCCGCCGCGCGCGAGGACCTACGGCAAGAAAGGTGAGCCGGCCGGAGCCAAGGGCGCCGGAGTCAGCGCGCCAACCCCGAGCGCGCCGGCCCCAATCCCGGCCGCCGTCTGATCGGAAAGGCACGCGCGAAAACGCGGTTACTTATCTGAAGGATTGTTTGTCTCGAGCGTGGCGGTGAAATCGCCGCTGAGCGGCGTGATCGCGCCCAGTTCTGTCCGGTTGCTCGAATCGAACATCAGGAATTGCCCCGCCATCTGCACGCGCAGTTCCGAACCGCTCCCGGTGAACTTCACCAGTACGTCCTGCGGCTCCATGCGATAGCGAAGCCCCTGTAGGAAGATGCCGTACTTGGACGAGTTGGACGGGCGGTCGCTGCTGACCGCCTTGAATCGCCATGTCGCGCCGTCGATCGATGCCTCGCCAGGGTGGGCAGGCGTCAGCGGGATCGAGAGGTAGATGCTGTTGCCCACGTAATCATCGTTGATCGCGGCGGGCGGGTCCGCCGTGTAGAGCAGCGCCGTAATTCCCTTTGGACTCGGGCTGACCTTCACGCACACGCGCGGGAAATCGACCATGCGCTGGTCGATGGCCATGAAGACGCCGACCGGCTGCGCCGGCTCGGTCGCCGGCCTGGGAACGGCGGGGTCAGCCGGAGGTTGCAGGGGCGGCGGCGTGACCACCACGCGCGCAACCGGCGCGGGTGGCGCAGCCGGCTTGGCGGCCTTTCGATCGCAACCAACGGCGATCGCCATCACAGGGACGATCCACACGATCCATCGTTTCGTATTCATCTTGCCTCCGCGTCGAATGCCGAGGACTTCGATCATCGATACGATTCCGCCGCAGTGACAGTCTACCGGCCAGAAGCATACCATATTTCAATGTCTTACGCTGGTGACAACGTCGCGGCCGAATCCGATATCCTTTGCGAGGGCTGCGGTTACGTGCTTAACGGCCTGTCCGCCGGGGCTCGCTGCCCCGAGTGCGGAAAGCCCACTGACGAGAGCGTCCCAACGCTCCGTCACCCGCCGGCATGGGAGGCTGGCGCCTCCGCCCGGGCCGGGTTCCTGCGCACCACCTGGCAGGTGATTGCTCACCCCGCTCGTTTCTACCGAACCTTTGCCACGCGCCGCCCGCGCGGATCGTCCGTCTGGTTCGCCCGCCTCCATTGCGGCGTTGCCGCCCTGCTCTTCGGAGCCGCCGCCTACTCGCACCTCAACTGGTACCTGATGCTCGCGAACATCCGATACCACGCCGGCATCGGCATCTGGATCGGGCTGACGCTTGCCACTTACATTTTCCTGGCCGGCACCATTGGCATCGCCGCCCGGCTCACGCATTGGGAAGGAAGTTATCGCGGCTATCGCCTGCCATTGGCCGTCGTCCGCCGGGGCCTCGACTATCACACCGCGCATTACCTGCCGGTGGCATTCGTGACCGCCGTCCTCGTCCGCGGCCACGAGGTGCTGCTCGACCGTCGCATCATTTCCATCCTCGCCGATCCCGCTTATCTCTATCTGCTGAGTGGCGTCGTCCTCCTCGCTGCCTTTTACCTCTTCGAGACGTACTGGGTCGCGATGCGAAACATGATGTACGCGAACGCCTAATACCCCTCCTTCCCACCCGTTGACTCAGGTGAGCGAGACCGTTCGGTGAACGGCGCGATCACGCCGACCACCGTGCACGCAACGGTGATCACCAACTTCGGCCGTCCCGACGAATCCCGCCAACACCTCACCCTCCGTCTCACCGAGAAACAGGAGGTCGTGGATGTGGGTACCGTGACGCTCGGAGCAGATGGTTTGAACAAATGAAGACGGGAAACATGGGGATGTGAAACGTGGGGGTGTGAAACGTGAAAACGTGAAACGTGAGAAGATCCCTCCGGGCAAGCGTCTTCGCGTTTCACGTCTTCACGGTTTCAGTTCTTCACGTTTCAAGTCTGTACAGGTGTCCGTACTCGTCGAACCATTCCACAAATCGGCGCAGCCCCTCATGTAGCGTCACCTTCGGCTTATATCCCAGCTCGGCGGTCGCGCGGGTCAGGTCGGCGTACGTTCGTTCCACGTCGCCCGGCTGCGGGGGACGGCGGTCGATGATGGCGCGCTTGCCGATCGCGCGCTCGAGGCCGGAGATCAGGTCGCTGAGCTTCACCGGATCGGATCCGCCCAGGTTGTAGATGCGGTAGCGGTCGCACCGCTCCAGGCTGGCGAGGATGCCTGCCACCGTGTCTTCGACGAACGTGTAGTCACGGCTGGTCGACCCGTCGCCGAAGACCGGGATCGGCTCACCGCGGGCAATGAGACGGGTGAACTTGTGGATCGCCAGGTCCGGCCGTTGCCGCGGGCCGTAAACCGTGAAGAAGCGCAGGCAAAACACCGGCAGCTTGTAGAGGTGCCAGAACGTGTAGCAGAGCAACTCCCCCGCGCGCTTGGTGGCGGCGTACGGGCTGATCGGCTCCTCGACCGGGTCTTCCTCCGAGAACGGCACCCGGATGGCATTGCCGTAGACGCTGGAGCTGGAGGCGAAGAGGAATTTCTTGACGCCGTGCTTCACCGCCGACTGGAGCAGGTTGGTGGTCCCCTCGAGGTTCACGCGGCAGTAGTAGCTCGGTCGCTCGATCGAAGGCCGCACCCCCGCCATCGCCGCCAGGTGCAGGATCGCATCCGGCTTCGTCCGCGCCATGATCGCGTCGATGCCCGGCCCATCGACGATATCGATCTCCTCCACCTCGACCGGCTCCGTCGCCCCGATAGCCTTGACATTCAGCTCTTTCCAGGAGCGGTCGTAAAAATCGCAGAAGTTATCGACGCCCACGACCCGGTACCCTCGCCGGACCAGCGCTTGCGCCGCATGCGATGCGATAAACCCTGCGACGCCGGTGACGAGGATCGTTTGCTTCTGCATGGAGGGTCGGTGGAACGGCCTGGGTGCAAAGACCGCGCGAAGTGTAAGGGGCGGGAAATAGAGGTTCAAGCATGCCGACAACACATGCCGACAGCATGCCGACGGATGCGTCTCGACGCGTTAAATTCTGTCTTGACCATCGCAAATACCACTTCGCAAACCTCTACTTCATTTCCTGGAGTACAGGCCGGAAGTCAGTCGGCGAAACGAATCAGGGCCCGCTTCGCTTAAAGTAGACACGATAACCAGCCGCGATACGGCCCATCGTATGAGGATATACGAGTTCGACCGAATCCCCTTCATGCTTGTAGGCACACAGGATTGCCTTGCCATCGTTCATCAGCAGCAACAACGGACGGCGAGAAAACTTTAGGTCACGCTCAACGTCCATTCCAAGAAGCGAAAAATCCGTCGCCAGTGTTGCCATGACTTTCCCTTCTCGCAGCAATTGATTGCCGCTGATGGTGACCACCCCGCCCTTAGTCAGTGCGGTTTCATCCGGAAGCGGCTTGGCACCTGCGGAACCCGCGGCATCAATCACCCAATTTCCCTGCCAGGCTTTCAGCTCTTCAACGGGTTCCGGATTTGGCGAGGATGACGCCGCCCCTTTGGCATTGACGTCAACTGGCGGTTTCACCGCCGAACCGGGGGCCGTCGCAGCGGGGAGCACCGCCGTCACCGGCGGTATTCCAAAGGCGGACGGAATCCCATCGATGGCGATGACGAACGCCGTTAACTGCTCTCGGGGGATACTTCGATCAAAAAAGAAGATCGCATTGGCGGTTGCCCCTCTCGATCCGACCTCAACGAGAACGTCGCGGCTCTGCCCGGGCACTTCCAGCGCATCTCGCCCCGGCACGGCGTGGCCTCCGCGCGCAAGCAGCCAGGCGTCGATTCGGCTTCTCTTGATGGGAGGCGTGCCCCATGCCTTGTCGATCGTCAGATCCACGCGATAGGATTTTCCATCATCGCCCAGTTCCTGGAACGTCACGATTCCGCGATAAGCGTCGAACCTCGCAGACCCCAAAGGTAACCGGACCGGCACCGACTTGACCGACTCCGATTCACCGTGTGTCACCGATACCGAAACGTGCAAGACCGCACCAAGGAGCGCAAGGAGCAGAGCATCGCGATTCGACATATGTGTTATGTCCCAAAAGCAGATGATCGATCGAACCTCCGACGCACGCAGGCCCCGTTTGAATTACCAGCCTGCCAATACTTGTCCCAGAAAAGTGAGTGCGTTTACTTCGATTCCAAGAGACGCAGCCGATCTTCCGTCTCCGTCGGTTGGGCTCCGATGACATCCGCATAGGTGCTGCTCGCGGTGGCGCTCTTAGCCCAGTGCGTGGTGCCGGCGGCATCGAGTAGTCCGACGGAGTCGATTTCGTTCCAGCCGGCTACTTTCGGCGAGTCGAGGTAGAGGCGGATCCGCGTCACGTCGAAATCCGGATGGAGCGGAATGACGGAAATTCCCTTTCCCTGGCCGGCGGGCGTCGGATCGACGCCGATCCAGAGTTCCACTTCTTTTCCAGTCGGGTCAATACCAGTCACTCGATCGACTGCGCCGGGGTTGAAGGTCTCATAGATGATCACGGCTGACGGACGAATGGGGGCATCGTAGGTGAGCTCGAGCCACTCGCGTTGGCCATCGGGCGTGGCCGAGGCCCATGCAGTTTGAATGTCGCCGGCCCGCGGCCAGGTATCCGGCGCGCCCGTCGCCTGCTCCGGGCTCCACATGCGCGGCGCGCTTGCGACGGCGGGCAATGTAGCCGCGTCCCGGAAGATGTACCAATTGGGCGCGAGATAGACCCAATACCCCGCCGGCAGGTTCTCCTGCCCGCCGTAGCTGGTTCCTGACCAGTAGCCAAAATCATAGAAATCGCCGTACTGCTCGCGATCTCCGGCCACTTCGATCTGCCGGAGAAGCGTCCTGTAATTTCCCTTCGCTCCATTGCCGACCTGAGCCGCCGGTTGAGCGGACTTCGCTTCGATCGAGCGAGCGACAAACCCGCCCTCCGTGGTTGGATCAGCGGGAGGAGCCTCAGCCAGTCCGATCCTCGTCTAAACGGCGGCCGTTCCGATCAGCAAGACTGCAAACAACGCCAGCATCATGCGCTTCGAGTGCATGGGGTCCTCCTCGATGTATGAGACAACAACGTTAGACGCGCGAGCGGGCGCGAAAGTTTCGGGGAATCGTCGTTGGAATGGTGAACCCTCGACGCTTCACGCCTTCACCGCTTTCGTTGGTACCGTTCCGCACTCGGGGCAACGGTCGGGCGTAGCGCGGAGGTCGTAGGCGCAGACGGGGCAGACGCCAGTGGAATGGACGCGATTGTGAAGCCGGCGATAGGAGACGAGCGCGATCGGAATCAACAGTACAGCCGCCACCCAACAGTACGGCACGCCCACATAGAGGAAATATGTTTCCATCGCGTAGTCGCGACGCACGCTCACCCCTGCGAACTCCCATTTCATTGGCAAGCCGGGCGGGCCGTTGCCGAGCGACTCCGAGGGGGTATGTCCGACGGACCATCCTGGCCGCTGCGCGTCATACGTCCATCCGTCCGCTCGCTGCCGCCATAACAGAAGCCGGCCCCGGGAAGACTCCGCGCCCCTTCTGCCGGTGGAGCTGACCCAGTGAACCCGATCGTGGTAGCCATAACCTCGCACCCACAGCGCGCATGTTGAAACGCAGAGCACCAGCCACACCGCCGAGAGGATAGTGAACAGACGACGACGCATCGCCCGAAATAGTTCCATCTACGTGAGCGAAATTGTCGAACCGCTTACCACCGTATTGTTCGCGATGTTCCTCTCGCTGACCCCCTGTGGAACGTTCAATTGCAGGATCAGGTAGTAATGCCCGGCTGGGGGTAACGTCCCCCTCACTGGCAGGGAGAGGATTTTGGCCTTGCGGGGCTTGATGTTGATTGGCAGCGAGTCGATGTGCGCGATCAATGTGTCGGCGCTATCGAGCGTCGTGTCGGATGAAAGGTACATGTCCACCGGGATTGAGCCGACCGCCGGCACGTTTCCGAGATTATCGATCTTGATCGGTACGGTTCCAGGCGATGACCTGCGCATCGTTCGAAGCTGCCCGTACGACCCGGCAAGATCGACGAAGGGCGCGGCCACCATGACGGCTTTGGAGGTCGCGGCAACGTCGTTGGCGTAACTGGTCTCGGCGATCACATCCGCCGGGTTGACCGATGCGATGACGTGCATGGGACCTGAAAAACCTGCCGGATATTTGAAGAGGATCGAGATCGATTGTGACTGGCCTGGCCGGAGATTGAATCGCGTGCTGTACTGCGTGATCTGGAGATCGCTTGAATCGAGCGACTGATCGGCCGACGCATAAATGGGAATAAAGGTCGAGCCCGTGGCGATCATCTTTCCACGATTCGTGATGCGGAGCAGGACCTTGCCGGAGTCGCCCGACAATGCGCTCTTCGGCAGCGTCCCGGAGAGGGATGCAACCAGATCCGGGCCTGTCACGGCGGGAATGGGGGTGTCCCCGAAGTTAACGCCAGAGAGCTGAGTGCCGAACGCGACGGCTTCATCGACATAACCGGCCGCCGGCGCTCCTACGGACAATCCAGCAGTCGGAATTTCCGTAACCCGGAACGTGCCGGCGGGCAGGGACTGGATCAGGTAATTTCCCGAGCCGTCCGTCATCGTACTCGTCTCTCCACTGTCGAGTTGGCCGTTCTTGTTCGCGTCGATGTAGATCGTCGCGCCGACGACGGGCACGCCTGTCTGCGGATTGCTCACACGGCCGGCCACCGCGCCGCCCACCGCACCGAAAAATGTGCCGTCGCTATGGGCGACCGCCGGATTCTTTGGCGCAAACCCGCCGAACCCGTCGAGCGCCGACGGATTGGCGAACATCGGATCCACGCTCGAAGTTCCCGCGTCGTTGTTCGGGAAGAGCCCCCACGGCGTCGTCCCCAACCCACTCGCCGATCCGGCTTTCCAAATGTTCTGCATTTGCGTCACCGAGGTCGCTGCCTGAGCATCGTAGTTGGCCAGCGCTTCGCCGTTCGGGCACCAGATGAGGTTGCCATCCACCTGGTTGGCGAACTTGCTGTCGGTGTTGTTGTACCGGGCGTTCCAGTGGTAGTCGGAAATCGCCGCCTGGTTTGTCGCCGAGGGTCCAATCGCCTCGATGATGTTATTGGTGCAGATCGAACCCTGGGAGTCGTTCCATGCCCCACCGCCCGTTTTGCCGAAGATGATGCCCGAGGCGAAACAATACATCGTGTTATTCTTGATCGTCTCGTTGTTTCCGAATGCCGTGCAGGTGAGGAAGCCAACGCAGACGTTATCTTCAAAGAGGATGCCGTCGCCGGAGAGGTCCAGGCAATGACCCGACGGGACGGTCGCATCGCCGTTGCGGATGAAGTTGCCCATGACGACGGCGTTGTCCGCGCCTTCTCCCAACGCCAGCGCACCTGATCCGCCAACATTGCCCGTGTTGATCAGCGTGTTGCCTTCGATGACCACTCCGCCGTTCCGATCGGTCAGTGCTGCCCGAGTCTGTTCCCTCGTTTTGGTGCCGTCATCGAACAGGCCCAGGCTGACGAGAACGGTCGTCCCCTTTCCGATGAATGTCAGATGCGAGTTCCGAATGCTGATCGTGCACTTCGTGGCCGCGGGCGTGGCCGGATTGAACTGCGGAATGTTGACCAGCGCCTGCGGTGAGCCCCTGAAATTCGTTCCATCGAACGTGAACCCGTCGAGGGTGATTGAGGTCGGCCCAAGGGGGACGGCCTCCAGGATTCCATAATTTCCACCGCCCGTGGGCACGAACTGGCTATCGCTCAGCAAGACGCTCTTGAACGCGTTGGCGTAAACGAGGTCGCTCGTCAGGTCTACGCTCGTGCGAAACACCGAGCCGTTATCCACGACAACGTCCCCCGCGACGTTCAGGACAAGCTGGCCGGCGAAGTTGATCACGGTCGAATGATCGATCGTGATGTTCGGCTGATTGTTGTTGGGATTGCTGTTTCCCCATTGGACGAACGACGTTGCGGCGGCGCCGCCGTGCGTGAAGGAACAGTTGTTGAGCGTGAGACTGACATTGGGGACTTCCCCCGGGGAAATGAACCCGTAATGCAGGAGACCGCCAACGGAAAGGTTCTTGATCGTGACGCCGGTCGGGGAAGTGAAACCGGAATTGATGACGCAGAAGTTCTTCTGCGACGCGAACGACAGCGTCATCGTCGCGCCGGCGATGTCGGGCTCGATGGTGATCTGCGAGCCGTCGAGCTGCGACGGCTCCAGCGCGAGCGAATCGCTGCTCGACAATACCGGCGCCGCGCCGATGACGCGGACGTCGACGGTATCGCCGGGCGCAAGGATGCTCGCGAGCGCATGGGAGATCGTTCGGAAAGGCAGAGCGCTGGTCCCCGTGCCATCGGGGTCGTTGCCCTTGCTCGGATCGACGAAAAGTTGATAGGCGGAGAGCAGCATCCTGCTCTCTAAGATCTCCACGGCCGACAGCGGACGCCGATGTTGGCGACGATTCAACCTCGATGCTTGCTGGATCGCACAAGGTTTACCGCGACTGGCGCGATCGGCGAGAGTCCGCAATACGAAATCCACGTTTGTCTTCCTGCCTGATAGGAGGCGAGATGAAATTAAGAGCCCTCGACGAGCTCAAGCATATGGAAAATGGAAGGCTGATGAAAGCAAGGTCGCGACGTTGAACGGTGGCGCTTCCTCCTCCTCAGCGTTTCTCTCGCCGGACGCCTTTTTGATGACGAAATTGTATGTGCGAGTGTTGGCACAGACAGATTTGGACGTCAGAGCCTCGGCCCCCCATTCCAAACGATCGGTCCTTCGTCATCAGTGAACTTAGCGTCAGCGTTGAACTGGCCCGATCCCGGCTGATTTGGGTTCCCAGAACGGATCGCCGGCGGGGATGAACTTGACGGGGACCTCGGAGACGAAGCCTTTCAGCCATTCGGCGCAGTTCTCCATGCCCGCCTCTTCGGAATTGGCGTGGCCGAGAAGAAGCAACGCCTTGGGACGGCCTTCGGTCACCGCATCGCGAACGTATTCAACCGTCTCCCACTCCGGCGTCTCCCCGATGAGCAGCACCTCGACGTCCTCCCGCTCGAGCATCTTGATCTGCGCCGCCGACCCGGCCGCCCCCGGCAACATCCCGATCTTGCTGAACGTCGCCTCCGGCTTACCCACGGCGCGCACGACCGTCGCGCCCAGCTTCCCCTTCAACTCCCGGGCGAGATCCTCCAACGTCGTCCGAGGGATCTCGAAGAGCCCCCGCGTCTCGCCCGGCTTTCGAAATTTCTCCCACCCGATCTTCCGCACCACCCCCTGATCGATCCCGTCCGGCTGACGGCGATGCCAGTGATCGTGGAACCGGAAGACCACCATCCCATGCTGCGCGATGAACGCCCGCTTCTCCGCCAGGACCGCATCCCCGTCGAACTGCTCCGTGCGATCGAGATGGTTATAAAACGTCGGCTCGTGCGAGATGACCAGGTTGCATCCGGCCGCCGCCGCCTTCTGTAGGACCTCGAGCGTGTCCAGGTGGGTCGTGGCGATGCCGGTGACCGCCGTATCCGGGTCGCCCGCCTTAAAGGTATCGACGGTCGCCGTGTTCCAGGGAACACCCACGTTCTGCTTGATCCGCTCGACGATGAGCCGGGCCGTCGGGCGCGTGGTCGGAGAAGCCGGGGCAGGCGGATCACCTGCGCCGACTACCGCGGTACACATCAACCACACGCCCAAGCCACAACGTGTCGAGTACTTCATAAGCTCCCGCGATGAACGACTGAAACGGAACGTCCGCCCGATCACCCTTACACTAACCCACCGCGCTATCAGGGTCACGATTCCAACGGCCCTACGACGTATTTCCCAACCAACAATGAATTCATCCGTCTGCATCAGTCCCCATCTGTGGCGAGCATTCGTCCTCTGAATCCATGTTGATTTGCCCACCCGCCAATCGCTACGTTGCTCCGGCCAGGAAATGGGCGTAAAGCGAATGGCCAGTAAGGGTTTTTCCTATGCGGCCAAAATTGGCCAAATCCGGCCAGAAGCGGCCATCGCGGCTCGAAGGAACGTTTTCGAACGGCCCTCGCGGCAACTGTGGCGGAATGACGCAAACTATCTGCTCAGCGGATCTTATGTCACACCAACTCGAATCAATGGAGAATTCATTTTGAGCCTTCCGATAACAGTACAGGTTAAGCGGATGCCCGGGTCCCATGGTTTGCCGCTGCCGTCGAAGATGACGGAGCACGCCGCCGGTTTCGATCTGCCGGCGGCCGTGACCGAGCCGACGACGCTGGCGCCGGGCGAGATCCGGCTGATCCCCTGTGGGTTCAGCATGGCCCTGCCGGTCGGGTACGAGGCGCAGGTCCGGCCACGCAGCGGGCTTTCGAGCCGGCACGGCGTTACGCTGATCAACGCCCCGGGCACGATCGACGCCGACTACCGCGGCGAGGTGCGCGTGCCGCTGGTGAATCTGGGTCGTGAGCCGTTCGTGATCGAACGGGGCATGCGAATTGCGCAAATGGTGATCGTGCCGCT
Source organism: Tepidisphaerales bacterium (assembly GCA_038240605.1). Lineage (GTDB taxonomy): Bacteria > Planctomycetota > Phycisphaerae > Tepidisphaerales > Tepidisphaeraceae > JBBSDP01. The sequence continues at coordinate 29,848 of JBBSDP010000024.1, read as the reverse complement.
GCCGGCGGTCGAGCTGATTGAAGTCGAAGAGCTGGAGCCAACGGACCGCGGCGCGGGCGGGTTCGGTCATACGGGAACGTGAAATTTGTCCGTTGTCAGTTGTCCGTTGTCAGTTGTAGTGAGAATTATTCCTGTCCGCGGCCAATCGTCAGTGGTAGCAGTCTTTGCAACTGACAACTGACCTCTAACAACGGACAACTGACAACTGACAACGGACAACTGACAACGGACAACTGACCTCCTCAGGACAACTGACCTCCTCAGGACAACTGACCTCCTCAGGACAACTGACCTCCTCAGGACAACTGAAAAATCAGATGGAACGCTCGAACCTGTCGCGGAACGTTTTGTTGTTCCTGGCCCTCAGCGGCTGGGTGTTCCTGTTGTTGGCGCTGGGGAGCTTCCACGCCACCGACTGGCCGAGTCACGCCGTCGAGCCCAGCCCCCCCATCGCCAACCTGTGCGGGAGCGCGGGCGCGCTGATCGCGTATTATCTGTACCTGTTCATTGGACAGGGCGTCTTCCCGATCCTCTTCTTCAGCGGCGTCTGCCTGGTGATGCGGATCTTCCGAAGCGAGATCGGTGATTTCTGGATGCGCGCCGTCGGGCTGCTGTTGCTCTCCGTCGCCTTCGCCACGGCGGTTCATCATTTCAAGCCGGGGTCGTACGACGGGTTTCCGGAGGGCCAGGGCGGGATCATCGGCATCGGGACCTCGCACCTCCTGCAACGCTATTTCAGCACGGCCGGCACGCTGCTCATCCTCGCGACGACGCTGCTGGTAGGACTGCTGCTGGCGGCGGACGATCTGGTGCTGCGGACGCCGGGCATGGTGGGCAGCGCGATCGCGCATGTGAAGGATCGCGCGCCGCAGATCCGCTGGAACTTCATGCCGCTGGTAAAGCTTCCCTCGCTGCCGAAATTCGTGACCCGCGACGCGGTCGCCGCCAAAGCGGAGAAGCCGAAGACCACGAAGGCGACGAAGCCCATCGCGACGGTCGATGAGGACGATGCGCCACTGAAACCTCCCGTGATCCTCCAGCGCGAATCGCGCGGAAAGCGCGCGGCAGAGGAGCCGGCGGATGAGTTGATCGACCTGACGTATGACGACGATGCGGCTGCCGCGGCCGAAGACGCCGCTCACCAGGATGCATCGGACCCGGGCCCCTCGGAGCTGGCGGTGATCCCGCCGGTCGAGGAGCAGGCGCCCGCCCCGCCTGAGGAGCCGCCCAAGGCTGACATCATCGTGAAGCTGCCGAACACGATCAAACCGCGGCAAGTCTCCCCGCCGCCCCCGCCCCCCAAGGAACTGGGCGAGTATCATCTGCCCAACTGGGACCTGCTCGACGAAGCGGAGCACGGGTACGCGGAAAGCCAGGAGCGGTTCGTCCGCGAGAAGGCGGCGGTGCTGGAGCAGGCGCTGAAGGAATTCCAGATCGAGGCCCACGTCGTCGAGATCGACACCGGGCCGGTGATCACGATGTACGAGCTGGCGCTGGCGCCGGGCGTGAAGGTGTCAAGCATCACCGCGCTGAGCAACGACATCGCCCGCGCCCTGATGGCGGTCAGCGTGCGCATCGTGGCGCCGGTACCTGGGAAGAACACCGTCGGCATCGAAGTGCCCAATGCGCAGAAGGAGAAGGTGCGCCTCAAGGAGCTGATGCAGCTGGCGCCCGATGCGACGACCAAGCAGGCGATCCCTCTGTTCCTCGGCAAGGACGCGAGCGGCGAGCCGCTGGTGACGGACCTGGCCGCGATGCCCCACTGCCTGATCGCCGGCACGACTGGCTCGGGCAAGTCGGTCTGCATCAACAGCATCATCATGTCCATCATCTACAAGCAGCGCCCGGACATGGTGAAGATGATCCTGATCGACCCGAAGGTGGTCGAGATGGCGCCGTTCAAGGACATCCCACACCTCATGTGCCCGGTCATCAACGAGACCGGCCGGGCCACCAGCGTCCTGGACTGGGCATGCGAGAAGATGGACGAGCGCTACGAGATGCTCGCCGAGGCGGGCGTGCGCAATATCGCCGGCTACAACCGCCTCACGCGCGAGGAGCTGATCGAGCGCTTCCAGCCGAACACGCCGGAGGAAGAGGCGAAGATCCCCAAGCACATGCCGTACGTCGTGATCATCATCGACGAGCTGGCCGACCTGATGATGACTAGCGGCAAGGAAGTCGAGAGCTTTATCGTCCGCCTGGCCCAGAAGGCGCGCGCGGTGGGCATTCACCTGATCGTCGCCACCCAGCGGCCGCAGGCAACGGTCGTAACCGGGTTGATCAAGTCCAACATGCCGTCCAAGATCGCGTTCCGCGTCAACACCAAGATGGACAGCCGGATCGTGATCGACCAGAACGGCGGCGAGTTGCTCCTCGGCCAGGGGGATATGCTCTTCCTGCCGCCGGGCGCGAGCAAGCCGATCCGCTCGCAGGGCACGTTCATCGACGACCGGGAGATCAAGGAGAGCGTGAAGCTGGTCAAGTCGCTCGCCGAGGCTCAGTACGAGCCGGACCTGGTGCAAATCAAGTCGATGGGGAGCGGAGGCGACGCGGACATGGAGAAGGACGAGTTGTTCGAGGACGCCGTACGCGTCATCCTCGAGACCAAGCGCGGCAGCGTGAGCCTGCTTCAGCGTCGCCTGACGATCGGCTACAGCCGGGCGTCGCGCCTGATCGAGCAGATGGCGGCGTCGGGCATCCTTGGCGAATACAAAGGATCGCAGGCCCGCGAGTGCAACATCACGCTCGAACAGTGGGAAGCGATGAAGGCCAGCGAGCATTCCGACGCGGTGTCGGGAATGACCGTGTGACGCCCCCCGACGTGTGCTTCGCAGATGCACACCGCGAGTGCGATCGTCACCGCCCCAAAATCTGACGACGATCAAGATCACGACGGGCTGGCCCGCGAATAAGGGGGTCACTCCTCCTTATTCGTCCAGGATAAAAAGAAGGGACCGACAGGCCGCCCATTTTCGATAGTGAAAATGAGCTGTGAAATAGGCGGTTGTCCCCATTCAGCGTCCGCAGTCGAGCAACTCTATTTGCCGCCGAGGGGTTGGGCGTGGGCGGTGCTGCCCGGTTCGTCAGCCACCTCGACTGACAACCCTTCGACTCCGCGCTCGCGTAGATCGATGCGGAACGCCAGCGTGTGCACACCCCGCTCTAGCCCAGGGGACATCGTCGACGCAACCGGCACCGGCTTGCCGTCGATCCACGCTTGCAGGCCTTTGACTGAGTTCAGCACCAGGCGGATTTTTCCGGGCGTGGCGACGTCGAGCTGGCACTGCACAAATGCCACCCGTGCGCCGGATTGGGGGGAAAGTGCGGCGACGGGGAGGACGCCGGAGACCATGGCGTACTCCGCGCCCCAGGCGGGGCTGTCGGCTGCTGCGATCGCAGGCGGCGCGTTGGGATCGGTGCTGCTTTGGGGGATCGCCTGGAGCACGCTCCACCGGCGGACCAATTGCGTCGTGGAGGCTCCATAGGGGCCGGGTTTGCCCAGGTCGGAAAGAAAGCGGATAAGGTCGAGGAATTCGCCGTGGGTCAGCGTGTCGGCCAGGCCGCTGAGCATGAGCGAACCCACCTGCTTCTGCTGCTTGATCGACGCGACGGGGATATTGATTTCGGCGTGGGCGTTGTCGCGAAGGACCAGGAGCTTGGCGTCCTGGCGAACCTTGATTCCGCTATACACCTCCCCCTCGCGCGTCACGATCGTGTAGCCGGCATAACCATCTTTCACGGCCTTGTTTGGATCGAGCACCGAGTCGATCAGGTAATCGACGGGGCTGCTGGCGCCGATCGCGCGCAGGTCCGGGGCGAGCCATCCGCCTGCGCCGCCGATCGCGTGGCACTGGTAGCAGCCGGTCTGCTTGCTGCGGAAGACCTGCTCTCCGCGCGCCGCGTCACCCTTCTCCATCACTTCGGCAATCATTTGCTTCATCTGCCCCGGCGTCAGCCTGGTCGGGCCGGAGCTGAGGCCGATCGATTTGCGTACGACATCGCTCAGCGGCGAATCGGTGCTGGCCAGGGATTGGAGGTAGCGAAGGGAAAGCTTCGCGGTATCCGCCGGCAGCTTCTTGCCCGCCAGTGCCTTGGCGAGCGCTTCACCTCCCCCCTCGCGCCGGAGGAACGCGCCGAGAAGCGGGGCCGGATCAAATGCGTTGGCAGCGCCGATGTCCGCCGTAAGGAGGTTCGCCGCTCGCGTCGCCGCATCCTCGAGATTGAGGGCGGTGAGGGCCGCGATGGCCAGGCTGCGCGACTGCGGATGGGCTGGCGGCTCAGACAATTTCTGGAAAAGCGCGACGCTCTCCGGGCCACCCAGGGAAGAGAGCCCATCAAACGCAGCTGAACGGACCGGCTCGGCCGTGGCGTCCGATTCGGCGAGCTGCGTCAGCTCCGGCCGTAATTGCTGAACTCTCCACGCCCCGGCAAGACGCAGGGCGGCGGCGCGAACCTGTGGATCCGCATCGTCGATCAGCGTCCTGATTTGCGATGCGTTGCCCGGCGGCGGTACGTGACCCTCCCGCGCAATGTGCTCCAATACCACTAGGAGCCGGGCGCGAGTCGGACCGTCTTTGATCTCGCCGTGATGCGCCAAGTCAAAGAGCGTGCCGACCTGGCCAGCCGGATCGATGCCGGCAATCAGGTCGATCACGTCGCCGCGCGATTCGGGCGGAATCTGGTTTGTCTTGAGCTGCGAGATCAGCGACGTGATCGCCGCCGGCGACTTCACGGCCTGGAGTGCGTAAGTGAGGTGCGCGGGCTTGGCCCACGCGGTCAGGCGCCCGGACTGGAACGCGGGGAGCCAGACTTCTTTGAGCTCGTTGGCCGTCAGCCACAGGGCAAAGTCGAGGAACGGGTCCATCGGCTTGTCGAGGACGCGCGTGGCGATCGTGATCGACTGCGGCGAAGGAATCAGCGCCAGCGCCCGCACCGCCTCCAGGCGGACGCGCGGATCCTCGTCGGCGACTGCATCGCCGAGCAGCTCGTTGATGTTCCCCAGTTGCCCCGCCCAGCGTGAGGCGATGCGCACGGCCGCCGCTCGCGCATGGGCGTCATCCGCCGTTAGAAGACGCCCGAGTAACTGCGGCTCAACCACGTCGATCGTCTGATAGGTCCAGAGCCCTTCCAGGAGGCGATGTTCCCGATCCGGGTCCTTTCCCTTCATCGCCTTCACCCACGTCGCCAGCGCCGCCGCGACTTGTTCCGGGCTGCGTTCCCGCAGCTCGAGCTTGACCTGCTGCCGCGTGTAATCCTCGGGAGCGCCCAGCAGGTTGAGCAGGTCCGCGACCGGCGCACCGGCGATTTTCGGGCGCTCGACCAGCGCGCTCCCCTTGGCAGTCACGCGCCAGATGCGCCCGTGGGTGTGGTCACGGCGGGCGTCGCGGAAATCGACCTCGCCATGGTTGATGATCGGGTTGTACCAGTCGGCGATGTAAACCGCGCCGTCGGGACCCATCTTGATATCGACCGGGCGAAACGCGCTGTCGGTGCTGGTGATGAAGTCCGGCATCTGCTTGGACGAGAAGCCAGAGCCGGCCTCGGACAGCTTGAAGCGAACGATGCGATTCGCGCGGAAATCGTTGGTGAGGATGTTGCCCTGATAGGCATCGGGGATATGGCGACCCGAAAGGATCTCCTCGCCACAATACTTGGGGCTGCCCGGGTTTAAGCCCGGCAGGGTCCGTTCGAACCCGGCCGCGGACTCGAACGCCGCGCCGGGAAAGCTGAAGTTGATCCCCCCGCCTCCAGCGCCATCGGTCTGGAAGAAATTCCCCCAGCGGTCCCAGACGTCGCCCCACGGATTCACGAGGCCGCGCGTGTAAACGTCCAGCTCCATCGTCCGCGGATGGAACCGCCAGACGCCGCTCGCCAGCAGCGTCTTGAGTCCGTGCGGCGTGCTGACGTGCCCGTGAATGTAGATCGACTGGTTGAAGTAGAGGCGGCCGTCCGGGCCCCATCGCAAGGTATGAATGATGTGATGCGTGTCCTCGGTGCCAAAGCCGTCGAGGACGACCGTGCGCTCATCCGCCTTGCCATTCCCCTTCGTGTCGCGCAGGTGGATTACCTCCGTGCTGTTGGTGACGTACGCCCCGCCGTCGCCTGGCGCGACGGACATGGGGATCAGCAGGTGATCGGCGAAGATGGTGGACTTGTCGGCGTGGCCGGAGCCGGCGGTGTCTTCCAGAACGATGATCTTGTCATCCGAAGGCGTTCCCGGCTTCACCTGCGGATAAGTCGCCGAAGTGGCGCACCAGAGCCGGCCCGCGGTGTCCCAGTTCATCTGAACGGGTTTCTCGATCAGCGGCTCGGCGGCAAAGAGGTTGACCTCCCACCCCTCGGCAACTCGGAACGTCTTGCGCTCGAGCTCCGGATCGATCCGCATAGCATCAGCGGCGCGTAACGTCGAGGTAAACAGGGAGCCGATCGCAATGATTCCCGCCAGCGCGACAACGGCACCATTGTGGCGGCTGGCGAACGTGAAAGCTCGGAAAGACATAGGTGGTTTCCAACTGAGGTTGAAGCGCGGAAACGGGTGAATCATTCCGACTGCGGAGGCGGGGATCACTTTTCCGCAGTCAGCGCGTACTCGACAGGCTGCGGGACGACGAGCTTATGAGTCTGCTCGTCATTGGCCGCCACGAGCGGCTCGAATCGCGGGATCTCCACCGCGTTGCGGCCTTGCTCGTGGTTGCGGTATCCGAAGATGTACGTGTCGTTCTCCGGCCGCCAGTAGTTGAAGAAATCCTGGTCCTTCTGGCGGATCACCTGGCGCAGCTGGTCGAGCTGCTGATCGACCGGCCCGCCCTTGATCGCGACGCCAGCTCCCCACTGCGCCGCCGACGCGGTGGCGAGGACGATGTCTCCGCTCTTGAGGACGTAATTGCCCGGCTTGAGGCCCGTCACCTTGAGCGTGCGCTGGTTTGCCGCGACCGCGCCCGACGGCGGCGGTGAAACAGGCAGGAGGGAGTCAGTCGCTTGAAAGCGAACCACCGCGCCGGTGGCAGGCTGAACGTCGATGCGCGTCCCGTGGACCGCTCCCGGCTTTCCGTCGGCTCCAAGCTCAACCTGCCACACACGCGGCGGATATCCCAACCCCTGCTCGACCGCCGAAGCGGCACGCCAGTAGCCATAGGGGTTGAGGTGAACGCCGTCGCGCGTCAGCGGCGCGGGCGGCGTCGCCTTCGCGCCATCTCCCAGGGCAGTGTAGAGATCGATGAACGCAACACCGCGCCGAGTAGCTTCCGATGCGATCGCGGCAACGTAAAGGCCCAGTTGCTGGTTGTGTTCCGCCGGATCGGGAAGAGGCCGGCCCAGGTCCTCGTGGCGGATCGGGGAGATCAAGACGATCCGCGGCTTGCCCTCGGAAAGCATGTCGAGCAGTCGCGATAAATCCCGCCGAAACGCCGACAGGCCCTTCTCCCCGTCGAACGATTCGTTCATCCCATACGCGACCATCACCACGGTCGGCTGCAAGTGCGCGACGAGCAGTTTGAGGCGATCGAAGCCCTGTTCTGGCGGGCCGAAAGCTGCCCAGCCGGAGCAGAGGTTCCGGGCATCGGCGCGCACGGTGTCGCCGGCGTAGCCGAGGTTGCGGAAGGTCAGGTGCTGATCGGAAAACCGCGTAAGTAGCTGCGTCTCGATGTACGCGCGGTCCAAGTCGCGCTCGACAAAATCGTTTCCGATGAAGGCGATACGGTCGCCGTCCTTGAACTCAAAGGGCGGGTCTGCGGCCCGGGCGTTCCGGCAGGCGATGAAGAGAAGGAGGACGGAAATTCCGAGTCGTTGCGCGGTCCGTGTCATTCGCGGCTGCTCCCAAGCATGAGTCGGCCGCGAGTCTATCCTCGCCGGGCCGAAACGTCACCGGGGGGCCGTCACAAATTCGGCTCATGATTCCGAAGAAGTGCTCGAACGACTCGCATCGGTCATTTCGTGACACAGGCACATTGCCCGTGGCTGCGATACTCAGCGGCGATCGGAGGTAATCCACCGAATCAACCAGGGCGAAGCGTGCTTCAGTTCCGTAGGAAGAACGCTTCGCTCGTGTCGTTCTCGGTTGAGTACGACCGAGTCGGCGTGCATACACGCCGCACGGGCGAGGCGCCCGTGCTACGCGCTGCGTCAATCAAGGATGGGTCACGCGCGAGTCATGCGGGACCAGGAAGCGGGGGTGGCCGGTTACTTCACAGCCGGTTTCCGTTCGTCCACGAGCAATTCGGCCGACGCGGTCCGCGTGTCCTGCGGCACCTGCTCACCGGCGTCGGCCAGCATGCGGACACAGTTGCGGCGCACGGTCGCGACGCTCATGTGACGGCCCGGGCAGTCGGTGGCCTTGGTGTCGCCATGGCCGAGAACGTGGTCGGCGGGAATGTGGTAGGTCTTCATCAGGTACGCGACGAGGCGGTCCACCGACGCCATCTGGGCCGCCGACGGATAGCCAACATCGAAGTTGCCGACGAGGCAGATGCCGATGCCGTATTCATTGAAACGGTTATCAGGCGTCTTGGCGTGCGCGCCCCACTTCTGTTTCGGCCAGCGCGAGCCAACCTCAATCTGCCCGTCGCGCGTGTCGGTTCCGTTGCCGACGACGAAGTGATAACCCAGCTCATCCCAACCCTTGGCGCGGTGCATCTTGTCGAAGGCGGCGGCGCCGCCGGTCGGGGTGGCGCTGTGGTGAATCACGATCCAGCGCCACTGGTTGGGCGCGGCAACCGGCGTCCAGTCGCGGGGAATCCCACGGGAGAGCCCATCGCTGCGCAGGCTGCGCGACGGCGCCTGCGCGACGGCTGGCGCCGGCGCCGGCTGCGGCGCGGGAATCGCCTTCAGTTCCGGCATCGCCGGCCCCGCGTAGTTGGGTGAAGGGAGATTGTCGACCATGGAGACGGGCTGAGCCGCCTGGCATCCCACCAGGCAAAACAGCGCCACGACCGTAAGTGCGGAAAGTTTTGCCATCCTTGGCCCTCTATCGGAATCGTACAGCCCCGGTCGGGAATCCATCGATGGACGGCCAGCCCTGGCCATCCCCGCCCCCTCCCGACGCTAAAGTCTTATCGGACCGGCGCGGGGAATTCCAGTAGTGACAACGAAATTCGACCGCATTGGTTCGCTCAAGGCTGCTCATCGAAGAGGTATCAAGCGGAAAATAGGGTCCAATTGGCGGCGGGGGCGGCTCGCGCGGTACACGGGATACATAAGGTTCGCATGCGTCAATTTGGATGACGAGCGGCTCCGTGGATTGAACGGACCCATTTGCGGTCGAGGTGGCAACGGAGACGACCGGAGGTGGTGCATCGGCAAGATCGGTCCTGACCATTTCTGAGACGCACCAGGATACTCCCGCCAGCAATGATCCAAAGATCAAGATCGTGAGACCGTCTGCGTACTCGGCGTAGCGCGGCCAGACAATGGGAAGCCTTCGCTCGTATTCCAGAGTTCGAGTATCGCCCGATGCATCATCCTTCATCTATAAAAGAGAACGTGTCGGGGGCATGAGTCTTAGCGAGGCGATCTCAAAACTTTCGATAGAGCGTAAGCGCTTTATAATCTGAGGAAAACCCTATTGATTTGAAGATCTCGGCATACGGACTTGTCGGCGCCGGTTCATCGTTGATCAATTCCACCTCGATCCGGCGGGCGGGTGAAAACTCCCGGGCGAGCTGCTCCTGCAAGAGGTGCAAATATCGTGGGAGCTGCGCGTCCTCGGGCGGCACGCGAACTTCTGCTTCGCGTCCGTTACGGCGCAAGATCAGGACGAGCCGGGTACCATGGTAAACCAGCGTGCTCGCGGCCTGACGCGCCGGGTAAACGTGAAACGCGGCGAGACCAAGCCCGGTCGGCGCAGCGGGATCGGCGGCGTTCATCCAGTAGACCGCGTCGGCATCCAAGCCCGCTTGAAGCAGACGGATCGCCTCGGGTGATGCGAACTGGAGTCCGGGCAGATCAGCGAAGAACTGGCCGGCGACCACCTCGCCCGACAGCTCCATCAGACGCAAAGCGGGCTGCAGGCGCGACCACTGGAACAGGCGGGTCTCGCGCGAAAGCAGGTCTCGAAACAACACGCCATAGCGGGAAAGCGCCTGGCGAACGCGATCTTTGTCTGCCTCGAGTTTGTCGAGACGGTCCGGCTCCTCGGACCGCTGCGGGACGGCGTACCAGTTGCCGGGCGCAATCCGCGCCGCGTGCCAATCCCGGAAACGCATCCGGCTTCGCCCGCCCACCCTCACCGGCCGGGCGTCCTCCTTCGGCTCAAATCCCCCTTCCACGCCACGCCGTACCGCGGCGAAGCCGTCGTTGGTGATCAGTCCGCGCCAGCTTTCCTGCCAGAGCCGCTGCGTGAGCTCGGCCGGAGGAAGATGAACCTGCTCGCGGAGCGCATCGAATTCATATCGTCCCCGCGCCTCGGGAATGATCGTGCTCTTCTCGTGGCGCGGCGATGTGAACAGGTCCAACTCCGAGCGGAAAGAGAAGAGCAACTCCCCTTCTCCCGCTCCCAGCCACGTCAACTCACTTCCCGCCAGGAGCGCATCGAGATCCGCCGTGCGGTACGTGGCCATTCGCGCGGGCAAGATCGCCATCTCCCATAGCCCGGCGTTGGCGGAGTAACCGAAAAGAGTGGAGAGACGGTCCTGAAGATCCGTGCTCGAATTCCCGCGCGGCACGAGGCCCTGGAGCGTTGCCAGGAGTAACGGCAGCTCCGCAAGCGGTCGCGCGGCGAACGGCTTGCGGTGAGCCGTGCGGAGCATGCGCAGCAGGCGTTCGAGATTTTCGGCGTCGCAGAATTCGATCTCGGCCCCGTCAGCCCGGAGCACGTCGCTCACGACGCGCCCGCTCTCCACCAGTTCCTCGACGACCGGCTCCAATCGTTCCGGGTCGACGCCGAATTGCTCGTGCGGTCCGCGCATCGTCAACGGCCCCTCGAAACTGAGCGCGATGCCGATGACATCAAGCAGCAGCGATCGGGCATCGGCTTCGCCGGGCGGATGCCAGCTCTCGATGTTGATCTCCAGGGCCTCGAACGCGGCTGCTTCGAGTGGGGAACCACCCATCGTGCGCGGATCGGAACCTTGAAGCGCAACTTCGCATGCGCAGAGCAGTCGGGGCAGGCGCTCGCGCGCCACGATCAATCGTTGAGCCGCGCCGGGAAGGCGCACGTTAACGAGGCGTTCGCTCGCCTCGGTGATCGTGCCTTCAGCCGTATCGGGATGGTCTTGTCGAACGGCGGCGCACAACTCCGCCCATTGTGATTCCGGCACGGCGAGTCGCTCGTTCACCAGGTCCGCCAATTCCTCGGCGCTGGACGGTGCGTAACCGCTCAGCGTCCGTTGCAGGCGGGCGCGAAGCTCCTTGATGACCGGCTCGGGAATGCGCGGCCGTAGCTCCGCATCGTGCAACACCTCGCGCAGCGTCTGCTCGCTCAGGCTGGAGGCCGATGCGTCGTAGGGGCGATCGCTCTCATAAACCTGCTGATTGGTGCTCTTCCAGACGAGGCCGGCGCAGAACGGGGACGGAGCGGCGGTGTGCGCCTCGCTCACGCGGATCGTTCCGTTCTGAAGTTCCTCGAGCATCGCGCGAAGGCGATCCAGCTCAAAGTGGTCTTCCAGGCATTCCCGCCACGTCTCGGCGATGATCGGGAAATCCGGGTACCGGCTCACCTGCTGCTGAAGCTTCTTGGCGCGCATCCGGTTCAGCCACAACGGCATCCGACGTCGCACCAATCGCGGCAGGAGCAACGCCCGCCCGGCGTTCTCGCGGAAGCGGGCGCCGAAAAAGCCCGTGGATTCCAGTCGCGTCCGCAGGAGCGGTTCAACAGCTTCAGGCGTCACGAGCGAAATCAATTCGTCGGCAGACGCCTCCCCCGGCAGTTCGATGAGGAGGCACTGGTCATCATTGAGCACATCAACGGCAACGCCGAATCGTTTCTGCCAGGCAGCCGCCAGCGCGATCGCCCACGGCCGCAGGACGGAGCCGCCCCAGCCGGCGTGAATGATCAACTGCTGGTGTCCATCGTGCCCGCCCGTCTCCCGGACATGTTCGATCAGCAGGTGATGGCGATGCGGGAGCGAGGTACCGGTCGCGCCGCGCTGACGGCGCAGGTAATCGATCAGGTCGTCCGCGGCGGCTTCATCCAGCGCATGTTCCCGCTGGAGGATCTCCCGCAGCTCCGAATCCTTCTTTTCCAACAACAGCAAATCCGCCCGCTCGCGAAACAGGGCGATCCTTTCGCTAATCGTGAAATCGCGGTCCTCGCTGTCGCCGCGCCAGAACGGCATGCCCGCCTGGGCCGAGCCGCCGGGACCGACTTCCACATCGTTGTGGGTGATTCGCTCGATCCGCCAGGACTGCATCCCGATGCGGAACTGATCGCCGATGCGCCGCTCCCAGACGAACTCCTCGTCGAGCTGCCCGAGGACCGCCCGCGAGCCATTGACGCGCACGTTGAAATAGCCGCGATCGGGAATGACGCCGCCGGAGGTGTAGACCAGTGAGAGCGCGCCATCGCGGGCAACGAGTCGTCCGGATTCATCCAGGCTCAGGCGTGGCCGCAGCGCACCGATCCGCGCGTCGGCGTAGCGTCCCTGGAGCATCTGCACGACCAGGTCAAACGCGCGGCGCGTAAGTCCGTGATACGAATGAACTGTCCGGATGAACGCGTAGAGTTCGTCCGGCTTCCACGGTTCGACGCCGCACATCGCCACGCAGACTTGCGCCAGGACGTCGAGCGGGTTGTTGACCGGGCGCAAGGCCTGCGGCCGCTGGTCGCGCACGTAGGGTGCGAAGACGGCGGCGTCGAGCAGGTCCGCGCTGTGCGTCGGAAATAGCCGGGCACGGCTTGTCGCCCCCACGCGATGCCCCGCGCGGCCGACGCGCTGGATCGCGCCGTTGAGCGACCGCGGCGTCTGGACGAGCAGGACCTTCTCGACGCTCCCGATATCGATCCCCAGTTCCAATGAGCTGGTCGCGACCAGCGCCGCCAGCGCCCCCTGCTTGAGCCGCTGCTCGACCAGCGCTCGGACCTCGCGCGACATCGCACCATGGTGGGAGTAGGCGATCGTCCGCCCTGCCGTCTCGTTGAGAAGATGGCAGAGGCGCTCGCTGAGCCGCCGGTTGTTGACGAAGACCAGCGTGCTTTGCGATGGATCAATTTCCCGCAAGAGTTCGCGCGCGACTACCGGCCAGAACGTCTGCTGTGTTGGATCGAGCTTGGGCAGCCCTGCGACGCTCATCTCGATCTTTTTGCGATCGGTGGCGCGGACGATGGAGACGGGGCGCGGCTCGTTTGATTCGGGTGCAGCCGGCCCGCCTCGATACCCGCCGACAAAACGGGCGATCGTGTCGAGCGGCTCAACCGTCGCGGAGAGGGCGATGCGCTGGAACTCACCGGACAGGAGCGTGAGCCGTTCGATCGCGGTCATGAGGAAGACACCGCGTTTGACGCCAGCGACCGCGTGAATCTCGTCGAGGATGACGCTCTGCACCCCACCGAGGATCCGGCGTCCACTTCGCGAGCTGATCAGCAAATTCAGGCTCTCGGGCGTGGTGATCAGGATCTCGGGCGGCCGGGAAAGCATTCGGCGGCGCTGGGCGGGCTCGGTGTCGCCGCTGCGTACCGCGACCTGGATCGGCGCGAACGGTTCGCCCGCCGTCGCGAAGATCGACCGCATCTCGCGGAGCGGCTCAAGCAGGTTGCGCCCGACGTCGTTGTTCAGAGCCCGCAACGGCGAGATGTAGAGGACGCGGACCTGCCCGCCTGTCCAACGGCCCGAAGCAAGCTGATCGATCGCCCAGAGGAATGCGGCGAGGGTCTTGCCGCTGCCAGTTGGCGCGGTGGCGAGCACATGTTCGCCGGCCGCCACGCGCGGCCAGACGGCGCGTTGCACGCCGGTCGGTTCCGCAAATCGATCGATGAACCACTGGCGCACCAGCGGGTGGAAGACCGAGAGCGCGAGTTCGTCTGTGGCAAGCGTCATGAGCGCCGGCCATTATGCCTGCTCAATCCCATCGTAGGGACCTGCGTTCGCAATTTGTTGCACAGGCAGGAAGTGGCGGCGATGGTCACGTTCGTCTGTAGCGAGCGCGCTTCGGCCACGAACGGCGCTGCGCGTCGATGGCGGCGTGGTGCGATTGATCCTGTGAGAATGTGGGGAAGGTCCGAGTGGAGGGTTCGCCGCGGGCAGTTGCTACTTGAGGATTGCGTCGCGGATTCGATTCGCCTCGTGCATCGCCGCGGGCGCGTTGGCGGCACATTGTTCTGCGCGGGCATAGTCCTGATCGATGAAGACGGCCCCGATCGCGAAGAGATTCGCCGCCACCGGCCGGCAATGCTTCACAACGCAAAGCACGAATCGCGGTCGCTGACCGGGCACTGGCAACTGAAGGATCACGCGCGCCGCCATGGGAATTGCAACGCTGTGGAGAAACCCGATCCCGCTCCTCGACAGGTCGCGCACCCGCACGCTGACCATCGGCTGAACATGGTCATCGATGACGAACGAGATGTTCACCTCCGCCGTCAGGCCCACGCGCGGAAGGACGCGCTTGTTCCCTTCACTGCGAGAGCTGCGCAGCGCGCTCACCACCGAACGAAATAGTTGATTGTCGAGCTTCATCGTCGTTGCTTCTATCGGTCAGCCTCATGGGCAGTCTTGACTGGACGATAGCTACAAGTCATTTCGATGCGTTGAGTTAGGAAAAGCAGCGTCTTTAACGCCAACGCCGCCAAGGAGGCGGGCTACACCCAGTGGCAGTTCCGCGGCATCAAGATCGGGGCGTTTCTGGGTGACCTGCTGAGCTTCCTGATCATCGCCTTCGCCATCTTCCTGCTCATGGTCAAGGTGATTGGCTGGATCGTCTCCTTGACGAAGAAGACTCAAGGCCCGACCATCCCCGCCGAACCGACGGACAAGGAATGCCCCTACTGCCTCAACAAGATCCCGATCAAGGCGACCAAGTGCGGCTTCTGCACGACCATCCTGGAGCCCGGCAAGGTTCCACTTGGGGCCTGAGCGCGGTGACGTGCACGGCGCGAATCATCCCGGTTCAATAGATTGTTCGATTGATACGGGGAATCGCGGCACACGCGCCGCCGTGGTTCTCACAGGCAACAAGGAGGTACCTGGAGATGAAGTTTCAGTGCTTCGCCGCGTTCGTATTTGCGGCAGTCGCGGCGTCGGCCCCGGGGCTGGCTGACGAGGTGTTATTCAAGAACGGGGACAAGCTCACCGGCAAGGTTGAGTCGATGGAGGGGGGAAAACTCGCGATCTCAGGCACCGTCGCCGGGAAGATCACCGTTGACGTCGGCAGCATCAACACCTTTTCGACCGCGGCGCCGCTTCGCATCCGCCTCCAGGATGGATCGACCATCGTACAGAAGGTGAACGCCGCCGCCCCGGGACAGATCGCGCTCGCGCCCGCCGGAGTGCTGGCGCCACAGAACCTGCCCCTCTCGCAGATCAAGTTCATCAACTTCAACGACAGGTGGACGGGCAACATCGTGGCCGCCGGCGCCATCTCACGCGGCAACACGAACACCGAGACACTCAACGCAAGCGGCAACCTCGTCCGTCGCGGCGACCGCGACCGCATCACCGTGGACGGCGGCTACCTCTTCGGCCGTGAGAAAATCGTGAACGGCAGCAGCCACGAAACCGCCAACGACTGGTGGATCGGCGGGAAATACGATTACTACTTCACCCCCAAGTTCTACGGCTACCTCAATGCGCGCGTCGAACGCGACCTCATCGCCGGCATCAACCTTCGCCTCACGCCCGGCGGAGGCGTCGGCTACCAGTGGTTCGACCGCCCCGACTTCCACCTCAGCTCTGAAGGGGGCGTAAGCTGGCTCTACCGCGACTACAGCCACGACGGCACCGATGAATCGGTCGCTCTGCGCCTCGCGTATCACGTTGACAAGAAGCTCAACCAATACCTGACGGCATTTCACAACATGGAGTATTTCCCGGGCCTGGACAGCTTGAACGACTATTACTTCAACGCCGACGCCGGCCTGCGGGCGACGATCACCGACCACCTCTTCACCGAGTTCAAGGTCAACTACAAATACGATGCGCGCCCCGCCCCCGGCAAAGGGAGCAGCGACCAGCGCTTCATCCTCGGCGTGGGTTACAACTTTTAAATTAGTACGTCTCGGACGACGTTGCCGTGAACATCGGTGAGTCGGAAGTCGCGCCCCTGGTAACGGAACGTCAGTCGCTCGTGATCGATCCCCAGGCAGCGAAGGACCGTGGCGTTGAGGTCGTGAACGTGGACCGGGTTGCTGGCGACGTTGTAGCCGTAGTCGTCGGTCTCGCCATGCACGATCCCCGGCTTAATGCCGCCGCCGGCCATCCACATCGTGAAACAACGGCCATGGTGGTCGCGGCCATAGTCGGCCTGCACCGCCCCCTGGCTGTAGACCGTGCGCCCGAACTCGCCGCCCCAAATAACTAAGGTCTCATCCAGAAGTCCGCGTCGTTTGAGATCGTTGATCAGGGCCGCCTGCGGCTGATCGATGTCGTGACATTGCTTGGGAATGTTGGTCGGAAGACTGCCGTGCAGGTCCCAGCCGCGGTGGTACATCTGGATGAAGCGCACGCCCCGCTCCACCAGCCGGCGGGCCAGCAGACAGTTCGCCGCGAACGTACCCGGTTTTCGCGAATCAGGTCCGTACGCTTCGAACGTCGCGTTACTTTCCTGGGACACATCGGTCAGTTCAGGCACCGACGTCTGCATCCGAAACGCCATCTCGTACTGCGCGATCCGAGTTCGAATCTCCGGATCACCATCAACGTTCTGCTGCAATTCGTTGAGCTCGCCGAGCCCATCGAGCATCTTCCGACGCAGTTTTCGATCCATCCCCGGCGGGTCGGATAAGTACAAGACCGGATCGTGCGCGCTGCGGAGCTTCACGCCCTGATGACTGGACGGCAGAAACCCGCTCCCCCACAGGCGATCGAGCAATCCCTGGTTGGCGTCCTTGCCGGTGCCGTGCGAGATCATCACCACGAACGCCGGCAGATCCTGGGCCTCATTCCCCAGGCCGTAACTGAGCCACGAACCCAGTGATGGACGGCCCGGCTGTTGTGAGCCGGTCTGCATGAACGTGATCGCCGGATCGTGGTTGATCGCCTCCGTGTTCACGGAGCGGATGATGCACAGCTCATCGACGATCTTCGCGGTATGCGGCAGCAACTCGCTGACCCACGCGCCGGACTTGCCGTACCGGGCGAATTTGAATTTCGGCGCGGTGACGGTGAAGTTCTTCTGGCCCGAGGTCATTCCCGTGAGCCGTTGGCCATGCCGGATCGAATCGGGAAGCTCGGTGCCGTGCAGAGCGGCGAGGCGCGGCTTGTAATCGAACATCTCCAACTGCGATGGCCCGCCCGATTGAAACAGGTAAATGACGCGCTTCGCCTTCGGCGCGTAGTTCGGAAGCAGGGTCGCAAAGGCAGGCGAAAGCAGGGCGTCGGACGACAGCAATGATGACAAGGCGGCGGCTCCCACCGTCGTGCGCGTGAGGAACTGACGGCGACTCATTCGAAGCTGACCGGGTTGAACATTCATGCCGTTCATGCCTTACCTCTTCGAGATCGTCTCATCCAGATTCAGAATCGTGCTCGCCACCACTGTATAGGCGGCCAGCTCTGCCGGGTCATCGGCCGCATCCCGGGGTGAATCCCCCACGCTCAGCAGCTTGATCGCCGCCGGCTTGTCCCCCTGATACATAGCCAGCGCCTCCTGATAAATACCGAGGATGATCTTCCGCTCGGCATCCGATGGCGTGCGTGCCAGGGCGATTCGATACGCCGCCGTCACACACTCGTCCGGCCGGCCCCCGCCCTCCTTCACCATCCGCTCGGCGAGCTTTCTCGCCGCTTCGACGTACGTCGGATCGTTCGTCAGGACCAGCGACTGCAACGGCGTATTGGTGCGCGAACGCCGGGCCAGACACACCTCACGCAGCGGGGCATCGAAGTTCATCAGGGCCGGCGGCGGACAGGTGCGCTTCCAGAACGTGTACAGACTTCGCCGGTACAACCCTTCACCCTTGTCCGCCACATACTTGCCCCGGCGCTCGACCGTCACATCCTCCCACAACCCCTCCGGCTGATACGGCTTCACGCTCGGCCCGCCCACACGCTCCCGAAGCAGCCCGCTGATCGCCAGGGCATTGTCGCGCACCGCTTCCGCGGGCAAACGAAAGCGCGGACCGCGCGCCAGCAACCGGTTTTCAGGATCGCGATCC
Organism: Tepidisphaerales bacterium; assembly: GCA_038240605.1. GTDB lineage: Bacteria > Planctomycetota > Phycisphaerae > Tepidisphaerales > Tepidisphaeraceae > JBBSDP01. Next base: position 11,604 of record JBBSDP010000024.1, on the reverse strand, counting down.
ATCTGCTCGGCGGACGCGCGCGACGACTGACGATAAGTCGCCGACATCACGATCGCCTTCTGCATCGCCTTCACATCCCAGCCCGATGCGATCAACTCCGTGGCCAGGTAGTCGAGCAGCTCCGGATGACTGGGAAACTCTCCCGTGACTCCCAGATCTTCCGCGGTCTTGACCAACCCGGTCCCGAAATACATCTGCCACCAGCGATTGACGGCCACCCGCGCCGTCAGCGGGTTCTTCGGATCGACCAGCCATCGTGCCAGCCCGAGGCGGTTGTGTGGCAGGTCCGGCGACATCGGCAGCACCGCCGCCGGCACGTCCGCCGTCACCCGCTCGCCCGGCTGATCGTATTGCCCGCGCTTCAGCACGAAGCACTCGCGCGGCGTGGCCATCTCCTTCATGACCATCAGCGGAATTCCCGCCTTCTCCAACTCCTGCTTCTGGCGCTCGCGATCCGCCAGCGCGGCCTTCAGTTTCGGATATTCAAGATCGAGGCGGTCCAGGTAAAACTGTCGAAGCAGCGAACGCTGAGCGTCGGTTCGATCTTTGGCGGCGACACGCAACGCCTCACCCGCGCCGTTGCTCGGCGCTTGCCCGCCCGCAACCCGAACCGCATCGTCAGCGCCGAGCGCCCGACCGAAGATCTGGATTTCATCCAGGGCGCCTTTAAACGACAGCGAGTTTTCCCGCCGGCCAATGTGCAACGGCTTCTCCGTCGCGATCGTTCCCTTGAGCGCGTCGTTCGCCACGTCCACCGCTTCGGGCTTTCCATCGACATACAACTTCACGCCTGCCGCGGTGCCCGAGCCGTCGTACGTCACCAGGATGTGCTGCCAGGTGTTGAGAGCCAGCGAACGCTTGCAGATCACCTTGATCGCATTGTCGTTCCAATGGTGGATTAGGTGGCAGTTGATCTTGCTGGCGTCGATCAGCACGTCGTAACCGCGAGACGCATTCCCTTCATCCATCCGCGACAGGACGGCCATCGCTTCCATCGACGTTGGCCGGACCCACGCGCTGACCGAAAACGGCCCGCTCCCGTCAAATCCCGCAATCGGACCCGCATCGACAAACGTCTGTCCGTCAAATTCGAGAGCCCCGTCGAACTTTCCCGCAACCCACTTCGCCTTCCCCTTGATGGTTCCCGCGGGGGAGGCACTGCGCGACGGATCAGCCGTGTCATGAACAGCGGTACCTTCCTTTTCATTCAACGCAAATCGATGCAGGAGGGCATTGTCCTGGAGCTTCGCGATCTCATCGCCCGAATGCGCCTGCTCCCATCGCGCCAGGCCCGCATCCGCATCCGCCGTCCGCTGGGCGATCTTTGCTTCCAGTTCGCTGCGCTCGGTCTGCAGCGCGGCGATCTTCGCCTGCTGATCAGTCGTGGGAATCTTGATGAAGGGCTCGGCGGCGGTGAAGTTGGAATAGCTCGCCTGCTTCTCATCCACGTTGTTGAAGAAGGCGAAGAAGCGGTAATAGTCCTTCTGCGAAATCGGGTCATACTTGTGATCGTGGCACCGCGCGCACTGCATCGACAGGCCCAGGAAAATCGTCGCGGTGGTGTGCACCCGGTCGGCGACATACTCAACGCGATACTCCTCCTGGATGATCCCCCCTTCCGTGTTGTGCCCCTGGTTGCGGTGGAAGGCCGTCGCGATCTGCTGGCTGAGCGTGGGATGGGGCAATAAATCCCCGGCGAGCTGCTCGACGATGAACCGGTCGTAGCGCATGTCCTGGTTGAACGCGTCGATCACCCAATCGCGCCACGGCCACATGATCCGGTCTTCATCGTTATTGTACCCGTTCGTGTCGGCATACCGCGCCGCATCCAGCCAGACCAGCGCCATCCGCTCCCCGTATCGCGGCGAGGCCAGCAGCCGGTCCACGGTGCGCTCGTACGCATCGGACGCTTCGTCAGCCAGAAATGCCGCAAGGTCTTCTTCCGATGGAGGAAGCCCGGTCAGATCGAGGCACAGACGACGAATCAGCGTCGCCCGATCCGCCTCCGGAGAAGGGCGCAACTTCTCCTGCTCCAACCGATGCAGGACAAACCGATCAATCGCCCCGCGCGCCCAGCTCAAAACCGCAACGTTCGGAACGTCCGGCCGATTTGGCGCGATATACGCCCAATGCTGGGAAAACTTCGCCCCCTGCCCGATCCAATCCCGAAGCACCTGCTTCTGCCCGGCGTTCAGCGCCAGCTTCGCCTTCGGCGGCGGCATCTGCTCGTCCTCATCACTGGAGTTGATGCGCTTCAGCAATTTGCTGGAGCCGACATCCCCTGGCACGATCGCCTTCCGCGCCACCGCCACATCGCGATCGTCCAGCCGCAGCTTCCCCTTCCGACTCGCCTCATCCGCCCCGTGACACTTCCAGCAATGCTGGGAAAGGATCGGCCGAACATCCCGCGAAAAATCGACGGCGGGCGGCGTTGCGCCGGGAGTATCCGAAGCGACCACCGAACCGTTCATCATGAACCCGGCGAACATCACCACGTCGCAAATGATGGCGACGATGCGGCGACGCCTGGAAGACATCGCGCTGGGAGCTGAAATAGATTCGTCTTGGGTCACGTGGATTGCCTGAAGTTGATACCGCCGTCCTCCGAGATGGTTCGCGCGACGCAAAACTAACGTCGCGCGCCCATCCGAGGAAAGTGCCAGCATTAGGCGAGTGAGTCCGCTGTCGGGACAGAAATAAAGGTGACGGACAGAAATAAAGGTGACGCGAACCTTTATATAAAGGTTCGCGTCACCTTTATTTCTCGGGCGCGATGCCGCTGCTGATGGTGCAGGTTTCGATGCGCGTCACGCCGACGGCATTGCCGTTGGCATCGTAACTTGTCTGGACCTGGTTGTTCAATGGATCAATCCTCAGGATCTGGCGATTGGCGCCGTCATAAGCGAACGTCGTGATCGCGCCGTTGTCCGTAGCAGAGGCTGTGACTCGGCCCGCACGATCGAAGACGCTTCGGCTGAGGATGTAGCTTTGGCCGCCGGTGGTGAGCGTGACGGTGGCGGTGTTGCTGTTGGCGGTGGAGTTGGCTGCGAGGCCGCCGCCGGTGTGGGTGATGGCTCTTCCTGATGGGATCATGTGCGTGGGTGTCGAGACGGAGATTCCGGTGTTCAGGAAGACGTTCTGCTGGTGGTCGTAGAGACGGCCTGCCTCGTCGAAGAACATGGCGCTGCTGGAGAGCGGGACATTGGCGCTGCCGCTTCGGTCGGTCGGCGATGCGCCGCCGGCGGTTCCGTTCTTGGCGCTGGCGATGACTCTTCCACTGGGGTCGTACGTGTTCGTCGCGATGCCGCCAACGGCATCCGTGCTCTGGATCAGGCGATCGAACCCGTCATAAACATTCTGGGTGACCCAGTCGCCGGTGTGGACCAGGGCGCTGCCCAAGCCGAAGGCGTCATCGAGGATGGCGCTCAGTCGCGTGCCGGGGTTGCCGGTGCGGTCGGCGGGGCCGATGACGTCGATCACGTTGCCGTTTCCGTCGAAGCTCCAGACCGTCACCGCCCCCTGCTGGTTGGTGGCCGGATCGTAGCCGAGGCGCTGGGCGATCTTGAGGTTCCGCTCGTCGTAGTCGTACTCGATCGTGTTGCCCAACGGCCTGGTGATGTTCGCGAGGTTCTGGTTGGGATCGTAGGCAAACTTCGTCATAAGGCTCGAAGGATTGGAGCCGGTGGCGTCCACGTCTTCCTCGATCTTGTTGTCGAGCAGGTCGTAGTCGAGGAGGTTGGTGAACCAGCCGGGGCGGACCGAGCCGCCGGGGCCGGGCTGACTCGGCACCTGCGCGACGCTGCCGCTTCCACCTGCGGTGAGCGTAGTCGAACCGGTGGGAGTAAATTGACCGTAGCGCGGATCGCTGGGGTCGCTGGAGTCGAATTTGACTTGCTGGTCCTGGGTATCGACGCGGGTGACGTTGCCGTTGGCGTCGTACCAGGTTTCCGTCTGGTAGTTGTAAGGGGCGGGGCCGGTGACGCGGTAGACCTGGCCGAGTTCGTTTCTTTCATACGTGGTCGTGAATCCCCGTGGATCGATGTTGATCGTGGGATTGCCGAGCGGGTCGTAGGCGCAACTGCTGCATCCCGCCGCCGCCGGCGAGGACTGGTGCTCGGTCACGAGATCGAGATAACTGCCCGGCGTGTTGGTCCTCGCAATGAGGTTGGGGGTGAAGGTGATCAGGTCGCCGTCCGAGCCGATCAGGCTCATGACGCTGTTGGGATCGGCGTCAACGTGGATCTGCTTCACTCGGCCGTATTGTTTGTTGGAGAGGGCGACGTCGCCGAACATGCCGTCTCCTTCGGGATCGGATTCGGGGTAGCGGATGTAAAGGTTCAGGTTCCCTTCGGGATCGGTGTGGGTTGTGGTCTGGCCTTTGGCGTTCACGGTGAACAGTTCCGTGCGGAGTTGCGTCTGCCAAGCCCAGGGATCGCCGGAGCCGGCGTTGGGGACGAGCTGGCGCACGGAGGGGTGCTGAACCTTGATCACATTGCCGGCGTGAGCGGCGTTGCCGGCGGTTCCGCTGCCGGTTCCTTCGCCGTTGATGTCGCCGAGTCCCATTGCAAACCCGGCGGGGAGACCGCCGGTGCCGTCGGTGGCTTTCATCTGCGAATCGACGTAAGAGATCAACTGCCCGATCTGGGCGGCGGTGAGGCCGAGCATCGCCTGTAGGGCCGGATCGCTTTGCACCGCCGCGAGTGTGTCCTTCTGGTAATCGAACGTGGTGATCGTGGCGTAGCGGGAGCGGTCCCCGTTCGTCGGCGTCGCGGCGCCGTTCTGCGGCGGAAAGTAATCGCCGCCGGCGTCGATCGGATTGCCGCGTTCCTCGATCGTGGCGCAAAGCTGGCTGAAGAGGGGGTCGTAAAAGTGGGTGCGGGTGAGCTGCTGCTGCACGCCGCCGGCCGGGCCGCTGCCGGCGCGGGTGGTGGGGACGCCGATGGTGTTGCCGGGAAAGCGGGTTTCGCCGCGGAGCAGGCCGAAACGCCTTGCGTAAGGCAGGCCGTTGATGACCGGGGCGGTGGTTTCGTCTTCGTAGGTGTAGGCGACGCTGTTTCCTTCGGGCATCACCACCAGTGTCGGCTGGTTGTGGCTGTTGTACTTCGTCCAGGTGATCCAGCTCGCCGCCTGGAGGCTGTTCTTGGTGCGGGTGGCGATCCGCTCGATGCGGACCGGCATGTTCGCCGCGTTGAAGTCGTAGAGCGTCTGGTTGCCGTTGCGGTCGGTCACGACCGTACGGCTGACGATGGGGTCCGATGGATTGATCTGGTTGGCGGGCAGGCCGGTGGTGAGATAGAGATATTGGTAGCTTCCGCCGACGCCGGAGACGGAATTGCCGATCGTACTGCGCAGGACGCGGCCGTACTGGTTTACGTCGGTGGGGTCCTGGCCATACTCGAAGCTCATGCGCGGCGTGCCGCTGGCGTAGACCGCGTTCATGTCGACGACGCCCGTGGCCGTATTGACGTGAGGCTGGGTTTGATTGGGATAGAAGACCTTGAGCAGATCGTCCCGGCGGTCCAGGCGCGGGTTGTTGACGTCGTACTCGAAGACGTACGCCATCCCGCCGGGGAAGGTGTTGGCATTGTTATCGGCTCCCCGGGTCACTGAAGGAGTGACCAGCGAGATGAGATGGCCATGCGTGTCGTAGGCAAAGTCGGTGCGGCGGCCGAGGAAGTCGGTCACCGTCTTCAGGCGGTAACTTGCTTCGGGGCCGTAGTAGGTGAAGTGCGTGACGCGGCCGTATCCGTCGCTGACGGTGGCAAGTTGCACGCGTCCGCCTGGCACCACGGCGGGTGTCCAGGCGTAGGTCTGGGTGTTGCCGTTGCGGTCGGTGATGCTCTGGATGACGCCCGGCGTGGGGACGGAGGGATCGAAGCCGAGGAAGCGGCTGACCGTGCCATCGCGGGCCACCATCGTAAAAGTATCGGCCGAGGTGCCGACGCCGGTTCGCGTGACGGTGGCGGCGGAATTGTTGTTGGCGGAGGAATAGTGCCCGCCGCCGAGATCGGAAAAGTGTTCCTGGGAATTGAGGCCGGTGCTGAGAATCGCCGAGCCGGGGAGCATCTGGATGAAGGTGCTGAGATCGACGCCGATGCCGGCCAGGGCCTGGGAGATCCTGCACGCCGAGTATTCGATGGCGAGGGCCAGGCCGGTCGATCCGATGGACGAGGCGACCATCGTCGAAATGGGAAGCGTAAGCATTCCCGTGGCGAGCGCCACCGCCCCGGCGATCGTGTTAGCGGGCTGGGAGCTGCTCGAATTGGTTGGGCAGCAGGAAGGACAGATGCACGTTGGGGTGCACGGGCCGTTGTAATAGTTCATGGTCATGGCGTTCTCCGTTAGTAAAATGTTAGGTATCTGTTCCACAGTTGTTCCGTGTGCGGCTCGGCCACGCTGGCCGGACTACCGCTTCTTCAGGATCATCTGGTATCCGTGGTGGAGGACGGCGTATTGGCCGTCAAAGGCGAAGAGAAAGGCGTCGATGCCGATCTTGGGACGGTCGAGCGCGGACTCGGGCATGGTCCACCCGTAGTCGTCGAAGATCAGGATTCCGCCGGGGCGGAGCAGGCGCCAGGAGAGGACCGCGTCTTCGAGAACGTCGCAGGCGCGATGGGAGCCGTCGACGTAGATCAGGTCGAACGAAGCGGGGTCGAGCCGGCGCAGCGCCTCCGCGGAAGTCGCCTTGATCTTGCGGACCTTGTGAGCGTGTGGCGCGATGTTGGTATCGAACCGCTCCTCCATGCCGCGCACATCGAACGCCATCTCGCTGAACTCAGGGCTGCCGGCGAAGGTGTCGACGACGGTAATCGAAGAGCTCGGGTGCACCAGCGCGTTTTCCAGGAGCCAGACGGTGGCGCGCCCTTCGAGGCATCCGATCTCGAGGGCGTGCAACTCGCCGACCATCGGGGAATCGAGCGTCGACAGCGCTGCCCGCCAGGTTGGGATGTAGGGGCTGAACCAGTCCACAGTATGCATGCGGATTCTCCTTTCGAACTTCAGTCGCTTTCTCGGGGAGCGCTGCTGATGCGCCCGACAATCGATGTGTAATTCTGTTACCCGACCCACCCGTCAGTGGCCCGGACGATTCGCGAGGACGCGGCCGTATTCCCTGTATTGGAACGGTCGCAGCGAGAAGCGCCCGCGAACCTCCTCCATTTCAGCTCCAGCCGAAATGCCGGCGGCGGACAGGACGCTGTAGAGCGTTCCGGATCCGAGGGGCCGCGTGTGACGGAACGCGATCGTATCGATTATCGCGACCTGAAACTGGGGGTACGGCAGCAACACAGGCCAGAGGAAATCAAGTCCCCACCCGCTGACACTCTCCGCAAACGTATGTCCAACGCTCTGCAGCGCACGGCGGCTGAACATCGGCGTCATGACCTCGACAAAGTTTGTGAGCCGTAGCAAGCAGTCGGGCATTTTGCGCGTGAATTCCCAACTCGCGCAGCTGTCCGGCGTAAGGGCTGGCTGCGCGAGATCAAGCCGGTAATCATGGAAAATGTCGAATAAAGTGTTCCAAGACCTCGCGTCCGTGAACAGGTCATCCTCCGAAAACACGACACAATCGTATTTGTCAATCAATCCTTTTCTCGTATCAAGCAGGTGCGCAATCGCGGGAAATTTCGGCCCGCGCTCGACGGAATAGAAGTCCGCTCCGTCTTGCTGCGCGCCCGCGACCTCGCCGTAGTAGGAGACAAACAGGTCGAACGTCCGCGGGACGTTATCCGCAATCCATTGTCGGTGCAGTGACTGATCTCCAGCGCGGACGACTACGAGGTTCCGTCGCCCGCGCGACACGTTTGGCAGCGACCGCTCCCTTTGCGAGGGCGCCGACCGGCGACGCGTGGTTTGGCGAACCCGCGGATCAATCTCGGAAAAGGCGCCGTTCATTGGCGTGGACAACTGGCTGCTCATGTTGCGAGTGAAGAGTGTCATGCTTGCCCCACACCCTATTCGGTATGGCCCATTGAAGGCCATTTGCCGTCGAGTGTGTGTTGGCGAGCGAGAAAGGGAACAAACAGATAACTCCTAAGTTGTGGGAGCACCTTCTCCAGAAGGAGAATGTCCAGATGGTTACACACTTTTTGGGTTTCCTCGAGCAGCGTGGCCAGCGCTGAACGCCGAACCATGTAGGCATGGGTACACATCGAGCTTCCCAATGCTACGCGGGGGCTGATCACCTGATGAACTTGTTCGCAACACCCGCCAACGAATACAAATTGCCAATCCGGTGGCAGTTGCGAGTAGGATTTCGCGAACTCCTCCCGAAAATCCCCTTGAAACGCACAGTCGTCTTCCAGAATCAGCCACTCATCCTCCGGCGTGTATTGCAGCGCATTCCACAGCATGTAGTGGGAGAGGAAACAGCCGATGTAACCTCGGCTCATCGTCCACCCGGAAGGATCTCGGTAGGTTGTGTAAAGACCCGCCGTGAGACCATGAACGCCGCAATACGCTTCGACGTTCAGCCCCACCTCGCCAAAGTGCGTCCACGCTTCCCGGGTTCGTTCCGGGCTTTGCCGTAGCGTTATGCAAAAGGTCCGCGGCATTCCCGAGACGGTTCCGCCGGCGTTTGGCGGCACATTGCGCCGTATGGGATTTCTAACGATTGACATGACGTATTCCTTCCGGCGATGGCCTGGGGAGCCGTCCCGACTGACCCCGATTCGATACCCGATGGTGGGAGTTTAACCATCAACCGCGTTAGGTTGTCGTGTTGGATCCTCCCGATCATCACCCGTTCGTCGTTATATCCCGCGAAGACCGTCCATTCATTTCCGCTTTTCAATAGGCCCGACGGAAAGACTACATGTTTCACATCATGTGGCAGTAGCGACTGCGATGGCTGTGGCGCGTAGTAGAGCGGGGAAGGTGTATAGTCAGTCATTCTGAAGGGCGGCTCAGCTTCAAAGGCGCACGCGCCCATAAAATAGTGAACCGTGCGGGCGTATCTTCGGTGGCTATGAAACAGCGTCCAGTAACGTCCGTCGGCCAGGACGACATTCGTGCCGCCGCGAATTTCCCCCCAGCGCCAGGTCATTGAATGAGGCGCCGCGTGTGCCGGAGTCAGCCGTCCATCCACAACCCGATACACCTCATGCATTGCGCGCCCTGCGTGGTAGATGCAATACAGTCCGCGGCCGTTTTCGAAGAAAATCCAGTTCTTTTCATGGCGGGCGCCGGTCGGAGAGGGGAACTCCACGTAAGAAGTCGCACGGAGGTTTACACCGATCTCTAGGACGCACTGGACGGTTTGATGCCCCCGGGCGACTGCGCAGCTTAGGCACGGCTGCCCTTGATGGCTGAAGAACCGCGGGTCCTCAAAGCTTTCGCCGTCATGGTACGGAACGGTTTCAACGAAACTCTCGGCGATTGGCATCCAGTTACGGTCAAGCTGTCCAATCCAAATGCCGCTCTGGTTTCCATACCCTACCCGACAGGCGAGGAGCAGGCGCCCATTCAGATGGATTACGCCTGGATTGAACGACGCACTATTCGAAAGCGATCGACGGTGTGCGGGATGCCCAACAAAGGTAGAACGCGGCAATCCGTCAACGAGCCAGTGTGTGGTTCGATGATCGGCGGAAGGATTGGTCCATTTCGGAGCTCCGCTCCAAACCAATCCGCGTGACGTAGAATAATGACAAACCGGCTCCCTGACTGCCTGGTGGCGTACCGGCCGGACGTTCCTCAGGAAAGTTTCACCTGTTCGCATTCCAATTCCCGGAAAGTGGAAAGTTCGAGGACGCCTCGTGCCCGGCGTAAGAATGAGAGCGCGCCTTGCCACCTTCGATGGATGCGGTAGGACGCTCAACGAAGTATCCGCCGGCGACGGCATCCGCAACCCCTCAAAATGAGCACGGCATCGTCTTTCGGGAGTGCCTGGGCCATCATGAAGGATACGCGAAGCGCGGCAATGCGCCGCGCCGCCTCGATCGATACGAGTTCGTTCAGACATCGTGAGGGCAAGTCGTTGGCAGGATGGGAATTGGGACGTCCTGATTCAACCGCGTCATGGAGATCCGCCACCGCGGTGGCAACCGCGCTCTCTCGGAACTGACCCATCCGCACCGTCGAGTTGAGTAGAAATTGATGTTCCGGGTAAAGAAACGTCGCTGGTCCCGGTTCGCGCTTGCAGCACGGGAATCGGAGACCTTCCAGCAACTCACGCCAGGCGACGATCACGGCAGGAATTCCAAATGCCGCCGCCGCGTGCGAACCGCCCGATGTCCCCCCGCAAAACGCATCAGCTACGGAAAAAAGGGAAATGTATTGGCGCGACGTGAGGCCCTCGTAAAGGATCGTTTCTTCTTCGTCGCCAGGAATTTCAGGATTGGCTCTGGCCGCCGTTCCGAAGCGGGGGTACACCACTCTGAATTGACGGCAAAGAATTCGCCGAAGATATCGCCAGTCAACGTTCCCAAATCGCTCCCGGTCGGTTATCGCTTCAGGCGAAACGATGCACACCCGGCGGCCGGTATTCCATCGAGCATGCTGCTCTTCCGCCCATGCGCGTTCGGCTGCGCTGAGAAATATTTCCGGGCGCGCGTCCGACTCGATCGGCAGATCGAATCCCTGCTGCAAACGCTGGATCATGTGTCCAATTCCGCGCATCGCCCTTTGGAGTGGCCGCCCCGTGTGTGATGTAAATCCTTCGATGTACGGATTGTTTTGGAACGCCGTCAGGTTCGCCGGGTGTTGTTCCACCCAAATTCGTCGCCCACGGGCTTTCCAAAGCAGTCTGGCGAGTGGCGTCGCGCAAAGGGCGTCGCCGAGGTGTCCAGCGTAGAACACACCAATGATCACTCGCGTCTCATCTTCATTCATGCGCGATGACGGCATAACGAATCCCAGCGCCTTACCAGCAAACCGTTTGGGAATTTCACCGATGACGCGGCGGCATCGCCAACGTCCTCCCGCTCGCTTCAAGCGTTCGTCGCGTGCGACTCAGGAGCTTGTTGAGCGAGTCGCACCGAATACCCATGCTCTCAGCCAGATCGCGCTGGACGGTTGGCAATTGGTAGCGGCACCGATGCTCAATCAGCTGGATCAACCGCCGCTGTTTTGTTGTTAGCATTTTGTACGGTCCCTCTACATCTAGGCGCGCTGCCTATGGCCATTTTCAGATTTTCGGTCGATCGGAGACCGGATTGGCGTTTACAAATGTAGATTGCAAGCGGTTCAACCTTTTATTTGTCCCCATTTTTCTCATGTGAAAAACTTTTTTGGCGCGTCTTCCATGGACCTTCGTGACATCGAGTGCGGCGCACCTTGATGCGCCCTTCTTTAATCCTGCTGAACGAGATTCCCGTGGGAGACGAGGGGATCTGTGCCGCTTCCCGAACGCTAAGAACCCGTCCAAAAACTACTCCGTGTTTTTCTGGTGGGGGCGAATCGTGTAGTTCCACTGAGGGCAGACCTCGTGGCGGGTCAGTTGGATTGCTTGGAACTCGGCCTTGGCGACCTTCAAGCCTTTCTGATAGGTTCGGTCCAGGTGGGTCGCGGTGACTTTCAGTCCGGTGGTGGTTGTGGTTCGGCGAATAAAGCCCAACAGAATCAGTAGCGTGCTCAGCACATGGCCGGCCCAGGTGGCGGCGATCT
>JBBSDP010000023.1:0-74317 GCA_038240605.1 Tepidisphaerales bacterium | reverse complement strand
GGCGAGCGATTTAATCATGGTTCACCGTTTTCCTTTCGAAGTCTTCACGAAAATTCTGCATCGACCATCTGCCATTTCTGTTCAGAACCGTCTGACGGGCAGTCGCCATGGAGTCCGCGTTCACTCGACTACGACGACGTTAACAGGCGTGAAGATCGTTGACCATTGGAGTTGCCACAACCCCGCGAGGGGGAGGGTCTCTCCATGTCCGTCGAGGAAGACGACATTTGTCAGGTGTGCGTGGCGATTGGTGCAGATGCGGGCCATCTCGTCGCCGTACGCCGTCGACCCGGTGTAAAGCGTGGCGGGGGATGGGACGGGATCGGCGCTCTTGGGCCAGCAATCGACCCACACGGCGTCCGTCATGACGGGAATCCGATCGTCTCCGCTGACCGGCAGCAGGATGTACGCCTGCGCGGGCCCGCATTCGGAGCCATACAGAGCCAGTGGATTGAAGGGAAAGTCAGTTCGATAGAGCCAGCCGTTGAAGGCATAGCTCCCTTCATGATTGAAGATGTTGGGTCCCCACGATTCGTGCGCCGAGCCCTGGCCGAACGACGGCTCGGGCGCTTCGGGGCAGATTCCGACCTGTTCGAAATTCTGAACGTATGGGACGAGCAACTCCATCCAGAAATCCTCGTTGTTCGGCACGTACTCCAGAGATTTGCCGCGATTGCCGTTCAGGTACATCTGGTACCCGAGGCCCAGCTGGCGGAGATTAGAAAGACAGTTGATCGTCTTCGCCGCGGAACGCGCTCGATTCAACGCCGGCAGCAGAAGCGCGATCAGCACCGCGATGATGCCGATCACCACCAGTAACTCGACCAGGGTAAAACCACGTACGTGTCGCGTTTGTCGCCGCATGTCCGGTAACCTCGAGGTGAATGGCTCCGATATCGTGCCTCGCCATAGAATATCTTGCAAATAATTCGCCTGGACGTCGAACCGCCGGGCACGCACGGCGCGAAGGACTTCAAGAGGATAAATGCCAGTTTACGTGGACGAAGGAGGAATCTATGGGCGCTTTCCCGCGCAGTCGGACAGACACCTGCTGGACGTGGGCGATATGTGGAGCGCAACGACTTGCGGGCGGAACGGATCACACAGGCGACCGCGTGGCGATGGTGCAGCGCCTTTCGCCGTAAACGATTGCCGCCGAACAAGACGCCGTGGCTCGTACCCCTGGCGGGCTGGCCATTGCCGGTGCGTTCGGACTGGGAGCAATGGGTTCAGGAGGCGCAATCCGATGCCGCGCTGGCTGCGCTTCGCGACAGGGTCATCCGCGGCTCCCCGTACGGCGACGAGCGATGGCGTCGGAACGCCGCCGTGAAGCTAAACTTGCAGTCCACCCTCAACCCACGCGGCCGTCCGCCGAAGGCGACACAGAAGCAAGCCGGGAAAGGCGCGACAAAATCATGAAATCACTCCCGACCCGACTCCCGACCCCTTAGCCCGCTCTGCTGATGGCGGTGCGGTACGCAGTGATTCCGCATGGGGTGGGGAACTTGCCGCGGCGGTAGAATGGCGAGTTCACTGCCCCGACCCCGCCCTGAACGCGCGCAGCCGATCGTTTTCGAGCGTTCGTCACTTTTACCTTGTACGGGAGGCGGGTCGATCGGGCGTTCGCCCGGGCGGGTGGGTCCTGGATGTACTCGGGGAGCTTCAGCACCGGCGCGACCAGCTTGTCCCACGGCACCGCCGCCCCCAGCGCCGCGGTCTTGGGACCCCCAGCCCCACGATCGCGAAGTCCGCGAACGACGATTGACCGGTGGCACGCTTCTTCATGGTGACCTTTCCGCGAGTGGCTGTTATTGCACTATTCGCAATGTCCAGCGCGCGGGGGTCGGTTCAGAGGTCCCTGTAGGCAGGAAAATGGGCGACCATCTGCTGCACGGCGTGGGTGAGAAATGCGAGTGCGAATAGCTTGGTAATCATGGCTGCGACAGACCGTATTTGTTCATGAGGTATTGTTTGACGACACTCGCGGCGGACGCGGAGAGCTTGCCTTTATAAATCACCACCTCGGCGAGTCCTCCGCCGAAGCCAGATCCATTGCCGCCAATGCCCGCGCCGTTGCCGAAACACATGGCTCCGACGGCCAGCGTATTGAGCGGGCGATTGATGATGTGGTTACTGTGCTTTAGCAGTGCGCCACCTTCGGGAATGGCAGTGCCGCCATCGGATAGATAGAAGCCGGTTTCGTAGTCGTGGCCTTGGTCGGTGGTGGCGGAAAGGATGCGGTTGTTCGCCTTAGGACCGGCTCCGGTGAAGACGGCGAAGACCGTGATGTCGCCGACGAAACTCTCGCCAATAGCCGCGTCCATTTGGCGGAAGGCCAGCCATTGTTTGTCGCGCTCAAATTGCAGCGCTGGATGTCCGTGGATGGCGTCCGCCTTCCACGCCGGGCGCTTCGCCTCGGCGGGCTGGGCAAATGCGAACGCGCTGGGGCTGCCGCTTTGCCAGCCGGAGACTTTCCCGGCAGCGTCCTTGGTGATGCCACGATCCGCCGACAGCCACAGGAGCTGGCCCTCCGTGATCGGCGGAGGGATGGTGAAGTTCACGGGAAGTGTCACGGCGGGCGCGGTTTTCACTGCGGTGTAAATCGCGCCCTCGGGATCGAGCTGCGTAAGCGTGACGGTGTTTTGTTTCAACGTCGCGCGATACACACTCCCGCACGCGGGCCGAAACTGTGATGACTCCGAGTTCCGGGATGAAGACCTGCGCCGGGCGGTCCGCGCCCTCAGCCACCCACGCGGTGATGAGCCATGCAGGCTGCTGGCGGTGCTTGCGGACGAGCACGCGCGCGTTCGCATCGCCCGTGGGAAATTCATACGCCGGGTCGCTCGTGGACAGCGTGTGGTGCATCGGGCCGGGTAGCAGCTCGCCGTGCCGCACGATGTCTTCGACTTGGGAAAAAAGCGCGTGGACGTGTGAAGTCGCGACCATTTGTTGCAGCCACGGTGGCGGCTGGTCGGCGGGGAATCGCGCGTCGAAGCCCCCCTTCGGCAGCTCGTAGTAGCCCACGTTGGCGCCGATCATTCCAGCGGTGTAGTAGCATTTGAGAAAGCCAGTCCAGCGATTCAAATCCGCGTGGTATTTCTTCGCATCGCCCCGCGCCCAGCCCGCGCAGATGTAGTTGTAGGAAAGCGGATCGCCGCTCGCGATTTCGTTCGCCGTGGCATTGAGCGCGAGCGTCAGCATGTCCTTCGCGCCGGTGAAGCCGTCGTTGTAGGCGAGATAGTAAATTTCGTTTGAGGGGATGTCGGAGACACCGCGCAAATGCTTCCATTGCGGCGCCCATTCTTTGATGCCCCACCAGCTATTCCGCATCGTGCCGCCGCCTGCGGTGTAATAGACATACAGGTCGCGCTCCGGCACCGCCTGCCGCACGGCGTCTGCGATGATGCGTTCCGCGTGGCCTTTCTTGGCCGAGGCGTATTCCTCCCACGCGCCCTTCCATTGGCCTTGCACCGCTGCGACGATGCGCGGGTCTTGCGACCACGGCTTGCGGGCGAAGCCGAGGATGCCCAGCCCGCACTCGCCGCCATTGATGATGATCTTCAGCGGCAGCCCGCGTTTTACTAATTCGCGGACGGGGTCCGCCCGCATCGCGCCCGCCTGCTGCCAGACGGCATCCGGCGTCTCGGGGCTATAAACTCCCGCGCCTTCCCTGCTCCACGCATTGCCATCCAGCGACTTGGCCTCGCCGCTGAGCATCGCTCCGTCCTTGTCCCGCGCCCACGTCTCCGGCGGCACGTCTTTATAAGGCATCCGGCCAGTAACCAGCACCATGCTGGGATAGCGTTTCGGGTCGGACTTCGCCAGCGCCAGCAGTTTGGCGAGATCGCTGTCCGGCTTGTCCAGCGCCGCCACCGTGGCGGCATCGGCGTATTGTGCAAACTCCAGCGCGTAGCCCCAACGCTCCGTCAGCTCGATCCGCGTAGGCACCGTCATGATCCAGCCAAAGCGCGTGAGACGTGGCAGCGTGTAGCCGGGCCGAAAACTCGGCGGCACCTGCGCCTTCAGCCATTCATCCGGCGTGACTCCAGCGGACGCGGCAAGCGGCGGCGGCTCTTCCGCTAGAGCGGAGGTGCAGGCTGCGGTTATCGCGAAAGCGAGCGCGAGTGAGGCAATAGTCGAGATGCGATTGCGGATGGATTTCATCGGGGTGCAGGTAAGTCGGTTTTGGTTTCGTGAACTACGCCAACTCCAACCCCGTCATCGTCCCTGTGCCAGTGGCGAATTTATCCGCCTCGATGCCGAGGCGTTGGAGCATCGCGACGAAGAGATTGGGGAGCGGGTAGTTGTAGTTGTTGGTCTTGTCGAAGGCGAGGTGCTGACCGTGTTTGTAACCGCCGCCAGCGAAGAGCATGGGCAGGTTGTGCGTGTCGTGGTTGTTGCCGTTGCCGAGATTGCTGCCGTAGAAATCTTGCGTGCGGTCGAGCAGCGTGGCGTCGCCCTCTTTCGTGGCTTTGAGTTTGGCGAGCAGCGCGGCGAGCTCGCGGAATTCCGCGAGTTCGAGATTGTTGAGTTGGTCGAGTTTGTCTTCGCGTCCGACGTGGTGCGAGAGGTTGTGGCTCTCTCCGCTGACGCCGGGGATGTGTGCGCCAAAGCCGCCGAGCCGGATCATCAGCGTGATGAGGCGCGTGCTGTCGGTGGCGGAGGGTGCACGCGCGAGCGGTTTTTCGGGTTGGAGGCTGAGTAAACGCGCGACGGTTGGCCCATCGCCGAGCGCTTGCTTGCTGCCGCTCATCACGGCCAGGCCAAAGGTCATCAGCCCGATGGTGGTGACAAGTCGCATGCTAAGGTTTCCGCGCGCGATCAAAGCCGCCGACGATTGCCCGAGGCTTGGATGTACATTCAATTTTCGGCTCATCGGGATCAGGATCACGCCCGGCGACGGAGGGCAAGGATACCCATGGCGCCGACACCAAGCAACCCGAAAGTCGCAGGCTCCGGCACCGTATCGACACCCACGCATGTGTAGTACGACACTTCCACGCACAATGCATCACTCGGCACTCAGCACCCAGCACTCAGCACTTCGCGGAGGCGACTTCTGCGATGACGATCGTCAGGTCGTCCTTGGGGTCGAGGCTGCCGCCTTCCTGGTCGATGCGGGTGGCGAGTCGGGTGAGGATCTGTTCGGCGGGGAGGTCGTGGAGGAGGGCGATCTCGTGGGTCCAGCGCTCCGTGTCGGGAGCGACGGCGCAGCCGCCGAAGGCGACTTCCACGCCGTCGGTGAAGGCGATGAGGCGGTCGCCGGGGCGGAGCTGGACGGTCTGGTCGGCGTAGGGTTCGTCGTCGAAGACGCCGAGGAGTCCGCCGTCGCTTTGGAGCGTTTCGGTACGGCCGTCGGCGCGGAAGAGGATCGGGTGGGGGTGGCCGGCGCGGGCGAAGGTGAGGGTGAGCGATTGGGTGTCGATGCTGCCATACAGGCCGGTCGCGAAGGTGGCGCTGGAGAGATGCTGGGCGAGCAGCGACTGGTTGAGCCGGGCGAGGGTTTCGGATGGGGCCAGGAGGCGGTAGGTGCCGGCGAGGATTTCCTTGGTGAGCAAGGCCTGCTTGAGGAACATGCTCAGGAGCGCGGCGGGCATTCCATGTCCGACGGCGTCGGCAATGTAGAAGCCGACGCGGTGCTCGTCCAGACGCATGACATCGTACAAGTCGCCGCTGACGTAGCCGGCGGGACGGAAGAGCGTATGAAAGCGGACGGGCCCGACTTCCGGCAGCGACTTGGGAAGGAAATCCTGCTGGAGCCGTGCGGCGAGGCGCAGCTCCTCGTCGATGCGGTGCATGTGGAAGTTGAGGGTTTCGTCGCGCCGCCGGAGCGCGTTCAGCTCGGCGCGGAGCGCATCGACTTCCGCCTGCAATCCCTCCAGCTCCTGATCGATGGGCCGGGCGATGTCTGAGGCGGTGCGAGGGCCGGCGGGCGCCGCAATGAGCGAGCCTGAAGCAGGCGGTGCGGTGTAGGCAATCGGCGACATCGTCCCTCAACCCTCGGCGCAAACGAATCGACCCCGCGTCAACGTCGGCATCGACCCACGGCGACTTAACTGCTTGGCGCCGCTTATCGCGTCTGTGAGGTGTTTTGGGACGTCTGGAGCGGGCTGGGGAAAGAGACGGCGCGCGATGGGGCGGCGGCGCCTAGTTATTGGCCGATGCCGGCGGGGATCTGGACCTGGTCGCCGGCCTTGACGTTGGCGGCTTCGGCCATGCCGCGATTGAGCTCGATAGCGTATCTGGCGTCGCCGTCGCTTTCGGTGACGTTCGTCTCGTAGGGGCGCATGTGATGCACCGAGACGACCCGGCCCGACGTGTCCAGGAAGATCACGTCGAGCGGGATGCGCGTGTCCTTCATCCAGAAAGGCAGACGCTTCTCCGTCGGGAAGATGAAGATCATGCCTTTGTCGGGATCGAGCGAGTCACGCCGCATGAGACCCATTTCCTGTGCCTTTGGCGTGGCGGCGACTTCGAGGAGGAACGTCTTGGTCCCGATCTTCATGCTGACCGTGGGGAGCGCCTCGGGCGAACGGTTCGACCCGCACCCCCAGACGAGGAGAGCGAGGAACATCAACGGCAATCGCGTGGGTCGCTTCATGAAAGTTGAGCGTTCAAACCCGATCTGGCGGCTGGCCACGCCGGCGGCGCAACTTGCTGGTCAGCCGGAGGTCGACCAGCGCGAGGACCACGAGGGTCGCCAGGAGCGCGATCACCGCGATCCAGATCGCGACGAACGCGTGCGGCTGATCGCGAAAATCGACGGTGTAAAAACCGGCGAAGAAGCAGATCGCCAGGGCCATCATGGCGCACCCGCCGGCACGTCGCAAGCGAATGCGAAGGCGGTTGATCCCAGCATTCTCCACCGTCGCCAGCTTCTCCGCGGCGTGCGTATCGAAGGTGTAATACCACCCGACGATGGCGATCAGCAGCGAAACGATGGCTCCGAGGACCTTCACAAGATGCCTGGGTTGAAAGCATGCGCGCGGCGCCCGCGGCGTTCTCGATCAATCTTTCAGGGACGACGCTGGTGCATCAATGGGGAACGGAACAACGCCGGCCGCTTCGAGCAGCGCCTGCGTTTCGGGCATGGGAAGTCCGACGATGTTGCTGACGCCCCCGGCCGTGCGGGTCACGAATGGGTCGGGGTCCTGGATGCCGTAGCCGCCCGCCTTTCCGCGCCATTCGCCGCCGGCCACATATTGCTCGATTTCATCGGGTGTCATGGTCCGCATATGGACGGCGGAAAAAACCCGCGTGCTTTTCTCGAATCCCGAGGCGACATGCGCGACGGCGACGCCGGTGACGATGACGTGCGTCGTTCCGCCGAGGATCTCAAGCATTCGGCGGGCATCATCGGCGTCGACGGGCGTGCCGAGAATCTGGTCGCCGAAGGAGACGACGGTGTCGGCGCCGAGCACGACGTCATGGGGATGCCGGGCCGCGACCGCCTGGGCCTTGCGCACCGCCAGGTACTCCGCCAGGTCGGCGGGGAGCAGCGTCGGGTCGTGGTCGTCTTCGTCGATGTCGGCGGGATCGATGTCGAACGCGTAGCCGGCCTCGCGCAGCAGTTGCTGGCGGCGCGGCGAGGCGCTGGCGAGCACGAGTCGCGGGGCAGCAGATTTCTCCCCCACGTCGTTCCGTCCGAATGTTTCGGACGCGTCGGCCGTCACTTGTTCAAGTCCGGCTTTTGGTCGGCGTTCTTGAACGGATTGTCTGGAGTGTCCTTAGCCGGTGCGTCTTTCGCCGGCGCGTCCTTCGCGGGGGCGTCTTTGCTGTCGGCCGGGGCGTCCTTGGCGGGCGCGTCTTTAGCAGGCGCATCCTTGTTGTCGGCTGGGGTGTCCTTGGCGGGCGTGTCCTTCGGTGCCGGTGCATCCTTCGGGGCGTCCTTCGCGGGTTCAATTGGGGTTGCTGGAGCGTCCTTCGCAGGCGCATCCTTCGGAGCAGGCGTGTCCTTGGGCGGCTCAGCGGGTGTCGCGGGCGCGTCCTTCGGCGTTTCTTTCGCGGGCTCAGTGGCGGGCGTGGGAGTGGGCGCTGGCGGTGTCGGGACAGGCGTCACTTCAGGTTTCGGGGTGGCGACGGGCTCGGTCGCGGGGGTGCCCGGTGGGGGCTCGGCGCCAACCGGATGGGCGGGACGAACGATCGGGCCGGACATGAAGATCGCCAGGTCACCCTTCTTGGGCTCGCGATGTCCGGCGGCCGGCGGCTCGAACTGCACCTGGAGGTTGGTGCCGACCGCCTTGACGACGTGGCCCATCGTCAGGTCGTTGAGGTTGATGTCGAGGAAGGAGATGGGATCGCCGGCGTTGAACTTCGAGACGTCAACGTCACTGACGGCGGCCAGGTCGTGATAGACCGTGAGGACGGTGCCGACCTCAGTGTTGGGATTAACGCGCTGAAGCTGCTCGCGAGCCGTCTCGGCAGTCTGCTCCGGAGCGACCGACTGAGCGGGAGGCGCGGTGGCGGTTTTTGGTTTGTTCTGACATCCGGCCGCTGCCAACGCAGCCACCACAATGACTTCCACCGAGACACGTCGCCACATGATTGACTCCTCAAGTTGCCGTTTGCCTTACATCGAATTTCGCGCGCCGGGCGCATCGCTTCAACCGCCAGTCCATAGTAAACCGCCAAAGGGGAGCGAATAGCAAGTGTTAAAGGCCTTTCAGACAGCCGTTACCGTTCGCCGCCCGTCGCGGCGCTCAAGTGAGCCGCGCCGTGGGCGGCACAGCTTACCCGGACTACCCGTTGCGGGGAGAGTAGCCGACGATCGTTCACAACGGCCCGGTCGTCGGCCCGGTGGCGGGCGGGGCGATGGGCGTCGCGACCGGCGGACCGACACGTTCGGCTTGCCGATTGAGGATCACATGCCCGATCAGCGTGCTGAGCGCGGCCTCCAGTTGCGGGTCGGTGGGTTGGGTCGCCGCCGATTGCGTGGTGGGCTGGGTCGTCGGCGCGGAGGTGGGCCGTGTCGTCGCCATGGTGAGCGGGCGGTGGAACAGCTCCTGCTCGTAGTGTTCCTGGAGGACGTGCTTTTCCTGCTGCTCGTCCATCGGCACGACGATCTGCGGCTCAACGCCCCAGTCGGTCGCGTTCTTCTTCTTGTGCACGAGCCGGCCGCTGGGCAGGTAGTAGTACGCCACCGTGAGCTTCAGCTCCCCGCTGTTCTCCTCAAGCGGGATCAGCTCCTGCACGGAGCCCTTGCCATATGTGCGTGTGCCGATCACCAGCGCCCGCTTATTGTCCATCAGGCTGCCGGCGACGATCTCGCTGGCGCTGGCCGAGTGCTCGTTCACCAGAACCACCATCGGGAATTCCGGCAGCGCCTTGCCCGGCTGGGCACGGGTGATTTCCTGGGCGCGGTTGCGCCCCTTGGTGATGACGATCACGCCGTCGCGAACGAACAGGTTCACCACTTCCTTCGCCTGGTCGAGGCGTCCGCCCGGGTTGAAGCGCAGGTCGATGATGCACCCCTGCATGCCGTCGGCGAGGAGCGTATGCATGATCGTCTTGAGCTTGTCGAACGTGTCGCTGGTGAACTGGGTGATGCGCACGTAGGCGATCTTCGGATCCTTGATCGCATAGTAATCCCAGGAATTGTCCGCCTTACGGCCGAACCCCTTGACGGTGGGGACGACGATTTCCTGGCGCGTCATCGTCACCGTCACGACCTCGCCGGAGGTGTGGCGAACGGTGAGTGTGACATCGGTGCCGATCGGACCGGCGATCTTCTTGATCACGTCGGCCAGGCGCAAGTTGTGGATGTCTTCGCCGTTGACCTTGAGGATGCGGTCCCCGGCGAGGATGCCGGCGCGGAAGGCGGGGCTGTCGTCGATCGGGGTGACGACCTCGGGCTCGCCGTTGTCGGCTTGATCGAGCTGGATGCCAACGCCCTTGAAGCTTCCCTCGAGCAGGCGATCGAACTCTTCCTGTCTGGCGGGGGGAACGTAGATGCTGTACGGGTCGAGCTGGCCGAGCATGCCGTCGATCGCGCCCTGCTGGAGCTTCTGCTCGTCGATCGGCTCCACGTAATTGGTCGAGACCTGGCGATGGATGTCGATCAGGGTGCGGACGAACGTGTAGTCATCGTCGCGCCGGGCCAGCGTGCGTGGGATTTGCAGTGCCGACAACGCGATCAGGACAAGGCTGACAACCCAGGCGAATTTCTCACGGCTCATGCGCGGTCCTGGTCTTGAGTGGGGCCCGAAAGCTCATAATAGCCTTCGGGTGGACAGTCGCAAATGAGGGCAATTCCGGTGCGCAACCCGGCAATCGGCGGCGAATTTTAAGACGGCTTGATTTCCCCGCGGGCGATTGCTAAACTGTCGTTTCAAACATCTGTTTATATGAAGTCGTCCAATCCCATCGAAAATCCGGAGACCCGCCAGCGACTGCTCGACGCCGCGGCGGAAGTGTTTGTGGAACATGGCTTTAGAGGCGCTACTGTCCGCGATATTTGCACGCGCGCCGGGGCGAACGTGGCGGCCGTGAACTACCACTTCCGCGATAAGGACGGGCTGTATTCGGCGGTGTTGCAGCATGGGCTGGCACTGGCGCTTCGGCAGCACCCGCCCGATCGGGGCGTGTCGGATACGGCGCCGCCGGAAGAACGCCTCCACGTATTCATTCGATCGTTTCTCCACAGGTTGCTCGAGAGCGGCTCGCACACGCTGCACGCCCGGCTCATGGTGCGGGAGATGATCGAGCCCACGGGCGCGCTGGAGGTCGTCGTCCGCGAGCACATTCGTCCGTTAGCCGGACGGCTCCACGGAATCCTGCGCGAGCTGCTGGGGTCGGGCGCAACGGACGAGCAGATGCGGCATGCGGCGATGAGCATCGTCGGGCAGTGCTGCTTCTACCGGCACGCCGAACAGGTGATCGCCAAATTGTTTCCCGAGCAGCGGCATACGCCGGCCGCGATCCAGCGCCTCGCGGATCACGTCACGCGGTTTTCGCTGGCGGGATTGAAAGCCTGTGCGGCGGAACAACGCGAACATGCCGTTTCGGCGGAGGTGAAGTCATGAACTTCGTCGCGCTGAAAATGTTGGTGGGCGATCGGGCGAAGTACCTGGGCATCATCATGGGGCTGACGTTCGCGTCGCTGCTGATCACGCAGCAGGCAGCGATCTTCGTCGGCCTGATGGGTCGAACGTACGGTGCGATCAGCGACATGGGACTTCCCGACATCTGGGTGATGGACTCCAAGGTGCAGTTCATCGACGACATCAAGCCGTTGCAGGACACGATGCTCTACCGCGTCCGCGGCGTGGAAGGGGTGCAATGGGCGGTGCCGCTCTACAAGGGTTTGCTGAAGGCGCGTCTCGACAACGGCACGTTCCAGACGTGCAACGTGATGGGCCTTGATGACGTGACGCTGGTCGGCGGGCCACCCGAGATGGTGACCGGCAAGTTGGAAGACTTGCGCCGCGCCGACAGCGTGATCGTCGATGAGCTGGGCGCGGCGGGGAAGCTGGCCCACACCGGCGCGAATGGCAAGCCGGTGCCGCTGAAGATCGGCGATACGCTCGAGCTGAACGATCATCGCGCTACGGTCGTCGGGCTGTGCAAGGTGTCGCGTACGTTCCAGTCCCAGCCGGTCGTCTATACGACGTACGGGCGGGCGACGCTTTTCGCTCCGAGGGAACGGAAGCTGCTCTCGTTCGTGCTGGCCAAGGGGGAGCCGGGGTTGGATCCGAAGGAGATTTGCCGCCGGATCGAGGCTGCCACCGCGGGCGCCGACGGCAGCCCGCGCCTCGCGGCTTACACGCAGCAGGGGTTCATCGACAAGACGTGGTGGTACTTCTTCGAGAACACCGGCATCCCGATCAACTTCGCGATCTCGGTGGCGCTGGGATTCGTGGTGGGAACGGCGATCGCCGGTCAGACGTTCTACAGCTTCACGCTGGAAAACCTCAAGCAGTTCGGCGCACTCAAGGCGATGGGCACGCCCAACGGCACGCTGCTGCGCATGATCCTGTTGCAGGCGATGATCGTCGGCGTCGTCGGGTACGGGCTCGGGATGGGGCTGGCCTGCTTGTCCGGATGGGGAGCCCGCAACAGCGAGCTGGCGTTCGTCCTGCCGTGGCAACTGATGATCGGGGTCGGGCTGGCCATCACACTCATCTGCTTCCTCTCGTCGCTCTTGAGCATCTGGAAAGTGATGAAGCTGGAGCCGGCCATCGTCTTCAAGGGATAGCGCCGCACATGACGTTAGACGACCAATCTCTCCGCACCGGCGACATCGCCGTCCGCTGCCGCGGCATCACCAAGAGTTACGGCATGGGGGATGCGCGCGTCCCCGCGTTGCGCGGGATCGATCTGGACGTGAAGCGCGGCGAGCTGCTCATGCTGGTGGGACCTTCGGGTTGCGGGAAGACGACGTTGATCTCCGTCGTGGCCGGCATCCTCGACCAGGACCAGGGGGAGTGCCTGGTGATGGGGTGCAACTTCAAACAGATGAGCCAGTCGGACAAGACGCGCTTCCGCGGCCAGACGATCGGCTTCGTCTTTCAGTCGTTCAACCTGCTGCCCACGCTGACTGCGGCGGAGAACGTGGCGGTGCCACTCTTCATCAACGGCATCCGGCGCTCACGGGCGCTGCGGCAGGCCAAAGAGATGCTTGCCGAAGTGGGCCTCGGCGATCGGAGCCGCTCGCTTCCCAACCAGCTCTCCGGCGGCCAGCAGCAACGAGTCGCGATCGCGCGTGCACTGGTGCATGACCCCAAGCTGATCGTCTGCGATGAACCCACCAGTGCCCTCGACCACGAAACCGGACACCGCGTGATGGAGACGCTCCAGCGCGTGGGCGTCGGCAACGAGCGGGCCCTGGTGATCGTCACGCACGACAACCGAATTTTCCAATTTGCCGATCGCATCGCGAAAATGGACGACGGCCGCGTCATCGGCATGGCCGATTCCGCCGAGGCGCTGCATCACGAAACAATCAACGCATCCGCCTTAGCGGGCGCGGAGAGGATGGAAGATGGAGGATTGAGGATAGAGGCTTGAATTCCGCGCCGTCCTCAATCTTCAATTTTCCATCCTCGCTTCCTCTGGGTCTCTGCGGTGAAAAAGGTCTGAAAGGCTGATCATGATAAGGAAATACGTTCTTCCCGTTCTCGCGCTGTTCGGCGTGTTGTTCGGCGTCTTCATGGTGCGGGTGGGGGCCCGGAAGCAGCCGGTCGCGCCGGCGGTGGTTCGGCCCAGCTACGCCGAGTATCGCTCGGAAGTCGCGGGTGCGGGCATCTTTGAATCGAGCACGGAGAACATTGCGGTCGCAACACCTGTCCCCGGCGTGGTCACGGGTCTCTCCGTGAAGGTGGGCGATGAGGTGAAGGCGGGTCAGCCCCTCTTCAAGCTCGACGATCGCAATTTGCAGGCATCGTTGCTCGTGCAGACGGCGGCGATCGATTCGGCGCGGGCGAAGTTGAAGGTGCAGCAGGCGTCGCTGGCGGACCTTCAGAATCAGCTGAAGTTCTGGCAGTCGGTTGCCGACACGCGCGCCGTGAGCCGTGAGGAACTGGACCGTAAGAAATTTGGCGAACAGGTGGGCGAGGCGCAGCTCGAATCATCCAAGGCGGAAGTAGCGGCCGCCGAAGCGCAGCATCGCGCCGTGCAGATCGATATCGATCGACTGACCGTCACTGCTCCGGTCGACGGCCGCGTGCTCCAGGTAAACCTGCGGCTGGGTGAGTACGCCCAGGCCGGACCGGTCGCCTCGCCGCTCATGTTGCTGGGGAACGTGGATCGGCTCCACGTCCGCGTTGACGTGGACGAGAACGATGCGTGGAAGGTTCGGACGGATGCGCCGGCGGTGGCGAAGGTGCGCGGGAAGCCCGATGCGAAGGTGCCGCTGCGGCTGGTGCGCATTGAGCCGTACGTGATCCCCAAACGGTCGCTCACCGGCGACAGCACCGAGCGCGTCGATACGCGGGTGTTGCAGGTGATCTACCGCATCGACGGAACCCCGCCCGTGCCAGTATATGTGGGTCAGCAGATGGACGTATCGATCTCGACCGAAGCGGTCGCGCCGGCCACGGCGCCGAGCGGCGGCGCGGTAGCCGAAGTCGGGGCGGGGGCGCACGCAGGCGAAGGAGTCCGGCCATGACGCTTCTTCCCACCTCCGCGGCTGCCACGCTCCTGGCCGCAACGTTCCTGACCGGCGGCTGCACCGTCGGGCCGAACTACCGCCAGCCGCGGGAGCTGGTCCCGACCAAGTTCGCGACTACTCAGCCCTCGGCATCGCTGGCGGGTTGGTGGAAGCAGTTCAACGATCCACAGCTCGACGAGTTGATCGACCGCGCGGTGAAGAACAACCTCGACCTGCAACTCGCCGAGGCGCGGGTGCGCGAGGCGCGGGCGCAGCGCGAATTCGCGCTGGGCAACCTCTTTCCCACCGTCAAAACGACCGGGTCCTACACACGCTCGCAGATCAGCAGCAACGGAACGTTCGGTGGCTTTGGGAACGGCACGTCCTCCAGAACGACCGGTGGAACGGGTGGAACCGGCGGCATCGGTGGAACGGGGGGAACGGGAGGGACCGGTGGAACCGGGGCTCCGATCCCGTCCGGAATCGCTTTCCCGAAGCGCTTCAACCTCTGGCAGGCGGGGTTCGATGCCAGCTGGGAAGTTGACGTGTTCGGCGGGCAGCGCCGAAGCATCGAGGCGGCCACCGCCGACATCCAGGCACTGGAAGAATCGCGTCGCGACGCGCTGGTGACGCTGCTCGGCGAGGTCGCGCGCAACTATGTCGAGGTGCGCGGCCTTCAATTCGAGATCACGATCGCCGAGGCCAACGTCAAGAGCCAGCAGGAGACGGTGGACCTGACGCAATCGCGCTTCAAGGCCGGGCTCGCCACCGACCTGGACGTTGCCCGCGCCGAAGCCCAGGTGCAGACCACCCGCGCGACCGTGCCAACCCAGCGGACGGCGTTGCGGCAGTCGATGCATCGCCTGGGCGTGCTGCTCGGACAGGAACCCGAATCGCTCCTGGGCGCACTGGCGGAGGAAAAGCCGATTCCCGTCGGTCCGGCTAATTTGCCGGAAGGTCTTCCTTCGGGTCTGTTGCGACGCCGCCCGGATGTGCGCCGGGCAGAGCGGCAACTCGCCGCCGCCACCGCCCGCATCGGCGTGGCAACGGCGGATTTGTTCCCGAGGTTCTCGCTGACCGGATCGCTCGGCCTGCAAAGCGACACGCTCAAGCGTCTGACCAACAGCTCGAGCGTGTTCTGGAATTACGGGCCGAGCGTGAGCTGGCCGATCTTCGACGCCGGCAGAATCTGGGCGAACGTGAAGGTGGCCGACGCACGCGCGCAGGAATCGTACATCCAGTATCGCCAGGCGGTGCTGGGGGCGATGGAAGACGTGGACAATGCGCTGGTGGGATATGCCGAAGAGCAGCAGCGCCGTAAATCGCTGCAAGCGGCGGTGGCTGCCAACCAGCGTGCGGTGGATCTGGCCGAGCAGCTCTACACAAAAGGACTTGCCGACTTTCTCAACGTGCTCGATGCGCAGCGGAATTTGTTCGCCGCTCAGGACCAGCTTGTGCAGAGCGATCGCGCCGTCTCCGCCGATCTGGTGGCGCTGTATAAAGCGCTCGGGGGTGGGTGGGAGGAACAGGACTTGATCGCCGCCACCGACAAGGATGCGGCGCCGCTGCCGCAGTCGACGGTGGAAACCAAATCACGGTGATCTATTCGTAGAGTGGGCTAGGCCCACCTCTTCTACTGGCGAAGTTCGGTGGGCCGAGCCCACCCTACAAGGCGTGGCCTGCGACGTCGCGGGCGAAACGTTGCAGGACGCGTGTGACCTGCGTGGGTTGTTCCATGGGCGACATATGACCGGCGCCGCGGATCAGCTCCAGGCGGTTGTGCGGGATCAGACGCCGCATCGTTTCGGCGGATTCCGGCGGGGTGATCGTGTCGAGCTCTCCAACCACGATCAGCGTTCGCACGGGAATGGAGGGGAGGTTCACGGTCTGATCCGGGCGGTCGCGCATCGCCATGAGCGCGTGTTCGATCGTCTTCGGCAGGCAGCGCTTCATGATCTGTCGCAGGCGCGTGACCACCTGCGGTCGGTGGCAGACCGTCTCTTCATCCAGCAGCTTTCCCATCATTTCGTCGGCGACGGCTTCGGCGCCGGACTTGCGCACCAGCGCGATCATCTTCTCGCGGCCGGCCCGGCCCTGGGGCGAGTCGCCTTCAGCGCGTGTGTCGACGAGTGCGAGCGCCGAAAGGTCCGTCGGATATTTTTTCGCGTAGGCCAGCGCTACGTATCCACCCATCGAGAGCCCGGCGAGTGTGCATGGCAAGGCGCCAATCTGCGAAAGCAATGCGTGCAGATCATCGGCGAGCGATTCGATCGTGAACGGGTCTTCGGATTTCGATTGACCGAAGCCGCGCAGGTCCGGCGTGATCACGCGATGGGAAGCGCAGAGGCTCGCCGCCTGATCGTCCCACATCGTCGAGTCAACCGGAAAACCGTGCACGAGCACGATCACCGGACCCGTGCCCTGGTCTGAGTAGTGGAGCGATGCGCCGCGAACGGCTTGGGTAGGCATGGCGCGGAATCTACGCGGTGCGGATGCCGACGGGAAGCGTGAACGATAACCCGACCATGTTCGGTCTCGGTTCGAGCAGGTGAGAACACCGCAAAACGGCGAGCGTTACAGCATCGTGGTCCGATAAATCAGCTTGGAGACGCGATTAACGAACGTACATGAACGCCGTGTCTGATTCGCGGTATGCATGGGTCGTTTGCGTGCTTTGCAATTTGTTCAGGGATGCCTAACGTGCTGCAAGTAACTGGAATGGATTCCACCGACCTCGATAGTTTGCGCCTGACCGATTTCGTGGACGTGGCAACGCTCCAGGAGATCCAGGACAGTTTCGCCTCGGTGGCGGGCGTCAAAGCGACGATCACCGATGCCGCCGGTCGCGTCCTCACCCAGCCCAATCCCAGCCGTGAGTTCCTGCGGCGCCAACTCGTGCTCGGCCAGGCGGGCGAGCAGGCCGCGATGCAGCGCGACGGGGCGCAGTTCGTCGCCCCCATTTCCATCGGCGATCAGCAGCTCGGCACGATCCGCATGTCCACCAACGGGATTCGCGGCGAGGCCAAGAAGGGGGCGGCCGTCCAGTTCCTGTTCCTGATGGCCAACGCCATCGCCCGTCTCTGTTACCAGGAATTTCAGCTCCGCCAGCGGATCCACGAGCTGACTGCCGTCTACAACGTGGCGATGATGCTCGCCGACGCGCGCGACCTTCAGAAGGTGCTGCAGCGGACGGTGAAGGTCGTATGCGAGGTGATGGAGACCAAGGCGGCTTCGATCCGGCTGGTGGACACCGAGCGGGACGAGCTGGTCATCAAGGCGGTCTTTAACCTGTCGGATGTGTACCAGAGCAAGGGCCCGGTGCGGATGAGCACCGCGCAGATCGATCAGCTCGCGCTCTCCCCGATCGGCTTCGAGTACGTTCGGAACATGGGGACCGATCCGCGCGTGCAATATCCGCAGGAAGCGGTGCGCGAGGGGATCGCTTCGATGCTCTCGGTGGGGATGCGCTACAAGGGGAAATCGATCGGCGTCCTGCGCGTTTATACCGCCGAAGAACAGGCCTTCTCCCCGCTCAAGATCGACCTGCTCAAAGCAGTGGGGGCGCAGGCGGCGGCGGCGATCGAGAACGCCCGACTGCTCAACGAGTCGATCCAGTCGGCGGCGCTCGAGAAGCAGGTGCACATGGCGGCCGAGGTCCAGCAGCGGATGATCCCGCAAACCCCGCCGGAGATTCCGGGACTCGACCTGGCCAGTGTCTACGTGCCGTGCTACGACCTGGGGGGCGACTTCTTCGACTTCATCCCTCTACAGGACGACAACATCGGCCTCGCGATCGCCGACGTCAGCGGCAAAGGCGTGCCGGCGAGCTTGATCATGGCCTCGGTCCGTGCGTTCCTGCGCGCCCAGGTGGACAACGTTTACTTCCTCTACGAGGTGATCCGCCGGATCAACCTGATGGTTTGCCGCGATACCAAACTGGGAGAGTTCGTCACGCTCTTCTACGGCGTGCTCGACGGTCGCAGCCGCCGGTTCACGTACAGCAACGCCGGCCACTCTCCCGCGTTGGTTCTACGCGACGGGAAGGTGATCGAGCTGACGACGGACAACATGGTGCTGGGCGTGAACCCCGAGGAGGAGTATCGCCAGTTGTTCATCGACCTGCAAAAGGACGACCTTCTGCTGCTCTACACCGACGGCCTCACCGACGCGATGAACTTCCGCCAGGAAACCTGGGGCCGCCAGCGCCTGGTCTCCGTCTTCAAGAACGGCGGCGCCTCCGCCGAAATCGTCGCCCAGAACATCCTCTGGGAGATGCGTAAGTTCGTCGGCCTCGCCAAACGGACCGACGACATCACGATGATCGTGGCAAGGGTGTTGTAAGAATGTCAGTGGTCCGTGGTCAGTTGTCCGTTGTGAAGATGCCGACCCATAGCCTCAACTGACAACTGACAACTGACAACTGACCACTGACCACTGACCACTGACAATCCTCGTTTGGCCCGCTACCATGCCTCCCCATGCGATGGCTGCTCACTGGCAAGCTGACGCCAGCGGTGGCAGACGCGCTGCGGCGACACGGGCATCATGCTCAGACGATCCCGGATGCGGGTCTCCCCGTGGCTGCGCCGGTGGACGAGGTGTTCGCCGCCGCGCATCGATTGCAACTGGACGTGATGACCGACGAAGCGGCGTTCGCGACCGCCCCGTTTTCCGACACCCCGACCGTTTTTGCGCGAACGCTGGTTTACCTGAACCTCGAGGGGGGCGACGTCGAGCAGGACGACGCGGTCGATCGCCTCTTCCAGCGATACTCGCGACTTTCCCCCGGGCGCCTCTACACCGTGACCGCGTCGCGCGTGAAGGTACGGCAGTTACCGGGCCGTGCGCGGTAACAACCAACGGAGAAACGGACATGTCACTTCTGGTCACCGGTTCGATCGGCCTGGACACCGTGGAAACGCCCGCCGGCCGGCGCGAGCAGATCCTCGGCGGATCGGCGATCTACTTCGCGTATGCCGCGTCGTTTTTCACGCCGGTGCGGTTGGTCGGCGTGGTAGGGGAGGATTGCCCCAGGAGCTTCTTCAACGTCTTCGAGGGACGCGAGGTGGACACCAGCGGCCTGGAGGTGCGCAAGGGGAGCAAGACCTTCCGCTGGCACGGCTCCTACGTGAAGGACCTGAACGAAGCGGTCACCGTCGAAGTGGACTTGAACGTGCTCGCGGAGCGCGCGCCGAAGATTCCCCAGCCGTTCCTCGACAGCCGTTACGTCTTCCTGGCCAACACCCATCCGGTGCTCCAACTGGAGATGCTCAAGAGCCTCAATTCACCCAAGCTGGTCGTCGCCGACACGATGAACCTCTGGATCTCGACCCAGCGGGAAGAACTCGGAAAGCTACTCCGCCACGTTCACGGCCTGGTTCTGAACGATGGCGAAGTGCGCCTGCTCACCGGGCAGAAGAACCTCGTCGCCGCCGCTCGGCAGGTGCTGACGATGGGTCCGAAGTTCGTCGTGATCAAGAAGGGCGAGCACGGCTGCCTGCTTTGCACCGCTGACCGGGGCGAGTTCGTATTGCCCGCATACCCGACCGATAAGGTGGTCGATCCGACGGGCGCCGGCGACAGCTTCGCCGGGGGCATGATGGGGTACCTCTCGACCCAGGGGACGTTTTCCGCCGCCACGCTCAAGCGCGCCCTCGCGTTCGGGACGGTCGTCGCGAGCTTCACGATCGCCGACTTCTCCCTCGACGGCCTCCGCGCCGCCACCCGCGACCAGATCGACGACCGCTGGCACGACTTGAAGCAGGCGATGAGTTTCTGATGGTGCACCGCGAGGTGGTATAATCAGGACAGGTGATGGCATGACTTTGACTGAAAAATTGATTGAGAAGGTAGCGCACCTTCCTCCTGAGCGTCAAATGGAGATCCTGGACTTTGCTGAGTTCATCGCGAACAAGGCGGCCAACGATGTGCCCCTGCACGATCCGGAAGGGATGCTGGCTGATATCCCATCAAACCTGACGCTTGAAGAGTTCAAGGCGGCACGTCGCGAGGCCTGGAAAAATGCGCCCCGGGAATTTCCTGAATGAATTCGGTCGTGCTGGATACACACGCGGCCATCTGGTACCTGGAACAATCCCCTCTACTTTCAGCTTCGGCGCGGAGGGCGATCAAGGGCGCGTTGGGATCAACAAGGCCACTCTACATCTCTGCTATAACTCTCGCCGAAATCGTCTATCTTGAAGAAAAGGGGCGTGTGGCATCGGGTACGTTGAGCCGACTGCTTTTCGCACTGCGGCGGCCGCATGGCGGGCTTGTCGAGCTACCCTTCAACTCATTGGCCGCGGAGTCGATGAAACGGATCGAGCGGAAGTTCGTGCCTGACATGCCCGATCGAATGATCGCGGCAACAGCTCTGCACGCCGGCCTCCCCCTGTTTACAGCCGATCGCCAAATTCAAGGATCGGGGGTTCCGACAATCTGGTGATCCGATCAAAAATTTCTCACGAATGGTTCTTGCGTCTGTCGAATATCGAAGCTAACATCAACCAAACACTGAGCAGGGACGGTACGGTGACTTCCGTCGAGTTCAGTTGCGATGGCCGTTCATGTGAGCGGTTCGGTCGCACCCAAGTCACCGCACATACGCCGGCTGACCCAGATACCCGGCGGTAAGGAGCATGTCATGGCCCGTTTCCCCGAAAAAGCGGAAAAAGCGGAAAAGGACTCGAAGACCGTCATCGTTCCGCGCGAACCCCAATCGCCCGGGCGGGATGCCGCGCGCGATGCCTCGCGTGATTCGGCCCTCAATCGAGCCGTTCAGCAGATCGAAAAGCAGTTCGGCAAGGGGGCGGTGATGAAGCTGGACGGCGATGCGCCGTACACGATCGAAGGGATCGCGACGGGGAGCCTCAGCCTCGATATCGCCCTCGGTGGCGCGGGCGTGCCGCGCGGCCGCGTGATCGAAATCTTCGGCCCCGAATCCAGCGGTAAAACCACGCTCACGCTGCACATCATCGCCAGTGCCCAACAGGCTGGCGGCGTCGCCGCGTTTATCGATGCCGAGCATGCCCTGGACCCTTCCTGGGCGAAGCGCCTGGGCGTCAAGCTCGACGACCTCCTCGTCTCCCAGCCGGATACCGGCGAGCAGGCACTGGAAATCTGCGAATTGCTGGTTCGATCCAACGCGGTCGACGTGATCGTGATCGACTCCGTCGCCGCGCTCATTCCCCGAGCCGAAATCGAGGGAGAGATGGGAGACAGCCACGTCGGTCTTCAGGCCCGCCTGATGAGCCAGGCGTTGCGCAAGTTGACGGCGGCCATTGCCAAGAGCCGAACGACCGTCATCTTCATCAACCAGATCCGCGAGAAGATCGGCGTGATGTTCGGCAATCCCGAGACCACGCCGGGCGGGCGGGCGCTGAAGTTCTACGCATCGATCCGCATCGACGTCCGCCGTACGAGTACGATCAAGGACGGGGAAGTTTCGGTCGGGAACCGCACGCGAGCCCGCGTCGTAAAAAACAAAATCGCCCCCCCGTTCCGTGATGCTGAATTCGACATCATGTTCGACCGCGGTATCAGCTACGAAGGAGATTTGCTTGACTTGGCGGCACTCGTAAACGTTGTCGAGAAATCAGGCGCCTGGTACAACTACAAGTCGACCCGGCTCGGTCAGGGTCGGGAAAATGCCAAGCAATTTCTCTTGTCCAATAAAGATTTGGCCGATGAGATCAGGACGGCGGTCCTGGAAAGCAAAGGCCTGCTGAAGGCCAAGCAGGAACAGGAAAAGGCCGTGGAAACACCCGAACCGGTTGGCGCGGTTTAGTGGTATCGTCAATCGCGTTCGATGCGACTTGCCTAACGATTGTGCATGGGTCCCGGTGCTGCCCGTCGTGCTAACGCACCGAGCAGGCTTGGCCCCTGGAAAGAAACTGAAAAGAGTGGATCAACCGGCAATTGCTTTGCGCCCTGGCCTTTGCGGCAGGGCGGCACGCCGACAGGATGATCTCGGCGCGGCAATTGCTTAGTCACGGATGAAGCGTTGCATTTGGGGATCCGGCGAACTGCGCCGGAGGGCATCTCTGGATCGACGCGCGTTCTGGTGAAGTTTGCCAGAGCGCCCGTAGGCGGGCTTGCAAAGCCGTCCGCGGCTATGTGGGGTTCCTCGTTCGGGGTCTACAGAATGGGCAGTCGCGTTTTGCGCAACACGCGCGGGGGCGCTGTTGCACTCATCGGTTTTTCCGGCCTGCTGGCCTCCTGCAGTTCGTTGGGGCTCGCCCCGGCGGACAATGCCAGGGCCGGCCCCATTGCCGCCTCAGCCGGCATCAACATCGACGACAACTTCGGCGCTGTCGATCTCGAAAAGCATTTCGAGATCGTCTCGCGGAAAGTTGCGCCGGCGGTCGTGGCCATTTCCGCAACTGAATGCACCGTGGAGGCCGATGGGGCGCTGCGCAGCGATGAGCTGAACGGCCAGCGACTTTCCGCCATGCTCGATTCGGTCGATCGGACCGTTGGCACAGGCTTCATCGTCGACGCCGACGGGTACATCGTCACCAACGATCACGTCATCGCCCACGCCGAACAATTGTGGATCACCACCGACGATCGCAGGGTTTTTCCCGCGATCGTCGTCGCCTCCGATCCGCGCGCGGATATCGCGGTGCTGAAGGTCCCGGCATCTAACCTGCCGGTCGTTCGATTTGCCAATAGTGAATCGGTCCATCGCGGCCAATGGTCGATCGCCATGGGCAATCCGTTCGGCTTCTCCGGCGACGGGGAAATGTGCGCCAGCGTCGGCGTCGTCAGCGCGACCGGACGTTCGCTGCCCAAGCTCTCCAGCAAGGAAGACCGTCTTTACATCGACCTGATTCAGACGACCGCGCAGATCAATCCCGGTAACTCCGGCGGGCCCTTGTTCAACCTGAACGGCGAAGTGATCGGCATCAACACCGCCGTCATCCTGCCCCAGAAACAGACCAACGGCATTGGCTTTGCGCTGCCGATCACGCCGCGCGTCCTGCGGGTGATCGACAGCTTGAAACAGGGTCGGGAAGTGACGTACGGCTATCTCGGTGTGAAGGTCGTTTCCCCCACCCCGCGCGAACGCCGTGAGGCGGGGATCAGCGGCGAGGGCGGTGCACGGATCGACCTGATCGAGAAAGATTCGCCGTCATCGGGCGAGCTCCTGGCCGGCGACGTGGTCACGGTGTTCAACGGTCAGTCCGTGCGCGACGGCGATCATTTTGTTCGCCTGGTCGGTGAAGCGTCGATCGATTCGCGAATTCCCGCCACGGTGCTGCGCCAGGGCAAGACGCGCTCTGTGGGGATCAAGCTTCGCCGGCGCGATGCCTCCAACGCCACGGTCACGCGGGAGAACCAGCGGTTCCGCTGGCACGGCGTGCTGCTCGGTCCGATTCCCGCCAACTGGGACTTCGGCGGCGCACCCCGCCCGCCCGCCGGCCTGATGGTCCTGGGCATCGATTCCAAGAGTCCGTTTCTGAAGGAGGGCGCTCGCCAGGGCGCGATCCTGACGGCTTTGGCCGGCAAACCGGTCACTTCCGTCGCGGACCTTCAATCGATCCTGAACGACACCGCCCCCGAAGCGTGCACGCCAAAATGGATCCAACCCAAGACCGACGCGGTCGCGGCTGGAAATTGATCTGTATTCTTGAAGCTGCTGCCGCGATCGTCAATAATCCGGGACTTTTCTTGCAGCGAGCTTCATGACCTCAGACCAGATCCGCCAGCAGTTCGTCGACTTTTTCGTGCAGCGGCACGGCCACACGTTTGTGCCCAGTTCCCCGGTGGTCCCCCACGATGATCCCACGCTCCTGTTCACCAACGCGGGGATGAACCAGTTCAAGCCTATCTTCCTCGGCACCGAGCGGCGCGCGTACACCCGTGCCGCCAACACGCAAAAGTGCATTCGTGCCGGCGGCAAGCACAACGACCTCGACGACGTCGGCCGGTCGCGCCGCCATCACACGTTCTTCGAGATGCTGGGGAACTGGAGCTTTGGCGATTACTTCAAGGAGGGCGCGATCGGGATGGCGTGGGAACTGCTCACCCAGGTCTGGAAGCTCGATCCGAGCCGGCTGCACGTCTCCTGTTTCGAGGGAAACGAAGCGGCCGGCATTCCGCGCGACACCGATGCGGCGGAAATCTGGAAACAAGTGGCCGGTCTGCCCGACGACCACATCCATTATTTCGGTAAGGACAATTTCTGGGAGATGGGCGATACCGGCCCGTGCGGCCCGTGCACCGAAATCTACATCGACCGCACGCCCGGCAAGACCGGCGGCAACGACGTAAATGGCGAAGACCCGCGCGTGATGGAGATCTGGAACCTCGTCTTCATCCAGTACAATCGCGACGCCGCCGGCCGACTCACGCCATTGCCCGCGCAGCACGTTGACACGGGGATGGGTTTCGAGCGCATCTGCCAGGTCCTTCAGGATAAGCACGACAACTACGCGATCGACCTGTGGGCGCCGATCTTCGAGCAACTCAAATCGTTCAGCGGCATCTCGTACGGCGGACAGTTTACGAAGGGCAACTCGGTCGATCCCGAAGCCGAGGCCGCCAACCCGCAGCTTCGAAGCGACATCGCGTTTCGGGTGATCGCGGACCACGTTCGCTGCCTGACTTTCGCGCTCACCGACGGCGCCGTTCCCAGCAACGAGGGTCGTGGATACGTCCTGCGCCGAATCCTCCGCCGGGCGGCGCGCTTCGGCCGCCAGCAGCTTGGCCTGCGCGAGCCGTTCATGCACCGGCTCGTGCCGGTGATCGTCGATTCGATGGGTGGCGCATTTCCCGAGCTCAAGAGCAATCCCCGGCGTGTCGAGGAGATCGTTGGAGACGAAGAGGTTTCCTTCGGCCGAACGCTCGATCGTGGCATCGAATTGTTTGAACAGGCGGTCGACAGGGTTCGAGTGTCAACGCTGGGCGATCGAAACGGCACTTCCCCTCGTCCGAACTTCACAACAAACCTGGCCTCGCATCAGGGGAAAGTCCTTTCAATTGAACCGGGCGGGATGATTCCCGCCGAAGCCGCGTTCAAGCTCCACGACACCTACGGCTTTCCCATCGACCTCACGCGCATCATGGCCGAGGAGCGTGGCATGAGCGTCGATATCGAGGGATATGAACGCCTGATGGAAGCGGCCAAGGAGCGCGCCCGCTCCGGCGGGAAGGGAGAGCAGTCTTCGCTCGTAAATCTCCCGCCCGACACGCTGGTCGCGCTGGCCGATGCGGGCGTCACGCCGACCGACGATCAGGCCAGGTATTCCCACGATCCCATCGAGGCGCGCGTGATGGCGATCTGGAACGGCGACGATCTGGGGCTCTCCCCCGCCGACGTCCTGGAAGATGAAGAGCTGGCGGTGATCCTGGACCGCACCAACTTTTATGCCGAGATGGGCGGTCAGGTTGGCGACACCGGCGAGCTGCGCGGCAGCGGCGGCGCGGTCTTCGACGTCATGTCGACGAAGGTCGTCGCGGCGCACGTGCTGCACATTGGCCGCATCCGCTCCGGCCGCGTGCGGGCCGGCGACGCGGTGACCGCTACGGTCGCGCCCTCGCGGCGACGGACCGAGGAGAACCATACCGCGACGCATATCGCCAACTGGGCGCTGCGGGAAGTGCTGGGCGAAGGCGTGCAACAGAAAGGATCGCTGGTCGACCCCGAAAAGCTACGCTTTGACTTTTCGCACGAGCGGTCGGTGACGGATGAAGAGGTCGGTCGTGTCGAGTCGCTGGTCGGCGAGGCGGTCGCCAGGGAGTTGCCTGTCTTCGCGCAGGTCGCGCCGCAGGAGCAGACGCTGAAGATCAACGGTCTGCGTGCGGTCTTCGGCGAGAAATATCCGCCGATGGTTCGCGTGGTTTCGGTCGGCGTGCCGGTCGAGAAGCTGCTTGCCGATCCGGGCAACGCCGAATGGCGGAAGTTCTCGATTGAGTTCTGCGGCGGGACGCATCTGAGCAATAGCGTGCAAGCCGGAGGCTTCGCGGTCATGGCGGAGGAATCCGTGAGCAAGGGAATTCGCCGGATCGTCGCCCACACGGGCGAAACAGCGCGGCTGGCCCTCGCGGCCGCGGGCGAGCTGGACGCGCAGATCCAACGTGCAATTGCAGCCCCCGACGCCGACCTTCCTAAAGAGATCGCGGCGTTGAACCAGGCGACGGCGGGCGGCAATCTTCCGCTGCGGGCGCGGCGCCGGGCGCAGGCGGCGTCGGCGCAGTTGCAGGCGCGATACAAGGCGTTTCAGAAGGCGCAGGCGAAAGAGTCGGCCGGGACCGGCGTCGATGCCGGAGCGGTAGCAGCGAGTCTCATCGCCCAGGCGGCTGCGCTTGGGCCGGGGAAGATGATCGTTGGCGAGATCCCCGGCGCATCGGACGATCAAATCCGCGCCGTCATCGATTCGCTGAAAAAGAAAGTCCCAAGCTACGGCGTCCTCCTCGCCGCTGCCGCCGGGGATAAGGTGACCTTCATCGCGGTCGTCAGTGACGATCTGATCGCCAAGGGCTTGAAGGCCGGCGACTGGGTCAAGCAAGCTGCGAAGGTTGCCGGCGGAGGTGGGGGAGGGCGGCCTCAGATGGCCCAGGCCGGTGGGAAAGATCCCGCCAAACTCCCCGATGCGCTGCGCGCGGCGCGCGAGTTCGCCACGGCCGCCGTTGGTTGAACGTACGACGTCCCCATTTACGGTCCGCATGAAAGTGGACGGGAAACCTGCCGGCAGGTTCTCGCTGTTGATTTGCACGTCGGGATCAGGATCATTTCACTTCATGGCGGATGGAAGCGGTTTGATGCCGGAAGAGGCAGTACGCGCGGGAGTTGTTGCGCGAGCAGAATCTCTGCCGCTGGGATACTCAGCGGGCGCCGGCAGCCGCGGCATGAGTTCAATGCGCTGGATCATCGTTGCGCTCCTCTTTTCCGGCACCGCCATCAACTATATCGATCGCCTGGTGATCGGGCTGCTCGGGCCGGATCTTCAGAAGCAATATCACATCAGCGACATTTCTCTCGGAAAGATCAACGCCGCCTTTGCCTTCACTTACGCCCTGGGCCAGGCGGCATCGGGCGATTGGCTCGATCGGGTTGGGACGCGGATCGGCTATTCGGTCGCGTTGTGCGCCTGGAGCGCCATGTCGATGCTCCACGCTGTCGCCCGGACCGGACTCCAGTTCGGCATCATCCGTTCGCTACTGGGCGTGAGCGAGTCACCGTGTTTTCCGGCCGCGGTTAAGACGATTGCCGAGTGGTTCCCGCGCCGCGAGCGAGCGCTGGCGATGGGGTTCGTCAACGCCGGCAGCAATGTCGGAATGATTCTTGCGCCAGGGATTGTCGGGTGGCTGACCGTGCAGTTTGGATGGCAGGCGGCGTTTCTTGGCACCGGCGCGCTCGGCTTCCTGTGGGTTATATTCTGGATTCCGATTTACCGCCGGCCGCACGAGCACGCGCGCGTCTCCGCGACAGAGCTGGCGCACATCAACAGCGATGCCGCCGAACCCGCCACTCGTGTTTCCTGGATCTCACTGTTCACCTATCCGCAGGCGTGGGCATTTCTGCTGGGGAAATTCCTAACCGATCCGATCTGGGGCTTCTACATGTTCTGGCTGCCCAAATTTTTCAGCGATCAGCACAAGCTGACCCTTTCCCAGCGGGTGGCGCCGCTGACCCTTACTTACGCGATGGCCATCGTCGGCAGCATTTTCGGCGGAGGGCTTTCCTCGGCAATGATCCAGAAAGGGTGGAGCGTGAATGCTGCGAGGAAGACGTCGCTGCTGCTCTGCGCCTGCTGCGTAACGCCGATCGTGTTCGCCTCACATGTTTCCGGCGTTTGGTCGGCGGCGGTGCTGGTCGGGGTTGCGATGGCGGCGCACCAGGGATTTTCCTCCAACCTCTACACGCTGGTTTCCGATATGTTCCCCCGTCGGGTATGCGGATCGGTGGCCGGGCTGGGCGGGACGTTCGGCTATCTCGGTTTCTCCCTTTTTTCCGCGACCACTGGCTACATACTCCTTTACACGCATCAGAACTATACGGTGATCTTCGTGATCGCCGGATCGGCCTACCTGATCGGGTTCACCGCCATTCAGTTGCTCGCGCCGCGCCTTGAGCCGGTCGTCGTGGAATGAAACGAAAAGCGATCCGAGTCCTCGCCGGACTCGGATCTCAACGCTGAGATCAAATCGAAAAATTGCCTGGGCGCGTTACCGCTGCGGCGGCACGAACGTCAGGCCGCCACTGACGGGGCCCTGATCCAGGTTGTTCGGAACGAACTGCGCCGGGAGGGAATCGCCGGAGCTGCGCGTCGACATGCTCAGTACGCTGCTTCGGACTGGCGTCTTTGCCACGGGCGCGGCCGTTGCCGATTCAGAACCATCAGCAACGGCGTTCACGGCTCCAGCAGGGCTGGCGGCACCCGGGCGCTGAGCGCGCCACTCGCCGTATCCGACGGTGCCCGCGGCCGCGAAGGTCAGAAGGGTTACCGCCCCGATCACGAGGCGGCGGACGTTCTGCCGGCGACGTTCGGCGGTACGGCGCGCTTGCTCTTTCTTCTCCCACGCGGAAATTGGCTTACTCATCACTGCCTCCTGCAATGGCATCCATCTGATGCCGACGGTCCGCGGCTGCTTTACCACTTTGCGGTGAAGCCAGCGCGCGTGAAAAATCTGGTTTGGATTAAATCAGAAAGCCGAACAGCCGGAGGTGTGGACAGGCAAGGCGGTCACACCCGTTGTTCGCCAGGCGGACGCTCGGTTCAATTTCAACCCAACTCGAGCGTGCTGGCATCCGCCCCATGGCGGCTGGAGTCGGGGAATATACTTTGTCCTCAGCGTATGTCAATCGCCATTTTTGACACTGAGAAAATGTAAATTCCAATTGGAGAGACATTCAAACGATCGATGGCAGGGCGCGCGGACGACCGATCCAGATCCGCAAGACCCAGCTTGAGGGAAACTGAATGTCCAATTACGCGCGGTCCCCCAGCGGACCAGGCAGTTGAACCGCGCTCTCATTTCGCCGGCGTGACGTTCACTGCGTCGTCGGGCAGCAGGTCGATCTTAACGTCCGCCCCCTTCAGATGCTTGTCGAAGAACGTCTTGATCTGTGCGATCACCGGCGGGCGTGTGAAGGCCGGCCCGCCATGGCCCGACGCGGGGAACGGCTGGAGGAGGACCTCGACGCCGGCCTCTTTCAACGCCGCGGTCAGCTCTTCGCTCTGGGCAAAAGGGACGAGCGTGTCATGGGTCCCGTGCATGATCAGGAACGGGGCGTTGTCCTTGCTTACGTAATGCACGGGGCTGACGGCGTCGGTCTTGGTCTTGTCAGAGTCGAGGGCGACGCCGATCAGGCCCGAATAGGGATCGGAGGGCGTGTTCCACTTGAAGACGTTCTTGACGTTCTTGTCGTCGGCGGCCTGCTGCATCACCGTCGTGAAATCGGTCGGGCCGTACCAGTCGCAGACCGCCTGCACGCGATCCGATCGATCCGCGTTTCCGCCGATGGGCGGGAACGCGTTTTTGCCGCCGGAGGTGCCGAGCAGGGCGACGAGATGCCCGCCGGCCGAGTCTCCCCAGACGCCAAAGTGATCCGGATCGAGGTGATATTTCTTCGCATTGGCGCGGAGGTAGCGAATCGCCGCCTGGCAATCCTGGATCTGGGCCGGAAAGACGGCCTTGTCACTGAAGCGGTACTCGACGCTGGCGGCGGCGTAGCCGTCCTTGAGGAGGAAGGCCGACGCGCACCCCGCCTTGCTCCCGCCGCGCCATCCGCCGCCATGGATGTAGATCACCAGCGGCAGCGGCTTCCCAGGCGGCGGGTCATGGAGGTACAGGTCAAGTCGCTGCGACGTGTCGCCATCGGGAACATATTGAAGGTCGCGCTCGACCGTGACCTTGTCGGCGGCCCGCGCGGACAAAGGGACTGAGAAGAGAAGGACGAGGAGGAAGTTTCGGAATCGATTGATCATCATCTCGAGTTCCTTCTATTTGTGGTACTCAAGCGGCCGCGTCGCGAAAGACGCTAAGACTAGTCGCCAACCCGTCTGCTACATACAATTCCCCATATGACGCTTGAAGCGATCAGGGCAATGTTGACGAGGCGGCCGTTTGAGCCGTTGCGCGTCAAGACGAGCAACGGAGAGATCTTCGAAATCCGCCACCCTGAGATGGCGATGTTGGCCCGGAGCGCACTGGTCGTCCTGCACCCAGAGGCGGACGGGGGACCATCCGATAACGTCGAATACGTCTCGTACCTTCACATCAGCAGCGTTGAAACCCTTGCTGGCGCCACGTCTCGCTGAGCATGCAAGAGCTGGCGCCTTCGCCCTTCTCGAATCCACTACCACTTCCTCACCTGCGACGCGACCTTCATCGGGAGCCCGAATAGGTCGATGAACCCGCGCGCCGCCGTTACATCGTAACCCTCCATGCTGAAGCTGGCGAGCTGGGGATCGTAGAGGGAGTAGGGGCTGGTGACGCCCGCGGCGGTGGCGCGGCCCTTGAATAGCTTGACCCTCGCCTGCCCAGTCACGGCGGCCTGCGTGTGGTCGATGAACGACTGGAGCGCGTCGCGCAGCGGGTGGAACCACTGGCCGTTGTAAACAAGTTCGGCATAGCGCAGGGCGACCTGCTGCTTAAAGTGGTACGTGTCGCGTTCGATGCAAATCTGCTCGAGGGCCTTGTGCGCCTCGTAGAGGATCGTGCCGCCGGGCGTCTCATAGGCCCCGCGCGACTTCATGCCGACCAGCCGGTTTTCGGCGAGCTGCGTCTGCCCGACCGCATGACGGCCGCCATGCACGTTGAGCGTCTGCACGATCTCTTCGGCGGGCAGTTTCTTGCCGTTCACCGCAACCGGATTGCCGGCCTCGAAATCGATCGTCACGTACTCCGGCTCATCGGGCGCCTTGGAGACGGGGACGGAGATGATCCACAGGTCGTCTTTCGGCTCGTTGGCCGGGGATTCCAGGTCGGCCCCCTCGTGGCTGATGTGCCAGAGATTGCGGTCGCGGGAATAGATCTTCTTCTTCGATTGCTCGACCGGCACGCCCTTCTTGTTCGCGTAGTCGATCGCGCTCTCGCGGTCGCGCAGCTCGAAGCCCGGATCCTTCCAGGGTGCGATGATCTTGAGCTGCGGCGCCAGCGACATGTAGGTCAGCTCGAAGCGGACCTGGTCGTTCCCCTTCGAGGTCGCGCCGTGTCCGACGGCGTCGGCGCCGGTCTCCCGTGCGACCTCCACCTGGTGCTTGGCGATGATCGGGCGGGCAATGCTCGTGCCCAGGAGATAGTCGTTCTCGTACACCGCGTGCGCCCGCAGCATCGGGAAGCAGAAGTCCTCGGCGAACTCCCGGCGAAGGTCTTTGACGATCACCTCGTCCGCACCGCTCTTGCGCGCCTTGGCCTCGATGCCGGACAGCTCATCGCCCTGACCCAGTTCGGCGGCAAAAGCGACGAGTTTTACGCCTGGGTAACGATCCTTCAGCCAGGGAAGGATGACGCTGGTGTCGAGGCCGCC
The DNA here is from genome assembly GCA_038240605.1 of Tepidisphaerales bacterium. Taxonomy (GTDB): domain Bacteria; phylum Planctomycetota; class Phycisphaerae; order Tepidisphaerales; family Tepidisphaeraceae; genus JBBSDP01. Next base: position 42,752 of record JBBSDP010000023.1, on the reverse strand, counting down.
GCTGTAGGCGAGCACGATCTTCCTGGGTTCCGCGGGCAAGCTCATAAAATCTCCGGAAACTGGAAACGGGCAGAAGCTACGACAGCGGCGGGAGAACGTAAAGCGGCGCGCGGCGAATGTTCAGCCCATTTGCAAAAATGGCGGGGGCAGGGGGAAGTCTTCAGAGCCGCAGTGGTGACTGAACTAGCCCGGGGGCGTGGAGATGTCACCGGCGGGATGTGACTCGGCAACAGGGTGTGCGGCGGGCTGTACCGCCGGGGCCAAATGCGCCTGCTGCTTGAGCAGGATGTGTTTCGCCAGTTCCAGCCGGGTGATGACCGCGTCCATGTCCGTGGGGCGCCGTTCCTTCCGCGTGGCGATACATTCCATCACCAGGTTGGAGAGTGCCGGGGGGACGCGCGGGTTCATGCCCTGGGGGGTCTCGATCGTGGCATCGAGGAGGAAACTATTCTCCCCCTTCTTGTTGACTGTGTAGAGCGTAGGGATCGGTCGGCCGGTCAGCGCCCAATAGAGCGTGGCGCCCAAGTTGTAAACGTCGGTCTGAACGACGACGGGCCGGCGACTCACCTGCTCCGGGGAGATGTAGTCCGGCGTTCCCTGGATGCGCTCCTTGACGGTGCCGAGCTTACAGCTCTGGCCAAAGTCGATGACCTTTACCTCGCCCTTGTCGTTTCGGAGGATGTTGTTGGGCTTGATGTCGCAATGGGCCCAGCCCATGTGGTGCATAGCCCGCAAACCCTCCGCGACCTTGATGAACGTCTCGACGGTCTCGAGCAACGAATCGGGCCTGCGCACGTCGAGCGGCTTACCGTCGACGAGCTCCATCAACATGATCGCTTCCGTGACTTTCATCAGGAGCGATTTGCGCAGCTTCAGGTCGAAGCAGCGGCGCAGCGCGGGGTGATTAAACTGCCGGCTGATCTCGAACTCCGTCTCCATCTGTTCGACGAAGCGGATGTCCTTGGGCGCCTTGCGGATCACGTGCTTCAGGGCATACAGACGCTGAGTGGCGGGATCGACCACCGCATAGATCGTGCTGCGGGCTCCTTCGCCAAGGCGCTCGATGACTTCGTAATTGAGGATCTTCTGGGGCATTCAAACTGCTGTTACTACACCTCATGGACCCACGGCGCGCGTCTGGGCTTCCGAGCGCGAGCCGGCCGCTCGACGCCACGGTAGGCATTCCTGCTCCCCCGCGACGCCCCCGGTTCCATCAACCGCGACCGCCAGCGCCGTTCCGTTATATCGGGCGTTCAGTCACAGCTTTGAGATGATAATCGATTGGAACCGATTACCCCGACGCGCGTTGCGAGATTAGGACAAATCCCCCGGAAGATCAAGGAAATCTCGGTCCATCGCCGTAGTTACGTTCGTCTTAACGTGAAGTTCGTGGCGGCTCGGAAGGGCTAATCCGTGACGCATTGGGGCCTTCGATCCGTCTCTTTCGGGATCGTCACACGAGCACGAATCGCTCATCGCCCTACATTGAGGTGAGACCGCATGGCCAGGAGCGGGAAGCGGCCGCCGATGCCCGCCGCTTCGGGGGCGTCCGGCAGGAGGATCACGTCTTGCGAGGGGATCTGAAGGGTCCGCTGTAGCGTGGAGACCAGGTCGAGCAGACGCTGCTGTTGTGCGGCGGTCGGCACGCCGTGATTGAAATCGCCGATCACGCAGATGCTGATGCAGTCCTCGCGAATCTTGTCCAGTCCCGGAGTCACGTCGGCGGGCGACTGTTGCGTCCAGCGCTGGGAGATCTGCATCTCCCCGTCCGCGGCCCCATTGCCGTTACCGATTACAAAGTGATCGGCCAGTCCGGCCCGCGATCCGGCCAGCGTGGAGGCGCTGCCAGACGGAGTGCGGCTGTGATGGATGTAAATCGACTTCCACCGCCCGGCGTGCACGGGGATCGGAGTGTCGAACAACGCATCGAGCGACTGCGGGGCACCGACCGCCAGCAAGCTCTTGGCCGCATCGGGCGTCAGTGACACGGGGGCCAGGGCCAGGAGCAGCGCGCTGGTGCCGGTGATGGCGGCGACCAGGCTGGTGAAGACCACGAACTTTCGCCGCGATGCGCTGGACCGCGCTCCATCGCCCGTGGCGACCGTTGCCAAAGGGCTGCGGGAAGCGGAGGTCCGGCGGGTTTTACGCGAGCGTTTGGCCATGACGAACGATCTGAATGGGTACCGATGGAGGGGGCCAACGTCCGATAAAACGACCCGTCGCCCCTCAGCACCATCATCGGTCATGGCGCACCCTCGGCTGGCGAAAATTTTTGATCGGTGCGCCCAGATTTCGCATGGCGGGCCCATTCTTCCCGCCGTGCCGGGGAAAACCTAACATACATCTCGCATCGATCAAAGCCCGCGTTTCAATTTCGTGAGTGGACCATTCAGGTTCGATGAAGGTCGCGCGCCACCGCTTGCCGCTGCCAGGGCGCTCCACTATCCATTGCCCGACTTATGCGGATTTTGCTGATACGCCACGGCGTGGCAGAGGATCGGGAATCGTGGGCGAAGGCGAAAAAGGCCGAGGAGGAACGGCCGCTAACCAAAGAAGGCCGGCGTAAATTCAGGCGCGCCGCCGAAGGACTGCGCTGCATCGTGCCTGAGATCCAGGTGATCGCGAGCAGCCCGCTCCGGCGTGCCGTGCAGAGCGCTCAGCGGGTCGCAAAGCAATACTCGGACGTGTCGACTTTGCAGATCGCGCAGTTATCACCCCGTAAGCCGTTGCCGGCAATGTTGAGCTGGCTACAAAAGCAGCCGGGCGACGCCACGGTTGCCCTCGTCGGCCACGAGCCTCAACTGAGCACCTTCGCCGGATGGATGACGACCGGATTGCAGGAGTCGTTCATCCAACTCAAGAAGGGGGGCGCCTGCCTGTTGGAGAGCGGGGCGGAACTCAAGCCTGCCCGGGCCAAGCTCCTCTGGATTGTTAAGCCATGCCAACTGCGAAAGTTAGCGAGATAGCGGAAGCATTTCTTGGGGCCAGTTGGTATGTTGAAGGGATTCGGTCGCAGGAGGGTCCCAATGCCTTCCCGTTGCCGGATTGCCCGTCAGACATCATTGCCTGTCGTTGGCGGACGATAAGCCGGCCGCGGGTTGCACCGAGAAGTTTCCCCAATGGCCCGACGGCGTAATTCCCATCGCGGTGAACGAGGAGCTTCCATGAGTGGCGTCGCCCAGCAGTTGGTCGATCGGGAGATCGTTCAACGAGCCGCCGCGCCGGCGGCTGCCGCGGGAAGCGCCGCTGCGCCCGGCGCTGATGGATCGTCAGAGACGCATGAGTTCCTCAGCCGCGACCTCACCTGGCTCGAATTCAACCGCCGTGTGCTGCACGAGGCGCTCGACGACCGCACGCCGCTGCTGGAGCGCGTTCGCTTTCTGGGCATCGTGACCGCCAACCTCGACGAATACTTCATGAAACGTGTGGGGGGGCTCAAGCGCCAGATCGCGGCCGGCGTGGTCAGCCAGTCGCTCGACGGTTTGACCCCCGTCCAGACGCTTGCCGCCATCCGGCGCACGGTCCTGCCGATGATCGCCCAGCAGGCCGATTGCTTCGCGCGCGTCGTGCGACCGAAGCTGGCGGAGAACGGCGTGCATCTGCTGGAGTGGAACGAGTTGACCGAAGCCGAGCGCGAAAACGCCACCCTCTATTTCCGGGCAAGCGTTTTTCCGGTGCTGACGCCGTTGGCGGTCGATCCCGGGATCCCGTTCCCGTTCATCTCCAACCTCTCGACGTCGCTGGCGGTGATCCTGCACCACCCCGACCGCCACGAGAACCTCTTCGCCCGCGTAAAGATCCCGGAGGTGCTGCCCAAGTGGATCCCCGTGACCGGCGGGCCCCCGGGCGGTGGACAGCGGTTCGTCAGCCTGCTGACGCTGATCCGCGAGAACCTCGCGGACCTCTTCCCGGACATGGCGGTCGTGGACGTGATGACCTTTCGCGTCACGCGCAACGCCGACCTGGAACGCGACGAGGAAGAGGCCGAAGACCTGCTGGAAATGATGGAGGAGGAGGTCCGACAGCGGCGCTTCGCGCGCGTGATCCGCCTCGAGCATGGGTCGCATGCCAACCAGTGGATGCTCGAGTTCCTGATGCGCGAGCTGGAGCTGACGCCGGACGACGTCTACGAGATGCCTGCGGAGCTCGACTACGACGACCTGCGCCCCATTGCCGACCTGAACCTGCCCAGGCTGCGGTATGAGCCTTGGAGCCCGATGGTGCCGGCGGCATTCGCCGACGAGGACGCCGACGTTTTCAACGTGATCCACAACTCCGACGTGCTGGTGCACCTCCCGTACGAGAGCTTCGCGGCAAGCGTCGAGCGGTTCGTGCAGGCGGCCGCCATCGACCCGCGCGTCCTGGCGATCAAGATGACGCTCTACCGCACCGGCGATGAGAGCTCGTTCATCTCCACGCTGATCCGCGCCGCGGAAGCGGGCAAGCAGGTCGTCTGCCTGGTGGAGCTCAAGGCCCGCTTCGACGAGGCACGCAACATTCACCTCGCCGCGGCACTGGAAAAGGCCGGCGTGCACGTCGTTTACGGGATCGTCGGCCTCAAGACGCACACGAAGACGACGCTGGTCGTCCGCCAGGATCCCGACGGCATCCGCTCCTACGTGCACATCGGGACCGGCAACTATCACGCCGGGACCGCCAAGGGCTACACCGACCTGGGCCTGTTCACCTGCGATCCGGAGATCACGCACGACGTGGTGGAGCTTTTCCACTACCTGACCGGCCGCTCGCTAAAGCGCGATTACCGCAAGTTGCTGGTCGCGCCGGTCAATATGCAGAGCCGTTTCCTGGAGCTGATCGACCGGGAGGTCGCCCATGCCCGGGCCGGCCGGCCGGCGCGGATCATCGCCAAGATGAACAGCTTGGAAGACCGGAAGATCTGCCATGCGCTCTACAGCGCCTCGCAGGCGGGCGTGAAGATCGACCTGATCGTCCGCGGCTTCTGCGTGCTCCGCCCGCGCGTGAAAGGGCTGAGCGACAACATCTCGGTCATCTCGATCATCGGCCGCTTTCTCGAGCACTCGCGCGTCTTCTACTTCCGCAATAACGCCGCCGACGAGCTGGACGGCGATTTCCTGATTGGCTCGGCCGACTGGATGTACCGCAACCTGCTCGCCCGGGTCGAGGCGACAGTGCCGATCGTCAAACGGTCGCTGCGCGAGCGCATCTGGGAGATCCTGCAAATCCTCTTCGACGACCACCGCTCAGCCTGGGACATGGAACCGGACGGTGCCTACGTCCAGCGCACGCCGCGCAGCCCCGACGAGGTCGGCGCGCAACAGAAACTGATGACCCTCGCCCGCCAGCACGGCTTCTCCAAGAGCGACCCGACGACCCACCCGTGAAATTGATGCTGCTCATTGCAACGATCTCGATGAACCTGTCGCTCCCCGCGCTCGTCACGGCCGCGTCGGTCGCCGTCGCCTGCGCGGTGCTCAGCGTCTTCGTCGTCACCCGGCGCTGGGCCTTCATCGGGGAAGGCATCAGCCACAGCGGGTTCGGCGGCGCGGGGACGGCGTGGGTGCTCGCGCTGCTCGTGCCGTCGCTCGATCGGCCGTGGCTCCCTTATGCGGGCGTCGTGGTGTTTTGCCTGCTGACGGCGATCGGGATCGCCTACCTCAGCCGGGGCCAGCGGGTGAACAGCGACGCCGCCATCGGCATCTTCATGGTCGCGTCGCTCGCCTGGGGATTCCTGGCGCAGCAGATTTACCGCCGGGCCCGCAACGCCGACCCGGTGGGATGGGATGTATTTCTCTTCGGCCGCGCCTCGGAGATGACGCCGCAGTATGCGCTGGCGACTGCCGGCGTGTGCATCGCGGTGGTGCTGGTCGTCCTGCTGCTGGGCAAGGAGATCGTTTCCTACTGCTTCGATCCGGTGATGGCCGAAGCCTCGGGCGTCGCCGTGGGGTTCATCCACTACCTGCTGATCGTGCTGGTCTCGCTCACGATCGTGGTCGGCGTCAACGTCGCGGGGAACGTGCTCGTCACCGCGCTCCTGGTTTTGCCGGGCGCGGCCGCGCTGCTTTTCAGCGACCGCCTGCGCACCGCGGTCGGCGCCGCGATCGCGATCGGCCTTGCCGGCACGCTTGCGGGCCTCTGCGCCAGCACCCGCTGGCCTGCAATGCCCGCCGGGCCGGCCATCGTCTTGGCGCTGTTCGCCGAATTCCTGGCGATCTTCTTGTGGAAACAGTTGGCGGGACCAGCGCGAGCTCAGCCCAACGTGTGAGGCGAGCTTAAAACTTCACTGCCACCACATCCCGCGCCGCCCCGTCCACTTCGAAGTATTGCTCGCGATGAAAACCCGTGCCGCTGGCGATCAGCGATGATGGGAACGTTTCCACGGCGGTGTTCAGTTCTCGAACGTTGGCGTTGAAAAAACGACGCGCCTGGGAGATGCGCGTTTCAGTTTCCCCCAGCTCTGACTGGAGCCGTGAGAAGTTTTCGTTCGCCTTAAGCTGCGGGTAGCTCTCGGCCACCGCGAACAACTGGCGCAGAGCGCCGCTTAGCGCATCCTGCGATTGCGCCTGCTGCGGGGCGGGGCCGGTGTTCGACGCGGCGGCATTGCGGGCGGCGATCACGCCTTCCAGCGTCTGTTGCTCGTGGGCGGCGTATCCCTTGACCGTCTCCACCAGATTGGGGATCAGGTCGTAGCGCCGTTTCAGTTCGGTGTCGATCGCCGACCAGCTCTCGCGGACGTTTTGGCGCAGGCGCACCAGCCGGTTGAAATAGAAGACGAACGCGACGACCAGCAGCAACGCCAGTCCAAGCCCGATCATCAGTGGCGTATTCATCGGAAAATCCTCCCATTGCGGGGTGCGTGCCGGATCATAGCAACCGACGATGAATCACGGATGGTTCGCTCCCGCCTCCGGCCATGCGGATTTCATTTCGTAAACGGTGAGCGAGGTGAATTTGGCGGCGCCGTTGCGGCAGAACGGCCGCACGCCCGGCTTCGTCGGGTCGGGGAGATAGCAACTGGTCAGTGATACACGGCCCCCGTTCGCGAAGGTCTCGATGGAGGTGCGGTCCGCCAGGATGCGCAATTTCAGATGGCCGTCGATCACGTCCACCTTGGCTGTGCCCAGCGATGAGAGCTCACCCTTGCCGACGTCGTACGTAACGCGAACGCCGTTGATCTCCAGTCCCACTTCCTTTGAGTCGCCCGGATCGATCACCGCCTGGATGTCGAACAGCCCGCCCTCGACGCCGGCCAACGGCGGAGCATCGGGTTTGATCGCAAGGTGCGCCCAGTGATGATCGGCGCCGTGGAGCGATTCGATTTCCTTCGCGGGGTATCGGAACAGCCGCGGTCCGTCCGGCGTCGCGTGCAGCGTCAGCTCGGCGGGGAAGCTCATCTGCTGGTTGAAGGGCATGTGGGGATATCGCCCGCCGGCCATCCAGGCGATCTGGAGTCGCCGTCCGTCCGAAGCGGGGATGTCGCTGTAGGTTTGGACGGCGTAGTAGTTGCGCCCGAAATCGACCTGTCGCGGCTCCTGCTCCGGCTTGAACTGCTCGCCATCGAAAGAACCGACGACGTAGTGTCCATTGGCGGCGGTGAAGACCCATTTCGTGTGGGTCGCATCTCCATCGAGCGGCATTGGGAAAAAGTCCGGACATTCGTTGCATCCCTCGACGCGGAATTCCTGGAGCTGGGTCCATTGCTTCAGGTCCGTCGAGCTTTCCAGGATGAACTCGTTGTTCTCGTCCTTGAAGAAGACGACTACCCACTTCTTCCCCGGCTCATACCAGATCATGTGCGGGTCGCGGTTGCCGTGGGCGATGTGGCCGATCACCGGGTTCTTCGCGTAGCGCGTCCAGGTCCGTCCCCGGTCGTTGCTGAAGGCGATGCACTGACTGAAGGGCTTTTTCGCGGCGGTGTACATCGCGACCATCGCAGGCTGCGCGCCGGTCTGAAAACCCGCCGTGTTGTGCCAATCGACCACCGCCGATCCGGACCAGACCCACCCGCGCTCGTCGGGCTCCAGTGCGATCGGCAACACCGACCAATGCACCAGGTCCGGGCTGACCGAGTGTCCCCACGACATGACCGGCGTCTGCTTGATGCTGCTGGGGTCGTGCTGGAAAAACAGGTGATACTCGCCATCGAACCAGACCAAGCCGTTCGGATCGTTCATCCAGTTTTTAGGAGGAGAGAAGTGGAACTGCGGCCGGTACCGCTCGTGATACAGCGACTCGGCGGTCGTGGCGGTCGCGGGTTGTTCAGTCTGGACGATCTGATCGACGTTGATATGTCCCCACTGCCCGCTCTCGAGGTCGGCGATCGTGACGTGGGCCGACTCCCCTTTGAACGGCCGCACGTCCCAGGTCGCCCAATCCAGGAATTCATCGTCGCCGCCAGTCGCGCTTCGCACCACTTTGCCACCGACGATCAGATTGATGCACTCGGTGCCTGGATGGTTCCCGCCCCCGATCAGGAATTTCAGATATGCCCGCTCGACCTTGAACGGCGGCGAGGTGAGGGTTCCCTGCGGTCCATCGCCGCCGAGGTAGGTGTTGGCCAGCCCATGGCCAAGAAACCCCTCGACCGGCTGCTGGTTCGCCAGCGTCCCTTGTGCCGGGCCTTTCCCAAAGGCTTCGCCGGTGGCGATCCACCCCGCGTAGTCGGCGCCTTCAAAGTCGGCGATGACGATATCGTCAGCCGCCTGCGCGAGCGCTGGACAGAGAGCAGACAATAGTAGGATTCTCAATAATCGATTCATTGGTTGCGTCCGCCAATTGAGTTATGAATGACGTTACAGATTGTCCGTCATTCGCCGGTGCTCGCCAAGGGTGAGATGCTTCTGCGGTGAGGCGTTGATGCGAACGCACCGTGGACCGAGCCACCCTTTATGGTGAACGGTTCGGCGTTATACTTCGGAACATGCGGGAATGGATTGACGGGCGCGTTGCGCGGATTTCGCGGTGCCAGTGGGCTTGGGCCGTCTGCGCCGCCGTCTGCGCGGCCAACGTCGGGCTGCCGCGCGCCGCCGTTGCGGAGCAGATCCAGGATTTCGATGTCGATGTTCGCCTGCTGAAAGACACGTCACTCGACGTCACCGAAACCATCCACATGGATTTCGGCTACACCAGTCGGCATGGGATTTACCGCCGTATCCCGGTGCGGTACGAGCGCAACGCCAACCCCTACACGATCTCGCTGAACATCCTGAGCGTCACGGACGATTCGGGGAACTCGGTCCACTACGAAGCGGCGCGCCAGGGCCCGGACATCAACCTCCGCATCGGCGATGCCAGCCAGAAGGTCATCGGAACGCACGTGTATCGCATCCATTATCTCGTCCGGCGGGCGGTGAACTTTTTCGACAAGGCGCCGGAAGTCTATTGGAACACAACCGGCAACGATTGGCCCTACCCGATCGTGCATGTCTCGACACGCTTTTATCCGCCGGCCGGAACTACCATCGCGGATCTCCGCGCTGACAGCTTCGCGGGGCCGCTCGGCTCGACCGATCACGGGCAAGTTGAACGGCGCGACGACTATCTGCTGTTCCAAACCGGCGCGCTAATGCCCGGCAGCGGGCAGACGATCGTCGTCGGCCTGCCGGCGGGAAGCGTCACGCCACCGTCGGCCTGGCAGGAATTTCTCTGGTGGTTCCGCGACTGGTGGCCCGCGATCGTGCTGCCGGCGGTGGGATTAGGACTGATCGGCGGGCAGTGGTGGCGCGCGGGGCGCGACGTCGGCGTCGGGCAGGCGATTCCCGTCGAATGGAACCCGCCGGAGAACCTCGCCCCGGCGGAGGTCGGCACGCTGATCGACGAGCGCTGTGACATGGCGGACATCGTCTCGACGCTCATCGACCTCGCCGCCCGCGGCTACCTGACCATCAAGGAGCGGCACGGCGATAAGTTCTTCTTCTTTTCCAGCCACGACTATCAGTTCGTGCGCAAGGACCCGCCCGCCGGTGCGGCGCCGCTGCTGCCGTACGAGCGCGAGTTCCTCGAGGGCATTTTCCCCAGCGGCAACGTCTCTTACCTTTCAGACCTGAAGGACCGGTTCTACGTCCACCTCTCTTCAATCAAGGACCAAATTTATCGATCGCTGACGAGCAAAAAGTTTTTCACGGCCAACCCCGATACGGTCCGCGCGGTGTACTACGGCATCGGAATCTTTCTCACGGTTGGAGGCGTCATCCTGGCCTTCATCGGCTTTGCCAGCGGACACGTCGCGTGGGGGTTGGGTATGGCCGGCGCTGGCGTTATCGTCTATGCCTTCGCCCGCGCGATGCCCGCCAAGACCGCCCTCGGCACTCACACGCTCCGCGAGTGCCAGGGATTCCAGCGATTCCTGGCCCTCGTCGAGAAAGACCGCATCGCCATGATGGCCAAGGAAGACCCAACGATCTTCGGCCGTCTGCTTCCCTACGCGATGGTGCTCGGCGTCGCCGACCGCTGGGCCGCGACGTTCAAAGACCTGCTCACCCAGCCGCCCGACTGGTACGTGCCGCTCAACAATACTGGCTTCAACAGTTACTTCTTCGTCAACGACCTGGGCCGCGGCATGCACCAGATGGGCCAGACCTTCTCCTCCCGCCCCTCGTCCAGCGGCAGCGGGGGCGGCGGCTCAAGCGGTTTCTCAGGCGGCTCCTCCGGCGGCGGATTCGGCGGCGGGGGAGGCGGATCGTGGTAAAGCCGTAAGTCGGAACGATGCCATGTGAACGATGAAGTGTGAACGATAAACGATGAATAGTCCGATCCCCGAACCCCGAATCCCGAACCCTGAACTCTGAACCCTGAACCCTGAACCCTGAACCCTGAACCAACCCTGAACCCCGCATGTCTGAATCCATTGTTCAATGTCATCAGCTCGGCAAGGAATACCTGCGGGGCCAGACCCGCGTCGTGGCATTGGAGGACGTGAACACTACCGTCGCGCGCGGGGATTTCGTTGCGCTGATGGGGCCGAGCGGGTCGGGGAAGTCCACGCTCCTCCACCTGATCGCGGGCATCGACCGGCCGACCTCCGGATCGATCACGGTCCTCTTCGAGGACCCGGCGACGCTCGGCGAGAAGGCCCTGGCACGCTGGCGCAACGCCCACATCGGGTTCGTCTTCCAGAGCTTCAATCTGATCCCGGTGCTGACGGCGGCCGAGAACGTGGAGCTTCCGCTCAAACTCACGCGCCTGAACCGCACCCAACGCCGCGAACATGCCCTGACCGCCCTGAAACTCGTGGGGCTGGAAGATCGCACTCACCACTTCCCTCGCCAGCTCTCCGGCGGCCAGGAACAGCGCGTCGCGATCGCCCGCGCGATCGTCACCGACCCGGACCTGATCCTCGCCGATGAGCCGACGGGCAACCTTGACGCCGCTAGTGCCCACGAGGTGCTCACGCTCCTTCGCCGGCTGAACTCGGAGTTCGGGAAGACGGTGATCATGGTGACGCACGATCCCAACGCCGCTTCCGTCGCCCACACCGTTTATCACCTGGACAAAGGGCGACTGGGGCAGCGCGTCGAAACCGCGCCGGGCCGCGACGGATACGAATCGGTCCCTCCGCGAGCCGGTAGCCCGGCGTAGCGGACCTTCATCGAGGGAGGAATGCCGAGCGCGGCGGCAACGGTAGAGGGGCGCGGGCCGCCCCAGCGCAGGCCAGATTTCGCGTCACACCGCCGAGCGCTCACCCACTGAAGTCGCGGCCCCTTCGCCATCGGCGCCATGTGTGCAGACGTGTCCCCCCTTGATCCCCATCGCTTCCAGGTCGCAGGCAAACATGCGGTAGACGAGGTCTGCCGGGAGGTGATCCGGCACGTCGTGGTAATGGAGCGTGCCGTCAAGACAGGCAATTCGATCGGAGATCGAGGAGACGGCGCGTAGGTCGTGACTCACCAGCACGACGGTCAGCGTCAGCTCCTTCTTGATATCGGCGATGAATTCGCTGAACCGCTGCTGGCCGCCCCGATCGATCCCCGTCGTCGGCTCATCGAGCAGCAGCAGGCGGGGGCGGGCCGCCAATGCCCGAGCGATCAGGACGCGCTGCAACTGCCCGCCGGAGAGGGAGCCGATGGGGCGATCGGCGAGATGGGCGACACCGCCGCGATCCAGGAGCCGCTCGACGAAATCCAGATCTTCCTTCGCATGGGGGCGGAGCATGCCGGTCTTGCCCGCCAGGCCCAGCCGGGCCACTTGGCGAACGCTCACCGGAAACTGCGACGGCACCCGCGGGTTCTGCGGGAGGTATCCGATCAAATCCCCCCGGCGGACCGCCGCCGCCGCCGTCAGCCCGGCAATTCGCACGGTCCCCCGCGTCGGCTTCAGTGAGCCCAGGAGCAGGCGAATGAGCGTGGTCTTGCCTCCCCCGTTTGGACCGATCAGCCCGAGCGTGGACCCTTCCTCGACGCGGAGGTTGATCTCCTTGAGGACCGTCTGCGCGCCGTAGGCGAAGTCGAGGTTGGTCAGTTCGATCAGTGCGGGCATTGAATGCAATAGTAGCGTGGCCTGACGCCGAGAACAGTTTTTCGTGTGCTCACATCGATTCCGATTGCAACGCCGACCCGCATTTTTGTAGCACCAATATCGCCGTCCAAGGGCGAGGCCGGCTCAGCGACTTCCGCTATCCGACATCCTGATAAATTGCCTGCTGTATCGCCCGCATCCGGCGGTCGTGCTCGGCTTCGCCAGGCGTGCCGTTGCAGATGACCGCGACCACCAGGCCGTTATCGGGGTCGGCGAAGGCCGAGCTGCACTGCTTGCCGTTGTGGCCGAAGGTATTTTCACCCGCGTCGACGCCGAAGCCGTACGGCACGGTTTCCGCGCCGTATCGATTCGAGTTGATGATGAAGCCAAGGCCCCAATCGATCACGTGCTTAAAGGTTTCGTCGAACATGCCGATCCGCTGGCGCATCGTCATCTCATGAACGGTTGCGGGGCGCAGGATGCGGCGTCCGCCCAGCGCGCCGCCGGCCAGCAGCGCCTCGTAGAATCGTCCGAGCTCGCGGACCGTGCCGATGCCATTGGCGCCGGGGCGGCAATGCGTCGCGCTCTCCCGCGTATCAAAGCCGGAGAAGGGACGCATCGGCCGGACGTCGGTCTGCTGAAGGATTCCCAGCCGATCCCCGTACGCCTCCCAATGCTCCGACGGCATCCCGATCCAGGAATCGACCATCCCCAGCGGCTCGAAAATTTCCTCGCGAACGTAATGCTCGAGCAGCCGTCCATCCGCCCGGCGGACGATCTCGCCGAGGACGAACCAGCTCGTCATCGGGTGATACCCCGCCTTCTGCCCCGGGACCCACCCGCGCTCCAGCGGCATCTCGCAGAGTTTTGGAATAATTTGATCCCACGGCGTCTGCGGCCACCCGGTCTCCAGCAGGCGAAACCCACCGGTGTGGGTGAGGATGTGCCTGATCGTCACGACCTCTTTCCCCTTGGCCGAAAATTCCGGAATGTGTTTCGCCACCGGATCGTCGAGGCTCAGACGCCCGCGCTCCGCAAGCTGGGCGATCGCCACCGCCGTCACCGGCTTGCTCGCCGAAAGCCAGAACATGAGCGTCTCCGGCGACATCGCAATGCCCGCTCGCGATTCGCCCAGCGCCAGTTCGCCCACCGGCTGACCGCAACGGGAGACGTAGACGAGGGCCCCAATGTGGAGGCCGCGCTCCATCCCCTCGCGCAGCACCGCGGCGGTGCGCGGCAGCGGGTGATCCATCGCCGCGTCTGACGACAATCCCGAAGACGACATCATCATCATCATCATCATCATTTCCCCGGCAATGTTACGCGTCGTACGGGGTATGCAGTATTGTTCCGGCCCGCGGCCCGGCCAACCCGTGGGCGCGGCGGAGCAGATTCGGGAGGCATTGCGTGTTTCGAAGCATCCTGGTGTTGGTGGTCACTCTGCTCGGGTTCTTCACGGTGATGGCCGGCGTCGTCGTGATTGGATCGATGCGATTGCGCTCGTCCTGGGCCGACGTCGGTACCCCGGTGGTCAAGCCCACCCACCCCGCCGAGCTCGCCGGAACTCCTATCGGGGCCACGCCGCCAAAGCCGGTCACACCCCTCGTGCTGGACGAGGAGACCGATCTACCGGAGCACGCGACCCTTTATCTTCCGGCCGACCAGGCAAAGCTCAGCGGCCACGCCCGGCTGGACGATCGACGGGGCGCCAAGCCGCCGCCTCCCAAGCCAGACAAACTTTCGGACAGGGACAAGAACAAGAAGCGAAAGCGCCAACGGGATGATCCCCGGCTGACGATGGCCTGGATCGCCGACATGCGAACGCCCGACGACGTCGCGCGCTGGAGCCTGAGTCCCGCCACCGCGGAAAAGTACGAGATCGACCTGACCTACGGCTGCGGACAGGGCTGGGGCGGGGACTTCATCATCAGCGTTGGCGGGCACGATCTGCCCGCCCACACCCAGTCCACGCGAAACCCCGAGGAATTCAAGGTCATCACGCTCTCGACGATCGCCCTGCCGGCCGGCCCGACCACGCTCACGCTTCGCCCCGCCCGGCCGCTCACCGGGGGGCCGCTGATGAACCTCAAGGAAGTGAAGCTCATCCCCGCCAACTGAGCCGGCTCGCGCCAAGCGCGCGCTCCTCACTCAAATTCACTTGGGTGCGATATCGGCGCGCATGCGTCCGCCCTCTACAATCGGCGCCGATGTCGCGCATCGTCGTACTGGACGGCCACACCCTCAACCCCGGGGACAATCCCTGGGACGCGCTATCGACGCTGGGCGAGCTGATCGTCTATCCGCGAACGCCGCCCGGCGAGCTGCTCGCGCGGGCCGACGGCGCCGACGTGCTCGTCACCAACAAGGTGCCCCTTGGCGCGGGCGCGATCGACCGGCTGCCCGCGCTGAAGTTCGTCGCCGTCACCGCCACGGGCTACAACATCATCGACGTTGCCGCGGCGGCAAGGCGGAATGTCGTCGTATCCAACATCCCGGAATACGGCACGGATTCGGTCGCCCAGTTCGTCGTCGCGCTGCTGCTCGAGCTGTGCAGCGCCGTCGGCGAGCATGATGCGGCGGTGAAGCGGGGGGAGTGGTCGGCGTCGATCGACTGGTGCCTGGTAAAGCGCCCGCTGATCGAGCTGAGCGGGCTGACGATGGGGATCGTCGGCTTCGGACGAATCGGACGCCGGGTGGGCGAACTCGCCCATGCGCTGGGAATGAAGGTGATCGCCACGAGCCGGTCCGCGGCCGAGCGGCCCGCGTATGCGCCGTTTGCCTTCCGCTCCCTCGACGAGCTCTTCGCCGAAGCAGACGTGATCTCCCTGCACTGTCCACTGACTCCACAAACCCAGGGAATGGTCAACGCCGGGCGGATTGCGACGATGAAGCCCTCGGCGATGCTGATCAACACCGCGCGCGGCGCGCTGGTGGTGGAGGCCGACCTGGCCGACGCGCTGAAACGCGGAACGATTGCGGGGGCAGCCGTCGACGTGACCACGGCCGAACCGATCTCGCCGGACAATCCCCTGCTGAAGGCCCCGCGCTGCATCATCACCCCCCACATCGCCTGGGCGACCCTCGCCGCCCGGCGCCGCGCCATGAAGACGACCGCGGAGAACGTCGCCGCCTTCCTGGCCGGACGGCCGATCAACCAAGTGAGGTGATTGGCGCATCGACATTAATCGTGATAACATTTATTATCCCCCGCAATGATAGACCGCTCCCCCGACCCATCCGATACCCGGCGCAGCCCCGAGCAGGCGGCGTTCCTGAACATCCTCCGTACTGCCGACGTGCTGGAAACCGAGGCGGCTGAGCTGCTGAAGCCCTATGGCCTATCGCCGACCCACTACAACGTGCTTCGCATTCTGCGGGCGGCGGGGCGGCCCGGACTGCCGTGCGGGCAGATCGGACGGCGGATGCTCACCCACGACCCGGACGTCACACGCCTGCTCGATCGCCTCGAAGGCCGCGGCCTCATCGCCCGGCATCGCGACCCGAGCGATCGACGGGTCGTCTGCGCGGCGATCAGCCCGGAGGGGGCACGGCTCGCCGCGTCGCTGGACAAGCCGATCCTCCAGCTGCACCGCCGCCAGCTCGGCTCGATCGGCAAGGGGCGCCTGCGGACGCTCGCCGAACTGCTGCGCCTGGCACGCGAACGAACCGAGTGACGCCCGCCGGCGTACTATAATCGTTATCACGACTATCGTCATAAGGAGTCATGCCATGATTAATGTCATCCGATCGCGGGATCGCCACTCGGCCGACCACGGCTGGCTGCAGACCAACTGGCACTTCTCGTTCTCCGACTACTACGACCCGGAAAACATGTACTGGAGCGCGCTGCGCGTCTTCAACGACGACGTGATCCAGCCGGGCCAGGGTTTCCCGATGCACCCGCACCGGGACATGGAGATCATCACCTACGTGATCGACGGTCAGCTCGAGCACCGCGACCAGCTCGGCAACCGCGGCGTCGTCCACCCGGGCGAAGTGCAGGTGATGTCCGCCGGGCGCGGAATCGTCCACTCGGAGTTCAACCCGTCGCCGGACCAGCCGGTCCATCTGCTCCAACTCTGGGTCATGCCGCGTCGCCGTGACAATGCGCCGCGGTGGGAGCAGCGGCAGTTTTCCGCCGGGCAGCGAAGCGGCCGGCTCCTGCCGGTCGTGTCGTCCGGCCAGACGCCGGACACGCTGGCGATCGACCAGGACGCGACGATCTACGTCTCGAAACTGTCCGCCGGACAGCGCGTCTCGCTCGACGGTGGCGAGAAGCGCCACGCGTACCTGTTCGTCATCGACGGCGCGCTGACCGTTAACGGCAAGCCCGTGGAGAAGGCCGACCAGGCCCGAGCCGCCGGCGGGTTGACGCTGACGATCGAGGCAACGCACGATTCAGAGATCATCCTCCTCGACCTGCCGTGACGCACGGGAGATTCACCACGCAGACACAGCGAGCACAGAGAGAAATTGAAGAGGGATTCGCCGCAGAGTTGGACATGAGTCTCCGCCTTGCCCTGAGCCAATGAAGACCGCGGCCGCGGCCTACCGTAGCGAGCCGCGACCGTCAGGGAGCGTGGTATGTGTGCGGCACCACGCCCATCGCGCCCTCACGGTCGCGGCACGCTGCGCCTCTTTCCTTCCCACGAATGTTTTCGGAGCAGACGCGGAGTGCGCGGAGAAGATAAAGAAGTTTCGTCGATTCTATTCTCCGTGTCTCCGCATCCCCGGGGCTCTCTTCCACGCTCTCTGTGGTGAATAAGCCCGCGCGCCAGTACACTGCCTGCCCAGGGTCAAGGAGCCAGATGGCGCGGACATCGTCTGAAGCACAGCGCTGGAGCATCGCGCTCCTGCGCGTCGTCGTGGGATTCACCTTCCTCATGCACGGCGGGCAGAAGTGGTTCAGCCTCGGCCCGCACGCGACCGCCGCCATGTTCGCGGAGATGCACATCCCGCTCCCTTACCTCTCGGCGCTGCTGGCCGGCACGGCGGAACTGCTGTGCGGGCTCTTTCTCATCCTCGGCCTCATGACGCGCCTGGCGACTGTCCCGCTCATGATCGTCATGCTCGTCGCCCTCCTGGGTGTCCACCTGCGGCATGGCTTTTTCATGCGGAATGGCGGAGCCGAATACGTCCTGCTGCTGCTGGCGGCGCTGCTGGCGATCCGCGCGCTGGGTCCAGGTGAAGCGGCGATGGACAACAGTGTCGGTGGCCGTCGTCGCTGAAGCTGAGCCCGCCGCTTCCCGTCTGCGAGCGCCTTTCATCGACGTTGAAACTCGTGACAAACGGGTCCTGGCTTGGCCGACGGTGGGCGTAGACGTACACTTTCGCGGCCATGGCGAAGCTGTCGTTCGACATCGATGCAGTGATTTCCGGCGCTGCCCGCCTTACCGACGCGCAGGCGCTGGAACTCTACCATTACCCGTCGATTCACGACCTGGGGGAGTGGGCGGCCGCGGTTTCGCAACGGCTTCATCCTTACGATTACCGCACCTACGTCATCGACCGGAACATCAACTACACGAACGTCTGCACCGCCAAGTGCACGTTCTGTGCGTTCCGGCGCGACCATGAAGATGCCGACAGTTACACGCTGAATTACGAGCAGATCGGCGAAAAAATCCGCGAGCTGATCGCGATCGGCGGCACGCAGATCCTGATGCAGGGAGGCATGAACGACGCCCTGCCAATCAGTTACTACGAAGATTTGCTGCGCTACATCAAGACGAATTTCCCGACGATCCACATTCACGCATTTTCCCCGCCGGAGTTCGTCGAGTTCGAGCGCTTCTTCAATCTGGATGTCCGCGAGATCATCCGCCGTTTCCATGCCGCCGGACTCGACACGATCCCGGGCGGCGGCGGTGAGATCTTCGCCCCGCGCGTGCGCCGTCGGATCGGCCTGGGAAAATGCAGTGGCGATGATTGGATGCGCGTGATGCGCGTCGCCCACGAGGAGGGCCTGAACACCTCCTGCACCATGCTGATCGGCCACATCGAGTTCCTGCGCGAGCGCGTCGAGCACATGTCGGCCTTGCGCGACATGCAGGATTATGCGCTGGCGCTGGGAGGGTTCGGAGTTCAGGGTTCAGCGGGAGGGTTCAGGGTTCAGGGTTCAGGGTTCGGTGAAGAGCCGGAACAAATGATCGCCCACGTGCAGGCGCGATGGCCGGGCGTATTCGCGCAATCCCCCCTCAGCACTCAGCACCCAGCACTCAGCACTGTTCGGCGCGGTCGCTACGCCGCGTTCATCCACTGGCCCTTCCAGCGCGAGAACACGCCGCTCGGACGCGCGAAGGAGTGGGATCCGGCGGTGTACGGTCCGTTCGATGACTCGACGAATGACGACATCCTTCGCGGCCGTGTCGTTCGCATGGCGGGCGCGCACGAGTACCTTCGCACACTGGCGATCGCACGCCTCTTCTTCGACAACATTGCGTCGCTCCAGAGCAGTTGGGTGACGATGGGGGCGAAGGTGGGGCAGTTGGCGATGTTCTTCGGCGCCAACGACATGGGGAGCGTGATGATGGAGGAAAACGTGGTCAGCGCCGCCGGCACCACGTACAAGCTCAGCGAGCGCGAGATCTGCCGGCTGATTCGCGACGCGGGCTGGACGCCGGCCCAGCGCGACCAGTATTACCACGTGCTCAGGCGTCACGATGGGCCGGATTCCCCCGACCTTCGCCCCGCCGATCATGCACCGGTGCGAAACGTGCGCAAGATCGACAAGCAATTCATCGGTGCCGCTCCAGGCCTCGATGCCGATGAAGCGGGCCAGCGCATGAAGGTGCAGCTCCCTCTCCTCGGCGAAACGTAGGGTGGGCTTGGCCCACCAGTTGACGATGCGGTGGGCCGAGCCCACCCTACATACGCAACGTCGATTGGCTCGCCGCCCCCTCGAGCGATCAGGAATCCCATTCACACAGCGATTCCACGAAGGCGGCGGAGCCGTCGCGGAGCCATGCATCGAGCTGGGCCTGGTCCTTGAGCTGCTGCCCGCGCATCCGGGGAACGACGGCGTACGCGCAGCTCACCTCTGGGAGGGCAGTCATATCCCCCCAGAGCTTCTCGAACTGTGCGACCGGGAAGACATCCTCCTGCCCGTGTCCCCAGCGTTTCTTCACGTCTTTGAGGGTGATGTACGTCGGCATTTTCGTCGCCATGTTGCGGATGGAAGCGGCGACCTTGTCGGCGTCGGAAAGCTCGTCGCGCTTCAGGCCGAAGACGTCCAGCAACTGGGGGATGTCGATCCACGTCGTCATCGTGTTGTAGTACGAGAGGGCGAACTCATCTTCCTCGCGCGGCATCGCCAGGCCTTCCAGCAGGCGCACCCGATCGTTCACCCGCGCCAGCCCGCCGCCGCGATCTTCCAGCCGGCGGGTGATCACCTCGAAGGTCAGGCATGAGCCGCCAGCCTGGTGCAGGCCGAGGAGCGTCGGGTCGACGTCGGCGCCAACGGTGTCGATGTTGTGCAGCATTAGGTGTTTCAGCTGGGGCCGTTCGCCGAGCAGCCGATCGAGCACGCCGTTGCGGAGCAGGTTGGGAATCTCGAACCAGTGGCCAACAGGGTGGAGGCACTGCGAGGGAAGGTTATCGGTGTAATCGGTCGCCTCGCCGGTGCGCTGTGCCCAGCCGATGAGCGCGGCACGGAGGCTGTCGCGCACCTTCTGCTGCTGCTCGTCGAGCCGTTTCTGCGGCATTTCCTCCCAGGCGAAACGCAGGTCGCGCGCCGTCGGCACCATTCGCAGGCCGACCGTCCGCCCGGGCGACAGGACCAGCGGCCCGGGGTATTGATATCCCTCGCGCGCGGCCAGAAAGCTTTCGATCGGCTCGTGGGTGAGATAGCTGGTCGCGATGAGGTGCGGCAGCGCCGCGCCATGCAAGCGGCCCACGCGACGGCTCTTGGCCAGGTGAACTTCGATGAACGTCCGGTGGCGGCCGCCCAACTTGCAGAACGGATGCAGCGCCTTCACGACGCCGGCCCCCTGTGTCCAGCGGCTTCCGGCGCCGGCGGCGAGGCTCACCACCGCCACTTCCCCTTCGCGCAGCGCCCGCGTGCCAAGCTGCCGCCACTGTTCGCGGCCATCAGGCCGGTCGGGTTCGCTCAGGTCAACGACATCCTCGGGCCGTACGTCGTGAATCGGCGTGGCGGGTGGCAGGCGGTTCTGCGACAGACCGGTGCGGCCGTTCTTCAGGTCCAGGCGAATCTGCTCGTGCTGTGAGTTGTCGAACCCATGCTCTGTGAGCAACTCGCTGAGGCTCTGCGTCGTGCCGCCGCTCGTCCGGCCGCGGGGCAGCAGGCGATCGAAGAGCGTCTCGACCATGCCCGCCAGCGCCGGGTCCCCACGACAGGCGGCGCCGAAGCGGTCCAGTTCGGCCCGGCGGAGCGGCCCAAGCTGCCGCGGATCGGTTCGCAACCACTGCGGCGCCATGAACGCGTAATATCCGGGCGGGAGCAGCGCATCGTCGCCGTTCAAGAGCCGGGCGAAGGTGCCGTGCGGGTTGATCGCGAAGTTGTAGACGACCGGCTCCATCGCGAACGGCAGGGCGTTTTGCAGCTCGCGCTTGGTCCGGCTCATGACCTCCTGGAGGAAGTCCTGTGCGGCCTGCTTGCGCTGTGGCGCGAAGATGAATCCCATCCCGCCGCCCGACATGCCGCCGAGCATCCAGAATCCCCAGAAATCCGCGCCGAACTTTTCGCGCACGCGGGCAATGAGCGTTTCCGTGTAGTGCGTGCTGGCCCAGGGGATGATTGCCTGAAGCGGGCCGAAGAAATTCTCCGTCGTTGCCGCACCCACGTCGCGCACGTTGTCGGTGGCCAGCGCGCCCAGGATGCGATCCAGGATGCCGATGGCCTTGCCGCGCGCTTCCCATTCCGGTCCGGAGCGCAGCAGATATTTTTCCGTCACCATCTCCAGGATCGGCCCGACGTTCTGTGCCATCCCGCCGTGCACCAGCACGAGGCTTTCTTGCAAATGTTGCCGCACGGACTCGGGGGCGTCGCGTTGATCGAGGATCTTGTGCGTCGGGAGGAGCCGGCCCCGGCTCACGCCCAATTCCGGGTCTCCCTCGCATGCCGGCGCGCCGGTGATCAGCTTCATTCCCGGCCACACACCGCCCGAATCCTGCCAGCCGCCCCCCGATCCACCGATCCATTCACCGAGGATGGCGCGGGCGGCGACAAGCCGGCGTTCCTCTTCGCGGAGCGGCCCGGTCAGGCTCTTGGCCTGCCCGGTCGCGCGCATGCACGCGGAGGTCAGCGACCCCAGGAGGTTCGTCGACACCGCCAGCCGTGATCCCTTGGGGATGTTGTTGACGCTACTGACGATCTCCAGTCCCAGGCCCGGACCGACCACGCGCGACAGCAATTCGGCCAACGTACGACCGGAGCCCTCCAGCCCCGGCGGCACGATGCCCGATGCGATCACCGCCGCCTTGAGCAATCCCAGGTAATCCTTGGCGAAGTCGAAGACCTCCGGCAGATTCGTTATGTCGGCGTGGGCGGCCAAGTCCACGCTCACCAGCCGCAGCACGGGCTCATCGATCACGCGAAGGTACGCTTCGACGGGTGGCTTGGGCGCCGCGTCGCGACCGCGCACCGCCAGGTCGATCGAGATGTTCAGCACCCGCGCCCCCTGCGGGTAATCCATCCCCAGGAAAAAGATGTCGCTCCAGGCGCTGTGGGTCAGGTCCATCCGCACCGGCGTCGTCTCCGCCAGGATCGGGAATGACCCGTCGCTCGCCGATCGCTGAAGCAATTCCGGGCGAAGGCGCAATGGCTGATCCGCCGGATGACCGACGCGGAACATCCACTGATTCCCGCGCACCGAGCGCACGCTGCGGCGGACCTGGTTGGCCAGCGTCTGGAATCCGAGATCGTGATAAGCGGCGGCGAGGGCGCTGGAGATCGGGTCGCTGGGGCCTTCGTGGTGCTGCGCCGTCAGGAAGACGTCGATCGCTTCCTCGAAGCGGCGGTTCAGCAGCTTGCCGTACCCGTCGAACGGAATCTTGCCGGTGGCCGGGCAGCCCGCCTTGCGGGGGATGTGGAAGCGATGGATCGCGTAGAGGAAGAACAGGGCCCGCACGCGCTCGTACAGGTTGCCGCTCTGCCGGCGGAAGGCGTCGAGCGCTTCGCATTCCACCAGCAATTGCGCCAGGCTGGCATCCTGGCAAAACGCGTCCAGCGACCGGTCGCGAACCTCGGGCTCCTGCGCGGTGATGATGCGGATCAGTTCGGAAGACATTCTCGTGACGGTCAGTGAAAGCGGGTACAGGGATTTCTATGCCGATCGCTCCCGGCTCGCGAGCAGCTCGACCATCTGCGTGAGGATCTCGTCGCGATCGTTGCCGTCGAAGCTCAGGGCGAGCTGGGCGAAGAGCAGGCCGTAACGCACGCCGATGTTGTAGCGGGCTCCCTGTACATCCAGCGCCAGGTACCGCTCGCGCGTGGCCAGCTTCGCCAGGGCGGGTGAGAGCTGCAGCCGATCGCCCGCCGCCAGGTCGCGCATGCATTCCTCGAGCAGGCCCATCACCGACGGCGTCAGCACGTGCATCCCAAAGAAGCAGAGGTAATTCCCGGCGCGCAGCCCGGGCACGATCAGCGTCTGCTCGGCCTCGGTGGGCGTCGGCTTCTCGATGACGTTCTCCACCTCATAGAGCTGGTTCTGTCCGTGCACGCGCCGGCCGCCGAGCGTGCCGTAATAGGTGATCTCGTTTTCGCGCGTCGGCTGTACGCCGGAAACCGAGCAGCTCTCCGCTTCAGCCACGCGGACAAGCTGCTGGGCGCAGCGTGTGGCGGCCCGGCTGACGTAGAGGTGGTCGCTGACGAGGTGGAGGAACGGATCGTTGCCGACGAACGCCCTGGCGCACCGGAGGGCGTGGCCATATCCGCGCGCGTTGGGCTGTTCGACGAAGTGAAGCCGGCTTGCGAAATCGCCGGCGGCTTCACTATAAGCTTTCTGATCGCCCGGATTGATGACCAGCCCGATTTCCTCGGCGCCGGCACTGGCGGCCTCTTCCAGGATGATCCGCAGGGCGGATTTCTGGACCCCGTCCCGGTCGACGAGCGATTGCAGCGGCAGGGCGCGCTGGCTCGGCGCGGCTGCGGTGATGACCGCCTTTCGAATCTTCATGCGCGGAGACCCTCAAATTTCATGGGGCAGGGAGCATGGCATAAGGCTCAGGACCGGTCAACGGGGATGCTCGTGCCGCGCAAGTTAAATCAATCCCCGTGAATTTCTGCGGACGTGGAGCGCGCGCGGCAAGTATCGACGCACGCGCAACCCTTGAGCCGGACGGACCTGTCGCTACGATCATCCGCGATGATGACGACGATCGGCATGCATTACGAGGCGATCCCGGGCAAGGAAGCGGAGCTGAAGAAGGGATTTCTCGGCGTGCTGGAACACCTCAAAACGGTGGCGGGGCACATCGAGTCGCACATGTACGAAGACGTCGCGTCGGTCGGCAGCTTCCTGATCCTCAGCCAGTGGGAAACCAAGCAGGCGTTCGAGGCATTCCTCAAGAGCCCCGAATTCGTCAGCGTCGTCGCCTGGGGCAAGGCCGAAATCCTCCGCAGCCGGCCGAGGCATAAGGTGTACACTAATCAGTAGATCGAAGGGGCGGGAGGACTGGCGGGGCGATCCAACGATGAGTTTGCGCTCAGGTTTTGACCGTCAGGGGCAGCGCCTCATACGATAGGGAGGTCCTCTGTTTGGAGTTTGACATGGATCGATCGAAGCAAGCCGTCGCTCAACGATTGGCCGATGCACACTATGCGATTGAGCCAGGAATTGAGCTTATCGTTCAACTCATCGCGGCACCTGATCGAGAGGTCGATGTCAAAGAGCCGATCAAGCTGCTGGAAGTGAACCAAAACACAACCACGGACGGAATTCGCCCCGTGTTCTTCGGGGCGCACCTCGAGAGCGGCATCTATTATCCGTCGGTCATCGTTGAGGTGACGCCGCGTGAGTACGAACGACTTCACCGCGATCCTAACTCGCTACCAAATGGTTGGAGACTCGGGCACGAATTCGCCAAGGCGGTACCGGCGGGACCGAGATGAGCGCCTCGTATGTCGAGTGGCGTATTGCCTACGCTAGGCAGGCGCTCGCCGACCTGCATGCGAGGGACAGAATTCTCGAACACAGCGATGTGCCCGACTGTCAACAGTTGCATTTCCTACAGATGGCATGCGAGAAAGTTTGTAAGGCGTACCTGTGCGGCCAGGGAGTCGATCCAGAAACACTCCGCAGTAGCCACGCGTATATCAGCGGTCCGTTACCTGTCATCGCCCGCCAGCAGTTCGCTCAGGAAACTGGCGGACCGCAATCCGACCGCACTTGGGTGATTAATTCAATTCGTGCGTTAGCGCGTAAAATCGAGTTGCTTGCCCCAGCCATCGACGCCGGCGGGCGTCAACCATCAAACTGTGAATACCCATGGACCGGACCGGATGGAACCGTGCAGGTCCCGTGCGGATACAACTTCGGATTAGATTTACTCTACGAGAAAGCGGGGCGGCATTTGCTCAAAATCCTTTACTCGGCGGCGACAGAACTGACCAAGCTTCCGCCGTTGTAACGTTGTGCGTGCCGAGGATGAACCGGTCGTTGCCCCGACTGCTCGCGTATTAAGTCAGTGGCAGGCGACGCGCAACGGTGAGAAAGTTGTCGTAATTAGCGCGGAGTTCGGGGAGCGAGTCGCCGCCGAATTTTTCCAGGAAGGCGCGGGCGACCTCGAAGGCGATCACGTTTTCCATCACCACTGACGCGGCGCTGATCGCGGAAATATCGGAGCGCTCCCAGCCCGCTTCCGACGGCTGTTTCGTGTTCAGGTCCACGCTCTTGAGCGGTTTGCCGAGGGTGCTGATCGGCTTCATCGCGCCGCGGACGACGACTGGCCGGCCGTTGGTCATGCCCCCTTCGAGCCCTCCGGCATTGTTGCCGCCGCGGGTGAAGCCGAGCGATGGCGTCTGCCGCTGCCGTGGATCGAAGCCGATCTCGTCGTGAACCTGCGAACCGGGCCGACGCGCCGCCTCGAAGCCCAGCCCGATCTCAACCCCCTTGAACGCCTGGATTCCGACCACCGCCGCCGCGATGCGCGAATCGAGCCGGCCGTCCCAGGTCATGCAGGAGCCCAGGCCGATCGGGCAGCCGAAGACGTGCGCCTCGACGATGCCGCCCGCCGTGTCCTTGGCGTTCTTCTGGTCGTTGATGAACGCGCGCATCGCCGCGCCGACGGTTTCGTCGGGGCAGTAAACGTCCGATGCTTCGCGCCGCTGGAGTAGCTCGCGCCAGTTGTCGGCGCTGACCTCGAATGTGGCTGTCGCCGGCCCCACGGCACGGACGAAACCGAAGACCTCGATGCCGAACTCCCGCAGCAGGCAGCGTGACAGCGCCCCGGCGGCCACCCGCGCCGCGGTCTCACGCGCGCTGGCACGTTCGAGCGTCTCCCGGCAGTCGGTGGTCAGCCACTTGATCGAGCCGGCGAGGTCCGCGTGGCCGGGACGCGGGCGATGAAGGGGCGGCGTGGCGGCCAGGTCGTCCAGCCGGGAGTCCTTATTGGGAATGAGCATCGTGACCGGCGACCCGATCGTCCGCCCCAGTCGCACTCCGGTGAGAAATTCCGCGTGATCCGTCTCGATCTTTTGCCGCCCGCCGCGGCCGTAGCCGCCCTGGCGGCGGCGCAGCTCGCCATCGATCAACGCCTGATCAACCGGCACGCCGGCTGGCAATCCCTCGACTAACGCAATCAGTGCCTTGCCGTGCGATTCGCCGGCGGTTCGGTAGTTCAAGCTCGCCATATCGCGGGCCATGTTACACGCCGTGCGCAAGGTTGTCCCGCAAACAGGATCTCACGACCGATCCGGGCCGGGTGGGCCGGATCGCGCGCCTGGACTGATGAAAGTGACCGAATCTTGGCCGCGGCCATTCAGGGGAGCGCGATTGGATTCTGTTGCGCCTCGCAATTTCAGAGCCGCGACCGTAAGGGAGTGGTGTTCACGGTTCCACGCACACGACTCCCTCACGGTCGCGGCTCTGTAGGTGAGTTGCGGTTCGTCACGCGCAACAGAAGCGACGGAATTCACGGCGACATTTTCATCGGCCCGGGCCGCTCCCGTCACGCGCCCATTTGCCAATGTTTGATCGACTGGAAGGGGTGGATCAGCATGATGATGTTGAGCGTGAGGTTGTCGTGGATCGCGTAGCCGACGCCGACTTCCATGATCACGATCAGCGCGAGCGTCACCCACACCGGCAGGTAGGCCGCCAGAACGAAACCCAGCACCGCGAAGAGCGCGTCACACATCGAGTTGAGGATGCTGTCGCCGTAGTAGTCGGCGGACATGGTCTGGCGGTAGCGGTCGATGACCGCGTTTGAATTCTCGATCACTTCCCAGGCGCACTCGATCCCGATCGCCAGCACCAGGCAGAGCCCCAGCGGCCAGCGCCCGCGTCCCAGCAACCGCATCAGTCCGTAAAACGCGAACCCGTGAATGATGTGCGAAAAGGAATACCAGTCGGCGACCTGCTGCGAGTTTTCCGGACCGTTCACGTTCCCGGCCCAGAGTCGAACCGTGCCGCATTTGCAGATCGGCAACCGGCCCATCTTGAACTCGATCAATGCCGCCGTCGCCATGATGCCAAGGACGCACAGCAGGTAAATCCACAACGGCGTTCGGTGGCTCCAACGGCTCATCGATCACACACGATAGCGACGCAGTGGTTCTCAGGGCGAACGCAGCTCAACATTTCCCACCACAAGCCACCCATTCGACGTTCTCTGCACGTTCGCCAGTCGGATGAACGGCGCCGTCGATCGATCGTGTTCCACAAGCCCAAACGCCAAGCGATACACCCCCGGCGGCGCCTGCGCAAACGTGCAGATCGCAGTCTCCCGCGTTGTCTGATCAGGGAGCCACTTCGCCGGCGCGCTGCCGGCGGGCCAGGCGATTTCCACCGGCGCGTCATGGTCGTCGAGCAGCGCGATCGCCAGGGCGCACGGAACGTAGACCGGTGCGACGCCGTCGTTGCGCCAATCCAACGTGAATGATGCCGGTGATTTCAACGTCAGAGACTGCGGATACTCAGTGCGCGCCAGCGACAGGTGGTACCCCATCCGGTTCGCCAGCCGTTCAACCATCGGGCGTTCGGCGGCGACGAGGTTCCTGGCGTCGTCCCCCTGGCTCATCCCGATGTAGCTCGGTTTGCCCTTCTCGACACAATCGACCAGGCGGTATCCGTTGCCATCCTTGTCCTGCCGTCCGTCCCACCAGCCGTTCTGCTTCATCCAGGTGTAGGACCCGAAGAATTCAAAGACCGCCGGGGCGTGTCCGAGCGAGCGGGCGCACTCGCTGCCGTCGGAGTTGCCGCAGATGCCGTCCCGTCGAATCCCGACGCCCCGCTCCGCGGCCCAGTCGAGCACCGCGTCGAAATGATGACTGCCGGCGGATAATTCCAACGTCGTTCGGTGAAACAGGTCCATGTGTGTCTGGATCATCGCGCGGTAATCTGCCGCGCTGATGTCCGGAACATCGAACGGCCACATGTGGTTCTCGCCCCAGTTGCCATAGGCGCGGATATCGATGAAGGCCACATCCGGGTTACCGTCATACCGCTGGGCCAGCGCGGCCAGAAATGCTTTCTGTTTAGCTTTGAAAATCGGATCGGAAAAGTCGGGGACGATGTGAATCCCCTTCTTGCCAGCATACGGGTCTCGAAGCGTCTTCAGATCGATCGACGAACACTTCGCGCCTGCATCGAAGACCCATTTCGGCGTCGAGTAGCCGCCAGCCGATTCGGTATGACTGTTCAGGCACATCACGCCGAACGCGAATTTCTTCCCCGCCGTTTTCCATTCGGCCAACTGGTCGTCGATTGGTTTCCAGTTGTACTTTCCTTCCGCCGGCTCCACGTCCGACCACTCGTAGCGGTCATAGGCGGTGGAGCAAAGTGCCAGCACCTCCTTCGGATGATCGTGGGGTGAGCCGTAGACGATCCATCCTTTGCCGGGATTGATCAGGACGTCGGAGATCGTTTTCGGGGTGACGATCGTCGTAGGGTCGGCGAAGCAACGACCGGCGTTACAGAGAAGGGTGACCCTGAGGAATAGAGCCAAGAAGCGTCGCAGATTGGCCCCAGTAAGGCATATTCGCGCCATTGAATTCATCGAGCTGAAGTTTAGAATTCCAGGCTCCGTCCGGTGAGCTTCTCATACGCCTGGAGGTATCGCTCCCGCGTCCCCTCCACCACTTCGGCCGGCAGGGCGGGAGCGGGCGGGCGCTTGTTCCACGGCTGCGCCTCCAGCCAGTTGCGCACGAACTGCTTGTCGAAGCTCTCCTGGTCGCGGCCGGGGGCATAATCGACGGCGGGCCAGAAACGGCTGCTGTCGGGCGTCAGGATCTCGTCGATCAAAATGATCTTCCCGTCGGGAAGTTTTCCGAACTCGAACTTGGTGTCCGCGATGATCACGCCGCGGCCTCGGGCGTCGTCGGCCGCCTGCGTGTAGAGCGACAGCGTGCGCGTGCGCAGTTCGTCTGCCACGTCCTGTCCAATGCGACGAGCGGCCTCGGCGAAGTTGATGTTGATGTCGTGGCCGGATGATTCCTTGGTGGCTGGCGTGAAGATCGGCTCCGGGAGGCGGTCGCTCTGCCGCAGTCCGGCGGGCAGCTTGATACCGCAGACGGTCTGCGTCTGCTGATATTCCTTCCATCCCGAACCGGCCAGGTACCCACGGGCAACGCATTCGATCGGGATGACCTGCGCCTTGCGCACGAGCATCGAGCGGCCGTCGATCTCGTCTTCAAACAGATGCAGCTCGCGCGGGTAATCGCCAACCGCCGTCGCCAGCAGATGGTTCTCGAAGCGGTCCGCGAACCGCTCGAACCAGAAGAGGCTCAGGGCGGTCAGGATCTTTCCCTTGTCGGGGATCCCGTTGGGCATCACGCAGTCAAACGCGCTGATGCGGTCGGTCGCGACGATCAGCAGCGAGTCCCCCAGGTCGTAAACGTCGCGCACCTTCCCCCGCCGTACGGGGAACGGGAGCTTGCTGCGGAGCAGGGCGGTCGGCATGCGTATCAAGGTAATTTGCCCGAGGGGGAAAGTAAAAACGCCGTGGATGTTCACGGCGGTCGGAGAGTTTGTTTACACGCCCAGGCTGACTACGATCTGATACCGGAAATCGATTCATATGATCGACGCCATCACTCGCGAACGCATCATCATTCATACCGAAGGGATTGCTGGCCCTTATCTGATGGTCGCGCAGGAGCAGCTTGAGGCCGTTACGAATGCGCTTCGGAATGACCGCATCTCCCATTGGGTCGATGAAGATGTTATTTCGCTGGACGGAGAACCTGCCGTCGCTGTTGTAAATCTGAGCAGAGGTGTCGATACCGCTGTCGTGCAGCGTATTCTGGACAGCATTTAGCTAAATGAGGCTGGGGTGGAAATGTCGCTCAGGTCGGATGTCGAGTCTAACCCCCGAGCTTTCAGACGCATCGTTTGTCCCCGCATCCATCTCTGCTAAGATGCCCGCACACCGGGGCGACGGCGCGGGAGCGACGACGCGCCGCGGCGGCGGATATGCCCATCAGGTTCGAGATTTATCGAGACGGCAAGCGGTTGACGGCGTTCGAGCCGGTGGCGGCGACGGCCATTGGCCCCGAGAGCGTGCCGATCGGCGGCGACGTCGCCTTCCGCGATGGACTGCTCGTCGTCAACCGAAAAGACGAACACGCCAGCGGCGTCGCGCTGCTCTGGGATGTCGGTCCGCTGGGATGTTTCATCCTCGAGACCACCCGCCTCCAGCCGCGCGAGAAGCCGTACAACCTCAACGTCGAGCTCACCCGCTTCCGCCTGATGAAGATCATGCAGAAGCAGGAAGACTGGAACCTGTTCGACTTCCCCAAGGCCGATCGCTTCTCCGCCCGCCTCCAGGAAGCGCAGAACCTCTTCGCCGATGCACTCGGCATGCTCGATCGGCCCGGCGAGGCTGCCAAGCTGGCGGACCGGGCGATGGAAATCGGCGTCGACCTCTCCGAACAACTGGCCGTCTTCCATTCCGATCTGCTGCTCGCCCGGCGAAAAGCGGGAAGCGGATTCGTGCGCCACGTCTTCGGCGGCCGGGTCAATCCCTCCATTCCCAACGAGCGATACAAGGAGCTGGCGGCGAGCCAGTTTGACTACGCGGTCATGCCGATCCCCTGGAAGCAGTTGATGCCGCAGGAGCATGTGTTCGAGAGCGAGCCGATCGACCAGTGGATGGAACTGCTGAGCAAGCGGCGCGTGCCGGTCATCGCCGGCCCGATCATCCGGCTCGACGAAGCGAGCGTGCCCGACTGGATGGTGATCTGGGAGCACGATTTCGACATGCTCCGCGAGATGGCCTACGAGTACGTGCAGAAGGTCGTGCAGCGCTACCGACGGGCCGTGGCGGCCTGGAACGTGGTTGCCGGACTGCCAACCAACGCCGCCTTCCGCCTCAACTTCGAGCAGGTGATCGAGCTGACCCGGCTCCTGATCGCGCAGGTCAAGACGCTGATCCCCAACGCGCGCACCCTCATCACGATCACGCAGCCCTTCGGTGAGTACCACGCCCGCGGCCGTGCCAGCGTGCCGCCGTTGCTTTACGCGGAAATGGTCGCCCAGGCGGGCATCAGCTTCGAGGCGTTCGGCCTGGAAATTGAAATGGGCGTGCCGGCGCCGGGCATGTTCCAGCGCGACCTTTTCCAGATCAGTTGCCTGCTCGACAAATTTTCCACGCTCGGCCGTCCCGTCTTCGTCACCGCGGTGGGCGTGCCCGGCCGCGCCACGCCCGATCCCGGCGACATCTCCGAAGGCCGACGTGATCCCTCCCACGGCGGACGCTGGCACCGACCCTGGGATCCGACCCTCCAGGCCGAATGGCTCGAGGCCGTCTATCAGATCGCCCTCAGCAAACCATTCGTCGAAAGCATTGCATGGGCGGATCTGGCCGACATGCACCAGACGCTGCCGGGCGGCGGACTGATGGATGACATGCTTCGCCCAAAGCCGGTCTTCCAACGCCTTCAGCAGCTGCGCGAGAAAATTCGCCAGCCCGCGCAGCCGCCGGCAAAGAAGTGAATTCTACCGACGACGATGCGATGATCTGGACCGCCAGCCAACGGCGGGCCCTGATCCTGCTGATTTGCGTCTTCGTGCTCGTGCTGTTCGTTCGCGTTCTGCTCAACTGCCAGTACGTGAGCGACGCGCCTGACGCCCCAGCGCCGCGGGCGGCGGAACTGGCCGACCGCGCCGATCCGAACTCGGCGGACTGGGAGACCCTCGCCGCGATTCCAATGCTCGGCCAGAACCGGGCTCGCGAGATCGTCGCTTATCGCGAACGCTTCGCCCTCGCCCACCCGGGCAACCCCATTGCCTTCCGCTCCAGCGCCGACCTCTTGCACATCAGGGGAATCGGCGCGTCGATGGTCGCCAACCTCGAACCATTTCTGATCTTCCCCAATGCGGCCCGGCCGACGACGACGCCGTAGCGTATAATTCCCGTTCGATCTTTTTTCTTCGCGGGAAGTGCAATGAGTGATTTTCAAGTCGTCAGCCCGTTCTCACCTCAGGGCGATCAGCCGCAGGCGATCGATCAGCTGGCCAGGGGGATCAACGAGGGGCAGAAGTTTCAGACGCTCATGGGCGTGACCGGCTCGGGCAAGACGTTCACGATGGCGCAGACCATCGCCCGGGTGAACCGGCCAACCCTCGTCATCAGCCACAACAAGACGCTGGCGGCGCAGCTTTACGAGGAGTTCAAGGATCTCTTCCCGAACAACGCCGTCGGGTACTTCGTCAGCTACTACGACTATTACCAGCCCGAAGCGTACATCCCGCAGCGCGACATCTACATCGAGAAGGACGCGAGCCGCAACGACGACCTGGACCGCCTGCGCCTCTCCGCGACGAGCAACCTGGTGAGCCGGCGTGACGTGCTGCTGGTCGCCTCGGTGAGCTGCATCTTTGGCCTCGGCTCGCCGATGGAATACAAGAAGAGCGTGCTGCCGATCCGCAAGGACGTCGAGACGGACCGCGACGAAATGCTCCGCAAGCTGATCGACCTCCAGTACAGCCGTAACGACATGGACTTCAAGCGCGCCACCTTCCGCGTGCGCGGCGACGTGGTGGAGCTGCACCCGTCTTACGAGGAGTTCGCCTACCGCATCGAGTTCTTCGGCGAGCAGATCACCAACATCGACGCGATCAACCCGCTGACCGGCGAGCTGCTCAAGAGCGAGGAGAGCCTTTTCATCTACCCGGCGGTCCACTACGTCATGCCCGAAGACCGCCTTCAAGGCGCCGTGGAATCCATCCGCGAGGAGATGGACCTGCGCGTGATGACGCTCCGCGGCCAGGGGAAGCTGCTCGAGGCACAGCGGCTGCTCGCCCGCACCAAGTACGACCTGGAGATGATGCAGGAAGTGGGATATTGCTCCGGCATCGAGAACTACAGTCGTCACCTCGACGGCCGCAAGCCCGGCGAGAAGCCGTACACGCTGATCGATTATTTTCCGAAGGACTATCTGCTGGTCGTCGACGAATCGCATGTAACGCTGCCGCAGCTCAAGGCGATGTACAACGGCGACCGCCAGCGCAAGGAAGTGCTCGTCGAGCACGGCTTCCGCCTTCCCAGCGCGCTGGACAACCGTCCCCTGCGTTACGAAGAGTTCGAGCAGATGTGGAATCAGGTCGTCTACGTTACCGCCACGCCCGGCAAGATCGAGCTGGAAAACAGCGGCGGGGCGGTCGTCGAGCAGGTGATCCGCCCGACCGGCCTGATCGATCCCGAGGTGATCGTGCAGCCGGCCCAGGGCCAGGTGCCGCACCTGCTGGCGCAGATCAAGTCCCGCGCCGCACTCGGCGAGCGCGTGCTGGTGACCACGCTCACCAAGCGACTGGCGGAAGACCTCAGCGCCTACATCCAGGAAGCCGGGATCCGCGGAAGGTATCTGCACAGCGAGATCCAGACGCTGGAGCGCGTCGAGATCCTCAAGGACCTGCGGCAGGGGGATTTCGACGTGCTGGTCGGTGTGAATCTGCTGCGCGAAGGACTGGACCTGCCGGAGGTGTCGATGGTCGCGATCCTCGACGCCGACAAGGCCGGCTTCCTGCGCAGTGAGACCTCGATCATCCAGATGATCGGCCGTGCGGCGCGAAACGTGAACGCGAAGGTGATCCTCTACGCCGACACAATCACGCCGGCGATGAAGAAAGCGATGGACGAAACGGCCCGTCGTCGCGAGCGCCAGATCGCCTACAACGCCGAGTGCGGCATCACCCCGCAAACGGTGAAGAAGGCGATCCGCAGCAGCATCGAATCGGAGGTGAGGGCTCGCCGCACCGCCCAGGAAGCGATCCACGCCAACGAATCAGAATTCGATCAGACGGAGCTGATCCGCCTGCTGGAGCAGGAGATGCTGGAAGCGGCCAAGAACCTCGAATTCGAGCGCGCCGCCCAGCTCCGCGACAAGCTAAACGGGATCAAAGGCGCCCCCACGATAAGAAGCGGCTCCGCCTTCACCGGCGAGGAAGACTCCGAGCGCCAGAAGATCTGGCAACCCAAATCGCCGGCACGGGGGAAGCGGCGGGTGGCGCGGTAGGGGGTTTGTGTATCCGCTAGAGCAGTGGAACCATTGCGGACTTGGCCGCTTTACGAAGGCGATCAGCGAGCGTGGCGAGAGGGAGATCAAGCCGGACCGCCAGTTCCAAATACGCGGCGTCGTAACTCGTCAAATGGTGGACGTCGGCGAGCTCTGCGATCGAGGTGAACGCATTGTCTGATGTCGCGGGATCTACCTGAATTGGCAGTGTTTTTAACATCGCGATGAATTGCGCCCGCTTCGAAGCGGAGAGGCGGCCTTTGCGCACCGCCAACACCAGGACATTCGCCACTTCCAGCGGCCAAATCTGTGGGATGATTCCAGGTTCCGTTGAGAAACGGTCGAGCAACGTTTCGGTCGCCTCGGTTCGTTCGTCATCGAAACACCAGGCGAGGGTCACGGAAGCGTCGAAAACCCAGCGCATCAGCGTCGGCCTTCCTCGATCAGCTTACGAACGCTCAGGCCGCCAAGCTTCACGCCCCGCCGAGCCTTGCGCCAGCGCGCGATCGCATCAGCCGTGTCAGGCTTTGCCAGCGTATAGGGCGGAGGGATCAGTTGTGCCACATCTTGTCCGTGTCGTGTGATGATGATCCCTTCTCCGGCCTCCACGCGACGGAGAAGCTCGGGAAGATGCGTCTTAGCTTCAAATGATCCAACTCGTTTCACTGTGCCTCCGTTCAGACCAGTCTAGACCAGTATAAACCAAGTGGCGAAAGCAAGCAAAACTTTAGGTTCAACGCTGGCTTTAAGGGGGTGTGACGCTTGATTGTGGCGAACTTCGTTCTTCCCTTCCCCCTCTCCCGGTACTCCGGGAGAGGGGGAAGGGTGAGGGGCATTTCGAGTACGACGGACGTTAGCTCCCGGCAAGACCCTCACCCCAACCCTCTCCCGGCGTACCGGGAGAGGGGGAAATCTGCGCCGACGATGCGCGAGAAGAACAGGTTCAGGAACTGCGGAAGACCCTCGACGATGACCGGGCAACGCTTCAGGATAAAGTTCGCGCCTGCGAGGAGCTTGCGAAATCGCCCGATAACGCTGCGCAAGCCGTTGAGGAATTGGTGCACCAACTGGTTCGCCGGGGGACGTTGGCTCAACATGCGATGACTGCGCTGAAGCAGATTCATTCCGACGAAGCGGTGAAGGAACTGCTCCATCAGTTCTCCTCCCCAAGCGCATTCAAGCGTGCCGTAGCGGCGGGCGCATTGGTCGAGCTGCCCGAACATGCGGCATCGATCATTCCGTCCATCGAAGAAATGGTGCAAACCGGTAATCCGGAGACGCGCGAAACCGCCAGCAGCGTACTGGAAGGCCTTGGCCCGTTCGCGATCGAATCGGTTCCCTGTCTTCTGGATGAATTGCGTCGGCCGGATGACGACGACCGAAAGGCCGCTCTGGGCGCGCTTCAGGCGATTATGCCTGACGCCGACCCGCGTCTGTTCACGGCGATCCGCGACCTGAGCAGCATCTCAAGATACCACATCCGCGAAGCTGCGGACGACCTTGAGAAACTCGGGCCAGAGGCGGCCTTGGCGCTGCCGGACCTGCTGTCAGTCACAACGTCGCTCTGCTGAAGCTCATGGAAGACGACACGGTTGGAGATGCCGCTGCGATGGCTCTGGGAAAGCGCGGCTTGAGCGACGAGCCCACCGCCAACGTGATCGCGCAGATGCTTCGCATCCGCAACGAATGCCATCCGATCCGGCGACACAGCCGGCCCGGGGCAAGTGAATTCAGTCAGAATCCCACGCCTCCCACACCCGGCGTGCCGCCGCCGGGGATGCGGGGGCGGGGGAGTCCGTTGGCGTCGGTGTTGCTCCGACCGTTGCCCTGCGCGGGGGTGGGGCGGGCGGCGAGGGGTTGGGGAACCGGCTCGATCTCGCGCAGCCATTTTTGCCCGTCGATTTCCTGTACGCGGTACAGGACCTCGCCGCCTGGCTTGCACCGGTGCGCTCCGGCGAGAAGGCGGGTATCCGTAATCCACTTCCCGTCCTGCATGGCGCCGGGGAAGAGCAGCATCACGGGCTTCGCGCCGCCGTTATCGATCTGCGCCGCCATCCCCTTCTGCCCGTTCATATCGGCCGGCTCGAGCTTGACCAGCTTGCCGCGTTGCGGTTCGCTCCAGGGCATCAGGTTGAGAAGTTTCGGCTGCTTGTCACTTGAGAATTCCGCCCAGACCGGATCCCCCTCGCGCAGTTTGGCAATCACCGGATCGAACGTGGGGTCGGCCACGGGAATGCCGTCAGCCCCTTGCCGGGCGGGGATGATCGCGCGGATGATCTCGCCGAGTTTCTCAAAGACGACCGTCAGCTCCGGGGCATCGTCGCTCGCCTTTTCGGTATGCCTGAAGAGGTATCCGTGCGGCGTCAACTCGCCGGGCTTGGGTGAATAGCGTGCGATCGCGCTCACCATTTCGGCTGGCCCCGCCATCTCCCACTCGGCGATGATCAGCTCCCCGGCCCGAAGCTGCTTCACGAACGCCGCTTGATCTTCCACGGGATCGAATTTCCCGTCTGCATCCTGGTTGGGAACGACGAGCCGCTGCGCGCGACCGCGGGACGTATCGGCAAGCACGACGAGGTGGTCTTTCCCCTCGATCCGCAGCTTCGACGAATTCTTGAACTTCAGGACCTGCCGCTCCGCGGCGCCGGCGCGCGATGGAGCGTTAGCGACGAGCAGCACGGCGATCGTCAACGAGTAGCGGAGGAAGCCGGATTTCATGGGACCTCCCAGGCGCGAGTGAGGCATCGAGCGGGCATCGCGTTCAGTGCAGACCGGCTCAGATTACCCAACGCCCCCCACGGCTACAATCGCAAACTATCAAACTGGCGTCTTCGGCGTGGCCATTTTCGTGTGTGCGCAATCATCGAGGACGTCGCATTTCAGAGCCGCGCCCGTAAGGAAGCGGTTGACGCGGTGCCGCGACAACGCTCCCGCACCGTCTCGACTCTGATATCCAGGTTATTGCCGTAAAATATGGCCGCGCCAGGCGTCATCCGTCATACGTCGCGTTGACTGTGCAAACTACGGGTTCATATTCAGATGTGACCAGAGCAGGAAGTAGAGAACCAGGTAGATCATCCCCACCAGACCCGTAACCGCTCCGAGAAGCATGCCGATCTTGGCCGGCAGGGAGAACCCGTCATCCAGCGTTCGCGCCCGAGCCGTCGTCCGGGTCGCGGTCTCCTCGGTCGCGCCTCTCGAGAGGATCGCTCCCAGAACCTTTCGGGCGAGGCCGCCTTGCCGGGGTTCTTCCCAGGCACGCTTCCAGCGTTCGCCCGGCGTCAGCTCGTCGGCCGCGAGCACGCCGTGATTCCGCGGCGCGGCGCCATCCGCTTCGGTCAGCACGACCGGGGGCGCAGGAATGAAGAGCGGGTCGGCCAGATCCGACGGCGGGGCAGCAACCGCCTCGACCAGCGGATGAACGTAGGCATAAGGGTTGCCGTTGCCGTGCCCATTGCCGTTGACCGGAGCCATTGGCTCAGGCTGAGGCGCCGGCGCCGACCGCTTCTTCGGCGGCGCAACCGGTGGTGCGACCGGTGGCGGAGGATCGAGCAAGGTACGGACGCGCGAAGGAGGCGCCTCAACCGGCTTCACCGCCGGCTCGATCGGACCACGATGGGCCGGCGCTGATGGGGCAACCACCGTGGCCGTGCCGCCGTGAACCCTGGCGACGGCAGTCCCATTTCCATTGACCCGTGCGGCGGTCGTGGTCCGTTCGCTGGTGGCGGCCCGGGCCGGAGGCGTGGCGGTCTCGGCAAAGCCGCGCAGGGGAACTCGATTCACCGCGCCGCACCCGGGACAAGCCCCCTTACGGCCAGCAAAGCGCTCCGGGACGCTCAAGCGTTCTCCGCAGGTGCCACAGACAAACTTGATCATCGTTGCCGTCATCAAAAGCCCTCAACACAAGCCGGCGTCCGCAAACGGTCCCCAGGCAGCGGACCCGCCAGCGCTCAATACAGTCGATACGGCAAAATGTTCGCTCAGGGCGTCGAGCGGGTTGGCCGGCGAGTCTCAATCAGCTCCCACAGGTATTACCCACGTCGGAGCAGGAGCCGGCGGATGGCGTTCATCTTCAGTAAATGAACGGTTGCGCGGCAGATTTGGGTCCTTCCAGCGACAATCCCATTTTTGACGGAAAAGTGACGCGACCACTTCTGGATGCGTGGGTTAAACAGGCGGACCACCTCGGTCAACCCCGGCGCGATACCTGTCAGATTCGGACCCTTAAATAGGTTGCAGGAGTGGCAGGCAAGGGCAAGGTTGTCGAGTTCATCGGAGCCGCCGTGTTGCCGCGCGATGACATGCTCGACGTGAAATCGGAAGTAGGGATCCTGGTCCTGATGGATCTTGACAATATTCGCAGCGATTCTCCGCCCGCTGAGCCACCAGCCTGCGTGTGGCCGCGTCGATCATGCCGCACTGTGGTTAGCGAGGATCCGGCGCGCTTTGGCCTGTAGAATTGCGACGGTATTAGAAGCCGAGATGTATGCCTCGTATTCGAGCCGTTCTTCGGGTGTAAGGGAACCTTCATTGGCCCCGGCGGCCAGCTCTCCGACGCGCGATTCAACCGACGGATCGGCCCGTAAGTCCACGAGCCGCCGCGCGGATTCATCGGTCAAACATCGCTCAAGCGGATCGAAGATCCGATCCAGTATTGCGATTTCGCGGTCCACTTGCATGCCCAAAGTTTAGCACGTAATGGAAGTTCGAGCCAGCCGACTTTTGTCGCGCCGATCCACGATCCACTTAAGACGGCATTCGAACCAGTTCCATAAACCGCGCCGGCCACTCGGCCGGCAGGTCATCCTGGAGGAGTCGGCTGTTGACGGGCTGCCCTGGCGACAAGTGGGATTGGACGGCTTCGGCGGCGAGGTAGCCGCTTCGCACCGCGCCTTCCATTGTCGCGGGCCAGCCGGTTTGGGTGTAGTCGCCGGCCAGGAACAGATTGCGGATGCCGGTTTGACCTGGCGATTGAGCGGGGCGGTCGCGATCCACGCCGGGCAGGGGGGAAAAGGTCGCCCGCTTTTCGATCACGATCACGCCGCGCTCCAGCCTGGCCCCTCGCGCCATCGGCAGCGTACGGCGTACCTGTTCGGCGAAACGGGCGAGACTTTCGTCTTTGTCCTGCCCGACCCAGTCGCGGGCGGCGCTGATCACGCCGTGCACCGCGCGACCTTCGCTGTCCTTCCGGAAGAGCCACTGGAGCGGCCCACTCATGAGCGCGGCGTGGGATTCGCTCAGCACCGGGCGGTCAAACCAGAGATGCGCCCCCAGGATCGGCACACTCTGGAGCCGTTCAAGCCCCGCCAGTCGAGCGTCTCCTTGCGACACCTCTGGCGGGACCCACTTGCCTACCGTTGGGTGATTGGTCGCGAGAATAAGGATGTCGGAGGGCAGGAATTGTCCGTCCAGCAGCCGTACGCCGCGAACTGTTCCATCGGCAAATTCCAACCCGCTCACCCGGGCCCCAAGTCGCACGTCGCGGCAGGGGAGCTTGGCATAGAGACGTCCGAGCGGGCAGGAGGGCATCCCCACCACGTACCCACCGGCGTGGCGAAGCAGCGCATCCTGAAAGACCTGGATTGCATACGAAGCACTCGCCCGGCGGGCGTTCTCATTGAGCGCGCTGACGAGGATCGGCTCGTAGAGCTTGTCCACCAGCGAAGCCGGCTGGCGCTGTTCGTCGAGCCACTGACCGAAGGGCTGATCCGCCAATGCCAGACGGCCCTCGCGTCCCATGCGCAGCATGGCGAGCATGGCGCGAGTCAGGGCAATCCGCTCTCCCCAGGTGAGCGCGCCGAACCCGGCCAGCGATATCCCCAGGTGCAGCGGCGCAGGCAGGCCGCGCAGCCCCCACAGGTCGTGGCGCGCGCCTTGCGGATCCACGAAGTGAATGGCCCGCTCGAAGCGGATCAGATCCTGCACACCCAGCCGTCGATAAAAATCGATCAGGTTCGTGCAGCACCCCAGCAGGACGTGCTGGCAGTTATCCAGTTCCTCGCCGCTCTGCGGGTCCTGAAATGATCCGGCACGGCCGCCGAGGGTGGCGCGGGCTTCGAGGAGAGTGACGGGGATCCCGCAAGATTCCAACCCCACCGCCGCCGCCATGCCCGCCAGCCCGCCGCCGACGATAACGATTTGAGGGGGCGGGCCGATGGGTGGCCGAACGCCGGATGCATTCAAGGTGTCGAGCAGGGGTTCGGTCACGTTGGGGCGAAATGATACCGTGCACGAGGATGAGCGTCGCTCAAAGGCCAATGAACGAGGGCATCGGCCTCCCTTTCCCAAAGGAAGGGAGCCGGAATCGAGAATTCTTGTTTCCGAATCAAAAGTGTCCGATATAATTCCAACGCACGATACACTTCATGAAACGTCGGAACGCTTTTACCCTCGTCGAACTCCTGGTGGTGATCGGCATCATCGCCATCCTGATTGCGTTGCTGCTCCCGGCCCTGAACGCGGCGCGGGCGGCGGCGAAGGAAATCGTCTGCCTCTCCAACCTCCGCTCCATCGGCGAGGCGGCACTCATGCACGCCGCCGAGCACCGCCAGCACTTCCCGATCGCCGGCCACCTCTGGGATCCCGGCGGCGCAACCGCCGCCGGCGTGGGAGACACGCAGCAGGCGCACTACGTCTACTTCACCGACGGCGCCAACCTGCGCTGCATGCCGATCCCCGCGGCCCTCGCTTCCTACCTCGGCCAGACGATTCGCACCGACACCGCCGCCAATCTTTCCGCCGACCTATCGACCGGCGTCGTCCGCACCATGTTCACCTGTCCCTCGGACAACGATGGCCAGGGGCATCAGGGCAGCACGATCCAGGACAGCGGCTGGGCCGGCCCGACGATCTGGTCGAGCTACGTCTTCAACGAAGCGGCGCTCGGCTGGGCCGACAATGGACAAGGGGGCGTCTGGGGCCACAACCGCGCCCGCGGCGCACTCTCCCGCATCGGCGACCCCGCCCTCACCTTTTTCCTGGCCGATGGCCTGCCGCGAATCGAGTTCGGTCCCGACCTCCTGCTGGACATCTACGACCACAACCCCGACTGCTCCCTCGCCGACGCCTATGCCTGGAACGGCGCCGGCACGCCCAGCATGTTTGACTCCCTCCGCCATCGCGGCCGCATGAACGTCCTATTCATGGACGGCCACGCCGCCGGCATCTGGGTCACGCCCAAGTCGTTGAGCGAGGTCACAATCGACAAGGGTTTTCCGTAATTCGCTATTTCCGTAATTCGCGCAGCGAACCGGCGCTGCACCCGGCTACGACTGTCGCAACCCCGAACGTGCCGGCATCGGCATGGGACGGACCCACATCCATCTCTGGAGCATCTCAAAAATGGGAAATCGATCGGCATGACGGCACGAAGGTGAAGGGAGACTTGAAGGTCGGCGCGAAGGTCACCATCGAATACACCATGACCGCCTCGAAGATCGAAGTGAAGAGCGGCAAGTGACGCCGTGCGGGTGGGGATGGCGCACAACCCGGGCGTTGGTGAACGAGGGATTTCGCACCGACCCCCGCATCGGACGGCGCAATTTTTCGTAGCACGGGCGCCTTGCCCGTGACCGGGTAATACTGCATTGGCGAGGCGCTCCGCCGCGCCCCCTTGCCGCCGGGACCGCGGCGACGGCCCCGAAACTCCGAATGAAGATCGCAAGTGCGCCATCGAGCGCGGGTGGCGCGCCAGCCGGTGCGCACGTTGCCGAGCAGGGAACCACTCGATGGAGCCGCGGAGCGCGGAACGATCGTCGTCGCCTGGGCGGAGGCGAGCGGGTCACTGCTTCAATGGGGCCGCACTCTCAAGAGTGCGGAAGGCCGCCGCCCGCGTCAAGAGCATCGATGATGCGCTGAACGCTTCAATGGGGCCGCACTCTCAAGAGTGCGGAAGGGGATGGCAATCGAATTGCTGGGACAGGGCGACCGTTGCTTCAATGGGGCCGCACTCTCAAGAGTGCGGAAGGGCACAAGGTCGTGCCGATGTCCAGTCTCCGCTCGACGCTTCAATGGGGCCGCACTCTCAAGAGTGCGGAAGGGGAAGATTCGCGCGGGCGGCCTGCTCGCATTTGAAGCTTCAATGGGGCCGCACTCTCAAGAGTGCGGAAGGGCTGCGCTGCGTTGTTCCCCACCTCGCTGATGGCGTCGCTTCAATGGGGCCGCACTCTCAAGAGTGCGGAAGGCGGATACTGACGAGTTGGCCATCTGCGAGGAGTACGCTTCAATGGGGCCGCACTCTCAAGAGTGCGGAAGGGGCGGAGCGGTACCAGCTCACCACTGACCAGAACGTGCTTCAATGGGGCCGCACTCTCAAGAGTGCGGAAGGGTCTCCGGCTGTCGATGCGTCGATCCATCTGCACGTCGCTTCAATGGGGCCGCACTCTCAAGAGTGCGGAAGGAAGCTGGAGATTGCCGGCGAGGGTGGCGGCCCGGTGGCTTCAATGGGGCCGCACTCTCAAGAGTGCGGAAGGATCAGCGGGCGACGATCGCCACCGCCGCCACTGGCATGCTTCAATGGGGCCGCACTCTCAAGAGTGCGGAAGGTTCGTCTATTTGCTGGGGCGCGAATCCCGTTACGTTGCTTCACTGGGGCCGCACTCACAAGAGTGCGGACGGGGTCGCTCTGGGACCTGGGCGGCGTGCAGGTCGATGCTTCAATGGGGCCGCACTCTCAAGAGTGCGGAAG
>JBBSDP010000022.1:0-75994 GCA_038240605.1 Tepidisphaerales bacterium | reverse complement strand
GTCAGACGGCTGAAATTCCTGTGGTTATCCAAACCCACTTGGGTTACCTTCGTCTCTATTCTCACGGCTGTCTCCTTGGTAAAGCTTCACCACCGGCATCGTAACGCCGGCAGGGGGACAGCCTTTCATGAGATTACATTTTTTCGGCGCGAAGTGATTCGATTTCGGCGATGATGCCATCGAGGAGCGCTTCAACGAAACGTTTCCCTTTCTCAGTCGTCGCGCGTGTCGGATCACCCCAAATGCCGGTGGGGGAGTAGGTGCCTTTCCCGCCGGGCGTGCGGGTGAGGGGGGTGCCGCCGTCAGCGCGGTCGTCCTTCACGGCCAGCTTCATGTCAACGGATTGGGGCGCGATGTAGAGCAGCCGGGACGTTTCGACTTCGTCGGCGTGAGTGCCGACGCGCTGGCGGGCGAGTTGCCGGCGCAGTGGGGCTTCTATCATTCCGATATCTGAGAAGCGAAGAAGTATTCCTTCGGAGCGGAGTTCGGTGGCGCTCTGGGCCAGCGGGCCGAACGTCGAGATACCGGTGTTGAGCGCGTAAAAGCGGCGCGGGCCAAAGGAGGCGAGGCTGCGGCAGATGTCGATCACGAGGTCGCGCGCGGTCGATTCGCGCAGGCTTATCGAGCCGGGGTATTCGCTGAATGCGGGATAGTGGTGGTAGCCAAGCGTATGGGCCACCACGACTTCGCACCGGGCCATCAGCGCGCCGGCGAGATATTCCGCCTGGATCCAATCGGCGGAAAGTGGCAGGTGTGGGCCGTGTTCCTTGGAAGCAGCGCCAATTGGCAAAACGACGACGGCTTGTGGCGTCAGCACTCGCTCCGCCGCGACCCAGCTCATCTCCGCCAGCCGGACGCCAGTTGTGCGATGGGCGGGTTGCGGCGGGCTTGCGCTCATGCCGATTTAGCGGGACTCCCGTGATGATTAAACGAAGCGCGCAGGCTGAGAAGCGCCTGGTAAATCTCACCCGCCGTGCGATAGGCGGGATGGTTGGGATCTTTCGGGACGAGGATCTCACGCCGCAGGCGGGCGAGCGCCGCGGCTTGTGGACTTGCGGTATTGACGTTGATCAGCCCGCGGAGATCCGGGTTGCCGGTGGGGTTATTCATCTGCACGGCGAGGTAGAAGAGGTCCACCGCCTTATCCACCTTCCCGTACGCCTCGCGGAGTATTTTCGACGTGACCGTTCCGCTCTTGGTCATCCGCTCGAGCATGCGCTGGATCTGGCTCGTGCGCATCAGCTCTTCAAAGAGCGTCGACAGCAGCGTGTTGCCGGCGATGTTTTCACCCATTCGCACCGCGGATCCGAAATCGACGAAGCTGACTCCCTTCTCCGTGATCACCACGTTATCGAGGCGCAGGTCCAGGTGAACGATCCCCACCCGATCGTGAAGCACGTGCAGCAGCTCCGCGAACTGCGTCGCGAACTCGATCTGCGAAAGCGGTTCGCCGGCGTTTCGCAGCCAGGTCATCCACAGCCGTTGCACGTAGCCGCGACTATCCTTCTCAACGGCGAGGCAGCGCGGGAACCTCCCGATGTAGGCGGGGGGAAGGTCGCGCTCCAGCACCTTGAGCATCGCCGCCTCGCGGGTGAGGAACAGCGGGAAAATCTTCTCGGTGAAGTTGCGGGCGCGATGCTCGATCACCGCGTGCGGCAGGTCGGTGAACCGGGCCCGGAGCCGTCCGATCACCCGTTCGAGCGTGGGGATTTCCTTGAGTACCACGTAATCGGCGTGGGAGACCGACAGATCCGCGGGCGAGATGTCGCTGCCCTGTGATGTATCGCGCGGCACGAGCTGCACATGGTACGTAAAGCGGTCAGAGATCTCGCGGGGCCGGATGAGGAAGACCTTTCT
The DNA here is from genome assembly GCA_038240605.1 of Tepidisphaerales bacterium. Taxonomy (GTDB): domain Bacteria; phylum Planctomycetota; class Phycisphaerae; order Tepidisphaerales; family Tepidisphaeraceae; genus JBBSDP01. The sequence continues at coordinate 74,137 of JBBSDP010000022.1, read as the reverse complement.
CGCCGCGAAATACCATGCTCGGGGCGAGATGAACGGGATCCGCAGGCCCAGGCGCATCGGCGCCGGCCCGTGCAACGGGACGAAGCCGCGCTGGCGGAACCGATCGGGTAATGCCGCGACCTTCTCGCGATCGGTCGAGATGTAGACGAACTGCCCACCCCAGCGAAGACGACCGAAGACATCGTCGGGCAGGTGCGGCTCGTCCTCGACCGCGAAATGATAATCGCACAGGTCGGCGCCCTGGCTCGCCGGGGAAGTCTGGCCGAAGTGAGCGTATTCCGCGTCGCCCCGGTAAAGCCGTCGCATCGCGGCGGCAATCAGCTTGTGCCGACGACGCTCGCCCGCCACTGGCTCGCTCACCTTCGGAGCTGCTGGCCCGTCGAATCCCTGCGGTCGCACGCTGGCCGGCAACGATTGGGCGGAATTCAACATCTTCCCAGTTTCCATCACGCGCCAGACTTCACGCGACCATCGCGCGGGGCATCATGAACCAGCCAGCCGCACGCGACAAACCCCATAACGGCCATCGAGGTCGGGCTCAGCCTTGCCATTGTTCATCGGATTCGAGCAACTCGATCATTTGTCGCGCAGTGTCCAGGAACGTCTGGCGGGCCGATAAACCGCGGATCACCCGGCCACTGGCCGCATCGGCATAGAGCCCAACCTCCGTGTCATCGACCAGATACCGGTAATCCAGCGTCAACTCCTCCGAAACCGCGATATCACGCCGTGCCATTACTATACCGCAATGGCAAAGCAGGTTCGGTAAAAACGAGTGATTGATGAAAGTATACGGCTCTTGCTCGTTGCCAACCGTGAAGTACCTGCCGAGGAAACGGGTGCCCGTTCGCACGATCTGCTTTTCATCGTTGCGAATCGCGTCCAGATAGCGGTCTTCGGTGATGACCTGCGCTCCGATCGCGAAGAAGCAGACAATCGTCCCCCGCCGGACTGGCTCGATGGCGAAAAGCCCCTTGCCGAAGATTCCTGAGTCTCGCACTTCGGTTTTGATGTGCATCTCGCTCCTAATCCCCGGACTGCTGGTCACCACTCAGCCCCTTGGCTCCCTTCATCGCCCTGGCGTGGGCAAACGCGTCCGGTCGTTGCGCACAGGACGATCAACACCGCGCAAATCGGCAGTGCGAAGCGCGGGATCAGGCGCAGGCGTTTCGGCCCACTGACCGCAAAGCCGAAGAGAACCCCCAACCCGCACCCCACGCCATGAGCCACGTTGGCGACGGGGAGTTGCCCGGAAATCGTCAGGACGATGCAGATGAAAAACCAGATGATGAAGAGACTGACCGTGTTCTTATCCACGGCGTCACGAAGCTCCGGGTGATACCGGCTGAGCACCCAGAGGAATCCGAAGAGTCCGTACCCAACCCCCGAAAGTCCGATCCCTCCGCCGGCAAAGGCGTACTCGGCGGCGGACGAACCCGCGGCCAGCAGCGCCATGAGCAGCGCAGTCCGCAAGGAACCATACGTCGACTCCACGATCGACCCGAACACCCACGTCCAGTACACGTTGAAGATCAGGTGGAGCGGGCTAACGTGCGGAAAGATGCTCGAGATCAGCCGCCAGGGCTCGCCGTGGAATGCGAGGTAGTTGGTCGTTAGCGGCTCAATGTTGTAGTGGGCGAAATTGCAGAGGGTGGCCACAATCGCGACCAGGCAAACGCCGCCGCTGACCGGGAAATTGATGAGCTCTGCGATGGGAGGGGGACGTCGCATAGTTGAGAGCGATACCGCGAATCTCAGCACGGAGTCAATTAGTTGATCCTTCCGCCTCAACCATCGTCGTCTCCTGTTCCTCGCTCTTCATCAGCTCGCGGAGCAGCACCGTGGCAAACGATCCGGGCGGCAGGGTGAACGCGACGGTGATGTGCGGGCCGTGCTCGTCGCCACCCGCGGCCAGCTCGACGTCCGTCGGCCGAACGCGGAGGGGACGGCGTGCCCCTTTGGAGCGAGCGCCTTCATCACCGCGAAAGTTCTCGGGGCTCAGCCCGACGGTCGCGAATTCTTCCCGCTCGATCCGAAGCTCCTCGCCCGCCGGGAGCGTCATGCGATAGCCGACAAGCGGGCCGCTGGGGCTGATCTCAAATGCGTCGCAGCGCGGCTGCTCGGCCGCGAGGTCGGTGACGGCGAAGCAGGCGCCGCTGTCATGCTTCCAGGCGAGGTCTCCGTCCAGTAATCGGTCGAGCGTGCCGATGCGACGGGCGACGACGCCGTTGAAAATCCGTGATTGGAGTGCGGAAACCCAAAGCCTGCGGAACCGTTGATCGACGGCACGGACCGCCGCGCCCGGCCGCCCCGTCTTGATCAGGCGGTGCAGGATGCGACGTTCCATTCCGCAACGGCGTGGCCAATGCTTCATCGCCGCCTCCAGGTCGCCGGCATCGAACGCCTTGCGGGCCTGGAACGTCTGGCCGTCGTCGATGCCGGATCGCGGGCTGCCGAGCAGTCCGTGCAGCACTTCCCGATCGTCGCCGCGGACGAGTGCAGCACCGAGGCGGTCGTTGTCCTCGCGGCGTCCGAACCGCTGCTCGCCGAAATAATTTGGCATTCCCCGGCGCTGTAGCATATCGAGCGGGGCACGGAGCTTGATCACGTCGGTCGGACTCACCTCACGGATCTTGATCGCAAAGCGATTGCTGGCCAAGTGGCCGATCCGCAGCTTGTTGCCATGCCGCGCCGCCCATTGCACGGTGATGTTCGGCAGCTCAAGGCCCATAACCGCCGCTTCAGTGGTCCCTGCGATGGAGAGCAACTGCCGCGAGACGGCGCGAGCGTCCTTCAGGCCGGCGTATCCGATATCGCGCGACGGGATCCGTAGCGCTCGCGCAATCCGGTCGATTGCGTCGAACGTCGCTACTCCGACCTTTTGGATCTCGCAGTAGACGTGCTCTCCTTCCCCGGAGGCCTCGTACAGCGGGACCTCCTGAACGAAGAAGTCTTCAGCGCGCTGCTTAATCACGCCGCCGACGCCCGGAAAGTCACTGATGAGATAGGGGAGCATAATTGGGCGAGTTGAGGCGGCGCGGGGAGGTGGATTAGTGGGACTTCTTGAGGATGTATCGCTCCAGGGCGGCGTGCACGCCGTGGTCATTGTGTGAGGGGGCGACCCAATGGGCGGCGCGCTTGGCGACCGCGCTGGCGTTGTCCATCGCGACCGCGACGCCAGCGATCTCGAGCATCGAGACGTCATTGGCGGCGTCGCCGATCGCCATCACGTTCTTCAAGGGTACCCGGTAATGAGCGGCAACGCGCCGCAGCGCCGCGGCCTTGCTCGCCTCGGAGTTCATAACCTGGAGCAGCTCCGGATCGCTCCAGAGCACCGAAGCCTGGGGAAATTCGCTGACGAGGAGCGGCTCGAGCCGGGCGATGAGCTGCGGGCTCCCCAGGAGCAGCAGCTTGGTCACGGGCTGCGCACAGAACTCCTCGAGCGGCGCGACCCGGTCCGGCTTGAAGAGGCGTCCGGTTTCGGTGGTATAGGCCTGGTCGAAGCGGTCGGTGTACCATCGATCGAGGATCTCGCAGCTCACCAGCACTTCTTCGAACATGTCGCGCGCCCGGTGCACGATCGCGCTGACCAGGGCCGGCTCCATCGGCGTGTGCCGAACGACGCGTCGGCCTGGCTCGTCCCAGATTAACGCGCCGTTGTAGTTGATCTGCCACGTGTCGAGTTTCAGTTGCTGGTAAATATGACGAACGCTGCGCGGCGGACGGGCCGAGGCGAGCACGACGCGCACGCCGATCGCGGGCAGGCGCGGCAACGACCGGGCGGCCCGCCCACACACTTTCTTTGAAGCGTCCAGCAGCGTTCCGTCCAGATCGATCGCAACCAGGCGAATGTCCGTACTCACCGATCCGATCATACGCCCGCCGGCCGATGCCACAACGCGCACGCCGGCGGCTGGGGGGGTGCGTGACACTTTAGGCGACCGAGTTCAATTCTCCTTCTCCCGGTACTCCGGGAGAGGGAGAATGAGAGACAGAAGCTCACACTTCTCGCACTTGCCGTGGCGTCAAGAAGACGAGCAGTGCCCGCGCGATTGGGAAGCCGGTAATGGCCGAGATCGCCTCCCGATAGGCGTTCACCTGCGGCCGATATTCGTCGGCGCGACGATCGATTCTGTCGCCGCTGACATCGTCGGTCTTGTAGTCGATCAGGATGCCGCCCGACGGCAGCGGGATCACGACGTCGAGACGGCCGCGCACCATGATCCGGTCGAGCGGCTCGGCGGGGGGCGAATCTGGTCCGCCGGGCGCCGGCTCGGGTTGGGCAGGGTAGTTCACGGGGATCTCACGGCGGAGCGTGGCCGAGTGCGTGCGCAACAGCGCGCCGACTTCGCTGTTCATCAGCCAGGCGATCGCGCTTCGGTCGACCCGCGTCGCATCCGCCGTCGCCAGAATCCGTCGATCCACAAGGCTGGCAATCTGAACCTCGAGATCCGCCTCATCACAGCGCCGGCCGAAATCCAGATACTGCAGGACGGCGTGCGTGGCCGTCCCGCGCTCCGCCGCCGCGGCCCGGCCGTCCACCTCGACGAAGCGAGGGAGGGACAGCAGCGGAGCTTCCGGCGGTTTGTCAGACTGTTTTTCAGCTGGAAGGGAATCTTCTATACCTGAGCCCTTGGTGCGTCCGGTGACGGACTGAAAGGCGGGAACCTTTGTGAAGACGTGATACGGATATCGGAAGTTGAGTCGTTCGATGAGCCGCTTCGCGCTTTCCGGCGCTTCCGGTGGCGGCACGAGAGGCTCCAGCGCCGCCAGGTGTTCGAATGTTCCATCTGCGCCGCGGGCAGCGCTCGCCATGGAGGTGCTCCACTCAGCAAGGTCCTCGGGGGTGTGAAGCGTAATCTCGAAAATGGGTTGGGCTGCTCCCTGCGTGGCTGCGGCGACCGGGCCGAGCCAGTCGAGCATGCAGCGCGCGCCCAGGAACGCATCCGCCGGCAGCGGGCCCAGATGGGTTGCCCACCGGCTCGACCATGTATTCATCGCCTGCTCGCCGACGGTTCCGACGCAGATGAGGTGCTCGCGGGCGCGGGTCATGGCGACGTAGAGCACGCGCAGCTCTTCGGCCAGCGATTGCTGCCGGAGCCGTGCGCTCACGAGTGTCGTCGCCAATGACGGGTAACGCACCTGCTTCTCCTCGTCGACAACCTTCAAGCCCATTCCCGCGGAGCGGTCGACGAGGATCGATCCCTCGCAATCCGAGAGGTTGATCGCCTTCCCCAGGTCCGCCAGGATCACGACCGGAAACTCGAGCCCCTTGGCGCGATGGATGCTCATCACCCGGACGGCGTCGTCGGCTCCGCTGGCTACCGAAGGCATGCCCAGGTCCGTTTCCTCGCGAAGGCTCTCCAGGAATTGCATGAAACGCGAGAGACCTTGCCGCTGAAAGGTGCCGAACTGCGCTGCGCGCTCGTGGAGGTAAAGGAGGTTCGCCACGCGCTGCTCTCCGCCGGCCAGGCCCGAGCAGAAGGCGAGGTAGCCGCTCTGCTGGTAGATGCGCCAGATCAGCTCATCGAGCGGGCGACGCTGGGCGAGTTCGCGCCAGCCATGCAGCTCCTTCAGGAAGTCGCGCAGCAATGCGGCCAGCTCGTTGTCCTGCTCCTTGGAGTAGCGAACGACCGCGTCGTGGAAGGGAACGCCGTCCGGCTCGGATGGATAGGCGCGGCGCACGCGCGCCAGGGCGTCCTCCGGCTGGGCGAGACCCGCGAGCGGGCTGCGGAGCACCGCCGCCATTGGGATGTCCTGGCGCTCGTTGTCCAGGAGCCGTAGCAGCGAGAGCATGTCGCGCACTTCCATCGAATCGAAATAACCGGTGGAACTGTCGGCGCGGACGGGGATGCCGGCGGTGCTGAGCGCGCGGGCAAATTGCTCGGCCTTGAACCGCATCGAACGGAGGAGGACCACGATGTCGCCATATCGAATGGGTCGCGAGCCGAAGTTGCCGTCGGGCAGGCGCTCGGTCACGCGCATCGCAGCGGATTCGCCACGGGCGCATCCCGCGAGGCCCATGAGCTGGCGAATGCGGTAAGCGACGAAGAGCGCTTCGCGTTCGGTGCGGTCCAGGTCCTGGTCGTCGCTGCCGGCTTCGGCGGAATCGGGTTCTCCTGCCGTAGCGCCAATCTTGGCGGGGAGCAGGTGCAGTTCAATCGGTGAGCCGGTAAAGGCCGCCGCGCCCGGCGCGGGGTCGGGAAAAGTCAGCCCGGCGGCGAGGCGATGCGATTGGTCGTAGGCGATGTCCGCGGCTTCGCGGGTCATCAGTCGTTCGAAGACCCCGTTGATCGCTTCAAGCAGCGGCGCACGGCTTCGGAAGTTAGAGCGGAGGTCAATGACTTCACCCGGCCCGCCCTCGGCGCGAAATCCATCCAGACGCCGCAGGAATCGGGCCGGCTCTGCGAGCCGAAAACGATAGATGCTCTGTTTCACGTCGCCGACGCAGAAGAGGTTGGGCTCATCCTCCGGGTTCGACTTGCCGCGCCGGCGAGGTGCCGCCAGACACTCACGGCTGACCAGGGAGAGGATGGCGTCCTGCACCTCATTGATGTCCTGATACTCGTCCACCAGCACATGCTGGTACCGATTATGACAAAGGCATGCGGCTGCCGCAGGCGCCGTAGCGTCATTGTCCTCGCGAAGCACTTTGAGGGCGAAACGTTCGAGGTCGACGAAATCAAGCGTGCGTAATGCGTTCTTTGCCTTCCGGTAGCCGACGCCGAACCGTTCGACGAGGTCGAGAAATACCTCGGCGTGCGGGAGAGTGGCGGCGACCCCGTCTTGCCATTGCCGGGCCGTGAAGCGCAACGCGTCTCGCCAGGGTCCGGTTTTGAAATCATCCCGGATGCGATCAACGATCGACTTGGCCAGATCCTTGTTCGGAACACTGGAGGGAATGGCGGGTAGCCGGGGCCACTCGACCTGCACGACCTCTGTCAGCGCGTCCAGCCCCGCCGATTCGAACGTCTCCCGCCAATGTTGAATAGCCTGGCCGTGTTCGATCACCACCTGCTCGTATTTTTCGAATCCGCCCAGTCCGCGAAGCTGCCGCAGTCCCGCCACGCAGCGCGATCGAAGCGAGATGAGCCCATCGCTGATCAACGTGCCAAGCTGCTGGCCCAGCTCGGAGGTCTCAAGGGGGCCTTCAGCGGCTTCGCGGAGGCGGTGGCGCGTGTTGTTCAGCCATGCCTGCGGGTCCACGAGGCTACTGAGCAGTTCGTGGGTGCCGACCACGCGACGCAGGAGCCGCTCGTCATCGCCGTCGCCATAGGCGTCGACAAATCGTTGGAACTCACCGCCGTCATCCGCTTCGTACTGGCGTCGAAACACGTCGCGGGCAATTTCCAGCCGAAGGAGCTGGGCATCGTCTCCGTCGAGGATTTCGAAGCCGGGGTCCAGCCCGGCGGTGTGGAAATGTTCTCGCAGGAGGCGCGAGCAGAACCCATGAAGCGTGCTGACCTGTGCTTGGTCAACCAGGGCGAGTTGGCGAGTGAGCCGGTCCGATGGGTTGCGCTTGGCGCGCTCGCGCAGGGCCTGATGAATTCGCGACTTCATCTCCGCCGCCGCCGCCTCAGTGAACGTGACGACCAGAAGCTCATCGACCTCACACGTCGGGTTGGCATCGCACACGAGGTGCGCGCAGCGTGCGGCCAGGATCGCGGTCTTCCCCGACCCGGCGGCCGCGGAAACCAGGAGGCTGCGCCCCGTCGCGGTGATGCCATGCTGCTGTTCCCGCGTCCACTTCCGCTCGATCATCGCCCCCCTCCGATCTTATTGAGATCAGCGGCGCGCTTGGCGTTCGCGGCGCCAGTCGTCAACGGCACGAAGACGGTCTCGCGCCCGACCGTGTGCAGCATCCGATAGTGGTTCACCGGGGTCTCGAAGCGGCAGATACTTCGGTATTCGCAATGCGGGCAGGGCGTCAGACGGTTCAGACGATAGGGCGCGATATCGATGTGGCCGGCGAGAATTTCGTCGGCAAGTTGGCCTAGTCGTTCGCGAACGTGCTGGAGCAGGGCTTCGATCTCGTCGGTTTCCGCCGCATCTGTCTGGTGGCGATTGCCGAGCTGCCCGTCTTTCTTCACGAAAAGCTTCACGACCTGCGAGCTTCCGACGGTGAATTCGCTGTCGAGGACCGGCACGGCGCGGGTGTCGAAGATGCCGCGCGGCGGTGTGGCCAGACGCCGGGCTGGATCATCGAGCGGCAAGGCCTCATCGGGATGCTTCACGTCCTCGATCCGGCGAATCAGCCGGAGATAAAACGCCCCGATTGGATCCAGCTCACGACCGGCCAGCTCGCGGCCGTTGGCACGAAGGGCCAGCAGGGCGGAGAGGAGTTGCACCGAGATTCCCCAGAAAGCTTGGCCAAGGGAGAGGGCGGCCGGGCCGAGCTTGTAATCGAGCACGGTGCATTGGCCGGTGTCGGGCTCGATGTCGATGCGGTCGATCTTGCCGTGCAATTGAAGCCGTGCGCCGGCCGGCGTCGTCAACTCCAGCGCGCCCATCCGGCCGCCGTGGCCATACGTGACGGCGGTGAAGGCGGGGCGCAGCTTGCCGCGGCGGAGCATCTCCTGTTGAAAGGCGACGAACCGCTCGAGCATCGACTCGACGCGGCCGAGAAGGTAGCGATTGCGGGCGGAGGCGAGGTTCAGGTCATCGCGCAGGGCCCGCGCCATGTCGGCGGACGCAGCACGGATCGTCTTAGCATCGATCGGCGGCGAGCCGGGACTGTCCCACGATCGGCCCGCGCGCAATGCCCCGTCCACGAGCCGGTCCAGCAGCACGTGATAAACGCGGCCGAGGTCCTGCGGCCCCACGTCGTGATCGGCGCGGGCGCCCAGTTGCAATTCGTATCGCAGGAAATGGCGAAACGGGCAGGCCGCGAACGTCTCCAATTCCGAGGGGCTGGCGGACAGAACGCCGTTCTTCGAATGCGATCCGGCACGCAACTCGGCGGAAAGATGGGCCTCGTTGCGGTAGCTCAAGGCCTTCCAGGCATGGTAGCGGGCGACGTCGAATTCCCCGTCGTCGCAGGGACGCCCGGCAAGCCAGTGATAGAGGGCAGGCCATGGCGTCTGCGCCGCGTCCATCGGGCCGCCCGAGGACCGTGCCCAGCGCATCAGCGATGTGACGAGCTGCCGCGGTGTCGCGATCGACTCGATTTCCATCTCGCCGCACGATTCGACGCTGGTGATCTCGAGGTTCGGAAAGAGCGCCTGGACCGATTGCCAGAATTGCGATGGCGCGGTCACCTTCCCCGACGCGTCGCTGGCGGAACGACTGAGATAAAGCCGGTCCGAGGCGCGGGTCATCGCCAGGTAACCCAGGAGCCGTTCATCCAACTGACGGCGGTGGAGGCCCGCATCGAGCTGGAACTTTCGTTGGCCCAGTTCGCGCCGTTCGCGGTCGGTAAGCAACGAATGATCGCGCGGCGCGGCGGGGAACTCTCCTTCGTTCATCCCGGCGATGAACACCACTCTGGCGTTGGGGCTGCGGGTTCGATCGATCTGGCCGAGGAGGACTTGATCGACGGTCGCGGGTGTGAGGGCCAGGTCAAATCGCTCCAGGCCGGATTCGAGGATGTCGATGAAGTCGGCCGGCGTGACCGGTTCGTCCCCGAGCAAATCCACCATCTGCTCAAAGAGCGAGATCAATTCCGTCCAGACCTGTTCGTGCTCCTGGCTCTGCTCGATTTGTCCAACCGCGCGGGCTTCGCTGGTCCATTTGGAAAGCTCGTTGCGAATGCCCAGCCGCTCGAATGCCCCGAACATCCCGGCCGCGATCTGTCGAAGCGGGAGCGTTGCGTCGGGGTGCAGCACGCCTTCAAGCGGCGCGAGCGCCGCCGCAAGTAGAGCCCGCACTTTCTCCGCTTCATCAGGCGTTGCGACGGCCTCCTCTCCCTCGGCGGTGGTAAGCCGGCGACGATAGGCCCATGGCACCGGCGCGCGCCATGCCGCGCCGTTGAAGAGACGGTGGACGAGCACGTAATTTTCAACGCCGTCGGCGGTGAGGAGGTCGATACCGACAAGTCCTCCCTTGAGGAGCGTCATGATTGCATCGTGCGGCCAGTCGGACCGGGCGACGCGGATCATCGCTCGGAGGGTTTGCAGGAGCGGGTGGTGAGCCGCGGTCCGACGGCGGTCGAGGAACAACGGTAGGTTGTGCTCGGCGAAGCTGGCCTCGAGCGGCGCGTGGTAGGCGGCCAGGTCGCGCACCAGGACCACGATGTCGCGCAGACGGACGCCCCGCGCCAAGTGAGCCCGCACCGTCCGCGCGATCGCATCTGCTTCGGCGCGACGATCGGGAGCCTGGATGAGCGTGAGGCTTGCGCTTTCCTCGGACGCGGCCGCTTGCGGCGCGAACGCCGATCGCTCCAGGTGCGCCAGCGCCGGCGAGGTGTAGCGCCGCGCTTCGCGAAGCAGCACTGGGGGGTTCACGGCAATACCCGCATCGGCGAAGGCGAAATGGAGACGGCGGTATGCCTCCTCCGCGCGATGAAACAAGCTCAGCTCGAGCGGAAGTGAGTGTGGGTCGCGCAGCGTCGCGCTGTCGGGGTCGAGCAGCAGGGTTATCTCGACCGCCGCACCCGCCTTCGCCACGCCCGCCAGAAACCGCCGTTCGTAGTCGGTGAATTCGAGAAATCCGTCAACGTAGACCGCAGCGCGCTTGAGCAGCGAGCAGCAACCCAGCGAGGCGAGCACCTGCCGCGTACGACGATGCTGGTCGAGGCGTTCCTGGCCGAGGTAATCGGTATAACGCCGGTACAACAGGCTCAGGTCGTGAAGCTTGGCGAGCAGAGGATCGGCGTGCGGGTCGTGCTCGCGCGCGGCCTCCAGTTCGTCGGCCAGGCGAGCGAGGTCAGAGCCGTCCTTCCCAGCCCGTTCGAGTTCTTCGAAAGTCTGATCCAGCTCGGCCGCCAGGCCTGTTTGACGCGCGACGCCGGTGAAGAAGCGCAGTTCCGGTTGCACGCGCCGCAGCAGGTGGCCGAGGATCATCTGCCGGCCGAGCGGGGTCACCTCGGGAATGGAGATTCCGCCGCAGTCGGCGAATACATCTCGTCCGAACTCCTCGAAGCTGACGACACGCGTCCGCGCGAACCCGGGCAGGCCGCTGCCGCAGGTGAGTTCGCGTTCGACGGAGAACGTCGCCTGACGCGGCAACAGCCAGTAAATCGGCGGGCCGAGGGGATCCTGTCGCATCAACTCCACGATGGCGTGGAAGATGCGATGGGTCTTTCCGGTTCCGGCGCGGCCGATGACGAAGGTGACTGGCATGGGTAAGGAACAACCTGGGCGAACGCCACGGCCGTTCGTGCACGTTAGGATAGCGTTCAGGTCAAACCGCGACCAGCACCAGTGGGGGCAATGCTGAACGATCGCTCGTAAAGCGAGATGAGCTACGAGCAGGCCGTCACGCGTTCCAGCGTCGCGGCAAGGTCCTGGAAGTTGACGGGTTTGGTGAGGTGTGCGGCGAACCCCGCGTCGCGGCTCTTTCGCCGGTCTTCCTCGGTGCCGAAGCCGCTCGGGGCGATGCCGTGAACCGGTCGAGCGGCGCGCAAGGTTTGCATCAGTTCCCAGCCGCTGCCGTCGGGCAGTCCGATGTCGCTGATGATCAGGTCGAACGGTACAACCGACGCCGCCCCAGCGCGTCCTGCACACTGTGCGCGGTGCGGACCTCATGCCCCATGCCGCGGAGCAGGCGCGCCAGCAGGCGCGCCGTGTCCACGTTGTCCTCTACGAGGAGCAGGCGGAGGCGCGTCGGAGACGGTTCGGCTTTGTCTAAGACGGGCGGAGCGGTCGCGGCGGCCAAGGGGAGTTCGACGCGGAACGTGGCGCCGTGACCGAGGCCCGCGCTTTGGGCCTTCAGCGTGCCGCCGTGCATTTCCGCCAGCGCCTTGCAGACGGTCAACCCCAGCCCAAGTCCGCCGAACTGGCGCGTGATCGACTGTTCCCCCTGTTCGAAGGCGCGAAAGAGTCGGCTCATGGCGTGCGGCTCGATGCCAATGCCGGTGTCGATAATCTCGACCGCCAGGACTTCCGGATCCCGTCCGGCGGGGTTTGACGTGCGGATTGTGATGGTGCCACCCGACGGGGTGAACTTGACGGCGTTGCCGATCAGGTTCCAGAAGATCTGCTGGAGACGGCGCGGATCCGCATTGAGGCTCTGCCGCGGCGCCGAAGGATCGAGCTGAACGGTCAGGCGCTTCGCCTGCAACTCCTTCCTGGGCGTAAAACGACTTCAGCATGCCAGAGAATACAGCGGGCGTGGGCGGTGACGCTCTTCAGTTGATCGCGGCTCTGACGCAGCGCCTGGTCGGTCAACTGACGTTCGGTTTCGTCGCGGGCAAAGCCGACCGATCCGACGATCGCCCCAGACGTATTCCGCAAGGGGGAGAGTGAAAAGGCGGCGAGCATCATGTGCCCGTCCCTATGACGAACCGCGGTCTGCAAGCGCTTCACGCGATGGCCCTGGCGGAGCGCCGCCAGATAGCCCAGCAGTTCCTCCCGGCGATCCGGTGGGAACAGGAGGGCGATGGGCTGGCCGATCACCTGTTCTGTACCATACAATATGCTAACAACAGTGGAGATCCTACTGGAGATTTACGTGCCGCACCGCCGATAATGTTTTCGGCCGCTAGCGCTGTTCTTGTGGCGGTCCCTATAGGAGGAACGGGTAATGGCCAGACCGTCCGCACCCCTCGTCTTGGATAAACCAGCGTCGCTTTTCATGGCAAAAACTTCCAAAACAGGCTCAGGTTCTCGCAACCCATCATCGAAGATGACCTCCGCAATGCGCACGCGTGAAACCGCTGAGACGATGGCGCTCAAGCAGAAGGACATTGCGGTCAGCGAGTTCTTCGCGAAAAACCGGCACTTGCTCGGCTTCGACAACCCGCGCAAGGCGCTGCTGACCACGGTGAAGGAGGCGGTCGATAATTCTCTGGACGCCTGCGAAGAGGCGGGGATCCTGCCGTCGCTGGTGGTGATCATCGAAGACCTTCAGCCGGACCGCCCGACCAACGCCAAGCAGTCGCGCTACCGCGTGACCGTGATCGACAACGGACCGGGCATCGTCCGCAAGCAGGTCGAGAACGTCTTCGGCCGGCTGCTCTTCGGCAGCAAGTTTCACCGTCTGAAGATGAGCCGGGGACAGCAGGGCATCGGCATCAGCGCCGCCGGCATGTACGGGTTGATCACCACCGGCAAGCCGATGGTGATCCACACCCGCCCCAGCGCCAAGAAACCGGCTCACCACATCGAGCTGGCGATGAACACGAAGACCAACCGCGCCGAGGTGACGGTTGACGACGAGACGGCGGACTTTCCCCCGCAGCGCTTCAAGACGATCAACACCGGCACGCGCGATGCGGGATTCCTGCACCCCGAAGACTTCCTCACCGGCACCAGCGTTAGCATCGAGCTGGAAGGGTTGTACCGAAAGGGGCGCGGCTCGGTGGATGAGTTCCTGGAACTGTCGGCGATCGCCAACCCGCATGCGCGAGTGATGTTCGTGCCGCCTTCACGATTGATGGCCGACGAGCAGGATGACCTTCCGCTGGCCAATGCGGTCCGCGATGCCGTCCACGCCGAATCCCTCAGTAACGGCGCCGCCCACGTGCCGGTCGGCGATGGGGTTGCCGATGCGTCGGCCCCGTCGGGCGTCGACCCGACGCTGACGACGGTCGAAAAGGACGGCGTGATCCTCTTCCCCCGCGGCACCGATACGCTGCCGCCGGAGACGCGCGAAATTCAACCGCATCCGAAGGGGATCGAATTGGGCATCCTGATCCAGATGTTGCGCGACTTCGAGGCGACGATGAAGGGGGGCGGGACGCTCTACAATTTCCTTCAGGAGAAGTTCAGCCGGATCAGCACAGGCAGCGCGTCAAAATTCTGCGGCGCGGTGGGCGTCCACAGCCGTACCAAGGTGGGGGACCTCAATCCCCAGCAGATCGAGAAGCTCTTCGCGGCGTTCCAGGACGCGAAGCTACCGCCGCCGCCCACCGATTGCCTGGCGCCGATCGGCGTTCGGCAGATGCTGGCGGGGATGCTCAAGGGCGTGAAGGCGGAATTCTACGCCGCCAGCAGCCGTGAGCCGGACGTGTATCGGGGCCGTCCGTTCCAGATCGAGGCGGCGATCGCATTCGGCGGGGACCTGCCGGCCGACGACAGTGCCCGCGTGATCCGTTTTGCCAATCGCGTGCCGTTGCTCTTCCAGCAAAGCGCGTGCAGCAGCTTCAAGGCGGTCACCGAGACCGGCTGGCGCAACTACAACCTCTCGCAGCCGCGCGGCGGACTGCCGGTGGGGCCGCTGGTGGTAATGATTCACATGGCCAGCGTGTGGGTGCCGTTCACGAGCGAATCGAAGGAGGCGGTCGCCGACTACGACGAGATCCGTAAGGAGATGAAGCTCGCGCTCATGGAGTGCGGCCGCAAGCTCGGCGCGTACCTGCGCAAACGACAAAAGATGCAGCGCGAGGCGGCCCGGCGTGACGTGTTCGAGCGATACATCGGCGAGATCAGCAAAGCAGTGAACGCGATCAACGGTACCGATATCAAGCGCCTCTACGATGCGCTTCTGGCCGAAGCGCGCAAGCGGACCGCGATCGCCGATGCCCGCCTGGACGAGGAAGGCCGGACCGTCCGCAAGGATGAGACTGAGGAACTGAAGAACGACGAAGGCGTCGTGATGGTCGAGAGCCGGGCGGCCCACCTGGGCGAGGGCGCGGCAATCAACGATGAAGCGGCCGCTGCCGAGCAGGTCGATGGCGATATCGTGAAACTGTCCGCGAAGCCCAAATCGAGAAAGCCGAAACGATCGGCCCACGAAGAGGGGCTGTTCTAACATTCAAGCGCGTGTCACGGGCGCCTCGCCCGTGCTCCTGGAGATTGCACCGGCGGGGCGCCCGTGCCACGAGAAAGACTGAGGTCGCTCCCGCCAAGTGAGCAGTACACCCAACGGAACCGAATCTCATGGCCAAGAAGAAATCCGAAGCTGCCACCGCCGTCGCCGCCAAGATAGATCGCGTCAACCAGCGCATCCGCGCTCGCGACAAGGCGACGCTCGGCAAGATCGTCAACCTCGCCGACGACGTCGCCACCTCGGCATTCAATGGGCGCGACATCTCCCTGGCCATTCCCACGCGCTCGCGGTCCAATACGCTCTGGAACCGAAAACGCGGCATCCTTCAGATGGGCGAGGCCAAGGCCAGCCGGGAGTTGTTCAACCTGAACCAGGCCAAGCAGTTCATGCAGACGGTCCTGCACGGCGACAGCATCCGCCAATTGATCAACGCCGAGAAGACGCTGAGCCTCCGCGGTATGTTCTACAAGGCCCTGCACACGATTCAGGGGACCAACGGGGAGAAGACGTTTGCCGCCCAGGATGAGAGCGACGCGATCCTCGAGGACCTCGAGGTGTCGCTGGGCGCGCTGCGCGAAGAGCTGCATATCTATGCCAAGAAGCGCGGCACGATGGTCGGCAACATCACGATTATCGACAGCGGCGATGAAATCGACTGCCGCCGGATGGGTTCCGGCGGGTATGCGGTCCCCAGCATCACCGAGCCGGACGTGATTCAGTTCAAGAAGTGCGAGGCGAAGTTCGTCCTGCACGTTGAGAAGGACACGGTCTGGGGCCGCTTCAACGAGGATCGCTTCTGGGAGAAGCACAACTGCATCCTGACCGAAGGGAGCGGCCAGCCACCGCGCGGCGTCCGCCGGCTGTTGCGCCGGCTCAACGAGGAGCTGAAGCTGCCGATCTACTGCCTGCTCGACTGCGATCCCTGGGGGCATTACATCTACTCGGTGATCAAGCAGGGCTCGATCAGCCTCGCGTTCGAAAGCGAACGGCTCGCGATCCCCGACGCCAAATTCCTCGGTGTCCGCTCCAAGGACTACGAGGAATGCGAGTTGAGCGACGACGTCCAGATCGCCCTGGCCGACACCGACCGCAAGCGCGCCAGCGAGATCGCCGCCTACCCCTGGTTCAAGGACAACAAGGGGTGGCAGAAGGAAATCGCCAAAATGGTTAGCAACGGCTTCAAGATGGAAGTCGAATCGCTCATCACCAAGGACATCAGCTACGTCACCGAGGAGTACGTCCCCGAACGCCTGAAGAATCGCGACTGGCTGGATTGACGTTCAGATCCTCGGGACCTGCGGAAGACAATCGAAATGGGTATCACGTGCGAACAGCGTCAGTGGACCGTATCCATTTCCCGCAGAGCGCGGTCGAGTTGAGGATCTTCTCTGCCCGTCCCTAGAAACCAATCGAGGTCCGTGTGTACCATCTTAAGCGCCGAGTCGACCCCAAGGGCTTCGTGCAATATCTCAAGCGTAATGCGATTGAGGCTCTTGCCCCGAGCTTTCGCCCGTGCCCGCAAGGCCCGATCAAGTGATTTGGGAACATCGCGCACCGTGTATTGCATGCCTACATTATCTCGTCTCAATGCAGGCACGGAAATAGCGGCATATCTGGCTTGAATTTGCCGGAAGACCGCCACGGGGCGTTGACTACTGCTCTTTGACCTCCACCAGCCCGACGTCTAAGTATTGCCCACCCACCGTCTGATGACAATGGACAGCAATCGTGTTTTTCCCCGGCTTCAGCGCCGCCCGACCCGCGCCGCTGATCGGAAGCGGTTCGTATTCGGAGGCGAAGTTGCTCGCCGTTCCGGCGGGCGCGCCGTTGATGAAGATCTCCACGTCTTCATCGTGGTGGCACAGGAACTGGAGGTTTGAGAATTCCCCGGCGGGCATTTCGAATTCGCGCCGGATCCAGATGTCCGCGGTATTCCATTCCGTGCGAACGACTGCGCCCGGTGTGCCGTTGGTCCCAAAGCCGCCCGGTCCGGTCTTCCAGCTCGATGCGTCGAATCCCGGCTTCGTCCAATCGTCGGCGGGGCGATCGGTGCTGTAGCTCCAGGTCTGCGGCTGTTCCTTCGACGATGGCACCACCACCTTCACCAGCGGGGGCACCGGCAGGGGCGCCCATTTTCCCACTTTGGCGGTATCGCGGGCCGACCATTTCTTCCACGTCGCCGGGTCTGCGAGCATCTTGATGAACAGCCCGCCGACGACCGATCGGGCGTGCATGCCGTCGCTGCGGAGGTCATCGGTGACGTAGGAATCCACGAGCGGGGAGCGGGCGCTGGTCTGCGTGAGGTAGTCGTAGATCGGGGAGACGAGGGCCTCGAAATCCGCGGGGTCTTCCGCGAGCGTCGCGCTCCAGAGCGACCAGTCGGTCTTGGTCAGGTGCGTGCGCGAGTCGAGGGGTACGCCGTACTTCAGCATCACCTTCTTGTAGTGCGCGACCTCTTTTTGCGCGACCGACGGCGGAAAAACATGGAGCCCGAGGATCCGGTCCCAGACCAGGTTGTACTTCTGGCTCCAGGTGTTGGGCTTGTCGAAGGCGAGGCGATAGCAGGCGCCGTCCGACGCCGCTTTCGCCCAATGCTCCGCGTCGGCCTTTGCCAGCGCGGCATATCGATTCGCTTCGGCGGTTTCGCCGCGCATGCCGCAAAGGTCACCATAAGCGGCCAGGGCGAGGATGGCCTTGACCGAAAGGTTGGCGTTGTGGGCGAGGTGGCCCATGAAGTCGTCGGTGCAGAGCTGTTCCTCCGGGTCGAGGCCGAAGTTCTCGAGGTATTTCGCCCATTGCGTGAGCTGCGGCCACCACTGGGCGACGAATTCGGGCGAGCCCTCCTGACGCGCCAGGGCGTCGCAGAGCAGGATCATGTTGCCGCTTTCCTCGACGGGCATTCCCTCGCCGCCGTCGTCGGTGCCGCGGGCGATCGGGTAGGTGCCCAGGTCGTGCGGTGCGTTGGGAAATTTCCAGTGGCTCGAGGCGGCGTAATTCAGGACCGCCACCAGCGAGGCCTTCGTCAGCGTTGGGCTGAGGAAGAGAAGCTGCGGCTCCATGGGGTAGATCACGTCGACGGTGGCGATGTCGCCGTTGCTGGTGTTCTCCTTGGTGAAGAGCAAGGGCTGGCGGTTCGCATCGGCGGCGATGCCGGTCGCCGCCCAGCATTGGCGATAACCGAGGGCGACGATCTGGGCGTAGCGGGCGCCGCCCACCTTAGTCAGATCGGCCATGAGCTCGTTATCGAAGTCAGCGCAGCGCTTGGCCAGCGTGGGGTAATCCCGTTCGGCAGCCTGAAGCAAGTCAGCAGGACTTGCGCCGTCGCGACGCCAGTACGGCCGAAGCGATTTGCCAAAGAATTTGATCGCGAAGATCTCGTCATACGCGACGATCACATGTCGCGAGACCGGCTCCGCACCGACCTTCCCGAGTGAGGACGCGAACGCCAGTGCCGGCGGATCGTCACCAGCCGCACGGGGCATTCGTGCGTCGTCCTGTGCGGGCAGCTTTCCATCTTTGCCAAACGCATCAAAGAGGGCGGCGCTGCCGCCGATCGCGGCGGTGGAGAGGGCAGTCGGAGCGGCGACGTAGGCGTAACCCCAGTCGATCCGAATGTCGTCCCCGGACTTCTGAAGCACAGGCTGCTCTTCCGTTCCCACCCGCAGCGCCGTCAGCGCGCCAGCCGTCTGACGCGACCACGTCACTTTCTGCTCAGATGTGTTCACCGCCAGGGCGGCGCTGGTCGAGTCGAATATCGCAATGTCGTGCGCCGCGCCATCAATCGAGCGCACGTCCCAATTGATGTAGCTGAGCGGACGCGCGTAGACATCCAGGTCGGCCGGCAGAGCGGCGGTGGTGAAGGTCAGGGTGACGTGCACCTGCCCATCGTCAAACTCATAGATGCTGCGCGTCGGGAGGACGCGCACGCTCTTCTGCGGGAATGCCGGGGCGTCCTTCGGCTTGTCGCCCATCAGGCGAAGCGTCTTGCCGTCGATACGGATCAGGCTGACCAGCGGGTGTTCGCGGTGCGTCCAGTGCCGGGTCGCGTCATCCGTGAGCCGGTCCGCCTCTGACCAGATGCTCAGATACGGGTCGAACGTGACGAGCGGGACGGCGGGGGGCCGAAAGGGCCGCGGCGTGGATTCACCCCGGGCCGCGGGACCGACGAGCCCCGCATAAGTCACAACTGTTGCCAAGTACCATTTCATCGTTGACGACATCTTCATCTACATTATCTTCATCGATACTTCGGCTTGTCGCACCCTGATGATACTGATAACAACCAATAACTCGACCAAGCTGAAACCGCGACGTGAACGACGACTCATGGCTTCACCTCGGCCTCAAGAACGCGCCACTCGAGGATCCCGCCGGAGAATCCGGGCTGAAGTTGGGCCTCGAGGCGCAGGGACGTGGTTTGCACGGGCTTAAAGAGCGCCCGGTTGAATTGGTCGAGCGTGATCCCCCCGAGTCCTGAAAGATTCGCGACCGGCTTCCATTCTCCGCCGTCGCGATACAGCAGTCGCCACGACTGCGGGACGCGGCACTCGCCTTTGCCGGTATCGTCGAGCCAGTAGACCTCGACACCGCTCAGGTTCCGCGGTGATTTGAAATCGTACTGAACCCACTCGACGCCCCCCTTGTGATCCCACCAGGTGAAGCGGGGAACGGTCTGATCCCCGGAACTCGCTGGCAAAATGCCGTCATTCAGGGCATCGACGCTGTCGCTCTCAAACACATGAGATGCGCTGGCCTGAACGGGTGCGGCGGCGGGCGCGGCCCAGTCGGTCGAGTTGGGCCCGGAACCGATCGTCGGGAATGCCGAGATACGGAGTCGCGCTGCGCCCATCGGGATCAGCGTGATCTGCTCGGTTGGCTCACTCGACCGTATCGGGCTTGGCTGAAGCGTGCCCACCATGCCGAGCTTGTCGATCGTCCAACCGGGGATTCGCCGGGCGGTTGTTTTCAGCTCGATCGGCGCATGCTCAGGTGTAAATGGCTGTTCCGTTCCCACGACCCGCTTACGGATCACCTGAAACGATGCCGCCGGGTTGCCCGGCTCCAGTACCAGTCCATAATTCCACGGCGTCGTAGGGTGCACTTCATGCTCGGGCCACGCATCGCTGCCGCCGTAGCGATCCCACTTCTGGCCAATCGCGAGTGAGAAGGTCAACGGGCCGTAGTTGACGGAGACGGCGTTCTTGTTCCGCTCCCAGGTTCGGACGCGGACGTTCATCGGGAGCCGTAGTGTGATGTGGTCCTCGTTCGACCAGGCGCGGTCGATGGCGATGTACCCGCCCTTATCTACGGCTACCGTCACGTCCTTCCCGTTGACTTGCACGGTCGGCTTCTCGCACCAGCCCGGCACGCGAAGGTAAATCGGGAAGCGGACCGGCTGATCCGCCACCACCTTCAGCTCCACTGAATCTTCGAACGGATAGTCCGTCGTCTCGACGAGCTTCACTTTCACGCCGTCCGCGCCGACTTTGGCGTCCACCTCGCTCGCGGCGTAGAGCGAGGCACAGAGTCCGTTGTCGGCCGTCGCCAGCCACAGCTCTTCGGCGTAGTAGGGCCACCCCATCGTGTGATTGTGCTGGCAGCAGCGGTACACCTCGTAGGGGCTGTACGAGATCATCGTGCCGCTGTCGTCAATGTCCGGATGATGGTTCTCCTTGTCGAGCTGCACGGCGTTGGGGCTCGTCAGGTAGTGCAAGGCCTTGAGGTCGGGCGTCAGCGCCGCCGGCAGGGAATTGAACGCCAGGTCCTCGGCGCGATTGGCCCAGATCGGGTTACCACTGATGCGCACCAGATCTTCGAAGCTGTGCATGAACTCGACGATACCGCAGGTTTCAAACCCCTGCCGCGGGTCGCGAAATGCGGGGCGGCAATTCTCGTCGCCGGCAAATCCCCCACCGGGCATCTGTCCGTAAAGTTGCATGACGGTGGCGTAGTCGCGTTCGGTGGCGGCAAGGAAGTTCGGGTCCTTGGCGATCTCGCCGAACTCCGCCGGCTCGCGAAATCCCTGAGCGATGTTCACGTTGTGCCAGTTGGGAATGCCGTGCGTGTAGTCGGCGGAGTTCTCGTGCATCTTTCGGGCCAGGTCCAGCAGCCAGGCGTCGCCGGTGCGGTTGTAGAGCCAGACGACGCTGTCGAGGTAATCGCTGTAGCGCAGCTCACCCCACCCGCCGCGCAACTGGGCCGCGGGCAGGGCGTTCTGCCACCGGAACCAGCGTGTCATAAAGGGGATGACGCGCTCGTCGCCGCTGAACTCCTGCCAGCTTCGCATCGCGGAGAGGATCGGGTTGTGGGGCCAGGTGTCCGGTTTGCCGTCCAACGCGGTGCGTAATGCCTCGGGTCCAAAGAAGCCATCGGGACGCTGGCTGGCAAGGATGGCGTCGATCCATCGCTTGGCGCCATGGGTGATCCGCTCGTCGCGCAGGACGTAGCCCAGGTCCCCGTACCCCTTGAGCCAGTAGGGAAGCTCTTCCCAGCCGCTATGCCCTTTGCCCTGCGGGTCGGTCCAGGCATTGCCTGCAAATTTGCACCAGGGGGAGAGCTCCTCGAGATGACCGGCCATGCCATCCGCTTCGAGCTCAAGCTGCTTGCGCAGCCACCCTTTCGGCGTAATGCTGCCCACCGTCAGGCGGGCGAACGGCCGCGTTACCAGGGGCGCGCGGTTAGAAGGGTACCAGCGATTGCTCGAGGCGATAGGAGGGCGAGACTGGGACTGCACATCAATGGTGAGTGGGTCAGCCGCTCGCGCAACCCCAAGGCTCAAGCCACCCAGTAGGCAGGGCGCCAGGCATCGAGCAAATCGAAAAATGTGTCCGCGAGTCATCAAGCGCGAAATCCCTATGGCGCCGCGCAATCAATCTATGGATGTTCATAGGAATCGACTAGGAGGATTCTGGTCATTTCTTGTAGAAATTGGGTCAGGGTTATGGCTGACCTGCAATTTCTTTCGGCGTGAAGGAGTATTCGGTAGAAGTTTGTAGAAAATGAGTCAGCGGATAACGCTGGCCCCGGGAGCGGATGGATTGAGGGTCGAAGATTGGGAACGACCCAGCGTGAGCGGCGCCGATGCGCCCAGCCTCAGGTGATCCCGGCGGAAGCGGGCGGGGGTTTGCCCGACGTGCTGGCGGAAGACGACCCCGAGGTATTCCTGGTGTTTGAATCCTGCCCGTTCGGCGACCGCGCCGATGGGAACGTCGCTCTCGGTGAGCAGCTCCTTGGCGCGGTTGAGGCGCACGCGAAGGATCTCCTCGTGCAGCGTTCGTCCCACGATCGCCTTGAACCGTCGCTGGAGCACGGAGCGGGAGAGCGAAACGGAGGCGGCGACGCGGTCGATCGTGACGCCATCGCATGCGTTTTGTCGGATGAAGCGCACGGCGCTGGCGATGTCGGGATCGTCGATCGCCAGCACTTCGGTGGAACGTCGCGTGACCACGCCGCGCGGCGGCAGGTAGATCGGGGCCGTCGGTTTCCGCTCGCGGTTCATCAGCCGGTCCAGCAACGCCGCCGCTTCATACCCCACCCGGAAATGATCCGGCCAGACGCTGGACATGTTGGGGTCGGCGACCTCGCAGAGGGGTTCGTCGTTGTCGACGCCGATGACCGCGACTTCGTCAGGAACCCCGGCCCCGCCTCGTCGACACGCTTCCATCACCACCGGCCCGCACTGGTCGGAGCAGACCATCAGCCCTACCGGCTTGGCAAGGCCGCGGATCCAGCGGGCCAGATCGTCGGCATAATCTTCCCAGTTTTTCGTGTGATGGACCTCGCGCGGCGTCTCGTAAACGTCGCACGGACATCCCGCGTCGCCGACCTTTTTCGTGAACGCCTCACGCCGGGCGTTCGACCAGTTCTCTCCAGCGAGGCCGAAGAAGGCGAAGCGTCGAAAGCCGCGGTCGAGCAGGTGATCGGCCGCGAGGGCCGCCACCGCCGCGTCATCGGTATGGACGAGGGGAACGTGTCTGTGGCGGACGACGCCAAGCACGTCGACGACCGGCACCTTCGCCTGCAACACCGATTCGGCGATGGCCTCGTTTTGAAGCCGCGCGATGATCCCGTCGCCGTCCCAGCGCCGCAGCCATCCCGGCGCCGATTCCTCAAGGCTTCGCGGCTCGTAGAAGGTGGACCAGTGACCGTGCTCGCGCACGTATCGCGCCACACCGCGCAGGATCTCCCGTCCCGACGCCAGCGAGGTCTCGACGATCAACGCGATGTGCGGCCGCTCCACCCGGCGGCGCCTGGGCCTGGCCAAACATTTCCTCCGATCGCGGGATGAGTGACGTTGATCCTACGTGCCGGCACACGGCAAATCACAGAACCCTGGAGAAATCGAACAGACGGGCAAACTGCCGCGCCCGCGGACAACGCTCAGACATCGTTCCGGAAAAAATTGCTTGCCGGGTCGCCAGGACGCCAGAAGCGATGCGGGCGCCGTCCCAGGCTCAGCACGCCAAACCAGCCGATGTTGCGGATCAGCACGAACCCGGCCGCCGCGCCGCCGAGGTGCGCCGCTTCTCCGCCGGCATTGCGTCCGCGGGTCGCGATCGCCACGAGCGTGAGTCCGATGCAGATCCACGCCAGCGTTCGCATGCGCACCGAGATCGGCGGGAAGAGAAACCGGATGAGCTGCCCAGGCGCCACGGTCGCCGCGCCGACCATGCAGCCATATATGCAGGCCGATGCGCCCACCAGTTGCGTCGTCCGCTCCGTGTGCAGGATGTCGAGCCGCCACAGTAGCAGGTAGCCGATCACGCCTCCCAGCCCGCTGAGAAGATAGAAGCAGAGGAACCCGCGGCCGCGCAGCCGTAGTTCGACGGGCGGTCCAAAGATCCACAGCGCGCACAGGTTGAACAGGATGTGATACGCGTCAGCGTGAATGAACGCATAAGTGAAGAAACGCCATATCTGCAAATGATATATCCCGTACTCCGCGGAAAACGCCCCGGCCGCAGTGATCCTTCCGCCGGACAGCAGGTCCGCCAGATAGATCACGATGTTGACCGCGATCAACCATTGCGTGACCGACCACCATCGCATCGATTGCGGCCATCCCGGCCCTCCATCGGATGACGCGCTCGACGATCGGGTTTGTCGCAATGGGATCGCCATGGCCGGCCCAAGTCGCTCAGAAATGGCTGAACGCGGGTGGCGGATTGGTGCCCGACTGAAGCTCGACGAGCATCTTCGTCGCCTTCACGCGCGGCACGAATTCCACCTGCCCATCGCCGAAGAGGAAATTCGAGCCATCACTGCGGTGGTTCGCGAGGGGCTCGTACATCAAGACGGAGAGACCCATCACCAGGCTGGCGATCGCGAACCCGCTCGCTTTAGCGGGAGGTCCGGCATACGCGCCGTAGCCAGCCGCCGCCTGGTACGAAGCGACCGGCGGTGGCGAAGCGGCCGCGACGCCCGGCGCGGAAACCGCGAACGTCATACCGCAGTGGGTGCAGGGAATCGCGCGGCCAACGTACTGCGGCCACTGCTCAGGTTGCACGCCATAGTTCTGACCGCATCGCGGGCAAGTGATCTGATTGGGTTCGGACATGCGCCTCCTTTGGTAATTTGGCGTCGAGTTATATCAGAAAGCGGGCGGCGTTCGCCTTGAGGGCGGTGGAAACTCGCCGGCGCATCGCGCGACCGCGCGGGATCGTAAAGCGTGTCGTCGTAGGCACTTTTTCCACGCGATGAAATACG
The DNA here is from genome assembly GCA_038240605.1 of Tepidisphaerales bacterium. GTDB lineage: Bacteria > Planctomycetota > Phycisphaerae > Tepidisphaerales > Tepidisphaeraceae > JBBSDP01. The sequence continues at coordinate 49,564 of JBBSDP010000022.1, read as the reverse complement.
TTACCTTTCCGGTCGCGACGGCGACCCGTCTCGGGATCGTACGAACTGCGCGCCGGAGCAGGGACGTTGGGCAGGGATGGCCAGACGGAGGTCAATACGCCCGCCCCACGTCATGTCGTCCGGTTGCGCGTGATACACGCTTCTGTCTAAGGAATGGGTATCGACGGTGGCCACAGGGCGTTGGATGAGCGTAACGCGATGGTCAGTGCTGACGGTCGTGGCCTTGGCCGCGACCGTGGCCGTGCCCGTTCGCGCTCTGGGCCAGGCGACCGCGCCGACGACTGCGCCGCTCACCACCTTGACCCCGGAGCAGGCAGTTCTCCGGGATCTGGAGCGCCTCGCGATCCAGCTCGGCGGGCGTTCCTCGACTCAACCACAACGCGATGAAGCCGCCCGGCGTCTGGCCGCCCGGACCTCCCCCGAAGCGCGTGACGTGTTGATGCATGCCCTGCGGGATGGCGGGCATGACCCCGCGCTGGCGGTTGCCCGCACGCTTGCCGACGACCCCAGGCCCGATCCCGCCTTTATCCAGCCGCTCCTGGGGGCGCTGGGCTCCGACCCAAACCTGCACGAGGCCGCCGCTCGCGCGCTGGCGCGGTTTGGCGGCGACGAAGCGGTGCGCACGCGATTGATCGCCTTTGCCCGCGATACCCGCCAGCCCGTGCCGGCCCGGCTAGCAGTCATCCATGCCCTGGGTTCGATCGTTGACCGAAACGTGGCGCAGACTCTCCTCGACCTTCTCACCGACGAGGCGCGGGGCGGACCTTCCATCCAAAACGCCGCGGGCGACGCCCTGGTGGAGATGACGGGCCTTTCCGAGAACGGCCGCAATGCCCAACGCTGGCGGCAGTGGTCTACCGCCAATGCCGGGCTGAGTGATGTGGCCTGGAAGGCGGTGGTCTACCCAGGGCGCGCGACACGGCTGGAAGCGGCCGAGCAGCGGTACAATCGGCTCAACGCCGAGCTGGAGACGATCCTCGGCGAACAGTACCAGACCGCCCCCACGGCCAAGGAAAAGAACGCCGCGATCATGCGTTACCTGAACGCCGCGTCGGCCGACGTGCGGCTGGTCGGGGCGCGCCTCGTTCGCGATTCGTTCATCGGCACGGGCTCCTATCCGCCCCAGGCGGAGAACCGGCTCAAGGACCTGGTGGGTGACAGCGACGCGCGCGTTCGCATGGAAGTCGCTCGGACGCTCAAAACGATCAATTTTCGTGGGTCCCTTGACGAGATGCTCGTGCAGCTGGCTGAGGAGCAGGACCCGGACGTTAAGACGGCGCTGATCGGCGCCGTCGCGCAAATTGGCGGGCTTCAGTCGGTGCCGCTGCTGCGGCGTCTGCTCCATGACCCATCGCTGCGCGTCGCGACCGCGGCGGCGGAATCACTGAAGACCCTGGGCAAGTTGATGTACGCCGCCGACCCGCGCCTGGCTCACGAAATCGCCCAGGAGCTGTGGGAGCTGGTGCAGCGCGGGGGCCAGGAGCAGGGCGCGGGCGACCTGACCGCGGCCGCGATCGAGGCGATCGGGCCCCTGCGCGATCCGACGCTCCTCCTCTCGCTCACGAAACTGCTCGACCGGGATCAGAGCGAGCGTACGCGCAGCGCCGTGTTGCGCGCCCTGGGCGACCTGGGTGATCCCCATGCCGTCGAAACCATCATCCGCTGGCTTCCCGAAGAGCCGTCTCCCGCGGTACGGCTCGATGCGATCGACGCGCTCGGGAAGACCGCGACGTTCGGCGAGGCCGCGGATAACCTATACCGCTATTTCGGCCCTCGCCCCGAGGAGCAAAATGCCGAGGTCCGCCAGCGGGCGTGGGTCGTCTTCAAGAGCCTGTTGCCCGGCGCGCCCAAGCAACAACTCTTCGACTGGTCGCAACGCCTGATCAGCGACCCCCAGCGCCGCATCGAAGTGCAGCTCGCGCTCAACGCAAAGCTCCTCCAGGACAAGGACCTCGAGCCGCTCGCGTTGTCCCAGCAGGCGACCGGCGACACTTATATGAAGCTCGGCCGGCCCGATCAGGCGGCCGTGAACTTTCGCGCCGCGCTGGATTACTGGAAGGCGAAGGGGGCGGAGAGTTCCGTCACCGAGCAGCTCGTCGGACAACTCATGGACGCGCATCTCCAGAGCAAGCAGTTCAAGCAGGCCTGTACGTTCGCCAGCGAGGAGATCGCCGCCAACCGCGCCCAGCAGGAGACGATGGGCTCGAAGATCAGCAACGAGGCCGACCGCCTTTACACCGATGGCGACCGAAAGGGAGACACGGCGGAGCTGAAGGACGCGCTGGCGCTGATCAGCGAAGCGACGAAGATCAAGCCGTCGCTCGACGAGCGCTATCGGGATCACCTGACCGCGACGCGGAAACAGGTGCAGGAACGCCTGGGCGGCGAGTAATGCACGGGCGAGGTGTGCCCGTGGTGTGAGAAACGGCGCCCACACCACAACAAACAAATAAGGCGCAAAACCCCGCGAGCGTGTCACCTTGGCGGTTATATTAGGATTAACCGGCGTTCAACTTGACTCCCACCACGGGGTAACTACACATATCGCGGGATCGCGGGCGGGCTGGGCAGTCGTGTTGTTTGGTGTAGACGGGCAGTGGTGAACGGAGCCGGCGCCGTCCCTTGGAGGTCGCATGCATCGCGAGCTAATGGATTGGCGGCTGGTTTGTTTTCGTTCCCTGCTTGGATTTTCGGTCGTCGCGCTTCCCATCGCATCGAGTGCACGCGCCGCCGCCGACGAGCCTGCGAGCGTCGCCGCCGGGCAACCGGTCGATGCTGCCACCAAGAAGCTGATGGCGGCCAACGGCCTGTTTCAGCGCAGCCTCTTCAAGCTGGCGGGCGATCAGTACGGACAATTCCTCAAGGAGAATCCCGATCACCCGGAGGCAACCGCCGCTCGCTATGCGCTGGCCATCTGTCATTACCGCCTCGGCGAATTTCAGCCGGCGATCACGCAGCTTCGCCAGGTTCTGACGGACGCGAAGTTCGACCAACGCGACGAGGCGCTCGCGCTCCTGGGGTATTGCGAGCTGTCCGATAAGCAGTACGACGCAGCCCTGAAGGACCTGGCGGAGCTGGCTGAGAAATATCCCAAGAGCAAACAGGCCGAACAGGGTGCGCTCTATCGCGCCCAGACGCTCTACCTGGCCGGGAAACCGAAGGAGGCCGCCGATGCCTGCACCGCGTTTCTCCAGCAGTATCCCAAGAGCGAGCAGGGGGCGACGGCGGTTTACTTCCTTGCCCTGTCCCAGAAGCAAAATGGTCAGAATGCCGAAGCCGTTCAGAGTCTCGAAAAACTCGTGAAGGATTATCCGAACTCGCGCTATCAGCTCGACGCCGAGCTGCTCGCCGGACAGGCCCTGGAAGCGCAGGGGAAATTTGCCGAGGCGGCCGAGCGGTACCGCCAGATGGTTGCCACCGCGCCCGAGACGCGAAAGGCGGACGCGCTGTATAGCCTCGGCCTCGCGCTCTACAAGGGCGGGAAATACGAAGCGTCCCTTCAGCCGCTCGGGTCGGTCGTGAAGGATTTCCCGACCAGCGCCTACGCCAAGCCGGCGAAGCTTCAGCTCGGCCTGGCCGCCCTGGCCGCCGGCAAGACCGCCGACGCGCGCTCGACGCTGGCGGAGGTCGTGAAGGACGATCCCAGCCGCGCTGCCGAAGCGCAGTACGGCTTAGCGCAATGCGACATTACCGACAAGAAATTCGACGCCGCCCGCGCAACGCTTGATGCCCTGGCGAAGACGCAGCCACCGCCGGCCAACCTCAGTCAGGTACTGCTTGACCGGGCCGTCTGCCTGATGGAGCTGACGAAGTTTGACGACGCAGCCAGGGAGTTCGAGGCGCTGGCGACGCGGTATCCCAAGAGCCCGCAATTGCCCGAAGCGCTTTACCGCGAGGCGTTCTGCCTGCACAAGCTGAGCAAGTACGACGCAAGCCACGCCGTTTGCGAACAGTTTGCCAAGCTGTCAGCCGCCCCGGGCGACCTGGGCGCGCCGGTGGCGGAGCTCGACGCGGAGAACCTTTTCCTCCTCGTCAAATATCCAGAGGCGGAAAAGGCATTCGATGCACTGGCGGCGTCGACGAAGGACGAGACCCGGCAGCTTCGCTTCAAGCTTCGCGCGGGCCAGTGTGAATACTTCGCCGGCAACTATCCCAGGGCGGTAGAGCGGTTGCAGCCGCTGGCGGCTGACCCGCGCGTGGCTCAGGCGGACGATTTGCAGCCGGCGATCTTCCTGCTGGGCGACGCGCAGCTCCAGCAGGGGAAGAACACGGAAGCGGCCGCGGCGCTCAAGCAGTTCGTTACGGCCGCCAAAGGGGACAAGCGCGAGGCGCAGTTCAAACTCGGACTGGCCCAAATGCGCGGCGGGGACGCGGCCGGCGCCCAGGTGACGCTGACCGCGCTGGCACAATCGCCCGCCGCCGACTCTCCCTGGGTGCAGCGCGGGCTGTTCGAGTTAGGGCAGCTTCAGTACAAGGCCGGGCAGGGGGACGCGGCCCGCGCCTCGCTCGGCAAGGCGCTGGCGGCAAAGCCGCCGGCCGAGGTGGCGGCGCCAGCGAGCTATCTGCTCGGCTGGGTCGACTACGACGCTAAGAAGTACCCACAGGCCGCTGCCACCTGGGGTGAAATGGCGCAGACGTACGCCGCTCACCCATTGGCGGCCGATGCGGCGTTTCAGCAGGGCGTAGCGCTGAAGGAGGCGGGTAGCGCCGATCCCGCCCTCACTGCACTTCAGAGGTTCACCGCCGCTCATCCGGAGAGCCCCAACGCGATCAAGGCCCGTCAGCTCGCGGCGTCCATCCTCGCGTCGCAGGGGAAGGGAGAGGAGTCCGCCAAGATGCTTGCGGAGCTGGCCAAAGACCCCAAGGCCAGCGATACCGTCCTTTATGATCTTGCCTGGGCACAGCGCGGCCAGAAGGACAACGCCGCCGCCGCCGAAACCTACCGACGACTCATTAAGAACCATGCCGACAGCAAGCTGGCTCCGGCGGTTCGCACCGAGCTGGCCGAGTTGCTGTACGCCGACAAGAAATATGAAGAATCGACGCCACTACTCGAAGCCGTGGTGGCCGATACCTCGGCCGACGCCAAGATCCAGTCTGCCGCGGCCTATCGTCTCGCCTGGTGCTATCAGAAGTTGAACAAGTCCGACAAGGCCGCGGTCGCGTTCGGAGACTTTGCCGCCAGGCATCCGGACGATGAGCTCGCGCCTTCCGCGATGCTTCAAGCGGGGTTGGCCGCCGCGGACGCCGGCACGATGGATGTTGCGGAAAAGACGCTCGCCGATCTGCTCGCCAGGCATCCCGACCACAAGGACGCTCCCGTGGCGATGTTGAAGTTGGCCGAAGTGCAGGCGGCACAAAATCGCTTCGACGCCTCGCTCGCGACAGATCAGCAGTTCCTTCAGAAGTATCCCAAGGATTCGTTCGCTTATCGCGCGCAGTTCGGGGTCGGTTGGGCGCTAGAGAACCTGAAGAAATACGATGACGCCCGCGGCGCATATCAAAAGGTGATCGCCTCCACGAACGGAGAGACCGCCGCCCGGGCGCAGTTCCAGACGGGAGAAACCTACCTCGCCGAACAGAAGTTCGAGCAGGCGATTCCCGCGCTGCTCGCGGTGGAGGACGTTTACGCGTATCCGAAGTGGTCCGCGCGAGCCCTGTTCGAGGCCGGCCGTGCGTTCGAGCAGCTCAAGCAGCTCGATCAGGCGAAGCAGCAGTACACGCAGCTCGTGACGAAATACAAAGACGCGCCCGAAGCAGGTCTCGCCCAGGACCGCCTCAAGACGATCAAAGGCTCGTAGTTTTTCCGCGTCCTCCGTAGCGTCTCAGTCGTACCTAACCATGAAGGATCCAGCATGCGGCTTGTGAGTTCAAAACGTGCAGGGGGGAAGTGGCGGCTGGCGCCGGCGGTGCTCGGCGCGGTACTGTTCATGGCGGGAGCGGTGCGCGCGACGGCGCAGGAGGCCGCTCCGGCGGGCGACGGCGCGGCGGCGGCGTCAACCCAACCTGCGGCAAACGCCGTCGCTCCGAAGATCTCCGTCTATGAGATGTTCTTCAAGGGCGGGTTTTTCATGTACCCGCTGGCATTGTGCAGCGTGCTGGCGGTGACGATCATCATCGAGCGCTTCTTCGCCCTTCGCCGCAACAGCGTGATCCCGTCCGGGTTCATTCCCGGTCTCCGCAACGTCTTCCGCGACCTTCGCGACGACCGTGAGGCGGCCCTCCAGTACTGCCGCGCTCACGATTCCCCGATCGCCCGGATGATCGCTGCCGGCATCAAACGGCTGCCCCGCGGGTTCACCGCGGCGGAGAAGGCGATCGAAGACTCCGGCGGCAACGAAGCGCTGAAATTACGCCGCAACATGCGGTTCCTTTACGCGCTGGGCAGCGTCGCGACCTTGCTGGGCCTGATCGGGACGATCTCCGGGATGATCAAGGCCTTCCAGGTGGCAGCGGTGGCGGGCGTCGGACGCGTCGATCAGCTCTCCACCGGCATTTATGAGGCGATGGTCAACACCTTCGGCGGCCTGGCCGTCGCGATTGTCGTCACGCTCTTTTACTACTTCTTCGTCGGCCGGATCGAACGCCTTGTTTCCGAGCTCAACGATGAGCTGGCAGAGTTCTCCGACGAGTACGGCTTCAATGCCGAGTCGGACGCGGAACTGCGGGTGACCAGCACGCTTTAGCGAGGAGCCGAGACGATGCGCATCCGCGACCCGATGGGCGAAGGCGAGGAGCCGTACAACCTGGTCCCGCTGACCGACATGGTCTTCAACCTGCTCATCTTCTTTATGTGTGCGACGACGTTCGCCCAGGTGGAGAAGGAGCTGGCGGTGCAGCTTCCGCACGCGTCGCAATTCACGCCGATCTCCGCGCCGCCCAAGCAACTGATCATCAATATCCGCCAGGATGGGACGAAGGTGGTCAACGGCAAGACCTACGATGACGCCGCCCTCGGCCACCTGTTGAGCGGCACGATCAGCGGCAGCCCGACGACCGCCGTCATCGTCCGCGCCGACGAGCGGACGATCATGCGCAACTTTGCCGACGTCACTCGCCTCTGCCGCAAGGCCGGCGTGGGGGAGGCGAAGATCGTTTACGTCGAAGACGCACAAGCACCCGCGCCAGAACGGTAAAAAACGATGAACGACGAAAACGCCACGAAACCTCGACGGTCGCACGTCTTTCGATGGGTGTTCGGAGTAGTTGCGCTCGCGGCGTTGGGGGCAGGGTCGACCTACTGGTTCATGGGGAAGAAGGTCTGGACGGATGGCGGGGTGATCCGCGTTGCGGATTCCGAGGCGCGTGTGCGCGAAGTGATGTGGTCGTTGCCGAAGGCGCTTGGATCCACGTTCAATACCGAAGGCCAGGAGTATGAGCCGTCGATCTCGCCCGACGGTAACGAGCTGTATTTCGTCCGCGGCAAGCCCGGCGCCGGCGCGCACATCTATCGAAGCGTCCGCGCGCACAGCATCTGGGGTGAGGCGAAGCTGATCGAATCGCTCAAGGGTCCGAGCGACGACCTTGGCCCGCGCGTGACCGCCGACGGCCGCTTCCTCCTGTTCTATTCCGACCGCCCGGGTGGGCTTGGTGGGTACGACATCTGGGCATCGTCGCGTGGCGCCGACGGCTCATGGGGAACGCCGTTCAATCTGGGCCCATCGGTCAACGGCGAGTTCAACGAGTTCAGTCCCGACCCGACGCCCGACGGCACGCACCTGATCTTCGCGACCAACCGCAAGGCAGCGCTGCGGGCGCAGAAGGAATCGTGGCGCGCCACGATCCGCGAAACCGAGACGACCGACTACGACCTCTGGATCGCCGAGGCGGACATCCCCGCGGCGGCCATCGCAGCCAATCTACCCTCCACGCAGCCCTCCACCCAGCCATCGGAAGAAGTGTCGGCGTCGCCCGGCCTCGCATCGGCCGAAGCGACTCCGGGCACACAGCCGGCGACGCAGCCGTCCGAGTCTCCAACATCTCAGCCCGCGGCGCCCGCGCTGGCGTTTGCGCCCGCGTACGAGATCGCCGGCATCAATACGCCGTACGTCGAGGGGGCGAGTTGTATGTCGCCGGCGGGGGACTTCCTCTACTTCTCGTCGGATCGTCCGGGCGGATTCGGCAAGTTCGACATCTATCGCTGCCGCGTCGCCGATTGGCGATTTGGACAGGTGGAAAACCTGGGGCCACTGGTCAACAGCGCTGACAACGAAGCCGATCCGGCACTGGGGATGGGCGGATACCGGCTTTATTTCAGCTCCGATCGCCCAGGATCGCGCGGGGGTTATGACCTGTACGTGTCCGACTCGCGCGAGGTGTTTGCACAGCGCACCGGACATCCGCTGCCGCACCTGGGGTACAGCACGTGGGTGATGCTCCTCTCGCTCTTGGTGCTGATCCCACTGCTCCTGGCCCTGCGCGGATGGGGCGAGCATCGGCTGAGCCTCCTGCAAAAATGCCTGCTGCTTTCCCTACTGTTTCACGTGCTGATCACTTTCGCGCTCAGCTTCGTCGTCGTGATGGTGCAGAATCCAAACGTGCGCCAGCTCGTTAAGAAGGAGACCGGATTAGACCTGGCCCTGAGCCTTCCGAAGGAACTCCAGGAGGCGCTGGCGATCCGCAACCCGCTCAGCTCCGATCTGCCGGTGCGATCCGGCACCCCCGCCGAACTTTCGCGATCGAGCCAGCCCGGCCCGGCACAGGCCGAGGCGCTGGCAGCGCCCCCGGCCATCAATGTGCAAACGCCGCGCGCCGATCTGCCCGGCGGCGTTAAGGTCGAAGTGGCGGCTCCGCAGGTCGCGCCCGTCAATCCACGGATGGCGGAAGTGGCGGTGCGCGCAGAGTCACCGAGATCCGATCAGCCGGAGGTTCACGTAACTCTCCCTCGCGAAGCGAAGCCGCTGACGGCGGCCGAGCCGCAGCAGTCCCCAACGGCCTCGCCTCCACCACTGGTTCACCTTGAGGTGCCTCAACCCATAGCGCTTCCACAGCCGAAGGTCCTGACTGCGGGCACTGATTCGCCCACGGCAAAGCCAGCCGCGGATCCCGTTGCGCAGCCCGCGCCGTCGGTTGCCCGCGCCGCTCCGCCGGACGAACACGTCGCGGTGGTGCCACCCTCGGCGCCAAACGCGATCCAGCCGCAGGCGAATGCGCGAGTCAATGCGCATGCGCCCGTGGCCGAGGCGCATCCCGATGCCCCGACCGCGCCGGAACTGGCGACGCCGGCCCCAAGGCGTTCGGTGGCGGAGGCGACGGCTGCGGCGCCCACGGCCACCGAGTTGCCCGCTCCACCGCGCACCGCCATTGAGGCACAGGGCGGGGTGTCACAGGCATCGCCGCGTGCACCATCGCTCAAGCCGGCCGCGTCAGCGGACTCAGCCCCTCAGGCCGCTCCGGAAGCCACGGCGTTGGACGCGCCGAAGGTCGCCCCGGTGGCCACTGCGCAGCGGCAACGGCAACAAGCCGAAGCCTCGCCCCTCGCCCAGGCGAGTGCCACCGAAATGAAGGGCATCGCAGCCGCGCCGCGGGAATCCACGACGGCGAGCCGATCGCCAAATGGTCCAGGCGCATTGGCCGCAGGCGCCCTTCCGCAGTCAAACCCGGACGTCCAAAGCCAGGCCGCGGCCCCCGCACCCATCGCCCCGCACGTGGGGGGCGTCACGAGCGCTGCGGCCTCGACCGAATCGCTTCCCGATGCAACCAAAGGACTCGCGCTCGTGACCGCGCCCAGGGTTGGCGTGGCCGGTCCCGCCCGCACGCAACAGAAGAGTGAGGAAGCTTCTCCTACCGCTTCGGCGAGTGGTGGCGCGGCTGCGAAGGCGTCCCCGCTGGCCCCGACGGGCGATGCCCGTCCGACCGGCGCGTCGGAGGTTGCGGTGCAGGCGGGTCCCACGCGCTCCATTGCGGGCCCGACCACCCAGCCGGTGCAGGTCGCTTCCCGAACCGGGGACAAGGCCGCTTCGCTGGTCGCGGGTAGCTCAGCGTCCGGCAATTCTCCAGTCGCCCGCGAAAGCGGACTGGCGGCGGTGCCCGAAGTTCAGTTCGCCGGGCCGCACGCCGGGAGTTCGCTGGCGTCATCCGAAAAACCACTGACCGACGCGGCATCGATCTCCGGCGTTCCATCGACTCAACCCGCCGTGCCGCAGGCCATCGCGAGCACGTCCGGACAGGGGACTCGACCGTCGGATCTTGGCCAGGGCTCGGGCGCCAATGCTCCGGCTCGACTTGATGGATTGCCAGGCTCGGCAAGCGAGATCTCAGCGGCCGCGGGCCATCGTTCTGTGCCGGCCGCTTCGGTCGGCACACCAGGCGCAACGGCGGCGGTTCCCGAGGCACCGGTGGGGACGATTGACCCAGTCCTCCCGCACATCGGCGCCAGGGGGACCGGGGCCATCGCTCGCAGCAACGCGTCAGATGAGATGCCCCCCGCAGGCGGTTCGGCCAGCGAACCCGGCGCGAGTGCTCCGGTCAGTCCCTCAAGACTGGGGACCGGCACAAGTCCCTCGGCCGCCATCGCGGCTGCGTCCACTTCCGTGGGCGTTCCCGTCGCGGTCGCTCCGCCAGTTGCTGACAATTCGATGGCGCCTGCTCCTGTCCTCCCGCGCATTGGCGGTGGCCCCGCCGGCCCACAGGCCCAGGCTGGTGGCCCCGATGGCACGCCGGCCGCCCTTGCCAGCGCCGCCGAAGGACCGCGCATCGCTTTGCCGGTACAGCGTGGTCACCCGGGCATCGGGCAGGACGCTCCGCCTCCGATCGGCACAGGCGGCCCCTCGGCTTCGGGCGGCGAACGGATCGCCAGCGTGTCGCGCCAGGCTTCCGGCCCCGTGGTCAAGCAAGGACCCGGCGTCGTGAGGGTTGACGTGAGCGCCACGTCGCCGACCGGCCTGACTGGTGGCCGTGGACGCGGTGGCGAAGGGTTTACGCCGGTGGCGAGCGGCCCTCCCGGTTCGCAGCGCGGGCGGCCGCTGCTGATGTCGGATGACGTGGCGACGCCGGCGGCGTCGGTCGCGCCGCTTCCCGGATCGCAGGGCCCGGGCCGGTTGACCGCTCCGGATTCACCTTACGCCCAGCGTTCCGTCGAGCAGCGCAAACCGCTGATCGAGAAGCTCGGCGGTACCAAGGAGTCGGAGGCGGCGGTGGGCCGTGCGCTGGCTTACCTCGCCCGCTTCCAGGAGCCCGACGGGCGATGGACCTACGTCGCCGATGACGCGCCGGCGGGGCATCGAGCTCGCGCACCGCATGACATGGCTTACACGTCGCTGGCGCTGCTGGCATTCCTTGCGCAGGATCACGCGCCCAATAAGACGGGCCCGTATCGCGAGGTAGTCGAGCGTGGCGTCGCTTTCCTACTGAGGAATCAGGACGTCAACGGCGACCTGCGCGGCCCGGCCGATATGCGCGGACCCGGGTCGGCACATGGAAATCTCTACGATCAGGGGATCGCCACGCTCGCCATGGCCGAAGCCGCGCTAATGACTCACGACCAGCGTTACACCGATGCCGCCTTCGCCGGCGCGCGGTTCATCCTCTCCTGCCAGAACCCGGAGACCGGCGGCTGGCGTTACGCGCCGCGGGAGCCGGGCGATACCAGCGTCTTCGGCTGGGAGATCATGGCCCTGCACAGCGCCGAGATGCTCGGCTTCGAGATCCCCGACGCCAACCGAAAGCGCATCCTGAAATACATCGACTATGCGACGATGGGTAAGCACGGCATGCTCGCGTCGTACCTTCCCTCCGGGAACCCGACTGCGCCGATGACCGCCGAGATGGCATTCTGCCGCATGATCCTCGGCCAGCATCTCAGCGATGTGCAGGTGAAGGAGGCGACGGACTTCCTCGGCCAGGAGCCGCCGGACCTCTCGCGCCCTGATATGTATTACTGGTATTACGCGTCGCTCTCGATGATGCAGATGCAGAGCCGGTCCTGGAAGGTCTGGAACGCCTACACGCGCGACGGGCTGGTGCGCATGCAACAGCGGGGCGGACCCAGCGATGGGGCGTGGCGCATCAGCATGAAGCGGGCCGAGCGGGCGGGGAACATCTTCACCACCGCCATCGGCGCGCTCACCCTTGAGGTTTATTATCGGTACGGCCCCCTCTTAGAGACCGCCGGCCAGGCCGATCGCTAATTTTTTCTTTCGACCTCCTCCATTACCCGATTTCGAAGGTATTCTTCCCGTGGACGGCTGTCTATCATTCCCATCGGCCGGCCGTGCAGACTCGTCGGCATTTCAGCAGTCGTGAATTGAATGCTCATATGGCCACTGTATTGATCGTTGATGATCATGAGACGACCGCAACCGCGCTACAGCGCCTGTTGCGGATCAGTGGCCACATCGGCATCTGTTTCGATTCTGGAGCTCGCGCCCTTAGATCCATCTTCGAGTCGCCGCCCGACCTCGTCCTGCTCGACGTGATGATGCCGGGCATGACCGGGCTCGAGGTGCTGCGGGCGCTGCGGTCCGACCCCCGCCTTCGGTCGCTTCCCGTGCTGATCTACACCGCCGCCGAGGAACCCTCCTACCGGGAGGAAGCATTTCGCCTGGGCGCGCAGGATTTCTGCATCAAGGGCGAAACGAAGTGGTCGGTGCTGGAGCAAAAGATCAGCCACCACCTCGCCGACTCGCTGCCCGCCTGAGGAAGACTAGGTGCTCAGCGCGTCGCGTGCAGCAACGGCCAGAGAGGCGGCGGCTTGAGGGGCATCCGCCAGGGCGGTGAGGTGGCCCATCTTGCGGCCGGGGCGGGATTCGGATTTGCCGTAGAGGTGCAGCTTCACACTGGGAATTCCGCAGGCGGCGGACCAGTTGGGAGTCCCGTTGGCCCATAGGTCGCCGAGCAGGTTGGCCATGGCGGCGGGGCGGAGGCGGGTGGTGATCCCCAGTGGCAATCCGCAGACGGCGCGCAACTGCTGTTCGAATTGACTGGTGACGTGAGCATCGAGCGTGAGATGGCCGGAGTTATGCGGCCGCGGCGCCAGCTCGTTGACCAGCAGACGGCCAGTCCGCGTCAGGAAGAATTCCACGCACAGGACGCCGACCACATCGAGTGATTCAAGGATCCCCCGTGTGATCTCGACGGCTTCGGCCTCGATGGCGGGAGGCACGTTCGCCGGGCAGACCGACAAGTCGAGGATGTGGTTGCGGTGCGTGTTATCGATCAAGCCCCAGTGGGCGAATGAGCCATCCACTCCACGCGCCGCGACGACGGAGACTTCCCGCTCGAAATCGACAAAAGCCTCGTACACCCGCTCGACGTTCGGCGAATCCGCGATTGCATTCTGCGCGTCCGCCAGCGAGCACACGGTGTGCTGCCCCTTCCCGTCGTAGCCGAACGACGCCGTCTTGAGCACGCCCGGCGTGCCGAGTGCGTTGATGGCCGCTTTCAGATCGTCGATGTTGCGGACCACGCGGAAGGGGGTGACCGGAAAGCCGATTTCGGAAAGGAAGGTCTTCTCTCGCAGGCGATGCTGGGTTACGTGAAGCACCGTGCCTGCCGGGCGGACGATGGCATGGCGAGCGGCGGCCTCGGTGGTTGTCGTGGGGACGTTCTCGAACTCGAACGTGACCACCTGTACGCGCCGCGCGAACTGGTGGACGGCCTCAAGGTCGTCGTACGCGGCGGTCACTTCTTCGTCAGCGACCTGTCCGGTCGGCGTGTCGCTGTCGGGCGAGAGCGTGTGCACGCGATACCCCATCCGCCGCGCCGCGATGGTGAACATCCGGCCGAGCTGGCCGGAGCCGAGCACGCCGATCGTTGCGCCGGGAAGGATCGGATCGGGACGTGACATGGATCGGTGGGACATTGCGAAGGAAAGGTTCAAACCCGAATGAAGTCGCGAAAGGCCGCACGCGCACGTCGCGCAACGCGTATCCGATCCGCTGCTCAGTTCAGCGGGGAATGAGCCGGCGGAAGTTCTTCCCCAAGCACTTTTTCAGTCTGGGCGGCGCGGAACTTCCTCAGCCTCTCGCGCAGCTCAGGCCTGGAGCCGGCTAGGATCGCCACGGCGAGCAGGGCGGCGTTGGTGGCGCCCGCCTTGCCGATCGACAGCGTACCCACGGGTACGCCGGCCGGCATCTGGACGATCGACAACAGCGAATCGGTGCCGCTCAGGGCATGGCTCTGCACGGGCACGCCCAGCACCGGAAGAATCGTCTGTGCCGCCGTCATTCCCGGCAGGTGGGCGGCGCCTCCGGCACCGGCGATGATCACCTGGATGCCGCGCGCCTCTGCCCCCGAGGCAAACCGGGCGAGGAGGTCGGGCGTGCGGTGGGCGGACACGACCTTGCACTCGTGGGGAACCCCGAACTGGGTCAGCATCGCATCGGCGTGCTGCATCGTCTCCCAGTCCGACTTGCTTCCCATGATGACCGCGACCAGTGGCTTGGAATCGTCTCGTGGCATATTTTGAGCGCGGCATCCTACCATAGGGATTGAAATGCACGAATCGGCGTCCACGTTCACACACTCGGCCGACTTCGATCCCCAGGGGGATTTTAAGGCGTTCCTGCGGTCTGTGCCGGCACGCTGGGGGGTCTACCTGTTCGCCGACGCCGATGACCAGCCGGTTCAACTTCTGTGCGTGAAGAATCTGCGGGCGAGCCTGAAGCGACGGCTTGGGGGCGAAGAGACGATCGGCCTTTCCAAGCGCGTGAATTACCGCGAGCTGGTACGGCGCGTTCACTGGCGGCGGGTCGATAGCGCATTCGAAGCCGATTGGATTTATTACGAGGCAGCGCGGGCCGTATTCCGGCAAACCTACCGCGGCATGGTGGGTTTCCGGCCGGCATGGTTCATCCACGTCAACCCCGAGACGCGTTTCCCGCGCTACGTGAAGACGATCGACCTGAGCAAGGGCGGACTGCTCCTCGGCCCGGTGGAAGACAAGCACGTTGCCGCCCGGCTCATCCAACACCTTGAGGATGCCTTCGATCTGTGCCGCTATTACTCGATTCTCGTTGAAGCGCCCGACGCGCGGGCGTGCGCCTACAAGCAGATGCACAAGTGCCCCGCGCCGTGCGACGGATCGATCTCGATCGATCAGTATCGCGGCATGATCCAGTGGAGCGCGGAAACGCTGATCGATCCCGCGCCCATGGTGCGCGACCAGGAACAGCGCATGCGCGATGCCGCCGCTGAGCTGCGGTTCGAATCGGCCGCGAAGATCAAGTCGTTCTCCGACAAGATCGGTCAGCTTGGCCGGGGCCCGTTTCGCCACGTGAGACGATTGAGCGACTTTACGTTTCTCACCATTCAGCACGGCCCGCGGGAACAGACGGCCAAGGCGTTCCTGATCACGTCGGGCAGAATCGAGGAGGTCCTTGGACTGATCGCAATCCGGGACTCGATCGATGTCCCGGGCCTTTTGCGCTGCGTCCTGTCACGGCTGGCGGATCAAATCGATGCGCCAGTGGACGAAATTGGGGCCGAGCGGATCGGGATCGTCGCACAGCACCTTTTCGCCGCGAAAAGCCGTCACGGCGTCTTCCTCCCCATCGGCGACATCGACGAACGATCGGCGGCGAAGGCGTGGCGCGACCTGCGAAAGCAGACGCGTGAGCCGGAGCAGGAGGGTGAAGGCGTCGTAAAAGAGCTACAATCCATTCAGTCGTGAACGGTAAGATGTTCGACATGCGATCTTCGAAAACCGGCCTATTCGTGTTCCTCGTCCTGGCGTCGGGCTTTTGTTCGACGGCGTTGGCGAAGACCCGCATCAGCGCGGATGTCTTTGCCCCCAGCACCCAGCCGGCGGGGCCACTGGAGCGTCTGGCAGCGATGGATCAGCCGTTGGCGAAGCGCAATGCAGCGGGGCAAATGGCGGAATGGCTAGCGGCGTTCGATGTGCCGGTGCGGCAGTTCACCTACTCCATTCAACCTCTGGAAGAGAACGAGGAGACGCGCGTCTATCGGGTCGAATATCCCTCCCCGTTTCATAGCCCCTTCAAACAGAACAATACGGTTCCGGCGGAATACTACGTGCCCAGAGTGGCCGCGGGCACGAAGGAACCGGCGGCGATCGTTCTCGATATCCTCGATGGCCGGGCCATCATCGCCCGATCGTTTGCGCGGTCGCTGGCGGCGCATGGCGTCGCGGCGCTATACGTCCCGATGGCCTACTACGGCCCCCGTCGGCCGCCGGCCCAGACGCACATTCAGTTCTTCAGCGCCGACCCGACGCGAAGCGTCGATGCGCTGCGGCAGACCGTGATGGACATTCGCCGGGCCAAGGCCATCCTCACCTCGCGCGCGGAGGTGGATGCCCATCAGATCGGCATCACCGGCGTCAGCCTCGGTGGGATCATGACGGTCCTGGCTGCGGGTGTGGATGGGCAGTTCGACCGCGTACTGCCCGTCCTGAGCGGCGGCGATCTCGCGTCCCTCGTATTCCACACCCGGGAAACGCGCGGCTTGGCCCGAAGACTGGAGGAACATGGGATCGATCGCGACGGGCTTGCAAAGATGCTTTCGCCCGTCGAGCCGTTGAACTTCGCGGAGCGCATCGATCCGGCGCATTGCCTGATGATCAACGGGAGCGATGACGAAGTGATCCCACGCCAGACGACGGATCTGCTCTTCCACGCGATCGGCAACCCGCAGATCTTCTGGGTTCCGACCGGCCACTACGGCGCGATCCTCTATTTGCCGCAGATTCAGCAGACGGCCGCCAATTACCTCGGCGGTAAGATTGTGGACCACTTTGGATTCTGACGTTGAGGCACGCATTTCTTTGCTAGTGCGGGCGGAGCACCTTCTCCGGGAACAACAGACCATGAGCGAATCGGCGGAACGGAAGTTGGCACGGCTGAAAGTTGAGCTCGACCGGCACAACCACCTCTATTACGTCCTGGCCATGCCTGAGGTGAGCGACCAGGAATACGACCGCCTGATGCGCGAGCTGATCGAGATCGAAACAGCTCACCCCGAATGGATCACGCCCGATTCGCCTTCGCAGCGCGTCGGCGGTGAGCCGACGGTCGCGTTCGCGACCGTCGAGCACGCCGTGCCGATGATGAGCATCGACAACACCTATGACGAAGCGGAGGTGCGCGCCTTCGATGCTCGCGTACGGCGCGTGCTCGGCGATGAGCCGGTCCGGTACGTGCTTGAGCCCAAGGTGGACGGGGTGTCGCTGGGGATTCGTTACGAGAAGGGCCTGCTGGTGCTGGCGGCCACGCGCGGCGATGGCCGCCGGGGCGATGATGTGACGCCCAATGCGCGGACGATCAGTTCGATCCCACTTCGCCTCAAACCTGTCGATGGCCGTAAACGCGAGGGGACGGCTGCGATCCCGGATGTGCTCGAGGTTCGCGGCGAGGTTTACATGACCAACGCCGAGTTCCAGCGCCTTAACAAGGAGCGTGAGGCCGCGGGCGAAGAGGTCTACAAGAATCCGCGCAACCTGACGACCGGCGCGCTTCGCCAGCTCGATCCGAAGATCACGGCTTCCCGCCGGCTGCGTTTCATCTGCCATGGCCTGGGGCAGGTGAAACCATTGCCGGTCGATGGCTATTGGGATTGGATCCAATATCTCAAAGACCTGCACCTGCCGGTCTCGGAGCAGACGAAGCGCGTCGAGAATATCGACGAGGCGATCGCGACCATCGAGGCGTTCAACGAAACACGCGGGAAGTTGGCGTTTCAGACCGACGGAATGGTGCTGAAGGTCGATTCGTTTGACCAGCGGCAGCGCCTCGGCGTCACCAGCAAAGCGCCTCGGTGGGTGATCGCGTTCAAGTACGCGGCCGAGCAGATGCAGACGCTGTTGCGCGGAGTGGACTGGCAGGTGGGAAAGAACGGGACGCTCACGCCGGTGGCGCGGATGGAGCCGGTATTCCTGGCGGGGACGACGGTTCAGAACGCAACGCTTCACAACCTCGATCAAATTCGCCGCCTCGACCTGCACCTCGGTGACACGATCGTGATCGAAAAGGCGGGTGAGGTCATTCCGTATGTGCGCCAGGCGGTGCCGGAGAAACGGCCGCGCGGCGCGAAACCGGTCGAGCCGCCGACCCACTGCCCAAGCTGCGGCGCGAAAGTCGAGCGCGAAGAGGGCGCAAAATATATCTACTGCCTCAACCCCGACTGCCCGGCGCAGTTCCGCGAACGGCTCCGCTGGTTCTGCGGGCGCAACCAGATGGACATCGAACACGTGGGGGACAAGCTGGCCGATGCGCTCGCCGAAGCCGGCCTGGTCAAGACCTTTGCGGACCTCTACCGGCTCAAGAAGGAAGCGCTGCTCGGCCTGGAGCGACTCGGGGAGAAGAGCGCGCAGAACGTTCTCGAGGCGATCGAGAAGAGCCGTTCGTGCGGCCTGGACCGGCTACTGGCCGGAATCGGCATTCGCCACGTTGGCAATCGAGTGGCGTACGTCCTTGCCCAGCACTTCGGATCGCTGGACGCGCTAGCGGCGGCGAGCCAGGCGGGACTCTCGGAGGTGATGGAGATCGGACCGGTGATCGCCGAATCCGTCTACGACTTTTTCCACAACCGAGCGGGCCAGCATGCGGTTTCGGAGTTGAAGTCGGTGCGCATCAACCCCAGCGTCGCCAAACCCACAGCCAATGAGCCGCGGCCACTCGCGGGCCAAACAGTGGTGGTGACCGGCACGCTGCCGACGCTCGGCCGTACGGAGATCGAAGCGATGATCGTCCGTCTGGGCGGGAAAGCGTCGGCCAGTGTGAGCAAGAAGACCAATTTCGTCGTGGCCGGCGAGTCCGCCGGCAGCAAGCTGGACAAAGCGAAGGAGCTGAAGGTCCCCGTATTGAGCGAGGCGGAATTCCTGAAGAAGGTTCGCTCGGCGTGACGCTCAAACAACTTAAAATATTGGCAGTGATTTTCGTAGCACGGGCGCCTCGCCCGTGTCTGAGCACATTCCACGGGCGAGGCGCCCGTGCTACTCGTGTGTCGATTGGGCTCTACGTGATGCCGGCGAGGTACACGTCTGTAGATCGATACGTCGGTTCCCACTTGGCGAGGCGTCGATACAGCTCATCGTACCGTTGGCAGTAGGACGTCATCGAAAAGAGTTTGGCCGCGGCCCGGCGCGCGCCGTCCGCGATCGTCCTCCGGAGCGTGGTGTCCTGCTGGACCTCGAGCAGATGTTGGGCGAGCAATCGGGCGGAGCGCTTCGGAGCGAGTACGGCCTGACGCCGGTCTTCCAACAAGTCTGTCGTGAATGGGCAGGCGATTCCGACGATGGGCAAGCCGGCCGCCATGCACATGGCGATCGGCAAGACTGGGGCGGGCGTCGTCGCGGTGAGGATCGCGAAATCGGCGATCCCGACGAGCTCTGAAAAGTCGACCGGACGTCCGAGGATCGCTTCCGCGTGCAAGCCTGCGTTGGGACGGCGAAGGCGATGTGCGAGTCGCAATGCCTTGGCGGCGTGTGGGCCGCGTCCCCAGAGTAATATCTTGTGCCGGGGGTCGAGCACTTCGAGGATCGCACCCGTCCAGACCGCCAACTCATGGTCTGTGTTCAGAGTGGATTCGCCGGGGCAGAGGAGGAGGTGGTCGTCGTCCCCGACGCCGAGCGCAGCGCGAAGGGCGCTATCGCGCAAAGGCGCGGATGCCGAGTGCTCCAAGCCAGGCGCGATCACATGACACTGATCGGCCGGCGTGCCACGGGAGATGATGAGGCGTCGCTCGCCCGGCGTGGCGCAGACTACGGTCTGAGTCCGATGGTTTGCCCCGATCCCAAGCCATCCCGCGCGGCGATTGCTGCTTGGAGCGGATGGTGAAAAGACGATGGCGTCCTGTCCGGCGGCGAGCGAGGCGACAGCCAGGGCTGACGCATCCCAAGCGTGCAGCACTTTGAAACGATCTCGCCTGAGGCGGAGGAAGGCCAGCGCCGCATTGCGATAATCCCCCCCGCGGCCGATCCGGCGCGATTCGATCCGCAATTCCGGACCGGCGAGCGACCTCAGTGCCGTTGCGCTGCGCTCGGTCTGCAAGTCCGGCTCGACGCCGCTCAAATGAAGCACCCGGATCATTCGCGGCAGAGGCTAAGGCGCGGGCGCGAAAACGTAAAGCAGATTCACCCCTGAGACGCCGAGGGGGCGCTGAGAAGATAGACGATTGAGGTTAGATCGAGACGCGCCACTCCATCTTCAATCCTCCATCTTCCATCCTCCCCGCGTTCTTTGCGTCTGAGTGGTGAAAATGTGTACCTTCGGAAATGTCGATGTCGTTGCTATGATGCGCGCTTGGGGAGGCCGCGGGACGGATTGGCATGGGCGCAAGCACACGAATGAGCTGGCTGGTTTGTGTGGCGATCCTTGCCGCATCGGCAGCCACGCTGCTGGCGCAAACCAAACCTACGACGGTAACCGCTGGCGTCTCCACGCCGAAGGGGGCGCTCAAGCTTCTCAACCTGGCCCTCCGCGAGGGCAACGCGAAAGCGATCGAAGGGTTGCTCTTCTGGTCATCTCCGCTGGAGAAGCGGATGGTCGAGGGGCGTGCGCGGTACGCCGCCGCTTACGCCCGCCTTCATCAATCTGCTGAAGCGGCCTTCGGGGAGGAAGGGGCGAAGACCGTCACCAGCGATCTCGATTCAGATCCGGCGCAGAACCAGGCGGCGATCGAGAAGGCGGATGTTGTCATCGACGCAGATCAGGCGACGGTCCGCTATCCCGGGGCCCAGGATCGTCCCATCAGGCTCGTGCGCGTCGGCACGGCATGGAAAGTGGCGCTGCCGGGCCTTGATGCCGATGCGACGCCCAAGCTGATCGACCAGCGGCTCTCCGAACTGGAAGAGTTGGCCCATCAGGCGGAGGCCCTGGCGGCGGAGATCGCAGGCGGGAAGTACTCCGATGCCGACAAGGCGGCGCAGACGTGGCGGAACCGCGTGCTCCAGACGGTTGCGCCGTCCACGCAGCCGGTGCAAAAGGAACGGGGATAGCGGCGCATCTCAGGTTTGTTGCGGCTTGCGATGGTATCCGTCGGATCCGCGGCCGACGCGCGGACTATTTCTTTGGCCCGTATCGGCCCTTTTCACAACCGATGACGAATCGCTCGACGCAGGCCTTGAGGTCTTCCCACTTTTGCCGGATCTGGTCGGCCTCGACCGAGTCGATGCGCGCATCGTTTTCCACGGATTGGGTGACAGTTTCCAGCAGCTTGCTGAAATCGCGCACCATCCCGCGCGTCTCATCGAAGATCGCCTCGTCGACCGTCGTGCGAAGCTCCGGCACCGGGTTAGAGATAAAAAAGCCGCCGGCCTCGTTGCACAGCCACCTCACCAGCCGGATGTCCTTGGTGAGCAGGAACATCTCGCGGACGCGGTCGAGCGGGTTCTTCGCGCCGCTCTGCTCGGGGTCTTCCTTTTCCGCCGGCGGCTCACACCACTTGTACACCAGTGCGGGGGAAACTTTCAGCGCCGCGGCCACGGCTTTCACGCCCGGCTCATCGACGGCCTGACGGATGACGTCGTAAGATTTCATGTGGCGCGAGTGTACCAAGATGGCGCAAACCAAGCACGAGATCCAGGCCATCCTCGCCGAGGCGCAGACCAGTCCGCGGCACCGGTTCGGTCAGAACTTCATGATCGACCAGAACCTGGTGCGCCTGGTGGCGGAGGTGGGGGAGCTGATGCCATCGGATTGCGCGATCGAGGTGGGGCCGGGAACCGGAACGCTGACCGAGGAATTGCTGGCGCGGGCTGGGCGCGTGGTCGCGGTTGAAATCGATCGGGACCTGGCATCAATGCTTCGAAGCCGGTTTGCCGCCAACCCCAACTTCGTCCTCGTCGAAGGCGATGCGCTGGCCGGCAAGCATCAACTGAACCCGCTGCTGAAAGACCAGATCACGTCTCACGCCGCTCAGGGTTGGGCAACGAAGCTGGTGGCCAACCTTCCGTACAACATCGCCTCGCCGCTCGTGATCGAACTGCTGATCGCGGGAGTGGAGTCGCTCGCGTTCACTGTGCAGAAGGAGGTTGCCGGCCGCCTCAAGGCGAACGCGGGAAGCGACGAATATGGCCCGCTCTCGGTGATCGCGCAAATGCTTTCGCGGGTCAGAGTGTTGCGGACCCTGCCGCCGCAGGCGTTCTGGCCAGCGCCCAACGTGGAAAGCGCGCTGGTCCGGATGGAGCGGAACGATCGACTTGGCGGGCAGGCATCGATGTTCGGGCGGTTCGTCGGGGGGCTTTTCTCGTATCGCCGCAAGACGCTGCGCAAGGCGCTGTTAGAGGCCGGCCACGATCCTGAGCGGATGCTCGCTTCCACACGTCTGGACGGATCGAGGCGGCCGGAGGAATTTTCGCCAGAGGAATTGTTTGCGATATTTCAGTCCGCCGTCGGCTGATCCTCGCCGCGCGTCGAGAGCGCCAGCCCGCCCAGCAGGAGCAGTGCCGCTTCGGCGGCGCACGTCATCATCGAGACCCCGTGCAGGCGCTTGAATCGGGCGGAATGGGTGAGGTGATCGACGCGCATTCGTTCAAGCTCGGGGTTGACCCTGATCGCAACGTAACACTGGGCCACCGCCGACAGGGCGAAGAGGGCAAAGAGGAGCGTGATGCGCCCGCGCGGAGCGATGATCCGCCATGTGAACGTGCCGAGCAGTGCCGCCGCGGCCAGGCCAAGCTGCAAATATTCGAACCGTTGAAAGATCGCGCTCGCCGCCTTGCCGGCGGTCTCGGGATCCGCCGCAAAGGTCTTGAAGAGTGACGAGACGACGACGAAGAGCGTGAACAGACTGCCGAACCACAGCGCCCAGGCGAGGGTAACGATCGTGACGAGGAGACGTGGCATGGAAAGCGCTCGCGCACTGCTCTTGGTTAGAAATACTGAACACTAATTGTGAGCGCTCGCCCGTCCGGCGGCAACTCGAACAGCGCCTCTTGAAACGTCGCGGCCCGCAATACCGGCTTCGGATTGTTCGTGACCCCGTAACCTTCCACTGGGACACCGGCGAAATTCTTATCCATCTTGCCGTTGCTGTTCTCGTCGTGGAGGACCGACGCCGCATATTTTCCCGGCGGGAGCGTGGCGGTAAACGTCAAAGCTTTGGCGTCAGCAGGCTTGACCTGCCAGTTCACCGATTTTTCCTGAGTCGTCGGAAAACCGTCGGCGGAGCGGAAGATGCCGAAGATGAGCTGCCCCTTGTGGCTCCGCAGATCCGTGACCGTGATCGTCACCGTGGCCGCCGGTTGCGTGGCTGGCGTCTCCGCATCGGCCGCAATGAGGTGGCCCAGCAGGCAGATCGTCAATCCCGTTAAGGCCAATTGGCCGGCACGCCTGTTCATGACTCGCACCTCAGTCACAAGCAACTAGAAACGCTGGAACCGTCTCGCTAATTTGAGTATAGGTCTTCGCGTTCCTTAAGGGTTGAAGGGAAAGCTCGATATGTCGAATTGGCTGGATGCAGCAGACTGGAAATGGGTGCAGGATTCGGTGCCAGTGGTCTGTACCGACATTGTGCCGCTTCGATTGGATGCGTCCGGCGAGATCGAGCGCATCGGGCTCATCTTTCGAGAGACACCGCACCAGGGCCGGCGTTGGTGCCTGGTCGGCGGGCGCGTCTTCCGCAACGAGTCGCTGAACGAAGCCGTGGCCCGGCAGCTTCGGGAGACGCTGGGGGAATCGCTGCGGTATCAGGTGCCGCTCGACGTTCAGCCCCTCTATGTTTCCCAGTATTTTACCCACGAGCGAGAGGTGGGCGTGTACGATCCGCGACAGCACGCCGTTGCGATGAATTACTGTGTGGCGGTGGAGGGGGAGGCAATGGCGCAGGGCGAAGCGCTCAGGTTCGAGTGGTTCGCCCCCGAGGACCTTCCCATCGCGGACACGTTCGGCTTCGGCCAGGACCGCATTCTCACAGCGTGCCTGAAAGCATGGGAGCGAACGGCGTGAATCGCACGATCCTCTTCCTCTGCACCGGTAACTATTACCGCAGCCGGTTTGCCGAGGAATACTTCAACTTCGAGGCGGAGCGGCTGGGACTGGATTGGCGAGCGGATTCGCGCGCGTTGGCGATCGAGCGGGGCATCGGCAACCTCGGGCCCATCTCGAGCGATGCCGAGCAGGGGCTGGCCGCGCGCGGGATCACGCTGGCTACGCCCGTTCGCATGCCCCAGGCCTTGTGCGAAGCGGATCTGAACACGGCCGAGCGGATCATCGCGCTGAAGGAGACCGAGCATCGTCCGCTGCTGCTGGAGCGCTTTCCCGACTGGTCCAACCGGGTGGAATACTGGGAGGTTCACGATATGGATCAGTGGAATGCCACGCAGGCCCTGGAGGAGATCGAACGGCGCATCAGATTACTGGTGCTTGGCCTGACGGAGAGAACGACCTGATGCAGACGAACGTACAGATACACGTCGCGCGGGCGGTTTGACTCGGTTTACCGGCCCAGCTTCGCCCGCTTACGGATCGGGCACGACGTTTGCCAACACAGGAACGCGGCCGTGGTTGACTGACTCGCAGGTCGTGGCATAATCGGGATTATCAGTCACGACCGGCGTTGCTCCGTATTGAATCAACGTAAGGGGCTGCATCAGTCGAGAAGAAAGGCGGTTGGTTATGGCCGGTCCTCAGTTCTTCACCCCCAAGTCCGTTCAGCCTTCCCGTCCCCCCAGGCGTTTTACGCTCGAGCAGGCCAATCGCGCGCTTCCGCTGGTGAAGCGGATTGTTGGGGATATCGTTTCGACGCACGTAAAGTTCCTGACGATCCAGGAACAAATCGAAAAGGCTGGCGCGAAGGACCAGCCGATCCTCCAGCGTGACCTGGAGGTGGCGACGAACCACCTCGAGGATTACGTGGACGAACTGTCGGAGATCGGTTGCGAATTGAAGGACTATCAGTCGGGGCTGATTGACTTCACCGGCCGTCACAAGGGCCGTGACATCTGCCTTTGCTGGAAGCTGGGCGAAGAGACAATCACCCACTGGCACGAGACAGACACCGGCTTCGCCGGCCGCCAGCCAGTCTCGACGCTGGTTGAAGCAGACTAAGCCCTAACCCTCTAATCATGATAAACTGACGGGCCGCTTCCCACGGGAAGCGGCCCGTTGTGCTTTACCGGAAACCGGCGGCGATCAAAAGCCCAGTATGCCAGCTATAATCGGACACCCGGGAACAGATTGAGGTAACGCAGTGAAGCAACCATTCCAATTAGCACGGCGAAGGGGCAGCGCGTTTGGCGTCCTGGTCTGTTGCTTGGTGGCCTGCTTTTTATGGACGCCGCGGTCAGCCGAAGCGAACGATCCCGAGATGGTGCAAATCGCGCGCGTGCCCAACGAAGGCATCGCACCGGACGTGGCGACCGACTCGCGAGGCCATATCCATCTGATCTATTTCAAGGGTGATGCTTCTCACGGGGACATTTTCTATGTCCGTTCCGATGACGGCGGCCGGACGTACGGGCAGCCCCTTCAGGTCAACAGCCAGCCGGGAAGTGCTATCGCCATTGGGACCGTTCGCGTGCCACAATTGGCGGTGGGGAAGAGCGGTCGAGTTCATGTGGCGTGGATGGGATCGGATGAGGCCCAACCGAAAATAAACGGCAAGGCGGCGCCGATGCTGTACGCCCGGATGAACGACGCCGGGACTGGCTTCGAGCGTCAGCGCAACCTCATCACCTCCCACACCGGACTCGATGGCGGCGGCTCGGTCGCCGCCGATCTGAACGGTAATGTCTACGTCGCGTGGCATGCACCAAAAACCGTGGCGTCTGAGGCGGACCGCTGGGTGTGGGTCGCTCGCTCAGCCGATGAGGGCCAGACGTTCGGCCCGGAGGCGGCCGCCGGGACCGAACCGACCGGGGCGTGTGGCTGCTGTGGCATGAAGGTGACTGCGTCGCTTGAGGGAAATGTATACGTGCTCTATCGCGGCGCCGCGGACACCGTGAATCGCGACATTCACCTGCTGGTTTCTTCGGACCATGCGACGACCTTCCGCTCGCTGGCCGTCGATCCGTGGACCATTGGTTCGTGCGTGATGAGCACCTCTGCCGCCAGTGGTTCAGGCCTCGGCATGGTCGCTTGCTGGGAGACGAAGGGACACATTCGGTTCACAAAAATCGATCACGGTAAAGCGAGTGAACCGTCGTCCGTTCCGGAACTGGGAACGGAGCCACAAAAGCATCCCGCGGTGGCCGTGAACTCGAAGGGTCAATTTATCATCGCCTGGGCCGAGGGGACCGGCTGGAACAAGGGCGGAAGCGTTCGCTGGCAGGTCTTTGACAAGAATGGGACGGTACTCGCTGGCCAGTCGGGCCGGGCTGAGGGCTTGCCCGTTTGGAGCAAACCAGCCGCAATCTCCACGCCCGGCGGCAAATTCACGGTCTTGTTCTGATCGGAAGAGGGCATGGGTACCGCCCGCGTTCTCCAATCGACAGGTGTTTGCCCGCAGCGATAAAGCATCGTCGCCGCTGCGATCATCGGGTTCCTGAGCAGGCCGAATATGGGGTACCGCACACCGGCCGCGACCGGGATGCCCAATGTTGTACACGAAGGCGAGGAATACGTTCTGCCGGATGTTTTGCATCACCGCGCGGCTGAGCCGGCGAGCCTGATGATCCCATAGAGAAAAACGCTGCACTGCGAGGAAGTGGGACAGGACTCGGGGATTTTCTTCGTACCTTTCCCGTAGTTGTTGCCCTACGGTGTCAAGGGCTGACTGATGACAGAGGCAGGGCAAGCGATGCGTTCGGCGCCGCCCGACGTTCACGGCGACCGTCGCGCTTACCGTAAATATTACGATGAAAGGGAACACTTATGGAAACCTTAAATTTATCCATTCAAGGCATGCACTGTGGCGGCTGTGCCGCCAAGGTCTCCAGCGCGTTGAAGGCTGTTCCTGGCACAACGGTTGAGCAGGTTGCCGTGGGATCGGCACGGGTTTCGTTCGACCCGAAGAAAACCTCCGACAGTGCCTTGATTGCCGTGGTAAACCACCTTGGATTCACGGCTTCCAAGGCGTAAGACATGGACGTTCATGGACATCACCAAATCGGCTCAATTCCCGCAATAGACTTTCCGGGCAATAGTAATCCCGCGTCCCATCGCGATCCTGACATTGGGATGAGGCACAACATGTCCGACCCGGTGATGGCGGCGTCGATGGAAGCCGTTATCCGCACTCGCTTCTGGGTGTCTCTGGCACTGTCGACCCTCGTCGTCTTGATCTCCCCCATGGGAGTCATGCTTGGCATTCGGCTACCCTTCAGTCCGGCAGTTCGGTCCTGGACTCTTCTGATCCTCACCACACCCATCGTATTCTGGTGCGGCTGGATCTTTATCGCGGGAGCATATCGTTCTCTGGTTTCGCGGAAACTGGACACGTCGGTGCTGATCGCGGTCGGTGTTCTTGCTTACTGCGATCTGGCACCGTCATGTGGATGGCGTGGCCGGGATGGCACAAACAATGCGCTGAGTCTGAGCGTGGAAGTGGAAAAGCTCCCATGCCGCAAACCCCCGTGCGGGTCTAAGAGATAACGGAGATTTTTGGCAGTTTATCGATTTTGTGTCGTTGAAGCCGCAGGAAATGAAAGTTGCTGGTCCGAATTGACGAAAAGTCATGTATGGGCCACGGCATGAGTCTGACTCCAATCTTGTCGCAAGCCCCCACGAGGGCGTACGCGGGGAACTCACCGGAGTTACAGCCCTCGCCTCACGGGTTGCGAATGCCTGCCCTCGACGGGTTTCGTGGTTGGGCAGTCCTGGCGGTGATCCTCTACCATTTCTCCCGGCCGATGCTGGCCGAGCCAAGCCACGGTCGGGCGTGGTGGGCAGCGCTGCACCTGATGCTGGCCGGCGGGTATGGCGTGGACATGTTCTTCGCCCTCTCGGGATTCCTGATCTCCGGGATCCTGCTCGCCTCGAAGGCGGATCCGCACTACTTCCGCAACTTTTACATGCGGCGCGTCCTCCGCATCTTTCCGCTCTACTACGGCGTCCTCATCGTCTGCTTCGGCCTGCTCTGGTGGACGACGGCGATCAAGCCGTTCGTGCCGCATTCGGGGTGGATGTGGCTATACGTGACGAATTTTGCGGGGCTGAAGGGCGTCTCGTTCGAGCCCACGTTCGACCATTTCTGGTCGCTGGCGGTTGAAGAGCAATTCTACCTGGTCTGGCCGCTCGTGGTCTATCTGCTCTCGACCAGGTCTCTGGTGAAGCTCTCGATCGCGCTGGCAGTTGTTTCTCTATTACTCCGCTGTGGATTGATTAGCACCGGTGTGCTGGAACCCAACCTTGCGGCGGAACTGACGCCGTGCCGATTGGAAGGGCTCGTCCTGGGCTCGCTGCTGGCGGTGCTCGCGCGCCAGCCGGGCGGTCTGGCGGGAATTCGTCATCACGCGATCTGGATCGGAGCCGTCGCCGGAATCGCGGCACTGGTCTCTAAATTTGTCGTTCGTTCAAGCGGCGGCATCTGGGGCGACCTGGGCATCGGTCATCTCACTGTCCCGTTGGCATTCACCTGCATGTTGGCGCTGGCAGCGGAAGGCCGAGGGTTGTGGGCCCGCCTGCTGAGCGTCCGCTGGCTGCGCTTCTTCGGGAAGTACAGCTACGGATTGTACGTCTTCCACTACCTCTTTGAGCCGTGGCTGGACGCGCGTTTCTGGTACCTGCCATCCATTCCGCTCGCGTCGCTGTTGCTGCACATGGCCTGCGCCGTGAGCGTGGTGGTCGTCATCGCGCTGGCGAGCTGGCACTGCTATGAGCGCTTGTTCCTCAAACTCAAGATGCGGTTCGAGGATAAAAAGTCATCTACGGGCCCGATGCTCATCAACGCAGAAGCGACAATTGGCCCCCGCGGTCACCCGCCGAGGCGTCCTGCTTCCCTTTCCAGGAACTATCTTCCCCCGGCCGCGTGAGCCGCGCGGCGGCCCCTCTGACCAGCGAACGAAAAGGGGGCAGGGCGCCGGACGCCCGACGCTCTGCCCTTTTAGCACTACAGCGCTGGTTCGGCCATTTTGGATCAAGAATCGCGATGCAAGTGACGAGTCATAAGGACTTACGATCAATCCTGCGCTGTAGTGTTAGATGCCCGCGGCGACCTATTCGTCGTAGTAATGGTGAACGTGATGGTAGTGGTACTCGTTCCCACAACGGTCGTAGTAAAAGTGGTGATCCAGATAATGGCGACCGTCTCCTAAGTCGTCCGCCTCCACGGGTGGCGGATCATATCGGGGCGCACGATATTCTCGATACACAGGGCGGTCGTAATAGCCGCCGTACCCGCTTCCGTAAGTGCTATAGCCACTGTCATAGTAACCGTATCCACCCCCGTAATGGCGAGGGCTGTCACAGTACCGATGATCGGCCATCGCCGCTACGGGAAACATGCCGACCACAAGGGCCGCAATTGCCATTCTCATAGGGTCTCCTTTCGAGATGAGACATGCTGGGGGTGGCCCAGCGAGTCACTCGACCCAGCGTACACCTAGACACTCCGAGGTGATGGAGGTTAGTGGTCGGAGCACCTTAGCGTTTGCGAGCGTCCTTGCGCTGCCGTCGACTACGCCGAACTTTCGTGAATTTTGGTAAAAAACCAATCCTTGACCAACTGGGCCGGCTGTTCTTACGAACTTGCCGTTTCCCACACTTAGCATGTTGGGCATGTTCATCGTGCATCCTCGGCCAGCGCGCCAAAGCGCCGGCCGATCGCGACTATCTCATCATGTTGTCGGAATGGCGGATTGATCCTGGCGCCAGCCGCCCCGATCCGATCTTTCATCCCTGCAGATGATCGCTTCGGCAAGGGAGACGAACGCGCGACCCTTCCCTTCAACATCCAGCTATTTTGTGTCTGGGTCGTGATCGCCATGGTGGCCTTTGTGCTCATCATGGGGCGTATCGGCGCTAGCAGGTTTGTGGTGAGCATCGGCAAGCTGCACCTCTTTCCAGGAATTGCCATCTTTGACATACAGCTTCTTAACTTCGATGGCGTGCTTGTCGGCGTATGCCGTCCCCTCGACCTTGATGGTCTGAGCGGCGTACGGCGCCAGAACGACGGGATTGGTCAAAAGAAACAAAACGTCATCGGCCTTTTTACCTTCGGGCAGGATCCCAGCGGGGATACCGCTCTTCATACACTTGGCGGCACATTTTTCATGATCCGCTCCTTTCTCCTCACCATCACTGCCGACAAAGCACGCGGTGTCGACCAGTTCGCCTTGGATGGTGATTGCTCTGCCTTCAGTCGTTTCATGATGGTGTTCGTCGTGGGCGGATGCTCCCATGTTTAAGCCGGTGAATACAATTGCGCCACTTAGAATTTTTGCAACGCGATGCATATCGATTCTCCAAATCGCCGCCGCGATCAGCGAGCGGCCAGGGTTGCGGATGAGAAACTCATCCGGTTGCGTCAGATCGCGCGGCACACGCCGGGCGGTTCACTTCTTCGAATTGTTTCCTTCGATTTTTTCAGCCACAGTACCCGGTGGATTCTTGTACCAACCGGGATCTTTGTAGGTCGTGATTCCGTCGCGGACTTTGAGTATGGTGAACATGCCGCCCATCTCGATGGGGCCGAACTGCCCATCGCCGGTCATCATCGGGAGCGTATTCTTGGGAAGTGGCATCTGCATTTCGCCCATTTCTCCCATGCCATCCGTTCCCATCGCCATGTAGCCGGGAACGAATTTGCGCATCTTCGCGGACACGCCCTTCTGGTTTACTCCTATCAAATTCGGGATGTCATGAGCCATCGCGTTCATCGTGTGGTGGTTCTTATGGCAGTGAAACGCCCAGTCTCCGGGGTTGTCGGCGATGAACTCCACATTCCGGGTCGTGCCGGGAATGACGTTGACCGTCGTCTCTGGCCACCAGGCGGTCTCGGGGATGGGGCCACCGTCGGTTGCTGTTACCCACCACCGGTGGCCGTGAAAATGGATCGGATGGCTATCCATGCTCAGGTTCGCGAAGCGCACCCGTACGCGTTCGCCGGTCTTGGCGACAAGCGGCTCGGTACCGGGAAAAACCCGGCTATTGAACGTAAAAAGATTGAAGTCGAGCATGACTATAGGATTGGGCGTCGCCGTGCCAGGCTCGACGAACCATTCCTGCAAAAAGATGCAGAAGTCGCGATCAATTTTCCGCTCGGGCTTCCTCGGGTGAATGATGAAGAATCCCTGCATTCCCATGGCCATCTGCGTCATTTCATCCGAGTGCGGATGGTACATCTGAGTTCCATTCTGCTTGAGCGTGAACTCGTACTTGTAGGTCTCGCCCGGCTGAATGTGAGGCTGGGTCACGCCGGCCACGCCATCCATTCCGTTGGGAAGAATGACGCCGTGCCAGTGGACGCTCGTGGCTTCGGAAAGCTTGTTGGTGACGAAGATGCGGATGCGATCACCCTCGACGGCCTCGATCGTCGGCCCGGGCGTTTGTCCGTTATAGCCCCAGCAGTTCACGATCATTCCCGGCGCAAACTCACGCTTGACCGGCTCGGCAACAAGGTGGAAGACCTTTACAGCGCCGTCCATCTCAAAGGGGAGTGTGCTGCCGTTTGGCGTCACAACCGGCGTGTAATTCCCTGCGCCGGCCGGCCGGGTTGAAGGCAATGAGGTCGGTCCACCACCTGCTGAAACTTTTTCCGCCGCGGGGGAAGGCGGCCCGCCGGATAGCGATTTCGTTTCTGCATCGGGCTCCGCCGCGAACGCATAGAGTCCTGCAACACTCGATCCGGCCGCGATAGCCGTCGCTCCGGAAATAATTGCTTCACGTCGTGTCATCATGGTTTTGCTCCTTGCATGGGCTGCATGTTTTTGTGGGAGTTCATGGGCGTCTCGCCCTTTTCCTCTACTGGAGTGCGTGGCGGTCCGGACTGAGTTGTTGCGGACGATGAGCGTCTGGCGCCGGATGACTCCAATGGGAGCCGGCCGCCCACGGCGCGCTCCAGTTGAGCGCGCGTAATCCAGTAATCGCGCCATGTATCTATGTACGCCTGCTCTGTACTCACCTCATTCTGCTTGGCGAGCAGCAGGTCGTAAGGCCCTTTGAGCATTCCGTTGTATTGCTGAAGCGTCAGGTTCAAGATTCGAATGCGTTCCTCCAGCAGCACTTTGTAGTATTGAGCCAGGCTTCGCTCGGCGAGCAAGCGGTCGCGAGCCTCGCGAACTTCAGAGCGTGCATCGATTGCCGTCGCCTGAAAACGCCCCTGCAATTGCCGGAACTGAGCTTCGACCTTAGCGATCTGGGCGTTTCCCTGGTCGAAAATCGGAATTTGCAGACTTAGTTGCGGACCGGTCACGTGCTGGCCGCCGGGATCGCGTTCGGTATCAACGCCGACTTCGATGCTGGTGAAATAACGATAGCCTTTGGTGACCGCCAGCACCTGGGCAAGCGTCTCCAATTGAGCGCGCGTGGCGGCAAGATCGAGTCGCTGCCGTATCGCCAGCGACTCCAAATGCTCCACGGGAATTTCCAGCAATGGGAGGTCCGGAAGGTGATCCGGGATTTTCCATGCCGTTTGCTCACCCCATAACCCCAACAGTCGATTCAGGTGTTCGCGGTCCGCCGCCAATTGCGCTTCGGTCTGAGCCACATCAACCTTGGACTGATCGTAGATCGCCTTCTGGCTGGTGAAATTCAGGTCGCTCAGTGTGCCCGCCTCATGCTGTCGCTGGGCCAATTCCGCGGCGGTCTCACTCAATTCCACGATGAGCTGAAGCCGCGTCAGCAGTTGTTGCCGCGCCTGCAGGGTGTAATAGGCCGTCTTCACGTCCGCCGTGAGTTGAAGAACATCGTTGGCGACCGCTAGCTTCGTGCTCTCGAACTGCTGTGACGCGACCTTCTTCCGCAAAGGGAGAATGATTAGGTCGAGGAAGTCCTGGGTGACCGAATATTCGGAGTTGGTGCCGCTGGGCGCCCGATCAGGGAATCGCCAACTGGCAAAGAACACGGGGTTCTTCAGCAGTCCCGCCTGGACGAGATCGGCCTGAGCTATGCCTAGATCTTCAAAGGTTGCCTGAAGGCGCCGATTGTTAACCAACGCAATCTGCACCGCCTGATCGACCGTCAGCTCATTTGCCAACATGGATGCGACCGCCGCATCGACTGCTGCGTCGTCAGCGGTGTTGCCTCTCCACTGAATCACATGCCCGGTTCGGTCCTCAACCACGTTCCGCACATTGCCGAATCCGGCTTTTTTCGGCGCCGTCGCGCAGCCGCCCGAAAGAGCAGCGACGATTAGGACGATCACTATCTTCCGTTGAGCAATCACTTGTTCGTCTCCTCGGCCGTTGGAGCCGCTTGCGTCGCGGGCTGGGTATCGACGTGTTGCGTGTTGGAAGCGCCCCCATGCATCTTGCCATGCTGCATGCCCGGCAAATTGGGTTTCATTCCGCTCATTTTCATTCCGCCCATGTCGTCAGACATTTCGGGCGACGGCAGTCCCGCGGCGCGGTTCAGTACGTTCGCTTCTTGTGAATTCATCGACAGGGCGTTGGACGTTGGTGGGAGCGGAGCCTCCGCGGCGTTCGGATTCGCTGGATCGGTCAGCGACAAGGGATGCACCGTCTGAGTCGCTACACATCCGCACAGTAGCGCGGCCAGAGCTGACGCGATCGATCGTGTGTACACAAAAACCTCCCTGGTAAAGTACGAGCGGCAGCTAACGCTGGGCGAAACCCAAACACAGCAAAAAAGTGGCGTTCGGCCTCATCGAATCAAACGACTGAGGTGAGTCGTCAAATGGTGAGCGCGCAATGCAGCCTTAGGAGGGTTGGGGATCCGAAATGTGGCGGAGAGTCGCCTGATCGATAGATTGAACGGAACTGAAGGATCAACAACGCGTTGAGGGGATTTTCGATTGCCAGCCCTTGCAGCGGAAAATCAAACAGATGGGTAGGACCGCTTGCTGAGGAAGATTCGCTGATTAGTGAAGCTTGGCAGTGATTGCACTTGCGCTTACTCGTGTTGCGCCCGCACGGCGACGACTGCCGTTCACAACACGAATTTTCATTGCGGTTGCAGCAACTGGATCTTTGTAAAGCTGCCTCCGGCGATCCATGGAATTCGGTATTGCCATTAGGTCGCGGCGCAGCGGGGCACATGCAGTTAAGGCTCGTCATGAGCACAACTGCGGCTGTAATGCAAGCCACGATTTGATGCCGGGATCTCATCGTCTGGTCCTATTTTGTAGGCCGGCCTGCGATGTTCGTCAAGTTCGTCCTCGTCGCGTGCACCCCGTCA
The DNA here is from genome assembly GCA_038240605.1 of Tepidisphaerales bacterium. Lineage (GTDB taxonomy): Bacteria > Planctomycetota > Phycisphaerae > Tepidisphaerales > Tepidisphaeraceae > JBBSDP01. The sequence continues at coordinate 15,434 of JBBSDP010000022.1, read as the reverse complement.
AGTAGGTTGCGGATTCGTTTCTTGAGCTTCATTGACCGTCTGGGATTTGTCGCCGACAGTCACGACCGGGCACCGGGCACGCCGCACAACTGTTGTCACCGCTGATCATCGCTGTCGGGATTCCGAGCTTGCGATGCTCGGCCACGGCTCGTTTCGCCGATGGTTTGATCGGGTCGGTCACGCCGACCAACCGCGTCAAGATCGTCGGATACCCCTTGATGTCGGTGATCCGCCGCCCGAGCTCCCCCCGGCAGCGTGAGCCGCAGTCACTTTGGCGGATGATCGCCGCTCACCGTCGCCCCAGTGTTCAAGGCGTCCGTTTCCTGCCGCCTCGGCCAGCGCCTCAACATTTCTTCACGGCCCGCGACTTCGGCACCTCCCGAAGGCAATGCAGTGACAAGTGCGCGAAGTTGTCGCTGTTTCGGTTACTGTTATGATCGAATTGATGACGCACGGCCACGACCACGACCACGATCACGCGTGTGACGAGCACCATTCCGCAGCACGTTCTCACCGGCATGAGAGCGATGACGACCACGGCCTGACCAGCGGTAAAATGGGGGTGGCGGTAGTCCTCACGCTCGCCTTCGTCGTCGTCGAGACCATCGCCGGCTACTTTGCCCACAGTTTGGCGTTACTGTCCGACGCGGGCCACAACTTCGCTGACGCCGCCGCTCTGGGTCTCTCGTGATATGCCTTGTGGATCGCGAAGAAACCATCGCACGGCGGGATGACCTTGGGCTACCACCGGGTTGGCATCTTAGCGGCTTTGGTCAACGCCGTATCGCTCGTCGTAATCGCCATCTTGGTCATCTGGGAAGCGTTGGGACGACTCCGCCATCCCCAGATGGTCAATAGCTGGCTGATGATCCAACCTGAGTTACTCGCCGCAAGGTGCGTTAGAATTTTTCAAGGAGTTTCGTATGAAGCGTTTCATTGCATTGCTGTCGTTTCCTGCTGCCCTGGCCGTTGCCGGCTGTACGCATTCGGCCGATAGACCGGCCACGTCCTCGGCCGGCGACTCTTCAATGCCGCCAATGTCGTCGTCTGCGGGAACGAGCCAGACGGCGTTGGACTTGCATAATACGGTTTGCCCGGTCAGCGGGGACAAGGTCGAAACTTCCCGACTCATGGAGACTTACGACGGGAAGGTATACCACCTGTGCTGCGCCGACTGTGTCAAACCCTTTAAGAAGGATCCCGCGAAATACGCGAAGAGGGTCGCGGACGATCCCGCTAAATACGGAGTGACGCCGACGAAGTAGGGCTACATCAAGGCGTGGGCGGTTCCGTGGGCGTGGGGATCTGGTCCCACGCCCATGGGATCGTCCACTTTAATCACCGGGTGCCCAAGCGGTACGCCGCTGGCTTGACGGTGATTAGGGCAGGCCATTTACGTCGTGCGTTTTCACGTCATCTGGTCTCGTTGTCGATGACTTTACTGGAAGGCAATCGCGGTAGGGTTGACGACGGTGCTGCTAGCCGCTCCGTTGCTTGTCGAGGACATAACGGCGACAAGGAAACCCTGCCCGGGAGTGATGCTGGCCGGTATTCGGAGCTTCACCGAAAAGGTGGTGCTCTTGCCGGGCTTCACGTTCGCCAGCGACTTGCGTACGACTCCCAGAGGGACTGTGGGACCATCCAAATCGGGATCCGATGCCTCGGAGAGGCGTACATCGAACTTGTCAGTCAAACGAACATTTCCAAGATTGGCGACCGACATTAAAAACGTGGCAACTCGTCCGCGCGTCACGATGGGGGGAAGCTTGCCGGGGAATGATGCCTTGAAACTCACCGTTGGCGGGGCAATCGTCACCAATGGCCCTGAGACAGTCTTGTTGGATGCGTTGATCTCGTTGAGGTCGTTGGCGGAATCAACCCACGCCCCGATCCGATAGTTACCGGCTGCGAGGTCCGCAGGGTACAAAAACGCTAGATTGACTATCTTGGAACCGCGCGGCTTCAGATTCAGCTTGAGCGAACCACCTGAAGTCGGGGTGATCAAAGTGTTAATCGTTTGAGGAGTGCCGTCGGTTGAGGTGAAGACACTCACGTGCACGATACCTCTGGCGACCGAATTTCCATCGTTCCTGATTCTGACGCGCATCGTTCCCTTGGCGCCGCTGATCACGGAGGTGGGCTGCGTTCCCACGAGAGCCGCGGTAAGGTCCGGACCGTTGACCGCGATCGGCGGGATACTCTGCTCGAAACCACCAATGACGCCGCGCACGAGTGCGTTGCCGGCAAGGTCGATGACTGGGTTAGCGCCTGTCGAAACGATGTACGTGCCATCAATTGTCGGGTTGGGCACCGAATAGATTGCCGCAATGGAAGCGGCGTCTACCAGGCCCGTCGAAATAAGTGTTGCCGTCTGGCTATAGCCTCCCGGTCCGGTCACGATCACGTTGCCATTGCCCAAAGTCGATGCGTTCACCGCAGTCGTGTCGCTGAATGTGACGATGAACTCCAGGGGCAAACCCGTCGCGGGATGCACGGGTGGAGGCATTGTCAACGTGGCGGTCGGGGGCGAATTGTCGACGGGTGGCAGCGGCGGTGGCGGTTGGATGTCAGAGAAAGTCAGGAGCGCGCCGGGGCTGTACACAAACCCAGCCGAGTTGGAGACGATACAGCGGAAGGTGGTCCCGTTATCAGGCGTTCTCGCCGATGCGATCGTATAAGCGCTGGAGGTCGCGCCGGGAATATCCAAGCCGTTTTGCTGCCACTGATATGCAAGCGGTCCGCTCCCCGTGGCCGAGACCTGGAAGGTGACGGGAGAACCGCTGGCGATCGTCTGCGAAATGGGTGGGCTGGTGATGGTCGCTCGAACGATCCCGGATTCCGCGGAGCCGTTGACGAAGAGTTCAATCGGGTTGCGTTGCGTGTAAAACCCGTGACGAGAATATAGGATGTCCTGGTCGCCATCTCCGGTGACATCGCCGGTCCATTCGTTATGACCTCCAGTGGTCGCTAGGGTCTGCTCCAGCCAGTTTTGCCCAGTGCCCCCCTCGTTGTAGACGACCATCAGGCGCTGCTGGGCGGTTTGATCCTGCTCGAAGACGACGAGGTCGGGGTGGTCGTCGCCATTCATGTCGGCAATGCGGATGTTGTGCACGAGCTGGACGCCGGCATCAATGGTATGGGGAATCCACATACCATTACGACGATCGGCCGGCGCCTCCCACCACATCAGCCCACCGGCGGGGAGCGGCGGTCCCGCTTCCCCGTCGGCACTGACGATGTCCATTCGCCCGTCGCCGTTGACGTCAATCGTGGCGAAAGAGACGCCTAAGCCCGGGTCATTGATCTGATCACCGGTCGGGACGTAAGCGTTTCCAACAATGTGGGGGATCCAAGGGTCAGTCATCGCGTTCCCACCATGGTCCCGTGGGTTTTCGTACCAGGTAATGTTGTCGAGGGAATTTCCGGTGACGACCAGGTCGACGGCCCCCAACCCCGAGCCGGAATCGAAAAGCGCCAGGCCTTTTACCGTATGATCAAAAAGCGGCGCGGCCACCGTGGTCCAGCTGTCGGGCGAGTTTTGGAAATAGATGGCGTCGTTCGTGGCGATGTCGGGCTTGCCGTCGCCGTTTAAGTCGGCCAGATAAATTTCATGCGAGTTGAAATTGCCGATGACGTGGCGCGCCCATGGGGCCGACCGAGGATCGCCACCGCGACCGCGCGGATTCTCATACCAGACGGTCTGATTGTGGTCGCTAAAGACGAGGTCAACGGCTCCGTCCCCGTTCACGTCAAAGGGATACGCGGCCTCGTAAGTGCTGGCGTTGGCGTCGATGGTATGCTTGATCCACGGGTCATTCAGGTTCCCCGATGCGGGCTGCTCGTACCAGAAGATGCCGCCGCCCCCCAGGTTGTTTTCATGGCCCACAACCACGTCGAGTTTGCCTCTGCCGAGCACGTCCGCGAGAACCTTGACCACGGGCACGGTCCCCGGATTGGCGTCGATCGTAACCTGCTGAAAGGGGATCGCACTTGCCGGCTGAACGGGGACAAGCGACAGGAATCGGCGGGCCTCAAGGGTCTCAATCGAATGAGAGGGAGGTGAGGCGAAAGCAACGCGGTCTTTCAGCGGGCGCACGTCGCGGGGTAACTTATAAAAAAATATCTTCATTTATCTGCCTCTGGCTGGAAAAGTGAAGCCGCCGACATCTTGCTAGATTCGGTATCCGTCCAATTAGGTGTGAAGGGCGAGCGAAGCTTGAGCTAGTGTGGTCTGATGCGCAGATTCGACGTACGACTCACGTCGGGATTCGTCAGTGACGCGACTTCAGAGGACGAGGGCGCAACGCAGACCCAGGAGCGTTTGAAGTACGGGTGGTGGAATACCGGCCAGACAAGCGGGTGTACGAACCGTTTGGCTCGCTCCGATGAAACGCTGCTGAACCGGAGTGAAAACAACAAGCGGCGCGGCGTAGGGCGATCGTAAAGAGAAACCTTGCGAAGTGCTCCGAGCAACTGCTGTACAACCGTTGCAATGTTGGCAACGATTCGCACAGGGTCTGGGATTGCGTTTGGGTTCAGATTGAGGGCAATGGTCCCCAATCAAATGTCCGGTGCCAGGACAGCATGCGATATTCGTCGCACTCGCATCTCCAGTTAGCCCTCCGAAACAGGCGCAGCTGATGTGTGAGAGGAAGACCGCGAACGCAATGGAGGAAGCGACGAAACTGCGGGAGGCGCGAGGCATTCGAGGAGACCTTAACAAGCACATTGGCACTGTCAAGGTCAAATTACGGGTCGATCAGTGCTACGGCTGGCCTTGGTCTAAGGATCAATCTCCATCCCACACACCGGGTCCCTTTGACTTCGCCTCGGTTGTGGCCTTCATAGCCGCCCCCGTTCGTCCGTCTGAGACTGATAATCCTGAAGTTCATTCCAATATACGGCAGCTCGCCCATCGCCAGGTGTCCAAAAAGTAATCATTGCTTTACGCCGACCATAAGAGAGTAGGGGTACATCGGCCCGGCGGCTCATTTTGAAGGTACGTGATGCCAGAACAAGTGACAGAGCGTTCCCAAACCGATCAACACAAATCATCCGAGTTTTGGGGTCGGGCAGAAGAGTTATTCGCGCCTCCTCCTCCTCTCCGACAGGAGCCGCAAGCGTGCGTGGTGTCGGTTCTGACGCCCACGCAGAGGCGGATGGAGAATCTCGACGCCCTGCGAATCGTCTGCATGGCGGTCATCATCTTCTCGCACGTCACCTCGGTTTATCTTGATGTCGCGTCAGATCGCGGAGAGACCGGCGGCCTTTTCAAGTCAGTGCTGAGCCTGAACGTCGCGGCCCGGTTCGGCGTGCCATGCTTCATGATGATTTCGTTTTTCATCTACTGGCATCAGCTCTACGAGAAGGGTCGAAGCTGGACCGAACTCCTGAAGCGCCGATTCAAACGCCTTGTCCCGGCTTTCGTCTGCTGGTCGCTCTTTTACGTGGCGTTTCACAAGCTGGTGCAGATGGCAACCGGCAGCAGCATGAGCCCGGGTCTCGGCGAAAACCTGAACCTGCTCAACCCGCGCGTCTTCGCGAAGGTGTTTCTATTGGGGCGGGCGGAATATCACCTGTATTACCTGCCCGTCGTCATGCAGTGCCTGCTGTTGATTCCCCTGCTTCGTCTGCTCTGGCGGCGGCCGGTCGTTAGCTGGGCGTGGATCGGACTGACAGCCGTCTGGTGGACGGTTGTGCTGTATGGCCGCTCTTACATCGATCCGTTTCACGCCGCTTCCTGGCAACGCGCGATCCTGTTGATATCACACGTTACCCGTGACGACGCAGCGCCATCGCTCCTGGTGTTCCCGCTATTGGGGATGATGTTCGCCGGGCAGTTGCGGTGGCGCGAGATCGTGCTGAATCACAGCGACCGATTCTGGTGTGGAGTCCTTGTCGCGGGGATCGCGCTACACGTAATCGAGACGCTGGCCGTCCTCCCCGGTAGCTACTTCATGGCGGCCGGCGGGCTGAAGATCGGTCGAATCATCACCGCAATCGGAGTGTTCGCGCTAATCTACCGCCATCCGTTCATGAAAGATCCGCTCCCGTATCTATCTCGTTACGCATTCGGCATGCACTTCATGCATCCGGCTGTTCTGCTCATGCTCTGCCTTGCTGAAACTTCCATTTTTGGAGCCACGATCGGCGATTGGCGAGCTTACGTCGTTCCCATGCTTGCGATCAATCTGGCGCTCACGATGGGCATCACTTACGCACTTTGCCTGCTGATCTCGCGATCGAATCGGCTGGAGTTCCTGGTTGTCTGAGGCAATCGGCGAAGTCATGAAACAAAAACCCCCGGCGAGGTGCCGGGGGTCGTGGCGGGCTCAAGGAAACATCCTGGGAACGAGGAACGGCGGATTCACCGCCGCCTCTACGGCAGAGTCACAATGTTGCTGATCCAAAACGCGCCGGTTGCGGTAAAGCCACCATCTGGCGAGCCGGTGCCGAAGATGATCTGGCCGTTGACGATGTCGGCCACCGGCGCCTTGCGGGGGACGGGCGTGCTGCCGGCAACAAGCCACTTGTCGGTAGCCGGGTTGTAGTCGTAGATCGTGCTGAGCGCGGTTGCGCCACCGCCTTCACCAGCCACGACGACAATTCGATTCTGCGCCACGAAGGCGAACGAGCTGCCGGACTCATGTCCGATCGGCTGCGGCAGGCTCGCGACCTGCGTCCAGGTATTGGTCGTGGGATCGTACGCGTCCACCTCCGACTGATTGCCGTTGGTTTCATCGCGATTGTGCTGTCCGCCAATCGCGTAAACCTTGCCGTTCAGGACCGCGTCCGCCATATGGTTGCGCGGGTTGGGCATGTTCGCGATCGGGGTCCAGCCGGCGCCGGTGTTGTTCAGGTCCAGCGACCAGCTTTCACCGTTGCCATCGACCTGGAAGCCCTGCACCAGGCCGCCGAAGAAGTAGAGGGTGTGGCCGACGATCCCGCAGCCGCCCGCCGCTCGGACCAGGGGAAGGTCAGGCAAAGCGAGGAAGCTGTTGTTCACGGTGTCGTAGCGCCAGACGTGGCCCGTGACGGTGCCCGTCGGGTTGCCCTCTTCACCACCGCAGATGTAGACATACTGACCCTGCACTTCCATCGCCGCATGAGTCAGCGGGAAGGGCATGTCCGTCTTGTGCGTCCAGATGTTGGTCGCGGGATCGTAGACGTCCACCTCGGTGCCCGCCGTCAGTGGGATCCCAGAGTTGATGAAGCCGCCGAACACGTAGTACTTGCCGTTGACCGACGCGTCCATGGCTTCCAGCCGGATACCCGCGATGGGAGCGATGCTGTTCCAGGTAATCGTCGTCGGACCAGCCGGGTTCACGGTAATCGTGACCTGGGACGTGTTCGTTTTCGTTCCGTCGCTACCGGCCAACTGAAGCACGTATGTGCCCGCGGTCGAGAACGTGGCGGTCGTCGATGGACTATTGGCATTCGCAAACGTTACGGCTGCGGGGCCACTGATTGTGCTCCACGTGCTGGTGAGCGTGCCACCGGGGGGTAACGGGCTTTCCGTCACGCTTCCGTTGAGCTGCACAGTCGTCGCGGGAAGCGTGATCTGTGCGTTCGTCCCCGCACTGACGGTGGGACCTGATCCGGAAACGCCCGTCTGATTGAATTTCAGCCAGCTCAAGTTGGTGACGAACGAGTCAGACGCGTTGGTGTCGAACGCGACACGAACGACATGGGAGCCGGCAGTCAGATTGATATTCGAGATCGTAACCGTCTGCCAGGCGTTCCAGGCGCCGCCGTTGGGAATGCTGATGGTGCCGGTGACGTTGGTCCCGTCGACCTCGACGTGCATCAGCCCACCCGCTGCCTTTTGAGCGACGCGCAGATCCAGGCTGTAGCTGGAGGTCGATGCGACGTTGGTCGTGAACTTCAGCCAGTCGCCTGCGACGACATAGCCGACGTTGAAGCCGTTGTTGGTGTTGCCGGTTCCGGTGTCGGTGTTGGTCTGGATGCCGACGCCGGTGCCGGGCCGGTAATTGCCGTTGGCCGGGTTGGTGGTGGTCTGCCAGTGGTAGGCGACGCCTTCGCCGCCGTTATCGAAGTTATCGGCGAAGATCGTGCCGGGGATGGCCGCCGCGCTGGGGCCGGGGAACGGCGTGCCAGTGTAGGTGCTGGCGGGATTCACTGTGATCGCGACGCTGGCGGTGTTGGCGGTCGTGCCATCGGAGCCGGTCAACTTCAGGATGTAGCTGCCGGCGGTCGAGAAGCTGGCGGTGGTGACGGCGCTGTTTGAATTGCCGAACGTCACGGTGCCCGGACCGCTGGTGACGCTCCAGGTGCTCGCGAGCGTCGCACCAGGAGGCAGTGGGCTCTGCGTGACACTGCCGTTGAGCGACAGTGAGGCGGGCAGCGTGATCGTCTGGTTCGTGCCCGCGCCAACGACGGGGCCGGGGTCGGCATTCACCGTGACGGTGGCGGTTGCCGTGTTCGTGAACGAGCCGTCGCTGCCGGCCAGTTGCAACACGTAGCTGCCGACAGCCGAGAACGTCGCAGTTGTGGCGGCGCTGCTCGCGTTGGCAAACGTGACCGTGCCAGGGCCGCTGAACTTCGTCCAGGTAGCGGTCAGTGCTCCCGGCGGGTTGGTCTCGGTGACGCTGCCATTCAGAGTTGCGGCAAACGGCTGGTTGACCGTCTGGTTGCTTCCCGCGGTCACGACCGGTCCGGGAGCGGGGGCCGGGTTGACGGTGATCGTGACGCTGGCATTGTTGGCGGTGATTCCATCGGAGCCGGTCAGCTTCAGGACGTACGTACCCGCGGTCGAGAAGCTGGCAGTCGTCGAAGTCGCGTTGGCGTTACCGAACGTGACCGTGCCGGGGCCGCTGCTAAGGCTCCAGGTGCTGGTCAGAGTCGCACCCGGCGGCAGGGGACTCTGCGTCACGCTGCCATTGAGAGATGCGGTGGCCGGGAGCGTGATCGTCTGATTACTGCCGGCGTTGACGACGGGGCCGGGGTCAGGGTTGACCGTGACGGTGACCTGGGCACTGTTCGTGGTTGTGCCGTCCGACCCGGTCAGCTTCAGGACGTAGCTACCGATGGCGGAGAACGTCGCGGTCGTCGTGGCGCTATTGGCATTTGCGAAGGTCGTCGTGCCGGGTCCGCTGACCTGGCTCCAGGTGCTGGTTAGGGCACCGGGAGGATTCGTCTCGGTAACGCTGCCGCTGAGCGTCGCCGCGAATGGCTGGTTGACGCTCTGGTTGCTGCCGGCGCTGACGGTTGGGCCGTTGGGGGCGGCCTGGGTGAGGTTGAGGCGGAACCAGTTGATGTTTGCGACGAACCCGTTGCTGGAGTTGGTGTCCATCGCCAGCCGTAGCACATGTGTGCCGGCGGATAGGGTGCCGCTCAGCGGGACGGTGAGCGTCTGGTAGGTGGTCCAGGCGCCGGTGTTGGGCGCGCTGACCGTGCCGCTGACGTTGACGCCATCGACCTCGAGGTGGAATTGTCCGCCGGGGCTGCGGTTGGCCAGGCGCACGTCGAGGTTGTAGGTGCCGCTCGTCGCGACGCCGACCGTGTACTTCAGCCACTCGCCGGCCTGCGTGTAAGCGATTTGGTTACCGCCCCCCGTATCGCTCGTCGCCTGGATGTCGACGCCCTGGCCGGGGCGGTAGTTGACGCCCCCCTGGTTGGCGGTGTCGAGGTCGTGATAGGCGACGCCCTCGCCGCCGTTGTCGAAGTTCTCCGCCTGGATCGTGCCGGGGATGGCAGCTGCGCCGGGGCCGGGGAACGGCGTGCCGCTATACGTACTGACGGGGTTGACCGTGATCGTCGCCGTTGACGTATTGGTGACCGTCCCGTCGGATCCGGCGAGCTGCACAACGTACGTGCCGGCGATCGAGAAGCTGGCCGTGGTGGTCGCGCTATTAGCGTTGGCGAACGTGGCGGTACCAGGCCCGCTCACAAGGCTCCAGGTACTGGTAAGCGTAGCACCCGGCGGCAGGGGACTCTGCGTCACGCTGCCACTGAGGGATGCGGTCGCCGGGAGCGTGATCGACTTGTTGCCACCGGCATTGACCGATGGCCCGGGGTCCGCGTTGACCGTAACCGTGACGCTTGCGGTGTTCGTGAACGAGCCATCGCTGCCGGCCAGTTGCAATACGTACGAGCCGGTTGCGGAGAACGTGGCGGTCGTGGCGGCCGAGTTGGCGTTGGCGAAGGTGGTCGTGCCCGGGCCGCTGATCTGGCTCCATGTGGCCGTCAGGGGGCCGGGCGGGTTGGCCTCGGTGACGCTGCCGCTCAAAGTCGCGGCGAAGGGCTGGTTCACCGTCTGGTTGCTGCCGGCGCTGACGACGGGGCCGGGGGCGGGAGCAGGGTTGACGGTGACCGTGACGCTGGCGGTGTTTGTCGTCGTGCCGTTCGAGCCGCTGAGCTTCAGGACGAACGTCCCTGCGGTCGAGAAGCTGGCGGTCGTGGACAGAGCGCTCGCATTACCGAACGTGACGGTACCCGGCCCACTGGTCAGGCTCCAGGTGCTCGTGAGCGTTGCGCCCGGCGGCAGCGGGCTCTGCGTGACGGACCCGCTCAGCGATGCGGTGGCCGGGAGAGTGATCGTCTGGTTGACGCCGGCACTGACGACGGGCCCAGGGTCGGGGTTGACGGTGACCGTGACGGTGGCGGTGTTGGTTTTGGTTCCGTCGCTGCCGGCCAGCTGAAGTACGTAGCTGCCCGTCGCCGAGAACGTCGCGGTCGTGGCCGCGCTGTTGGCGTTGGCGAAGGTGACCGTGCCGGGGCCGCTGATCTTCGTCCATGTGCTGGTCAGCGCGCCGGGCGGGTTGGTCTCGGTGACGCTGCCGCTCAGGGTCGCTGGGAACGGCTGATTCACCGTCTGGTTGCTGCCTGCGCTGACGGTCGGTCCCTGCGGGGTCGCCTGGGTGAGGTTGAACTTCATCCAGTTGAGGTTGCCGACGAAGTTGAGATTCGTGCCCGGGTTGTCGTTGGCGTTGGCGTCCATGACGACGCGCAGGACATGCGTACCGGCGCTGAGTGAGAGGTTGGGGACGGTAATCGTCTGGAACGTGCTCCAGCTTCCCGTATTGGGAATATTGATTGTGCTCCCCAGCGGCTGACCGTCGATCTCGAGGTGAAGTTGTCCGCCTGCGGCCTTTTGACTTACGCGCAGGTCAAAGCTGTAGGTGCCGGTGGTGTTGACATTAACCGTGTACTTCAGCCACTCGCCCGCCTGGGCGTAGGCGATCTGATAGCCGCCGCCGGCGTCGGGGGTGGCCTGGATGTCCACGCCCTCGCCGGCGCGGTAGGTGGCTCCGCCCTGGTTAGCGGTATCGAGGTCATGATAGGCGACGCCTTCGCCGCCGTTATCAAAGTTCTCAAACTCGATTTGTCCGGGGATCGGAGTGGGGGTGCCGAGGAACGGAGTAGACGTGCCCGCGGGCACAAAGCGCGCGATCAGTTTGGTGGCCGTCTGACTGGTCGTCCCGTTTTGCCCCGTCACTACGGCGGTGATGTAGTTATATCCACCACTGATGTTGGTGTTCTTGAGAGTAACGGGGACGTCAACGGCTCCCGATCCGCCGATGGCGGCGGAATACTCCGTCACTCCGATGATGCTGTTGGCGTCGTAAGGCCCCACCGCGGGTCCGCCAGCGGGAACGCCGACCAGGAACTGCCCGGCCTCGGTGACTAATACCTTGACCGATGCGCCGGCCGGACCAGTCACATGGACCGTCTGGCTTGCGCTGCTGACGGTCGCTGGTGTTGTGGCGATACCGTTCAGCGAAATGACTGGCGTCGCTGGAATCGCCGTGGGAACCAGGCTGACCTGAGAGCCGGTGGTGCTGCCCGGCGTCAGGTAGAGATATCCGGTCCGAACGGTGCCATCGTCGAAGTAGACGATGATCGTTGAGCCGGCGAGCTCGAGGCCCGAGACGTTTCCAGCCTGATTCGGCCCCGGCGCTGATGAGCCCTGGATGCTGTTGGGGTCAATGTCAGCTGAGAAGCTGACAGTCTGGCCGGGGGCGAAGGCCGCCGCGCCGCCACTCGTGTCGGTGTTGAAGTTGAATTGAAGGGCCTGGAAACCGTTGCCGATCACGCCGGTGTAAAGGTGGCCGCCGATACCGTCGGCCGTGCTGCTGTCATCGCTAAACACCTTGCCACCCGTGTCGCCGGCGGTTCCGCTGGGATCGAACAGCAAGTGCGGCAAAAGTGCTGTGCTGGCGTCGACCACTACCTTGCTGATATGTACCCCGTCCTGGGATGTATTCGTGATCGCAAACGCGCCGGGCGTGGACGTGTTTGCGCCGGCGATCGTGCCGGTGGGCGTGACGGAAAAAGTAGCCGACGCCGAATTCGCGTTGTTGGCGACGCCGGTCAGCGGAAGCACGATCGGCGTGTTAGATGCAGTGCTGCTGAGACTGAGCGACGCCAACTGCGTCCCCGCGCCGGTCGGCGAGAAGTTAACGGCGATGATCGTCGATTGGCCAGGCGCGAGCGTCTTGGCGCCCTGGAAAAACGCGCTATATGCCGCTGCGCCGGCGCCCGTGATGACCGGGTTGCTGATGGTGATCGACGGAGCCCCAATCCCGCCTTCGTTCACCAAATTGATCATCTGCGTGATCGTGTTGCCCGCGCCGACGCCGTCGAATCGCACGCTCGTATTGGGAACTCCGTACTCGTCGGTGGGCAGCGAAATACCGAGGGTGCCTGCGCTGTCCGGTACGACGTTCAGGAAACTCCACGTGGCGGCAAACGTCGGTCCGGATCCAGCGGTCGCGATGATCCCAACCGCCATCGCGGTCGGTGTGTTCGTCGCGGTGTCAACCGCGTTTAACCATCCTGCTGGAATTGCAACGGGTGACCCAAGGTTCTGGATCGCACCGACCACACCATTGACGATGAGCGAATACTGCGGCTGCACCGTCAGGTTTGCCGGGTTGACCTTGAGGTACAGGTCTACCGCATCGATGTTCAGGTTGATCGACGCGGACGCGCCGGCCGTTGCTGTCCCGCCCACTTCTTTGAGGGCTTCGACGCTGCCGCCGTTATCCCCGCTGACGACCAGCTTGAAATAGTTGTCCTGATTTCCGTTGCCGATGTAGAACCCAATCGACTGGCCGGCCTGGGCGGTCGAGCCCGAGAAGGGTTGCTGAATGCGGGTATGAGCAGTGAACGGTCCGGAGTTCTGGTTGACGTTGATCCCGAACTGTAACGCATCCTTCTGCGTGTTGGCGGAGCCCAGCGCGTCGCCCGAGGGAACGTTGTTGAGGGTGAGCAGGTGCGCAGCGCCGCCCGCGGTGAAGTCCGCCGAATTGAATAAATTGTTGTAGTCAGTCGTCCCGTCGCTCATCGCGCCGGTGAAACCCATGCCGAGCAGGCCGCCGCTCCCGGAGTTGAACGTCCGAAACACAGGCAAGCTCGACGTGTATCCGTTGTTCGTATCGATCGCGAAGGGATCTCGGGTGTCGGGGATCGCGTCGTTGTCGTCGTTGGGATCCTGCTTGTCGGAAATGTAGTTGTGATTCCAGTCGTGCGGAATTGATGCGGCGGACCCCGGGTTGGTGCCGTTGAGGATCTCGTCGTGGTTGTCGTATCCGTCGCCATCCTCGTCCAACGCGGCATTGTCGGCGCCCGTGACCGGGGGCGGAATCAGGCTGCCGCTCGGAGGCGGGTTTCCGCCGCCCGCCGGCGGGGTGTAATCCGTCGGTTCGAAGGCATCGATCTGGCCGGTGCTGTAATCGCAAGTCCAGATCGTGCCGGGAAACAATCCGGTGTCACCCACAGCGGTCACGTCGAGGGGGATGCTGCCAACGGAGCTGAACAGCGCGGTGTTGGAAACGACCGCAGTGCCGGCGGCGTTGAGCTTGATATCGCTGACCTGGTTGGCGAAACCGGTCGTGAGCAGATCACCCTTCATCGCGCCGCCGAAATTACTGGCCGTGTATTCGCTGATGCCGTCCGTCGAAGCGTTGAAGTTCGCCAGGGCATTGTTCGTGCCGGCCCCTTGTCCCGGCGTGAGAAACGTGCCTTCCTGTGGGTTGGCGGTGATGATCGGGCTCTGCGGGTTAACCGTGTTGAACTTATTGTTGGCGTTGGCGCGCGTCGGGTTGGGGTGTCCCCCATAGCCGCCCTGTGTGACCCGGATCAGCGAGTCATTGAGCTGCGAGCCACCTTCGCTGACTTGGTTGGTGGCGTTGCCGCCGGTCCCGAACGGAACGCCGCCCCATCCGGAGTTGGGACCATTCTCCGTCGTGTAGATTCTCCCCGACGTCGTGAGGACCAGGTCATAGGGGTTGCGGAATCCCGGCATGTAAATCTGAACGGGGCCGCCCGACACGATCTTTGCCTGGTTCTTCCCGAAGTCTCCTCCAAACGGGTCTGACGCATTTCCATTGTCGTCGTTGAGCGTCGGGATGTCGTATGTGGTGTTGCCGATCGCGTTCAAGTTAACGGTCAGGATGGCCCCCGACAGGGCGTACTCCGGCAGGAACGCGAAGTTGTTCGAGGGTGCGCCTTCGTTGGTGTTGCCGGCCTGCGCGACGTAAAGCGTGTTCGTCGCCGAGTCAAGCTGCATCCCGTTGGTGGAATGGTTCGATTCTGAGCGTGGCAGACCGCGGACCAAGTCCTGCTTCGACCAGACCGCACCACTGAGCGTGAGGCGCGAGATCACGCCGGAGTTCGTATCCAGGCCGGTATTGGTCCCAGCCGCATATCCGCCAATGCGCGGATCGCTTGAGGAGACGTAGATGACCGGGCTGGCCGCCGTCCCGGCCACCAGAATACCGGTTACTTGCCGCGTGGTGACGCTGGAGTTCACCGCGCCGGTGTCGTCGTGATTGGGGATCGAATCGATAAGGTTGATGACCTGAGTATTGGTTACGGAATACGCATTGGGTGCGTTTCGCTGAACGGTATAGGCCTTGATCACGCCGTCCTGTTCGGCGACGTAGAGCCGGCCATCGGGACCGAATTGCAGGGAGGTCGGATGGGTCTCGCTGGTGCCGACGAGCGTGCTCTTGCCGAAGCCGACGGCGGCAAACAATCGACGCGATTCCAGCCCCTCGACGACGCATGTGGCGGCCGAGGCGATGCGTGAGCTTCGTGCTCGTTTGGCCGCGGCAACATCGGATCCAGATTTAGAATTCGAGGCTGCGCGTGACTTATTGCCCTTGGATTGCATTGCTTCCGCTCCCTTACTGCGTTTCTTAAACTTTTAGATTCGATTGGACCGACCGACTCGCATCCGGCCAGAGACCCTCCTGGCCATCCACGGATGCCGATCGCGTCAGCTAAAACTCAGCCAGTTGAAGTTTGCCACAAATTGCTGGTTCGGCACGCCCGGGTTGTCATTGGCGTTCGTGTCGAAGCTCACCCGCACGACATGTGTGCCGGCGGTGAGGTTGATGCCGGCGATTGTCACCGTCTGCCACGTCTGCCAGGCGCCGGTATTGGGGACGTTGACCGTCCCGCTCACG
>JBBSDP010000021.1:0-77030 GCA_038240605.1 Tepidisphaerales bacterium | reverse complement strand
GTGGGGGAGCGGGGAAAACCGCTTGGGGCCTGATGGGGTTTTCCCCGCTCCCCCACTTCCTCGCGAATCAAAGCGAACCGAAAATGCCTCTGAGCAACATTATGCTATAATCAACCCACGAATTCTGCCGAAGAGCCTGCCAAAGGACCGGACGCTCCTGGACGAATTCGGCCTCCACGGCATCATCTTCTTTCAACGCCCGGTCTACTGGCCAGCATCGCTTGTCGGACGCTGCGAACTTGAGAAGGGGGAACGTCGCTGCCATCGGTCCGATCGGTCGGCGCAGCTCTTTCGCATTCACCAGGAAGTGAATAATCTCCGCTATATCTGCCCCGAATCGAACCTGGAAGCGGCGTTAACCGCCGGCCAGCGACGGCAACTGGTCGCCGAACTGATGCTGCGCGATGAGATGGATTTTTCCGCCATTCGGAAAAATCTTGGCCTCATCGACTCTGTGAGGTTCAACCTTGAGAGAGGTGAGCGATCGCGCCTCAAGGGCCACACCACCGATTTTCGGGTCGCTTCGCCTAAGGTGCTCGGCAAAGCATGGCACGCGCGGAGCGAGAGGGAGAAAGACGCCATCGTGCGACTGCTGCTGGACCCGAACCAGACGGATCACGACACCGCCAAAAAGCTATCTGGGGATTTCGGCCTTAGCGACGAGGCGGTTGAAAAGCTCGTATCGATCGATTTTGGGCCGGGTTACGCGCGACTGTCGCTCAAGGCCATCGAAAAGCTCTTACCACACTTGGAGCGTGGGATGCCTTACCAGGCGCAAAGCGACGCCGACGAGTCGGCACTGCACGCGGCGGGCTATCTTCGCCGCGATGAGCTTGCGCGCCATTTGTTCGGTCAACTTCCAACGCTGGATCAGATCCGCTCGGGGCCTCTCGCGGAATTGAATAACCCGGTGGTTAGGGTCGCGCTACACGAGCTACGCCGCGTCGTGAACTCGATCGTGCGGGAATACGGCAAGCCCGATGCAATCCATGTCGAACTGGCACGCTCACTGAAGATGGGTGCGGAAAAGCGCGCACGGTACAACAAGCGCATTCGCGGCATCGAGGAAGAGCGTTCCGAAATCGCGGCCCTCATTCGCGACAGCGGTTTTTCTGTATCGCGTGAGGCGATTCAACGTTACCAACTGTGGATGCAGCAGGGACAGCGTTGCGTCTACACCGACCGGGCGATCGGGATTCAGCAGCTATTCGCTGGAGAGGTGGACATCGATCACATCCTCCCGCGCTCTCGGACCCTTGATGATTCGATGATGAATAAGGTCGTCTCGTTCCGGTCGGCGAACTTTGCGAAGGGGCAGCAAACGCCATATGAGTGGCTGGCCAATTCCAATCCAGTGAGATACGAAGAACTGCTTGCCCGCGTGAAGGAATTGCCTTACGCGAAACGGGTCAAATTTATCGCGAAGGAGCTGAAGCTAGACGACTTTATTGCCCGCCAGCTCGTTGACACGGGCTACATTACGCGCATGGCGATCGAGTATTTGAAGATGCGCGTCGGCAAGGACCACGACGTCTTGGGCGGGAAGGGCCAATTGACGGCCGAATTGCGTCACCAGTGGGGCTTGAACTCCGTCTTGCAGGAGTTACCCGACAGCCCGGCATGGGGCCATGGATCGAAGTTGCGGCCGGGCGAGAAAAACCGCGCCGATCACCGCCATCACGCGATCGATGCGATCATCATCGCGCTCATCAATCGCTCCCGTCTACAGAATCTCGCGCGCACTCGCGCTGAAGGGGGTACGGGTCAAACTGGCGAGATCCTGCCCGTGCCGTGGCCGAACTTCCGACAAACGATCATTGAGTCAATCAGGTTGGTTAACGTCTCCCACCGTGTGCGCCGCAAGGTCAGCGGCAGGCTCCATGACGAAACCTTTTATGGCAAGACGGATAAGCCGGGCGAATTCGTCGTGCGTAAGCCGGTCGAGAACCTGACGCCAAACGAGATAAAGAAGATCCGTGACCCAGGCATCCGGCGTATCGTTGAACGGGCGCTGTCGATCGCCGGCGTCGCGTTCGGTCGTGGTGCCAAGCCCGAGGCCGGGGCAATTAAACGCGCGATGACAGGCGTATGTTTGACGGCAAAGGACGGCCGCAAAATTCCGATCAAGAGGGTCCGGTTGATCAAGCCAGATCTGACCATCCATGCAATCCGCAAAGGCCGCCCGGACGAGGTATACGTGAGGCCCGGATCGACGCATCACCTTTGTATCTTCGAGTGGATCGAGCGCGACTCTCGCGGCAAGCCAAAAAACATTCGAGGAGCGACGTTTGTGACGATGATGGAAGCCGCAAGGCGTATAAAGGAGCGTAAGCCTATCGTGCAGCGGACCCACCCCGAACGGCCCGATGCCAAATTCATCATGTCGCTGTCGTCGGGCGAACTCGTGTTGGCCGAGGTGAAGGGCGAGCAGAAGCTGCTCTCGTTCAAGACTGCGGCCTCGACGCAAGGACAGATCTACTTCGCCAACGCCGCCGACGCCCGTAAATCCGCCGACTACGAGAAATTCGTTTTTAAGTGCTCGACGCTGAAGGCGCGAAAGGTGACGGTGGACCCGTTGGGCCGGGTGCGGTGGGCTAATGATTGAGGGGCGCGATGATCAAGAGAACCATCGAGGTGTCGGAGGGCCCAACGCACCTGTCGGTCGAACTCGATCAACTCGTGCTCGTGCGGCAAAAGCTGAAAGTTGCGAGCATCCCGTGCGAGGACGTCGGGGTTCTGCTTTTGGATCACCATAGCATCACTTATTCGCACGCGGCGTTGACGCGGCTGCTCGGCGCTGGCGCGGTCATCATCCTATGCGGTGAAAAACATCTGCCAGTGGGAATTCTCCTCTCCAATGCTGACAACCAACTCACTGCCCGGCGGATGCGGCAACAGGCCGCCATGAAGGCACCGTTGAGAAAACGTCTCTGGCAGCAGATCGTCCGTCACAAAGTACGGGGCCAAGCGACCGTGCTCGCAATGGGTCACCCCATGCGACTTCGCCTGCTGGCGATGGCTGCGGAAGTTGTCAGTGGCGACAGAACTAATATCGAGGGCCAAGCTGCCCGCTTCTACTGGCCCGCATTGTTCGGTCACGAGTTTCGGCGCGACCCTGATGGCCTGCCGCCCAATAGCCTGCTGAATTACGGCTACATGGTCTTCCGTGCGGCGTGCGCCCGCGCCATCACCGCCGCAGGGCTGCATCCTGTCTTTTCACTTCAGCACACTCACCGAAATAATGCATTCGCCCTGGCTGACGATCTCGTGGAACTATTTCGCCCGAGTGTGGACAGGGCGGTGTTCGATTTGGTTTTGGAAGGTGGCGGCTTTATTGACCGACCCGCCAAACAGAAGATTTTGTCGCTTCTTACCGAGGAAATCGTGGTAGCGGGTCAAGGCGGTCCCCTGATGGTACAATTGCACCGGATCGTCGCATCTCTGGTGCGCTGCTGCGAAGGAACAAGCCGGCAGCTCGACCTTCCGGAACAGATGGTATGACCGCTATGAACGGACTGCCGAAAATCAGATCTCGCATTAAGTTCGGGATTATTCTCTTTCGTAACGATCTATCGCCAGCGCGTAATAGCGGTCTTGCGTATTTCGGGGTATCGGCTCATGTGGGTTGTTGTCCTTTTCGACTTGCCGGTCGACACGCCGCAAGCGCGCCGCGAATATGCGTGGTTCCGCAAGAAGCTGCTGAAGGCCGGCTTCATGCGAATGCAATATTCCGTGTACGCGCGACCTTGCGCCAGCGAGGAAGCTGCTCAGTCGCACACCCAGCGCGTGGGCGAAAACCTTCCGCCGGATGGGCAGGTTCGAGTGCTCTGGCTCACGGATAAGCAGTTCGAGCGGCAGCGAATTTTCGACGGAAAACGACGCCGCCTAGCCGAACAACCACCGAAGCAACTCGAGTTTTTTTAGGCGCCGATCATCATATCTCTTGCTCGGATCGAGATTTACACCGGTGAAGAGTCTAACCAACCCCGGTCCGTCATCAATCCGCAACCCGTTGACGTGAATGCTCATCCCCAGCGTGGAGTCTAACCAACCCCGGTCCGTCATCAATCCGCAACGCCTCCCAGCCCCGCCACGAAATGACCCTGGAGTCTAACCAACCCCGGTCCGTCATCAATCCGCAACGAGCCGTCGATTCGCCCGGAAATCAATGCGGAGTCTAACCAACCCCGGTCCGTCATCAATCCGCAACATGGGCTTGTCGCCGGCGCACACAATCCCGGAGTCTAACCAACCCCGGTCCGTCATCAATCCGCAACTGCATGCCACGCGACTTCTGGCTGACCAGGGAGTCTAACCAACCCCGGTCCGTCATCAATCCGCAACTTGGGCAACGGAGGGAAGGTTGGAAGAGAGCGAGTCCAACCATCTCCGGTCTGGTGCACCGCCGGAAACGGCTGGTCGCTTTGGGTTGAAATGGAAGATGGTGGGCCGAGCCCACCCTGCGAAATCACCGGGGAGTTCCGATCATGCCTCTTCCATGATCGTTTCGCGGACGACTTCCTCGATGGTCGTGACGCCGTCGTAGATGGCCAGGAGGCCGCACTGGCGGAGGGTGCGCATGCCGCGCTTCTTGGATTCGATGCGGAGGATCTGCGTGCTGGCGTGGCGGACGATCATGTCCTTCATCTCATCGTCCAGCACCATGATCTCGTACAGCCCCTGCCGGCCCTTGTACCCGGTGTTGTTGCAGGCATCGCACCCCTTGCCGTAATAGAAGACGCGCCCCTGCACGTCCTCCGGCTTGAGCTCCAGCTCCATGAGCTGCTCTTCGCTGGGCGTATATTCGGTCCTGCAGTTGCTACACAGGCGACGCACCAGACGCTGGGCGACCACGCCTTCCATCGTCGCGGTCACGAGGAACGGCTCCAGGCCCAGGTCCAGCAGGCGGGCGATGGCCGAGGGGGCGTCGTTGGTGTGCAGGGTGCTGAAGACCAGGTGGCCGGTGAGGGATGCCTGCACGGCGATTTCGGCCGTCTCCTTGTCGCGAATTTCGCCGACGAGGATCGTGTCGGGGTCCTGGCGGAGCATGCTGCGGAGGATGCGGGCAAAGGTGAGCTCGATGTCCGGCTTGATCTGGCACTGCACGATGCCGTCGATGTCGTACTCGACGGGGTCCTCGGCGGTGATGATCTTGCTCGTGGAATCGTTGAGCTCGCGGAGGGCGGAGTAGAGCGTGGTCGTCTTACCCGAGCCGGTCGGGCCGGTGACGATGACGATGCCGTTGGGCTTGTGAATGAGCTGGCGGATGGTGTTGAGGTCCTCGTCGCGCATGCCCAGGCGGTCGAGGTCGAGGCTGACGTTGCTGCGGTCGAGCACGCGCATGACGACCGACTCGCCGAACATCGTCGGCAGGACGCTGACGCGAAGGTCGATCGGCTGGTTGTTCACGCTCAGCTCGATGCGCCCGTCCTGCGGCACGCGCCGCTCGGCGATGTCCAGGTTCGCCATGACCTTGATGCGCGAGCTGATGGCCGGGGCGATGTGCGCGGGGGGCGGCATCATCTCGTAGAGGACGCCGTCGATGCGGTAACGCATCTTGAACTCGTCCTCGAACGGCTCGAAGTGGATGTCCGAGGCCTTGTCCTTGATGGCCTGGAGGAGCACGAGGTTGATCAGCTTGCGGACGGGGTTGGAATCGGCGGCGGCCTTGATGCTCTCCAGGTCGATCGACTCGCCCCGGTTCTTGAGGTCCTTGAGGGCATCGTCCTGCTGAAGCTCGCCGAGGATTTCACCGAGGCTGTCGGCGGCGGTCTGGTAGTGCTTGTTGATCAGCTTGTCGATCTCGCCGGCATCGGCCATCACCGCGCGGACCTCATACCCCATCAGCGAGCGCAGGTCGTCGAGGGCGCGGAAGTTCTCATGGCTCGCCATGGCGACGATCAGGCGCTTGCTGACGGCGTCGAACTCGATCGGCAGCACCTTGTTGGTCGTGGCGATCTGCGACGGGACGGCGGCGATCGCCTCGGGCGTGATCTGCCGGCCCTCGAGGCTGACCAGCTCATATCCGCGCTGCGCGGCCAGCGCGGTGTTCAGGTCCGTTTCCTTCACGTACCCCAGGTCGATCAGGATGCGGCCCAGCGCCCCGCCCTTGCTCTTCTGGAAATCCAGGGCCTCGACGACCTGCTCGCGCGTGACCTTCCCCATCTTGGTGAGGACGCGGCCGATCGGTCGACCCTTCAGCTCATCGATCGGCGGTAAGGCGAAGCTCACCGCGCCACCGGTGCCGCCCGCGGGCAGCTTGGACGCGCCCGCGCTGCCGCCCACCGCGTAGGGGACCTTCGCACCGCCGCCGCTCGGCGATGGGGGCGCGATCGGCGCGGTCGGCGGACGCAGGCCGGGCGTCGCGGGCTTTCCGTTGGGCACTGCCGGGGCCTTGCCGGTGATCCCGCCGGTCGCCTGCGCCTTGATCGGGCTGATGCCCGGCTTTTTGGACGGGTCGTCGGGCGCGCCCGAAGGGGTCGGGGCGGAGGGCGGGGTGATTCTCGACATAACTGCTCCCGTGTCTGGTAAATGAGTGTGGGCGATTACGCGCACACGCCAGATGTCATGCTGCCCAAGGGCAGCGGCTAAACGTCGACTGGAACGCGCCTAATAGCACATAGGCGCGCGGCCCAGCTATTTCTTGCCCGCCGCGGCCTGCATTCGCGCACGGTTTGCCGCCAACTGCGCCTGGCGTTCGGCGTCGTTGGCCGGCTGGCCGGTTGCGCCCGGAGGAGAACCCGGGCGCGGCGCGCCGGCGGCCGCGGCGGCCTGGGCATGCTCGGCGGCCTCCGCCTCGAGTGCGTCGTCCTTCTTGTCGATCATCAATCCCGCGCGGTGCATGCGGTCGACCATGCCGCCGGGCGTTTTGCTCTTGTCGATCGTTTCTTCGGCGCTGATCTTCCCGGCCTGGAACAAGTTCCACAGGTTGTCGTCCAGCAACTGCATGCCGTACTTCTTGCCGGTCTGGATTTCCGAGTCGATGCGGAAGCTCTTGTTCTCGCGGATGAGGTTCTGGATGCCCGGGGTCACGTACATGAACTCGTACGCCGCCACCATGCCGTCAGTATCGACGCGCGGGCAGAGCGTCTGGCTGAGGACGGCGATGAGGTTGTTGGCGAGCTGAACGCGGATCTGCTCCTGCTGGTCGGTGGGAAAGGCGTCGATGATGCGGTTGATCGTCGAGGCGGCGCCGGACGTGTGCAGCGTGCCGAAGACCAGATGGCCGGTTTCGGCGGCGGTGATGGCGGCCGAGATCGTCGGCAAGTCGCGCATTTCGCCGACGAGCATCACGTCCGGGTCCTGACGGAGGGCGCGGCGCAGGGCCTCGGAGAAGGTGGGCACGTCCACGCCGATCTCGCGCTGGACGACAAGGCTCTTCTTGTGCTGGTGGTAATACTCGATCGGGTCTTCCATCGTGATGATGTGCCGGTCGAAGTTCTCATTGATGTAATTGATCATGCAGGCGAGCGTCGTGGTCTTGCCCGAGCCGGTGGGTCCTGTGACCAGGAAGACGCCGCGCGGACGGCGGCAGATCTGCTCCGCCATGCGCGGCAGGCCGATCTCCTCGAAGGTCAGGATCTTGTTGGGGATCTTTCGCAGGACGAGGCTCGCGGCCCCCTTCTGCTTGAAGATCGCGACGCGGAAGCGGGCCTCGGCGCCGTAAGCGAAGCCGAAGTCGCCCGAGCCGGATTCCTCGAACTCCTGCTGGATGCGCTCGGGCGTGATCGCCTTCATCAGCGCCATCGTGTCCTCGGCGTCGAGCACCTTCGTCTGCAACTCGCGCAGGTGCCCGTGCAGGCGCAACACCGGCGGCTTGCCGACGGCCAGGTGAAGGTCGCTGGCGCCCTTCTTGATGCAGGTTTCGAGCAGACGATCGATTTGCAGCGTTGCCATGCAGTGTCCGTTGTCAGTGGTCCGTTGTCAGTGGTCCTGCGGATGTCAGTTGTCCGTTGTCAATTGTCCGTTGTCCTGCGGATGTTGGTTGTCAGTTGTCCGTTGTTCGTCGCCGTTGTCGATCTGTTGGTCATCGCCCGGTTGGTCGATGCGGTCGGCTGGTTTCGGACCGATCGATTTTAAGTACGCGTTCAATTTCGGAGACAGTTCGTCGGTGAGGGGGCGGATTGCTTCGACCTGCTTTGTCGTCAGCAGGCGGCGGCGGAATGCGCGGCGGAGAAAATGCATCGTTTCGTTGAGAGAGCCGCGCGCAATCCGCGTAAACCTTCGATTATCCTGATAGCTTCCCCGCCCCACGCCCTCCGAGATATTTGCCCCGATGCTGTCGGCGGCTCTGACAAGCTGTTTGCCGACCGTGTCTCTGGCGAACGGATCCCAGCGCACCACGAGGTCCCAGATCACGTCGGCCAGTTCTTCCCACAGCCGGTACACCCGAAGATTTTCAAAGGCCGGTTTCGGCATCGTTCGCTCTTCACAACGGACAACGGACGACTGACAACTGACACTAACCAGTAATAATCCCTTCCACCTGCGCCACCTTGACGATTTCCTCGGCGGTGGTGGTGCCGTTCAGGACCTTGATGCGTCCGTCGGCGAGCAGGCTCTTCATGCCGCTGGCGAGGGCGGCCTTGCGAATCTTGTTGGTCGCGGCGCGCTCGAAGGCGAGGGTGCGGATCTCGTGGTTCATGTGCATCATCTCGAAGATGCCGATGCGGCCGCGAAAGCCGATGCCGCCACAGAAATCGCACCCGCGCGGCTTGTAGATGATCTTGTCCTTGAGGTCCGAATCGCGGATGCCACAGAGCTTGAGCCACATCGGCTCGGGCTCCTTGTCCGGCTGCTTGCAGCGCGGGCAGAGCGTGCGGATCAGACGCTGGGCCATCACCGCCTGGATGGATGAGGCGACGAGGAACGGCTTCACGCCCATGTCGATCAGGCGCGTGATCGCCCCCGGCGCATCGTTGGTGTGCAGCGTGCTGAAGACGAGGTGCCCGGTCAGTGCGGCCTGGATGGCGACCTCGGCCACTTCCAGGTCGCGGATTTCGCCGACGAGGATGATGTTGGGCGCCTGACGCAGCATCGCGCGGAGGATCTTGGCGAAGGACAGCCCGATCACGTCACGGACCTGGCACTGGTTGATGCCGGCGAAGTTGTACTCCACCGGATCCTCGGCGGTGATGATCTTACGGTCGGGGCGGTTCAGCTCGTTGAGGGCGCCGTAGAGGGTGGTGGTCTTGCCGGAGCCGGTCGGGCCGGTCACGAGGAAGATGCCGTTGGGGCGTTTGATGATCTTCTGGAATTGCTTGTAGTCCTCCTCCTCGAACCCCATCTTCTGAATGCCGATGCGAACGGAGTCGGGGCGCAGAATACGCAGCACGACCGATTCGCCGTGATAAGCGGGAAGCGTGCTGACGCGGAAGTCGATGTTTATCTTGTCGACCGCGAGCTTGATTCGCCCATCCTGCGGCAGGCGCTTCTCGGCGATGTCGATGCCCGCCATGATCTTCAGACGGCTGATCAGCGGGTTCTTCATGCGGAGGGGGATGCGGTCGCGCTCGACGCACTCGCCGTCGATGCGGTAGCGGACGCGGACGCGGTCCTTCATCGGCTCGATGTGGATGTCCGATGCGCGGTTGCGGACCGCTTCGGCGATCATCGCCTGCACGAGCTTGATGATCGGCGCCTGGGTCGGGTCGTTGGCGCTGTCCTCGCCCATTCCCGAGATGTCGATCGACTTATCGATCGACCGGTCGACGGATTTGTCGAGGGTCCGGTCCATGGAGTTGTCGAGCGACTTGCGGAGCCGGTCGATCGTCTCGTCGCGCGTCTTGTCGATCGTGTTGGCGGCGGTGTTGAAGACGTCGTCCAGCAGTTGCTTGATGCGTCCGCGCGGGGCGAGGGAGGTGCGGATTTCCTTGTGGAGGCGGAACCGCAGGATGTCGAGCATCTCCAGGTCGAGCGGGTCGTGCACCGCGATGCGCAGGCGGCCGTTCTCCATGCCCAGCGGCACGATCAGGTACTTGCGCATGAGGTCGTCGGGGATCAGCCCGGCGGCGTCGGGCGCGACCGCGTTCTTGTCCAGGTCGACGTAATCCATGTTGTGCTGCGCCGCCAGCGCCTTGTAGACGTTGCTCTCGCTGCACAACTTCAGGTCGATCATCGCCTCGCCGACGCGCAAGCCCTGCTTCTTGCCGTGTTCCAGGGCCTTTTCGACTTCCTTGGGGCTGATGATGCCCCATTCCACAAGCAGTTCGCCGAGTTTCTTTTGCTGTTGTGCCATGGTGTGTGACCCGGTCCAGCCTCCGTTGATCGCCTGGTCGGACGTTCGCTGACTGGTGACTGGAAGATGTTAATTGACAACAGGTACTACTTCTTCCAGACTCCGCAAGTTCACCGGGAGGACGGCTACGGGCGCGCATGGCGAGTGTACCCCGCTTGTAGACATGACTACAAGGAGTTTCTAAACGTTGGACAGCGCTGATTTGCAGTAAAATCCGCCGGCCGCGCAACCGGGATGACGGAGAACGACAAAATGGGCGGATTTAACCGTTCGGCGGACCTGAAATCGAGCGGGCGGAGATGCATGACGAGATCTGGCGGTGAGGAGCCGGCACGAGCGTGGCGATTGAGCGCGGTTGCCGATGTCCGCCGCCGCGGCGAGCAGGAGCCGTCCGGGAAAGGCCACCGACGATGGGTCGAGGAAAGTGATTGGCTCGGCTCGCCGCGGCTATACTTCCCGCTCGCGTCAAACCCGCACCCGCGGGTGCGCGCCACATGACCAACCGATCCGCACCTCGCCGACCTACTTTATGGGCCGTGCTCCTCCTGGCCGGCGGAATCGTCCTTCACCGCTTCGTCCCCACGTCGCCGGCCTTCTGCATCATCCTGGTGATGGTCCTTCTCCTGGCGGCATGGACGGCGCACCGCCTCATGCCCGCACGGGCGTGGGCCGTCATATTGCTGATCGCGAGCGCGCTCGTTGCGACCGGCGTTGCCGCCGCTGATCTGGATACCTGGTACTTCCCGCGCGACCACATCGCCCTCTTCGCCGGCGCCGATCCCCGCCTCGCGCAGATCGAAGTTACGGTCGATGACGCGCCGCGCCGTTCGTCCGATCCGCGCCGGCCTCACATTCCGCCGAGGACCACCTTCCCCGCCACCGTGCGGCGCGTGCGTACGTGGACCGGATGGATCGACGCGTGCGGCGGCATCCGCGTGTCGATTGCCGAACCGGTGCAGATAGCCGGGGCGGGCCAGCGGGTGTCGCTGGTGGGGATGTTGCAGCGGCCGGCGCCCGCGATGAACCCGGGGCAGTTCGACTGGGCCGGCTACTATCGCAACCAGCGCGTGCTGGCGCAGGTGCACGTGCCGCATGCGTGCGACGTGCGCGTCCTGGACGCGCCACGGCGCTCGACCTGGGCGCTGCTGCCGTCGCTCCGCGGCGCCGCGCGGTCGGCGCTCTTGCGCGGCACGCCGGCCGGCGATGATGTGGATGGGGCGCTGCTCGCCGCACTCGTGCTGGGAGAGCGCGGGCCGGCGTTGCGCGGCGTGGAAGAGGATTTCCGGCGCACCGGCGCCAGCCACCTGCTCGCCAGCAGCGGCCTGCGCGTCGGCATCCTCGCCGCGTTCCTCTACCTCATCTGCCGGTTCCTCTGCGTTCCGCCGCGAATGACGGTCGTGATCGTCACGTTGGCGGTGGTGCTGCTCGGATTGCTAATGTGGCCCACGCCGCAGGCGATCCGTCCCGTGCTTCTGACGGCGGCGCTCGGCCTGGCGATCCTGGGACGGCGCGGCGTTGATTCGATGCAGTTGCTGGCGCTGGCCGCGCTGCTGATCCTGCTCGTCAACCCTCAGGACCTGTACGGCGCCGGTTTTCAACTCAGCTTCATCACGGTGGGCGGAATGATGCTGTTGACGCGCCCGCTGCTGGAATTCCTGCGGGCGTGGGAAGATCCGGATCGCCGGGCGGCTCGCGGGCTGCTTAATGTCGGGTGGCAGCAGCGCGCACGATGGCGACTCTGGGACATGGCACGCGACACGTTCGCGGCCGCACTGGTCGCGTGGCTCGTCTCACTTCCGCTGGTCGCGTATCACTTCGAGCAGTTCAACCCGTGGGCCATCCCGGTCGGCGTGCTCCTCTCGCCGCTCGTCTTCTTGTCACTGATCGGCGGGTTTCTGAAGATGGCCCTCACGCTGGCCTTTTCGCCCGGGGCAAGCGTATGGTCGATGTTAGCGCTGGCGCCGGTAAGCGGCCTGCGCCATGCGGTCCACGCGATGGCGAAGCTGCCCTTCGCGGACGTGCCAGTCACCGCGCCCGCGCCGTGGAAGATCTGGCTGTACTACGCGCTGCTCGCGGCGCCGCTGCTCGGCGCCTCTCCGCGGCTCCAGGAATTTGCGGCCCGAACCGCCGCACGGGTTCGCCTCCCCTCCTGGCTGCGCAGGCCTTGGGTGTGGGCGCGGCGCTCATCGCCCATGGCGGGATGCCTGCTGATCCTCTGGACGCCCCTGCGCGCCGCGACGCACCCGCCTGAACACGATCGCGCGCTGCGCGTGACGCTCCTCTCGCTGGGCGCGGGACAGTGCGCAGTGGTGGAAACGCCCGATGGCCGCGCATCGCTGATCGATGCCGGCTCCTCAACGCTCGCCGATGTGTCGCAAACTTGCCTGGGCCCGTTCCTCCGTCACGAAGGGCGCGGCCGGATCGACCGCATCTTTCTCTCGCACGGCGATTACGACCACATCAGCGCCGCGCAGGATGCGGTGCGAGAGTACGGCGTCGCGGAGGTGTTGCTCAGCCCGCACTTCCGACGTCATGCCAATGAGAGCGGCACCGCCCGCGCCCTGATCAATTACCTCGACCATCACGGCCGCGCGCCGCGCCTCGTTTGCCGCGGCGAGCGAATCGATCTGGGATCCGGCGCGGTGATCGATGTCCTCTGGCCGCCGGCGGAATCTCCATTCAATTCCAACAATACCGGGCTGGTGCTGCGCCTCTCGTACGACGGCCGCTCCATCCTCTTTCCCGCCGATATCCAGGATGACGCCGAGCGGGCGCTGCTGCGCAATCCGGCGCAGCTGGCGAGCGACGTGATCGTGGCCCCGCACCATGGGAGCGCCGAAGCGATGACCGGACCGTTTTTGGCCGCGGTCCATCCGGCATCGGTGCTCAGTTCCAACGCCGCCCGGCTCTCGACCAAGCAGCGGCGCTTCGAGCAGATCGAGAGTCCCCTGCCGCTTTACCGCACGCCACGGTGCGGCGCGATCACCGTCACGATTGCGCCCGGCGCGCCGCTGCGCATCAACAGCTTTCTGGCCAGCGCACCAGCCGGCAATCCGAGCGATCCGCTCTTGGTGCCGGACGATGAGCCGTAGCCGCGAATGCAGCCCGGACATTCCGCGCTAGGCCCCACAGATCCCGCGGAAGCGCGCCGCATCTACCCTGTATCCCGGGAAGATTTTCGCCAGCGCATCGTCGCCGGCGCCGAAGTGCCTGAAGCACGCTTCGCCGAAGACATCGCGAAAATCGGTGGTCACCGCGAGGTCGCGCTCTTCGAAGAGTTTCTCGGGCGCAAGCGTCGGCCAATCGCCCAGGACTCGGCCCCCCCGCACGGGTCCGCCCAGCGCGAGGAAGCAGGTGCCGTGGCCGTGGTCGGTGCCGCGGTTGCCGTTCTGTCGGGCGGCACGGCCGAACTCGCTCATGGTCAGGAGCAGCACGTCCGCCAGCCGATCGCCCAGATCCGTGCAGAAGGCGGCCAGCCCGCGGGCGAAATCGTGAAGCCGGCCGGCGAGCTGGCCCGATGCGCCCCCCTGATTGACGTGCGTGTCCCACCCTTCGACCTCGACGCACGCCACGCGCAGGCCCACGTCCGCCTTGATGAGCTGCGCCACCTGCGTTAGCGCGCGGCCGAACGAGTCTGCGGGATAGTCGGCCGTCGCGACGGGTCGATACTTGGCTGGATCTGCATTTTTCAGCATGGACATCGCATCAAATGATTCCCTGCCCGTTCCGCGGAGGACGTCACCGACGGCGCCGTCGTACATCCCTTCAAACCCGCTCGTCGCGCCGGCGGCGGCGCCGTTGGCGTTTCCGCCGTGCATTCCAAACGTGGCCAGGTCGCGGATGGCCAGCGCATCCGCCTCACCCTGAAGCATGCGCGGCACGGTCGGCGTCATCGAGATGGCGCGGAAGGGACTCGGATGCCCATTCGTCGCGCGGAGCGTTGTCCGATCTTCGGGGCAATTCATCAGCAGGCGGTTGAGCCAGCCACTCTGAATGCTCTTGTTCCCCGGGGCGGCGGATTCCATGTAATCCTGCATGTCGAAATGCGACCGCGAGGGATTGGGCGAGCCGCAGGCGTGGATCGCCGCCAGCGTTCCACGCTTGTACAGCGGAAGGAGCGCCGACATGGCCGGGTGAAGACCGAAGTAGCCATCGAGATCGAGCGCGGTTTCCGCGTTGCCGCCCGACCGCGCCGGACGGGCGATGGCCAGCTCGCTGCGGTGCCGATAATAAAGCGGATCGCCATACGGGACGACCATCGACAGTCCGTCGGCGGCGCCGCGCTGGAAGACGCAGACGAGTGTCTTCGGCCTGGCGCCGCCCGAGCGTTCGTCGGCGGCCAGGGCGGCTCGATACAGGAAGTCGGGGCAGGTCCCCAGCGTTCCCATCGCTGCCATCGCGATGGCGCCACGCCGTAAAAAAAGACGACGAGGGAAGTTCATGTTCTGCTCCGTGCGGCGGGATCAGCGCCGTTGAAATTCGGGCGAGCCGAGGATCAGCGCCGTCAATTGGGGAACGTCAACCGTGCGGGATTCTCCGGACGGCGCTAGCGCCGACCGTTCGAGCGTCTTACGCGACGCAGCGCCGAGCGCGCCGTGCAGGAGGGAATCGGCCATCCGGTCAAACAGCGCTCGCGGTTGATCGGCGTCGATCCCGCCGGTGAGGGTGGACGGCTCCAGGCTCACATCAGTGAGCTGGTGATTCGCCAGGGCCATCGCGAAGTTCAGGCGGTCGATCAGCGCGCCGGGGCTCACCCATTTCGAGGAATCCTCGGGATAGCCCGTCGGTGACGTATGGGCGAAGAGCGGCTCGCCCATCGTATAAACGTGCCAGTTGAGGCTCTGCCGGCGCTGGCCGGAAAGCCCATCCGCGCCGTAGCCCATCGTCCCCGCCCCTTCCTGCACCGCGTGCAGGCGGGCGAAGATGGGGATCCGCGGCTCGTCGAACGTAGCGCCGGTGGCGCGGACCGCCGATACCGCGAACTCAAATGGGCTCTTGATCTTGGTGCGATATGTCTGCGTCGAGAAGAACTCGGGGCTGGTCACGATCGCCAGGACGACCTGGCGCAGGTCGCCGTCGGTGTTCAGAAACACCTTGCTCACACGGCTGACCAGCTCGGCCGGCGGATCGTCGCTGACGAACCGCTGACAGAGCTTGCGACCGATGAACTTTGCCGTCGAGGGATGAGCGGCGAGCAGGTCCAGCACGAGTTCTCCGTCGCGCGCGCCGCCGCCAGCGCGAATGACGTGACCGAGCAGCGTCTTTTCCCCCTGGTCGTGGCGGTTGGCCTGGTAATCGAAGTTGCCGGTGAAGGGGCTATAGGTCCAGCCGGTAAAACAGCGCGCGACCTCTTGCACATCCTTCTGCGTGTACCCGCCGTCCACGCCCAGCGTATGCAGTTCCAGGATTTCACGGCCATAGTTTTCGTTGGGACCTTCGCGGTCGGGGACCATTCCCCTGGCGCTCATGCCCAGCGCTCCACCGACGACAAATTCGATCGCCCCCTTCTCGAACTTCGATCGCTCCCGAGGCACTGAGTTCTCCTTGTTGTCCAGGTACGCGAGCATCGCCGGGCTGTGGGCGCTGGCGCCCAGCAGGTCGCGGAAACGGCCCAAAACGTGAGGCCGAATCGCGTAGCGATCGTCGGCGACCTTGAGCGCATGCACGGGCGCCTTTTTCACATCGACGTTGAAGTGGTTCGACCAGAAATCGACGAGCACCTCCTGAAGCTGGCGTTCGGAGAGCGCCGCGCGGATCAGCTTGGCCTGCTGAAGCTCGCCAACGCAGCGGATGGCGTCGGCGTGGGAGAGCTTCTCCAGGTCGGGCGAAGCGGGCGCAGCATATGGCTGCTTTGCGGCGGGCGCGCTGGCCTTGAGGTCGAGGCCGGTTCGGAGCTTCACTTCCTGGGCATTGCCCGACGCCATCTGCATCTGGAAGTACCCCTTGATGTCGGTGTAGAACTTGCCGAGCAGGTGGCCGCTGGTCATTTGCAGCGTGTCGAAGTGAGACAAGGATTTCTCACACGCCGTGTCGTCGATCTGCTCGGGATGCAGTTGCTGTTGAACGTAGCGTTCGATGCCCATCGCTTCGACACGTTCGACATCACCTTGTCGCGGACCGAAGCCAAGGCGGTTCAGCACGTGCAACACACGCTGCCGCTCGCTCAACGGCGCAGGACTCTCCGCTACGGCATAAGAGGGAATTGCGCACGCCACCGCTACGATGACGGCAATCTTCGAAGCCAGCTGAGCGAACGTAATCCGCATGGCATTCTCCTGTAAGGCACGCCGCAATCCTGTAGCATCATGTTCGTGGTCGTCGCGGCCAAAGGGTTTAGATGTGCTTTCTTGCATTGCGGGACGCGCGTTCGCACCGGGACGTTAAAACAATGCCAACTCTCGACTGACCCTACGCTGTCAAATCTGATTCACCTGTTCGCCTCGACCTGAGCGTTTACTTTGCCGATGGAGGGTTTCATGAACAACGAGGTGATCTCGATACTCGGGCGGGAGTTCCGAACGGGATAAGTCCGCCGGCTTCAGCTTCTGGGTGAAAGGAGATGGATCGCCTCCGACTTCCGCAAACCTGCCACCCCGGATGAGGCGTTGAAGCAAGAGTATTGGGCGTGGGACAAGGTCCACCTGGGCGCGAAGGGTAAAGCAGCCGCGAAAGATGCCATCCTTCGATCGATTGAGGCGGAACACTGAGCGCCACTCGCGGCAGGCGGCTGCTTCAATCCGCCTCGCACTCACTGAAGATTTTTCGGTACGCCTCTCGGGCGTGGTCGTACGCCGCTTTGGCATCGCCCATTTCTCCCGGTGCGATGAATCGCTGCTTCTGCGACCAGCATTGGTCCACGCCTTTCAGGCACCACTCGGCGCTGCGACGGCTGGCGCGGACCGGCTTGTCACCCACGATCACGAAGACGGGATTGGTGTGAGACGAGGGGAGAATGCGCAGCGCCACCCAACTGCTCCGTTCGACGTTCACATCGAATGAGACGTTCTGCATCGACCCATCAGCCGTGATCGCCTGGTGTGCAACCGGGTAGCCGTTGACGATCGCTTCAACGTTGACCTCGCGTGACGTTCCGTTCCGCGCCCGCTCCAGCGACCAGTACGGCTTCTGCGCATACGGCTGATTCTTGATCGCAGCGCCCGCGCCAGCGGTTTCGGGAAGCAGCGCGGCGACTTTGGCCGAGAGGTGAACGGGGCCGGGCTTGTCTCGCCGTAGTTCGCTCGCTCCCTCGCCCACCGCCACGTCGCCGGCACGGAATTCGATCAGATGGCTGTAACCATCCGATGCATAACAGCGACCGGCGCGGATACCGTCGCACCAGGCATCGAAGTCGAGCGGGCCGTGCAGCTTCACGTACGAACGGCCCATGCCCACGCGCTCGCCATAGATGCAGGGGAAATCCGTCTCCCCG
This sequence comes from Tepidisphaerales bacterium, assembly GCA_038240605.1. Taxonomy (GTDB): domain Bacteria; phylum Planctomycetota; class Phycisphaerae; order Tepidisphaerales; family Tepidisphaeraceae; genus JBBSDP01. Next base: position 59,364 of record JBBSDP010000021.1, on the reverse strand, counting down.
CTGATGCGGGTGCGATAGCCGCAGTTGAGCGTCTGGTACCACATGTTCAGTTCCCAGACGTAGGGCGTGTCGACGACGGACATGAAATCGACGGCGGGGATGTTCTTCCCGTCCGGCCCCTCGAGCTCGTGCGTCACGTCCACCACGTACTCATTGGCGCCGATGCCGCTGAATTTCGGCACGACGTAGTTCGGCAGGTCGGTCGTATTCACTTCCAGCCCCCATCCCGAGTGGGCCGGCCCGCAGACGGCCCCCTGCTTCTTCGCCCAGCGCAGCGTGTTGAGGCAGAGCGTCGGCCAATGCAAATCAGACGTGCCGCCGGGATAAATTTCCTGCTTGAGTCGCAGGAGCACGAGATGGCCCGATTGATGGGAACCGAAGCCGGACACTTCGATGTCGTAGCGCAGCAGGTAGGGATAAACCGAAACCTTGTCGATCGCGCCGGTGAAGAATTGCTTCTGGAAGTCGAAGCACGGCCCCCAGGTGAGATTGCACCCGACCTTCAGATCTTCCCCGCTCGTCTGGCGGATCATGTCGGCGGCGAGCACGCCTTCGCTCGGCTGCGTGTAATGGGCACAGCCGGCGGCGTGGATGTGATGATCGCCGGAATACCAGCCGAGCTTTGCCGGATCCACCCAGCGCCGCAGCGCGACGTCCATGCGCTGGCCCGCCGGTGCTTCGGAGACGGTGAGGTCTCGTCGTTCGCCGAGATACTCCGGCCCGCGGCCGACCTCGATCGTATATCCTCCCGGCGGGAGCTTGAGTGTTTCCCCGTCGCGACGATACACCTGCGATTCGAATGCAAGATCCGGCGCCAGCCGTTTGGCGCGGGACGGGTAAATCCGACCGAGCGCGTCGCGCACGATGAACGATGCCGTGGCCGGCTTCCCGTTTTCGTCGAGGACGCCGAGCTTCACGTCAACCGCGGGTTTCACGGTGAACAGCACGTCCAGGTCGTTGCGGAATCCCAGGTCCTGCGTTCCCTGTCCGACGGTGAACGAGAGCTTCGCCTCGCGCTGGCCCGGCTCGCGCGCCCAGATCGAGAGGATGCGGTACTCGATGCCCAGCCCGCTGAGCGGCGCCGCCATCGGCTGCGCGGTGTACGGGGCAAGGTCCATCCAGCGGTCGGCGATCTGCTCCTTGCGCGTGCCGGGAAGCGGCCCGGCGTTGGGGCTCTGCGCCTTCAGTTCCGCCGTAACGCCTGCCTCGTTGGCTACCTTCACGAGAAACGTTCGCCATCCCTGCTCGACCAGCTCGGCGGGCGCTCCGCCCCGAGCGATCTTGACCCGGCTCTCCGGGTTGATGTTGACCAGGAGGAGACAATGCGGATCGAGGATCTGCTGAATTTTTTCCACCCCCGTTGCAACATCGGGGGATTTCGCTGCCGCGGCCAGTTCGTTTCGTTCTTCCGCGGTCAGCGGCGCGCCCAGGTGGTCCAGCGCCTCTGCCACCCGAGCCGCCTGGGCGCCGAGTGGTTGAAGGTCCGCGGCGCGAGCGCCAAAAATGCACGATGCACCGATCGCCAGTGAATAGAGGCCCAGTGTGAACCGGAGAACTCGTTGCATGACGGCCTCCGAACGATGTGTGGATTCGATCGTGTTTCCTTACATGGGTAATCCGACGCAGCCTCGAACGTTGCGATCCAATGGTTTTAAAATTCGCGGAAAGAGTAGCGCGGGGGCCTCGCCCGTGTCGGATCATTCAATGCCACGGGCGAGGCGCCCGTGCTAGGTAATTCGAAAGGGTCCGCATCACCAAGATTGTGCGTAGCCCCGGCGTGTCAATCCCACCTCAATGAACGATCCGGGCGCTCACTCCCACATCGCGGCAATTTTCTGACGGATCTGCGAGGACTCGATTGCCTGAACCGCGGCGTCCGACGCTGGCGCGGGCTCGAGGCTCACCTTCTCGAAACGATCGGCGATCGATTCGGGAAGAAATCGCGTGAGCTGGGCGTACGTATGGCGGTCGCCGGTCGCCCATTTCTTGTGGTAGTAGCGGAGCGGAAAGCAGACCTCCAGGAAATCGCGGGCACGGGTGAGCGCGACGTAAAACAGCCGTCGTTCCTCTTCCACCTGATCGTCTGACCCCGTCGCCATGTCCGAGGGGATGTTGCCGTCGGCGGCGTGGATGACGTAGACCGCGTCCCACTCGCATCCCTTGGCGGAGTGGATCGTCGAGAGGATCAGATAGTCCTCCTCGCGCAACGGCGGGCCCGCGAGGTCCTGCGTGCCCGAGGGCGGATCGAGCGCCAGATCCGCCAGCAGTTGCGAGCGCGAGCGAAAGCCCGCGGCGATCTGCTCGAGCTGCTCCAGGTCGCGCACGCGCACGTGCGCCTGGTCGTAGCGCCGTTCGAGGATGGGCGTGAAAAAGAGACGAACCCGCGCAAGCTGCTCGGGAAGTGGCAGGTCATTCGCGGCCAGCGCGGTCATCATCTCCACGAACGGCTCCCACTGCCCCGCCGCCGCTGGCGGCGCCTCAAATGACCGCCAGGCACGAAGGTCATAGCCGGCCGCGGCCAGCTCGCGGATCGCCCGGCGTGCGTGCGCGGGGCCGACGCCGTCGAGCAACTGAAGCACGCGAAATGCGCTCGACGAATCCTTGGGGTTCTCCGCCAGGCGCAGGATCGAGAGGACGTCTTTCACATGGGCGGCTTCGAGGAACTTCAGCCCGCCGTACTTCACGTAGGGAATGTTGCGCCGCCCCAGCTCGATCTCCAGTGCGTCGCTGTGATGGGCGGCGCGAAAGAGCACCGCTTGCCGCCGCAAATCGATCCCGGCTTCCAGGTGCGCGAGGCAACGGCCGATGAGGTACTCGCTCTGCTGCTGCTCATCGGACAATGTAACCAGCCGTGGCTTCTGCCGGCTGACGCGCTCGGAGAATAGATCCTTGTTGTAGCGCTTCGGGCATTGGGCGATGACGTGGTTCGTCGCGTCGAGGATCGGCTGAACGCTGCGATAGTTCTGCTCGAGCTTGAGGACGGTCGCGCCGGGAAACGTCTGCGGAAAATCGAGGATGTTGTGCACGGTGGCGGCGCGGAAGGAGTAGATGCTTTGCGCATCGTCCCCCACCACCGTCAGCCCCGCGCCCCCCGGACAAAGCTTCTGGAGGATCGCGGCCTGGAGTGCATTGGTATCCTGGTATTCATCGACCAGCACCGCATCAAATCGCCGTGCAACCTCGGTAGAGGCGGCCGGCTCCTGCATCAGGTGAAACCAGTAGAGCAGCAGGTCGTCGTAATCGAGGACGTCCTGCTCGTGTTTGCACTTCGTGTAGGCGCGGAAGAGCGTCTTGAGCTGTTCGGGGTAACTGAGGCACCGCGGAAAATGTGCCTTGAGCGCCACATCGACCGGCTCCTGCGCGTTCACGCACCGGCTGTAGATCGCCAGGCACGTCCCCTTTCTCGGGAAGCGCACCTCTCCCTTGTCCAGCGCCAGATCCGTGCGCACCTCGTTCAGCAGATCTTCGGCGTCGGAGCGGTCGGCCACCGTAAAGCTTTCACCTAAACCCACCGACCTTGCATGCAACCGTAGCAGCCGGTTGGCGATCGCATGGAACGTCCCGCCCCAGATTCGCCCGGCCAGTGCTGCGCCGTCGGCGGTGCGACGCATGGGAGCTGAGGGGGAGGTGAGGATCTGTTCGACCCGCCGTGACATTTCCGCGGCGGCACGGCGCGTGAAGGTAAGCAGGAGGATCCGGCCAGGATCGATCCCCGTGGAGATCAGGTGGGCGACGCGGTGGGCGAGCGTGTTGGTCTTGCCGGTGCCGGCGCCGGCGATGATGAGCAAGGGCTGGCGCGCGTCAAACGTTGCCGCCATCCGTTGCTGCGCGTTGAGCGCCGAAAGCCACGCCGCATCCATGCGAAACGCTCCCAGGGTTCGGTTCCTGTTCAGGAGCTTGTACCGTTAATATGCCCGTCTGGAAAGAGCCGGATTCCTCACGGATGCAGGCGGCAGATTCACCGCAGAAACAATTATGAGGCTTCGCCTCGCTCCGAACAGGATGAAAGCCGCGATCGCGCCTGAACCGTAGCGAGCCGCGACCGCGAGGGAGCGAACATTGCGGCCTTGCGCACAATCGCTCCCTCGCGGTCGCGGCTCGCTCCAGTTAGCATCGTCTCCTGCCTTCTCACTAAACCCTGAACCCGCGCGATCGCTCCCTCGCGGTTGCGGCAATGACGCGACTGTTCTTCGGGCACGGTGTCTCCGAGGTGAATGCCCTCTTCAGTTTTCAGACTGAATGCTCTTCGGTTTCACCGCGGAAGAGATGGTGTCGCCGACTTTACCGTGGGCCAGGGCGATGGACAACGCGATCAGCATGATGCCAAGAGCCAGATAGAGCAGGTCCAAGGGCCGATCGATCTTCATTTCCAGCGCGTGCTCGAAAAACTTCACGATGAGGATCAGCAGTACGACCTTCCCCAGCCGGTCCTTCAGATCGTCGAACGTGCGGATCAACAGCACGCCGGATTGAAGCGCTCCATCCCCCGCCGTTTCGATCCGTCCGATGAACAGGCTGTAGAGGCCCAGGGCGAAGATGAGCATGACGGTCGCCAGCAGGTATCCATCGACCACTTCCACCACGTGGGTCACGACCTGGTTGCGGAGCGTCGCGTGCTGATCGGCGGTGGCGAAAAAGAGATAATCGCGGATCGTGTGGATGAGCGAGATTGCGTCAAACGTCGCAACGACAAACATCCCCGCCCCAACCAGCAGGCTCGCGACCACTGCGATCAGGACCAGATAACGCGCTCCCAGCAGCCAGCGCTGGAATTTCTGCCGTAAAACAGAGGGATGCGAGCCTTGTTTCATAGGGGGCCATGTCCGCCGTGGGTGGCGGGATCATACCCGCAGCGGCGCGCCATCGTATGCCCAAGGGAGCCGAGCGACTTGGATGAGGGAGCCCAGCGACTTGCCTGCCCTGAGCGCAGACGAAGAGTCGCAGGGCTCACTTGCTCGCTTGCCACTTCGTGAAGCATTTGTACAATCCCCGCCTTGCTCGGCATCCCCGTCCAGCGCTGTTGTCGCGGAGACGGAACCTCCTTCTGAAGGATACGAACATTATGCCCGCGACCGGAAAGATCACGCAGGTGATCGGCTCGACCTTCGACGCCGAATTTCCCGAACAACACCTCCCGCGCATCTACAACGCGCTGCGCATTGACTCGGATAGTGATGGCTCCCACATGCACCTGACCGGCGAGGTGCAGCAGCACCTGGGCGGCGGCAAGGTGCGCGCGGTCGCGCTCGGCTCCACCGACGGCCTCCGCCGGGGCATGGACTGTCTTGATACCGGCGGCCCCGTCACGGTTCCGGTTGGAAAGGAAACGCTCGGACGGGTCTTCAACCTGCTCGGCGAACCGATCGACAACCGCGGCCCGGTTCATACCGAACAGCGCCGACCGATCCATCGCCAGCCCCCCGAGTTCGTCGACCTGATGCCCAAGGCCGAAGTGTTCGAGACGGGCATCAAGGTGATCGACCTTCTGACCCCGTTCCTTCGCGGCGGCAAGGCCGGATTGTTCGGCGGGGCGGGCCTCGGCAAGACGGTCGTCATCCAGGAACTCATCGCCCGCATCGCCCAGCAGCACGGCGGGTACTCTGTCTTCGCAGGCGTCGGCGAGCGAACCCGCGAAGGAACCGACCTGTGGCTGGAAATGCAGGAAGCGCAGATTGGCAACACCGGCAAGCACGTTATCGATCAGACCGTGATGGTCTTCGGCCAGATGAACGAGCCGCCGGGCGCACGGCTGCGCGTCGCCCTCGCGGCGCTGACGATGGCCGAATACTTCCGCGACGAGAGCGGCGCCGACACGCTGTTGTTCATCGACAACATCTTCCGCTTCACGCAGGCCGGCTCGGAAGTGTCGGCGCTGCTGGGCCGTATGCCCAGCGCCGTCGGCTATCAGCCGACGCTCTCCACCGAAATGGGTGAATTGCAGGAACGGATCACCAGCACCAAGAATGGCGCGATCACGTCGGTGCAGGCGGTTTACGTCCCCGCCGACGACCCCACCGACCCCGCCCCCGCCAACGCCTTCGCCCACCTGGACGCGTTCATCTACCTCGAGCGATCGATCGCCTCCAAGGGGATCTACCCGGCGGTGGACCCGCTGGCCTCGGCGAGCCGGGCGCTGGATCCGGGCATCGTGGGCGAGGAGCACTATCGCGTGGCCCGCAAGGTGCAGAACATGCTGCAGCGCTATCGCGATCTCCAGGACATCATCGCCATCCTGGGCGTCGATGAGCTCAGCGAAGAGGACAAGCTGATCGTCAGCCGGGCGCGCAAGATCGAGCGGTTCTTCAGCCAGCCGTTCTTCGTCGCCGAGCAGTTCACCGGCAAGAAGGGCGTGTATACGAAGATCGCCGACACGATCCGCAGCTTCGACGACATCTGCTCCGGCAAGGCCGACGACCTCCCCGAGCAGGCGTTCCTATACGTCGGCGGCATCGAGGAAGTGCGCGAGAAGGCGAAGGCGATGTAATGAGGGTATGATTCGGACATGGTGGCCGCGATCAGACCTAGCTAGACGTGGGCAGATTAGACTTCATGACGCAATTCAAAGTTGAAATTGAAAGGGAAGACGACGGCCGGTGGATCGCGGAGGTCACCGACTTACCCGGTGTCCTCGCGTACGGATCTTCACGCGATGAAGCAGTTGCTCGTGTCGAAGCCCTTGCGCTTCGGGTCCTGGCGGATCGACTCGAGCACGGCGAATCGTTGCCATTGTTGGATGGCGTTTTCTCGGTCGGCGCTTAGCATCGCCTTATGAGCGAATGGTCGGCGGCTAGGGCGGCGCGCGTGCTTGCATCGCTGTTGCGGATCGGCTGGGGCATCAAACGCCAATCCGGATCGCACCGTGTTGTGTTTCGGGTCGGATGGCCCGACTACGTTTTTGCTTTTCATGATCGAGAGACAATCGGGCCGAGGATGCTTGCCCGCATCGGCAAGCGAACCGGCCTATCACCCGACGACCTTTGAGAGATGGATATCTTATGACTCACCTCGAACTGATGTCGGAACTATTGGCGAAAGACCCCGGCTTTATCGGCATGACGCTGGGAGATTTCAGCGACGCCGACATGCTCGCCCGGCCGACGCCGGCCGCCAATCATGCGGCCTGGCAGATGGGTCATCTGATCGTCGCCGAGCATGGAATGATCAATTCGGTCACGCCCGGATCCATTCCCGAACTGCCGGCCGGATTCGCAGACAAGTTTAAGAAAGAGACGGCCAGGAGCGATGATCCGTCCGCTTTCCCCAGGAAGGCGGAGTTGCTCGATCTCTTTGGAAAAATACGCGGCGCGACGGTGCAATGGGCCAGGAAATTGACGTCGACCGATCTCGACAAGCAGACACCGGAGAAGCTGCGATCATGGTGTCCGAGCGTGGCGCACCTTGTCGCGATGCTCCCGCAGCACGTGGCGATGCATGTCGGGCAGTTCCAGGTGATCCGCCGCAAGCTTGGCAAGCCCGTTCTCTTCTGAAGAACGTCTTTCGCGCGAACGACGATCCCGTGATGACGGCGGCCTTCGCGCTGAGCCGGACCATTCACGGAATGAAGGAGCACAAGCCCCCATGGAAAAACGCAGGCTTGGTAAGACCGGGTACGACGTCTCGGTACTGGGCTTCGGCGCGGCGCCGATCGGTTATCTCAAGACTGAGCAGGGACGGGTGATCGAGATCATCGACCAGTTGCTCCAGGCCGGCGTCAACCTGATCGATACCGCCGCCAGCTACGAGGGATCCGAAGAACTGGTCGCCGAGGCGATCGGCGATCGGCGCGATGAGCTGGTCATCGTCTCCAAGTGCGGCTCGAAGGTGGCCGGCTTAAGCGGCAAGCCCTGGAGCGATGAACTGATCACGAAGACGGTGGACCGATCGCTGCGAAGGCTGAGAACCGACCGCCTCGACGTAATGCTCCTCCACTCCTGCGACCTGCCCACGCTTCAGAAAGGCGAGGCGCTGGGTGCGCTCGTCAAGGCGCGACAAGCCGGCAAGATCCGCTTCGCCGGTTACTCGGGTGACAATGACGCCGCCGCCTACGCCGCCACGCTGCCGGACATCGCGGTGATCGAAACGTCGATCAGCATCGCCGACCAGCACAACATCGACATCGTGCTCCCCACGACCCGCGCCGCCGACATCGGCGTCATGGCCAAGCGTCCGATCGCCAACGCCGCCTGGAAGCACCCGACGCACCAGCCCGGCCTCTACGCGAATTACGCCCAGACGTATCACGATCGCCTGAAGCAGATGAACCTGAGCCCCGATGAATTCGCAATCTCCGGCCCCCCCGAGCGAGCTTGGCCGGAGCTGGCGCTGCGCTTCACCCTCAGCCAACCTGGCTTGGCTACCGCGATCATCGGCACCACCAACCCCGACAACGTCCGCGCCAACATTGCCGCCGCTCAGAAGGGTCCTCTGCCCGACGAGGTCGTCAAGCGCCTCCGCGCCGCCTTCCACGCGGCCGATCCGGAGCGCACGTGGATGGGCCAGACGTAGCGGCAGAAGCCGTTTGACTGGCTTTTTCTCGATCGATAGGATGATCCGGCAACGCCGGAGAGATGGCCGAGTGGCTGAAGGCGACGGTTTGCTAAACCGTTATAGGGAGTCAAATCCCTATCCGGGGTTCGAATCCCCGTCTCTCCGTTCCAAATCGCAGTATTGCGGGGCGGTCGCTAGGAATATCGCCGGCGCGATCATCGCCGTTGGAAGACGCGAAGCTCGTGTCCATACCAGAGCAGGTTGATCGTCTCGGCACAGGTTAATTCCAGTCCTTCATCCCTTGCCCAGGATTCGACACGATCGATCGGGGCGTAATGGATCCACTGCCGCGCCAGGGCCAGATCGTGAGCGCGATTGGCGACGGCGCGCCATCGTGGCCGCCGGCACATGTCCTTGTAGAGCAGGGTGCCGCCGGGCGCGACGTGCACGGCGGCGGTGGCGATCAACGCACGCTGATGGACGGGTGGGACGTGATGCATGACGTCGATGATGCTGACCACGTCAAACGGCCCGGCGGGCCACGCGGCATTGACGTCAAGTTGTGCAAACTGAAGAGACGAGTCCGGCGCCTGATTCGCGATCCGCTCGGCCATTCCCACAGCCAGGTTGATCGCGTCAGACGAAACGTCGAATCCGACGCCGTGCACCCGTCGGCCCGACTTCGCCAGCAGCGCGAGGAACAGGCCGCTCCCTGAGCCTACATCCAGGATGGAAGCGCCAACAGGCACGTGCGGCAGCAGCCGGTGGAATGGGCAAATCATCGGCCGGTAATGCTGCATCTTCCGGCGGAACAGCGGCCCGTCGACGTACAGCTCGCGCGCCCAGCCGCTCAACACCTTCGGCCCGGGCGGGTCTGATGTGGCATCATCTGTCGCGTGGTTGGCTCGTGACATATCGATCGGCATCAACCGAGATTGTCCGGACGGGGAGGTAATCCGCGAAGCCACTTCTCGTGCAGGCGACTCTTCGGTTGAATGACGACCCAGGCCGTGAAAAACAGGATCTTCAGGTCGAGCAGGAGACTCTGGTTGCGCTGGTACCACAGCTCCAGTTCTCCCTTGTACGGCGCAATATCTTCGATGTAGACCCGCTCCGGCGGCTTGTCAGCGCGGGCGGTAATCGCCTCTTCGTCGCGAAACACGATGGAACCGATACCGGTCAGGCCGGGCTTTCCATTGATGATTTGCTCGCGGATGTGCTGTGGATAATAGGCGAAGCTCTTGGGCATGAGCGGCCGCCAGCCGACGAAACTCATGTCGCCGATCAGGATGTTGATGAGCTGTGGAAGCTCGTTGATCTTCCCCTTCCTCAAGAATCGACCCACGGGAAGCACGCGCGGGTCGTTACGAAGCGTAATATCTTTATTGCCTGTGACCTCGCTGTCTTTTCGCATCGTGGCGAACTTGAAACATCCGAACGTCTTCCCTTTGTATCCGACGCGATTTTGATTGAACCAGACCTCTCCTTCGCCGGTCAATCGCAGGACAATCATGACCACCAGCAAAGGAACGGCAAATGCGATTAGCAGTAAGCTTGAAAGAACCAGGTCGAACAGGCGATTGATCACATGCGGTCGTCGAGGTACTTGAACGTTTCCTTGTGCGAGAACCGGCTCAGCGTCTGATTGAAGAGTTGTACCAGATCTGCCTTTGTCCATTCCTTTGACTCCAGCATGCGTGCGATCGTCTGTTCAAAGTGCGCCAGCGTCTGGGCATCCGAACGGAGCGTGTTCGTGACAACACCGATGTCGTTGAACCGGCCCCAGTCTATCGATTCCCCCTCCATGTAAAATTCCTCGACGTCCTTCTCCCCGGTCGTGTCACTCTCGAAAAAGTAACATGGCCATTTGCCTTGCGGAACCAGTTCATCAAGCCGGCCGCGTGCCTCTTCTTCTGACTCACATGCGAACGCCTCGTAGCCAATCGATTCCAGGTAACGCCGGGCGATATCCGAGAATTTCGTCAGGTGAACATCGGCGGAAAGCTTAGGAAAAAAGATGTCGCGGTTGTTGCCGAAAAAGGTCGACATCAGGCAGAGAATCGCCCCTTCGCTGTCAGTCACAAAATAACGGCGAACGTCGTTGGGAGCGGCCAGGGGTTGTCGCTTTGCGATGCGAAGCGTCCAGGAGTGAGGGAGCGAGCCATCGGAAAAGGCCACGTTGGCAAAGCGCGCGGTGGAGACGGAAACCCTGTCCTCCCAGCGCATCAGGAACATCTCCATAATTCGCTTGGAGGCGCCCATCATGTTCACGGGATGTGACGCCTTGTCGGTGGAAACACAGAAATACTTCGTCACCCCCGAGCCTGCGGCGTACCGCAGCGCCCGATCGGTATTCAAAATGTTAACGCGGACCATGCGCATCAGCGTGAACGGATCCTTCTCACTGCGGACGTGCTTCAATGCGGAGAAATTGAGTATGTAATCGTACGGCCCGTGCTGGGCGAGCATCGCATCAAACTCCGGAGAACCAGAATCGATTGCGAATGTTCGGAAGTCTCCCTCAATGTATCCCATCGAACTGCGAATATCGCGAACGACCTCCGCCAGGTTGTTTTCGGAAATGTCGACCACATGCAGCACCTTGGGCCGACGGCGAAACAGCTCGCGGACCACCGCCGCCCCGATCGAGCCAGCGCCGCCGACCACGAGAAATCGACCCTTCCCGACGAGGTCTTCCAGCGATTTGCCGTATTGAGCCAGATCGGATGTGAACAGTGGCTGGTCGCGACCGATCAGCGCAAGCATCGAGTTCTTCTGGACGACGGGTACTGCCATATCCTCTCCGGCGAACGATGCCCAGGCCGCGACTTTCGGGGCGGTCATTGTATACGGTCTTTTGCAAAATGAAATCGAGGATGGAAACGGAATCGACGTCCGAGTACGGACAGTTTCAGCGGCGGAGCTTTTGCCCCCCTCTCCCAGTACTCTGGGAGAGGGAGAAATGCATTCGGCCGCGTAAAGGGGCACGCAGCCGCGACGTCCCCGCGCGAGCGCGCATCAAAGACGTTGACGCACTCAACACGCATTGTATCTTACGGCCCAATCCAAGCCACTTGCCGCTCGTGGTGGTCCACTCTATTCTCTCCGGAAGGTGGACGGAACCAATCGGAGTTTGACATGAATGAGGTCGTCGAGGATTTTCGATCAAAACTTGCGCACGACAACCTGAAGATTGGGATCATTGGTTTAGGCTATGTGGGCCTGCCGCTTGCCAAAGCTTTCTGGAGTGCGGGGCTCCGCGTCATTGGTTTTGACGTCGATAACCAGAAGGTGGAAATACTCAACGCCGGGGATAATTACCTCAAGCACTTCGGTGAAGACTTCGTGCGGGAGATGGTTGCCGACGGCCGCTTTACGGCCACCGCGGACATGGCACGCTTGGGAGAGGCCGACGCCATCATTATCTGTGTTCCCACCCCGCTGGGAAAGCACCTCGATCCTGACCTGAGCTATATCGAAAACACCACGGACGCGATTGCCAGGACCCTGCGCACGGGGCAGCTGGTCGTGCTGGAGTCGACGACCTATCCGACGACGACGCGCGACGTGGTCCTCCCGCTCCTTGAGGCCAAAGGAGGTAAATGCGGCCGGGATTTTTTCGTGGCTTTCTCCCCCGAACGCGAGGATCCAGGTCGCAAGGATTTCAACACGCAAACCATCCCCAAGCTCGTGGGCGGCATCGATCGCATCTCGGGCGAACTCGCCACGGAGATGTACGGCCGGGCGATCAAGCAGGTGGTGTGCGTCAGCTCCGCTGAAGTTGCCGAAGCGGCCAAGATCCTGGAAAACGTCTACCGCTCCGTGAACATCGCGCTCGTCAACGAGATGAAGATCATCCTGACGAAGATGAACATCGACGTTTGGGAAGTGATCGACGCCGCCAAGACCAAGCCGTTCGGCTTCCAGCCCTTTTATCCTGGGCCGGGACTCGGCGGGCACTGCATCCCCATCGATCCCTATTACCTTACCTGGAAAGCGCGTGAGATCGGACTGACCACGCGTTTCATCGAGCTGGCCGGCGAAGTGAACCACCTGATGCCGCGGTACGTCATCGAACGTCTCGCCAGCGCCCTGAATGACCGCGGTAAGGCCGTTCATGGGGCTCGGGTGCTGGTGCTGGGGCTCGCCTACAAGAAGGATGTCGACGACGTCCGCGAAAGCCCCAGTTTCCATCTCATCCAACAGCTACGGAAGCTCGGGGCTGAAGTGAATTACAGCGACCCGCATGTTCCCGAGACCCATGGCATGCGACATTATCCGGACATCCCCACCATGCGAAGCGTAGCGCTCTCCGCGAAAACCCTTTCAGAGTACGACTGTGTTCTGATCGCTACCGATCACCACGCTTTTGATTGGCAGCTCATCGCCGACAATGCGAAGCTCATCATTGACACGCGCAATGCCATGGCGAACGTGACCGGGCCGCGAAAGCACGTCGTGAAGGCTTGATCGCGCGGGCGGGTCGATCATCGCGTAGTACTCTTGCCGGCCAAGACGGGTAAATCGGTATTTTTGGAGTCGGTAAAGTAAGCTTCGTCGTATCTCAGCATCACCAGCGAGTCTTTCCAACTGTCTCGCGCGGCAGTCGATGGGCGTCCTAACACCTCTTCGACCACCCATCGAGCCATTTCGGCGCCTGCCCGATGCGTGAGGGGATAACCACCGCCGAAACGTGGATTGATTTCGATGACGTTGAGATGCCCGGTCGATGCGTCATAAAAAATCTGTATATTGACGACCCCCCTGGCTCCGTCCATCGCCTCGGCTACACGTGACGCCAGACTTTCGATTGCGCTGCTTCGAAACGTCATCCCTTTGGAGACCTCGCCGCCACGGGTTTCGATCCGCAGTCGCGGCACGGCGCAATGGCAGTGACCCTCGGCATCCAGGAAGACATCGACGGTATATTCCATTCCGGGGGCAATTTCCTGGACGATGTAATCATCAATCCCTGTCACCAGCCTAAGCTCCTCCAGCCCATGAACGACCCTCGCTCCGATCGATGAACTACCCGCCACCGGCTTGGCAAACACTGGAAAAATCCAATCCCTGGAATTCGCCAGGAGGTCCTTCGCATCAATCTGCCGCACGGTCGGGAATCCTTGATCGATCAGCCACCGATGCGTCGACCTCTTGTCGTTACACATGCGAACTGCCTGGGGCGAAGAGATCATGACCCGGGTGCCCTCGGCTTCGAATCGTTGGCGGTGCTCCGCGTAGAAGGAAAGTTCCGGATCAATCGTCGGGACGATCAATTTGACACTGTATTCACGACAGATCTCCAGTAGCTCATCGAGACACCTGGGATCGCTGTATCGACGCACGATGCGCGACACGTCGCTGAGGTGTAACGCCGCACTGTTACGGGTTACGTCGGTGGCCACCAGACGCGGCTTAAGACCCAATTGCCGGATGGATTCGCGCAACAACTGAAGCAACGCGACCCGGCGTCCCGCCGCGGACATCATGATCGTGAACGTTTCCGCGTCCTGGCCGTCACCCCGCTGGGTGTCATTTACATACGCAGATGCTCGCAACTGCTTTGCGGGCACCCCCACAACACATTGGTTCTCCGCAACGTTACGAATCACGACGGCCCCGGCGCCAATCATCGCCTCCCGGCCAATCCGGATGCCCTGGATCACCGTCGCGCCGGTCCCGACATGAGCCGTTTCGCCTACGTGAACGTCGCCACTGAGCGTGACACCGGGTCCCACATGCGCATGTGGCCCGATCACGCAATCATGATCGACGGATGCCCGGGTATTCACCAGGGCATTCGCATGGACGCGACTGCCCGTTTGAACGACAGCGCCCGCCATGATCTGCGCCCCGGCCTCGATCTGAGCGGCGGAAGATACTACGGCGGAAGGGTGAATGAGCGTCTGAAAGATATAGCCCTGCTCACTGAACCGTTGGTAAACTGCTCGGCGCGAAACGGGAGGGCCGATGGATCCAACCGCATTGATCAGCCTCACGTTGGCTGGGTTCAAATCATAAATTAAGTCGTCGAAGCCGCGGATCTGCGTGGAGCCGATCTGATGTCCATGCCATCGAGAATTCCTGTCGGTGACAAACAGGACTTTCCCACCAATCAGTTCTATGAGATCCAGGAGGACCTTGGCGTGACCGCCGGCGCCGATTAACACAAACGGCACCTCGCATGAGTTGCTTTCGACGCTCACATTTCCCATTTAAGACCTCGCATGCATCATATTACACACTTGAGACCAGACTGGCACTACTGGGAACATTCACCACGCGGCAGGCCAGGTCTTCGGTAGTCTTCAACTCCATTCGAGGGCATGTCGCATACATCGGCAATTGATGCATCGGGCGCCAGATCGGCCGCGACTGGAGCTTCGCGTCCTCTAAGGCAGTCAGCAATTGGTTTCGCGCCTCGATGCTTGGGACGGACAACATGAGCGTATTGAGCCAATAATTGCTCCGCGTGCCCGCCGGCTCCCTGAACACCGCAATTCCGTTCACTCCCTCGAAGCATTCAAAATACCGCCCGGCGAGCGTCCGCTTGCGTTCGATGAAGCTGCCGAGTTGTTCCAGTTGCGCGCATCCGAGCGCGGCATTGATATTCGGCATGCGATAGTTGAAGCCAACTTCGTCATGGCTGTATTCCCAGGGATGATTCACTTTCGCGGTTGTGGTGATGTGCTTCGCCCGGCGAGCGAGCGAATCGTCATTCGTTAGAATCGCGCCGCCGCCCCCGGTTGTGATGGTCTTATTTCCATTAAAGCTAAGCACGCCCAACTTTCCAATTGTTCCCGTATGGATGCCGCCATAGTAGGATCCCAATGATTCAGCCGCATCTTCCACTACGGGTATTTGCCATTTGTCCGCGAGCTGTAAGACCTCATTCATCTCCACGCAATGACCGAACGTGTGCATGGGAACAATTGCCGCGATGCGGCGGCCGGAGTGGTGGTTGAAGCACCCCGCAGGCCGCAATTCGGCGGTTCGATCGAGATGAGCGGACAGGGCGAGTGGATCCAGGCCAAGCGTTCGAAGGCTTACGTCGCAGAAATGGGGAATTGCGCCGCAGAACGATGAGGCGTTCGCCGTTGCCACAAATGTGAGCGACGGCATCAACACTTCATCACCCCGTTCCACGCCCGCCAGGAGTAGCGCGACATGCAGGGCCGCGGTTCCATTCATCACCGCAATGGCATGTCGCGCGCCGGTGAACGCTTCCAGTTTCCGTTCGAATTCGGTCACATACGTCCCCGCGGAGGAAACCCAGCCGGTATCGATGCAACGTTTCACATAAGACATTTCATTGCCCGCGAATAGCGGCGCATGGAGAAGAACGGGCGAGTTGGAAGCACCCGTCGCCCGCCGAACCGCGAGAACGATGCGCTCGATGTCGATTGAGGATTGGTCTGACATGCCTCTTCTTTCTCGCACCCGCCGGGGCGACAAACGCCCGAATTCGAAAATGAGCGCCCAGCCCGTCGAATACCGATGTCGTCGCGAGCCGAGCGGCCCGTTTTTTACAGCGCTCGATTATACCGCCTTCCTATAATTTGCCGAATGGAGCCGTGTCTTGACCTGAGATTCGAGAAGCCGGACATTCCGTCTCCCGGTCGCTGGACGTCCAGGCCCCGGATCATCGGCTGGCTGTCGGTTACTGACACGGGCGGCACAGGAGCTTGGATTTGAAATTGCGCCCTCTTCAACTGCTGGGATTCGCGACCTTATTCGTGTTGGTCGCGTGCGTCATTGCCTACATTCAATACGGCGGAACCCGCACGATCAGTTCGGAGCCTCGGCCCGATCGGCCTCTTCCTCCAGAACTTCCACAGACGGTTGCGCTGGCGGGCGAATCCAGCACAGTTCCGGCGTCATCGAGGCCGGCGCGGGGACCGCGATTTGACGTGAAAACGTTTGGCGCCGCCGGCAACGGCGTAATGGATGATGCCGGCGCGATTCAACGGGCCATTAAAGCCATCGCCTTCGCGCACGGCGGCGTGCTTTCCTTTCCTCCCGGCGTCTACCGTACGAGTGGCCCGATCGCTCTGAACGGGCTGGCTGATTTTCAGATCGAAGGAAAGGGCGCCACGATCCGACCGCTCGGGACCTATCGCATCCGGGAAGGCGGCGGGCACGTCATCATCATCACCAACTGTGGCAATTTTAGCGTGTCTGGCCTTTCCATTGACGCCAATGCGCGGGTGCGCGGCCGTCGCGAAACGTCGCACTCGCTGATCCTCTGCGGGTGTAGTAATTTTGTCGTTGAGGGCCTTCAGATCACGGACGCAGTTTGCGATGGACTGTACTTATCGGCCTGGAAGCCTCCCGACCCGTCTACTGCATGCCGCGACGGAACGGTACGTGGGTGCACGATTGATGGCGCCTTTCGTAACTGCGTCTCGATTATCCAGGCAAATCATGTGACGATTCAGGACAGCATGATCCGCAATGCCAGGGGAACCAGCCCGGAAAGCGGAATTGACATCGAGTCCAATCCTGACGACGCGAACGGGGCGAATCACGATATTGAAATCCGTCGCAATACTATTTCGTCCTGCAACGTCACCGGCGTGAAGATCGTCGGACAACGGAATCCTCATGGAATTGTAATTTCCCAGAACTCCATCACCGGATGTGCGTCGGGGATCGTCGAGGTAGACGCGACTCAAGCAGATGAAACAATCAGCCAGAATCGGATTGAAGACTGTACTGCAATTGCTATCGCTCTGTCTGGCGTCCGAAGCTCGTGCGAACGCAACGCGCTCATCAATTGCCATGATATCGGCATCTATGCGGAGGGTTCGAACCACTCGATCCGGGGTAACGCCCTGGTTGACACCGGCAGGGCGAATCCGCCCGGATCGTGCATTCATACTTTGTACGGAAAAGGTGAAACGACAATTGAGTGGAACAGCATACGAAGCACTGTCCCGAAGCCGACCTGGATACCCATCGTCGCTTCCAAAGAGGACCTGCTCGGCCTCAATTGGCGCCAGGGGGTAAGCGGCAAGGACGGACAATTCTGAAGCGGTCACGACCCCACACACCCCTTCTCCGGTTCCATCCTGGGTACGGCTTGCTCGAACGTACGCGATGCGTTAGCGTCGAGACATGTGCGGTATAATGGGAAAAATGTCCTTCGAAGGGGGTTTCAGCGCCGACTTGCGCGGGGAACTCGAGGCGATGAATCAGTGCCTCCAGCACAGGGGCCCTGACGATCGCGGAATATATGTCGATGGGCCGGTCGGACTGGCCCAGACTCGACTGTCGATCATCGATCTCAGCCCAACCGGCCACCAACCGATGGGCAACGAGGACGGCACCATCTGGATCGTCTTCAATGGCGAGATTTATAACTTCCAGGTATTACGTGAAGAACTCGAACGATCTGGGCACCGATTCGTAGGGACATCGGATACACAGGTCATTATCCACGGATACGAAGAGTGGGGAATCGAAGGATGCCTGCAACGGCTGCGGGGAATGTTCGCCTTCGCGATCTGGGACGGTCGCAAACGGCTCCTGATACTTGCCCGCGATCGATTGGGCAAGAAGCCGCTCAAATACTATGTTGATCAACACAAGATTATTTTCGCCTCGGAGTTGAAGGCGATACTCACCGATCGATCGATTGCGACGTCGGTCGATTACGACGCGATAGACTTTTATCTGACCCATCAATATGTTCCCACTCCTTACACCGGGTTTAAGGAGATCCGCAAGCTGCCGGCTGCGCACTACCTCACCTGTTCGGAAAAAGGGCAGATGCAGATTCACGAGTATTGGGATCTGCGCTATAAGCCGGATCATGGTAAGTCGCCGGAGGAGTGGCATCACCTGATCCTCCAGCACCTTGACGAGGCGGTGCGACTGCGAATGCTCGCGGACGTGCCCGTTGGGGCATTTCTATCCGGGGGCGTCGATTCGTCGGCGGTGGTGAGCAGCATGGCTCGGCAGAGCGCGCAACCGATCAGGACTTTCTCGGTCGGTTTCTCGGACCAGCAGTTTGATGAGCTTCCGTTCGCGCGAATGGTCGCGAAGCAGTACGGCACCGACCATACCGAGCTCATTTTGGAGCCGGACGAGATGGACATGCTGCCCAAGCTCGTCTACCACTTCGAGGAGCCGTATGCGGACTCCTCGGCACTGGCCACCTATCTCATCTCCGAGGCGACTCGTCGATACGTCACCGTCGCGCTCAATGGGGACGGCGGCGACGAGGCGTTTGCCGGTTACTCGAAATACATCTGGCTCCAGCGCAGTCGCCCGTATGACGTGCTCCGCCCGCTGATGCAGTTAGCTTCATTTCCAGCGCAATTGATTTACGATCGCTTTCCGACCGATCGCTCCCGCCGAAACGCGATTTTCCTGGAGAGCTACCGCCATCCGCGTCGGGGACGATTCACCTACTGGCAGGCGTATTTCAGCTCGATGGAGAAGTCGTGGCTCTACCATCCACAGTTCGTGCAACACCGGAAGGAGTCACCTGTTTGGAATTTCGTTCGGTCGGCGGCTGCCGACGAAGTAATTGACCAGGCCCTTTACATCGATGCCAAGACTTATCTGCCGGATGACCTGCTGGTGAAGGTTGATATTGCATCGATGGCCGCTTCGCTCGAGGCGCGATCGCCCCTGCTCGACCAATGTCTCGTGGAATTCGCCGCTACCATTCCTGTCAACCTCAAAGTGAAAGGATCCGAAGGGAAGGCGATCTTCAAAGAAGCCCTCCTGAGCCGACTGCCCCGCGAAGTCATGTACCGAAAAAAGAGAGGCTTCTCGATTCCAGTGGACCGGTGGTTCCGGGAGAGCCGTGCGGAGTGGGCGCGCGAGATTCTATTGGATCCGCGGTCGTTGAAGCGGAATCTTTTCCGGGCTGAAGGACTGGAGCGGCTCTTGCGGGAACATCAGACGGGCAAAGTGAGACATGGCAATCGAATCTGGGCGCTGATTGTCCTGGAGCTTTGGTTTCGTCAGTTCACGGATGTCCACGCAACGGTCGCGTGAGTGTTTAGCCGTGGTCGTCCGCCGCGAAGCCATAATCATCAGTAGCTGTCTTGTCACCTCTGGAAAGTCGGGCATAGAGATCGGCGTACTTCCGGGCGACGGCGTCGAAGCTGAAGTGTTCGACGATCCGGCGCTCGGCGCTACCGGCGAGTTGAACGCGAAGGTCGGTTGAATCCAGCAGCATCCGCATGTTCCCGGCGGCCGCTTCAACGTCGCCGTAGGGGACCAGCAATCCATCGATGCCGTGACGTACAACCTCGGGGATACCGCCGACGTTCGTCGCCATCGCCGGGAGGCGCATGGCCATCGCCTCCATCAGGCCGCGCGGCATGCCTTCCTCTTTGGACGACAGGAAGAACAGCTCCGCGTGAAACAGGATCGGCCGTACGTCGCGCGATGCGCCGTAGATCAGGATGCGGTCGCCGAGTCCCCGCTCCGCGGCCATCTGCTTGAGCATCGGCTCGTCAGGCCCTTCGCCCACCCAGACGAACCGTACGTCGCCGTATTTCCCGTCGCCCAGCACGCGCTGGACCACGTCCATCTGAAACGGGTAGCCTTTCACGGCCCGCAAGTTCCCGACCGTAACGCACAACCGCTCCGGCGGCAGGTTGAGCGCCTCCCGGCTCGGCCAGGACGCCATCGCATCCCGGCGGAAGAACCGCGTGTCGATCCCGTTTGGGATGTGGAGCATTTTCGTTCGCGGCACCCGCTCGCGCTGGACGTGCACCCGGCAGACCGCCCGGCTGACGCCGACGTAGTAGTCCATCCACCGATCGGTGAGCCGGTCCGCCCAGATGTGGTACGGCCGCCGCCATGCGTCCATCCCGCGCAGGCCGGTAACGAGCACCGGCCGCCCGCGATACCGGGCGGCATAGCGCAACAGCAGCGTCGTCCGCAGGCCATATGCCATCACGAGATCGAACTTCTCGCACTTCAGGAACCGCCGAAGGGCCCACGGCGCATTCGGTCGGAACTTTCGTCGGCCAAATTCCAGAGCGTGGCAGGGAATGCCGGCCGGGGCGCAGATTTCAATGGCTTCTCCACCGCCATCCCACATGTTGGCGAGGTGGCAGTCGATGCCCAGTTCCCGCAGCCTGGGGATAAGCCCGATGACGAACGATTCGGTTCCACCGACGCCGGGGTTGCTGAAGAGCTGGAGGATCTTCATGCCGCGGTCAGCTCCCGCGCGACGTCCCGCATCGTCATCGATCGCATGCCGTACCGCTCATTCATTCAGGAACACTCTGTTGTTTTTGCGGCACTCTTTCGCTTCCTGCCAATTGAATGTAGGTCTCCACCACCTGTTTAACGGCTTGACGCTGGTCAAACATCCCGCGAGCGCGTTCTCTCCCCCCCGCTCCGAGCCGGGATCGCATCGACGGGTCCGATCGAAGACGTTTCAACGCGACGACGAGAGGCTCCACTTCCCGCGGCGGAACGATCAAACCATTGACGTCGTCGGTGACGGCCTCACGGCACCCACGGATATCCGTAACGACCACGGGAAGTCCCATGGCCGAGGCTTCGAGAACTGAAACCGGAAATCCCTCGCGATAGCTCGGCAGGCAGAACACATCCATCGCCGCTAACAGCTCCGGGATGTCGTCGCGGTGCCCCACAAATCGGGAACACGCTTCAATTCCCAGATCCTTCGCGCGCTGAGTGCTGACTCCTTCGCCTCGACTCGAATCCGCGGGGCCAACGTGCAGGAGATATGCCGAGGGATCGACCGATCGCAAACGCGCGAAGGCTTCGAGCAGTTCCTGGACCCCCTTCTCGCGAACCAGCCTGCAGACCGCACCCACCACGAACGCATCGGCCGGAATCCCCAGTTTCTCGCGGGTGGTCGCCCGAATGGTGGGTGACAATCTCGCTGCGCAGAATTTTGACAGGTCGATCCCATTCCCGATCCAGCACACGCGTTCCGGCGAGATCCAGCCCCTGCGTTCAATCGTCTCCGCGTCCTCTTTGCTGACACAGATCACCTTGGTGGCCAATCGGCAGGCCACCAGCTCCAGCCACCGAAACAAAAATTGCCGAGGACCTGGAGGAAATGCGATGTAATAGAACCCGTGAACCGTGTTGATGCGGACGGGCACGCGAGCCAGGGCCGCGGCGATCTGACCCAGCAAAGCAGCCTTGGGGGTATGGGTGTGAACGACGTCAACGCGGGCCTTGCGGAATAGTCGCCATAATCGGAATAAGGTGCACAGATCGGTCCCGATGGAAAATGACCGGCGTATGGGAATTGTAATGACCTGCAGCCCTTTGCTTTGGAGGGACGCGACCTCCTCCCCATCGGAACATACTCCAAACACTTCGAACCCCGCCTGGCGCAAGGCAGTGATCTGGGGCAATAGGAATGCCCGGATGGTCGTTGGAATTGAGGTAACAACGGCAACTCGGGTCTGCATGGGTTTCATGGCTTCCGAGTGCACCCGGTAGCGTCGTCCAAACGTCAGAACAGCTTCACCAGATCCCACTGGATACACCGATGTGCGCAAATTTTACCCGTCTGGCGACTCAACCCGATGACGTGAAGTCGACATTAGTATCGTATGCCGCCTATCCTTTGTCAAGCCGACGGCCGAAATGTCATTGTTGTAATCACGAGCAATCGGACGCCCGCCATACTCCTTGCCCAAGACTCCCTCCGGCGTCCACGTCCTGTAACTAACCCGGCCCAACACACGGCGCGATCGATGCGTCAAGAAACCTGTTTCAACCTGTCGCGCGAGCCATCCGATGCCGCGCAGGGCAAAGGCAATCCCGCGGCAGACAACAGTGAGGAATAGCTCTCGATAATTTTCCTGAATACGGACTCTTCGTTAAACAGCTGGCGAGAGCGCTCGACTGCCGCGGAAGACATTCGCTGACGCAGAAGCGTATCGCCATGCAGCCGACGAAACGCATTGACGAGCGGATCAACTTTTCGGGGCTCGACCAGTATCCCATTCAATCCGCCTTCTACGACTTCCGAGCATCCTCGTACATCCGTAACGACAGCCGGCACTCCCATGGCATTCGCCTCCAACACCGATCGAGGGAGCCCCTCCCGGTAGCTTGGCAGGCAGAAAACATCCATGATGGATAGGTATTTCTCAACGTCAAAGCGTTCACCTAAAAAACGACATTTGTCCAGTATGCTTGAATCCGCATCCGAAGGCGTGATCTCGCCTCTCCTGCTTCGATCGACCGGACCGATGTGCACGAGATAAGAGTTGGGCACTTCCCGGTTAAACCTGGCGAACGCCGCAAACAGCTCGCGGAATCCCTTTTCGATAACCATCCTGGCGACGATTCCGATCACGAAGGCCTGGTCTGGAATTCCCAGCTCATTCCGAAGCGCATGTCGGTCCTGGTCGGAGAAACGGCGTGGATCAAACCTTTCCAGATCAATGCCATTCGCTATCCAGACAATTCTGTCGGGTGACAGAAACTTACCATCCGTTATTGTCTTTACGTCCAGGCGACTCTGGCTTAGCACCAGGTGGGACAGCCTACAGGCAGTCAATTCGACCACTTTCATTGTCCTGCCCAGGACTCCCGCCATATAGGGATAAACAAGGCCGTGTAGGGTGTTGACGCGGATAGGCACTCGCGCCCCGAGCGCGGCAAGCTGTCCCAGGAATGCTGCTTTGGGGGTGTGCGTATGGACTAAGGTAGGACGCCGACGGCGGAAAATGCGGTAGAGTTTGAATAGAGCTTTAAAGTCCAGAATTGGCGTGATGTTCCGTGTGATGGTAACAGTCGAGATGTCAAGGCCCTTCTCCCGAAGCCCCGCGATCGACGTGCCATCTGAACATATGATCATCACATCGTAACCTGCCTTGACAAGTGCCTGAATTTGCGTTTGGAGCAGCGCTACGATCGAAATATCAACCGAACACACCACGGCCACGAGTGGCCTTGCCGGCTTCAATGTTGAGTGATCGTTCGTCACCAGCTGCATCTCTCTCTACCTGGATTGGCCGAATCGACCCTCCGATCGGCTCGTCCAGCCGGCGGTCAATCGACATCTTGCGGCCGTTACGCCAGTGTAACGGAGGGAAGCGTTGTTGATCCATCCTACATGGACGCGAGTGGGTGACTTTCACCGCAGCGGATGGTTGTCAAATCTCTTCGAAACTGAACGCCGTGTCAATAAGACCATTATTGACGAACGTGAGTTCGAGCGCCCGATAACCCGCGCCCGCGCAACGTGCCACCCCCGATTCGACGCAGCGGTGATGCTTTTATTCCTGGAACACAATAATTTGTGGGGTTGACCGTTGACCCTAACGCGCGGGAACCTTATATTTGCGCATGTTTTATGGGATGGTCCAACCCGCTGTGCGGCCAGCGGCCATTGAAACGCATGGAGGCGATCTGAAGCGCAAGCGGCAAAACTGGACAATTTGGCGGAGTTCCCCTTAAGGATCCTCGAATCGAAAACGGCAAGGTACGGCCTCGATATGTGCTATTGTTGCCGGTGAACACTATGCGAAACCTGGATGACCCACTGCCGGCTTACGATGCCATGTTTCAAATGGGCACCATTCTCGCCGTCCTGGCGATTGCGGCCGTCGACGTCTTTGTCCCCTTCAATCTCGCAACCCTGTATTATGTCCCGCTCGCTGCTTCGGCTTGGTTCCGGCCTCGGACGAGCCTTTGGCGACTTGTCATTCTTGCTTCGATCCTCTCGCTGATCGCTCCGTTTGTTAAGCCCTTTACCGTCCAAGTGGATTGGACATATACCTACGTTGGGATCATTAATAGATCTTTTCTGATCGTCGGTCTCTGCACCGTCACGATTCTGCTGCATGATTTCCGTCAGCCGCGTCTCTCTTATGCGATCGACGGCCTCAACGACGACATTGACTCCCTCCTCACCCTCGGATGGTTGCTGATTGCGGTCATATTCACCGGCCTGGTTGCCGCGATCGACCTCGTCCTCCCGTCGTACATCAATCCAGCTTGCCTCTATCCGATCCCCCTGTTGTTGATCGTCTCTTCAGGCAATCGCCGTCTGATCCCCATTGCGACGGCGCTCCTGCTCATGCTTCTTGTGCTGGGATATCTTTCCGGCTATCGGGACATCAGTTCGGATCTTCAGCAGGCCGCGATAAAGGGCCGCTTCGTCGCAGCAACAGTTTTGGTACTTCTGTGCGTCCTTTTCAGGAATACCCTGTTCGCACGGCCCACCGATCGGTAATCGCCGCGCCCCGGTCACGTCACATCGATCACGCCGCATCGATCTCGCCTGGAACGCTGCACAGCCACAGGATCATGCCGATGAGGATGGCAAGAATCGCCCAAATCTGATTGGTCATCACCGTGGCCTCAAACCACAGGGACGATTGGATCCGGTGACCCAACATATCGCCGAGCTGCTTTCCAAGAACAGCGGAATTCGGAAGATAGAATAGCAGCGCGCCAATTCCTACAGCAGTCACAGGAACTGTAAGGCGACGAGTTCGCAGCAGCGAATCGGCGACCAGAAACGCCGGCAGCAGGAGCACCACCGCGTCATAAAACCGGTGATAAACCGGCAGGAGCGATAAGGTCAGCAACGCGCCGGCAGCCAGGAGCATCGCCTCTCCCTGATCCGCGTTGCTTGCGCGACGATAGGCCATGGCTATGATCACCACGAAAACCGCGGTGACTGCGCATGATAATATCGTGGCGATCGTGATGTTCGAAATGAAGCGCGATACGAGCGTTTCGAGGCTGACCAACACGTACCAGTTCGGATCGGCTGCTCCGGCCCCCAGCTCACTGCCGGGCGCCACGTGTTTGACCGAGGCAAGCATCTGACCGAACCATGGCGTTCCGTTCAATTCCAGGCGAGCGACGCCAAAGATCAAAAGCACCAGAGCGGCGCCAGCAGCCGCGGCCAGGCCACGCCACGACTTGACGATCGGCAAGAGCAGAACCAGCAACCCACCCACCTGTGGCTTGACGCCGATGGCCAAGCCCATGGCCAAGCCTGCCAGCAATTCATGGGAATGCTTCAGGCAGACCAGGCCAAGCATTAACAACGCCGTGCAAACCAGTGAGAGCTGGCCTTGCGAGAGCGTGGTATGCACTGGAGCGAACAGAGCGACGATGCACAGCATCAGAATCGCACCCTGCGGCCATTCCCACTTAAGCAGTTCAAAACCACAGTACGCAATGACGGCTGACGACATGACGTTGATGCAGATCCATATTATTTTAACGGCCGGCCACCGAAATAATGTCAGTGGCGACAGGAACGCGTAGGTCGAGGGCGGATAGAACGACATGAACGCGCCTGCCGTCGTGGCAAATGTTCGATCGCCGCCCCGCTTGCAAAAGGTCTCGATCACCTCTTCCCTCGCGTAAACTTCGCCCCCTTCCGCCCAGGTGGCCGAGCTGGCGTAAAGCATCTGCAAGTCAATACTGTTTGAATACCCTCTCCAGATTCCGCGGAAACTAAAGATAGCGAGAGCCACAATCGCCAGGATGACGAGTTGATAATTGTGAGGATATCGTCGTGGA
The DNA here is from genome assembly GCA_038240605.1 of Tepidisphaerales bacterium. Classification (GTDB taxonomy): domain Bacteria; phylum Planctomycetota; class Phycisphaerae; order Tepidisphaerales; family Tepidisphaeraceae; genus JBBSDP01. The sequence goes on along the minus strand of JBBSDP010000021.1, from coordinate 33,366 downwards.
TTTGGAATCGGCTCCTCGGGAACCGGCTTCTCAAGCGTCGGTTGCGGAAGTGATTGGGACTTAGCCATGATCTTCCTGACATTCCGCGCCGATCGTGGCATTCATTCAAGAGAGCGTTTCTGAATACCAGCGGCTCGTGACTTCGAGGCCGCGCTCGAAATCGACGACCGGCTCGTACTTCAGAATGGAGCGGGCCTTCGTCAAATCGGCCAGCGAATGTAATACGTCACCGGCGCGGAACTCGGAATGCTCCGGGACGAGATCGGGCTTCCCCACCAGCTCCGCCATTCGATTCGCGAGCTCGTTGACCGTGATTCGGCGACCGCACGCAATGTTGATCGCTTCGCCCTTGACCCGCTCGACACGCCGGGCCGCAAGCAGGTTCGCGTGCACGGCGTTGTCGACGAAAGTGAAATCTCGCGATTGTTCCCCGTCACCGAAGATCTTCGGCCTTTGGCCGGATTTGAGCGCTTTTGCGAAAGCCGCGATCACAGCCGCATAAGCGGAATTCGAATTCTGGCGTGGACCGAAGATATTGAAGTACCGAAGGGAAGCCGTATCGAGTTCATAACAGGCCGCATATGCGAACATCATCGCTTCACAGGCAACTTTTGACGCCGCGTAGGGGCTCTTGGGACGCACCGGCATGGTCTCAACCTTGGGCAACACTTCCGAATCGCCGTAGGCGGAGCTACTTGCGGCAAAGATGACCCGTTTGACGCCAGACTGCCGGGCCGCCTCCAACACGTTCGCCGTTCCGCCCACGTTTACCTCATGGTATCTGAGCGGAATCTCGATGCTCCGCGGCACCGAGCCCATGGCAGCCTGGTGGAAGACCCATTGACACCCGCGCGTAGCATCCTCCACAAGCGCCATATCGGTAATACTTCCTTTTACAAACTCCACCTGATCCGGCGTTCGGCCGCGGAACGCCAGGTTCTCAAGACTTCCTCCGCTCAGGTCGTCCAATACAACCACCCGCGCGCCAAGGGTGACAAGCGCTTCGGTCAGGTGCGAGCCGATGAACCCCGCTCCGCCCGTCACGAGGACGCGGGACCCGCGGAAATAATCACCCTGAGTAGTAGCCCAATCAGTGAGTGCCATAACATCTCCTCCAGTCCGAACCAATCTACAGATTGAATATGCTCGGTCAAGACTGGCGGCAGACCGAATATCCGAGACACTGTCCCTCGACGCGCGGAAATATAGTTTACTAACCGAGCTTGCCCGATCGCGCCGGCGTGCAACTCATTGGAATGTAAGCGCCTTGAACAGCGCTCGGGTGCTTCGCCGGCCGGGAACGAAGAACGCGTCGGTGATAAAGGCCGCCAGCGGCGCGAATGCAAGGGCAGCCACCGCCCCTAGCAGTCCGACATATTTAATCAGCATGAAGTTCGCAACGATCGTAACTGCGACGTTCGCGAAGGAGCTGTACATCGCGTAGTGCAATTGATGGTCGATCATCAAACACCACATCCGCACCTGTCCCAGGTATACCAGAAGCAACGGGATCGACATCCACAGTACGAGGTGCCCCGCCTCCGCGTACTGCGGTCCATAAACCAACCGTACTCCGAACGGACCGAGCGGGATAACCAGGATCAGCGTAGCCAGGTAAGCTAGAAAGCTCAGTCGGTATGCCTGGGTGAGCCGCTGATCAAATTGTTCGCTGCCAGCCTCCCTGGCACGCGTCAGTGTGGGTGCAAGCGATTGGGCGATGATGCTCGGAACGATCAGCAGCATGCCATAGAACCGAAAGGCTGCCGCGTAGGATCCCAGCTCCGCGACACCGAGCGATAGTCCGATGATCAGTGCGCCCAATTGGCTCTGCGCGGCGCTGGCGAAACCCTCGGGAATCTTCGGCCATGAATGCCGGACCAGCTTCATGGCAAGGGACCAGCTCACGCGCCACGAAGTAAATGATCCGTAATAGGGGACGTACAAGGCCGTGCTGGTGATCGCGTTCACAGCAATGACCGCCACGTTGCTCCACACGAACCAGATCAACGGTGCGTGATAGTAGACCATCACCAGGCGGGCCACGGCGAACATCATCAGCGCCACGTTCCCCGAGATCATGTTCAATTTTGCCTGTAGCTGAGCGCTGAACCACTTTTCCGCCACCATCCCCGCCTGAGGGATGTATACGAATGACGCGATGATCACCAGGAGGCGAGTCTGTGGATCCTCCTGATGCAGGAATTGTACGGAAATGACAACGGCAATAATTGCTGCCACACCGCTGATCAGTCGCAATGCTAACGCCGTGCCGAGAAGCTCATTGCGGTTGTCCGGGAACCGAACGAGCTCTCGAACAAGAACCTCCTCAAGCCCCAGGCTTGCGACAATTCGGAACAAAGCGATATACGACAGAGTGAAACTCAGGAGTCCGAATCCACCGCGCCCGAGATATCTTGCGGTAATGCCCCCAACAACCAGCGAGATGATCATCCCGAATGCTTCGTCAAAGGCGGACCAGGCAACATTGTGGCCAATCCGCCGGAAACCCTCGCCGCGGGGGATTTGATTCAGGAGTTTGGCGGGAAGAGAAAACCGGCTCACGCGGAACAGAGTAATGAGTCACGCGCCGTTCGCAACCCCAGGCGTGATTTGCGTTATTTTTTCGTACGGATAAGATTGCAGGGTCATGGAGGCGCTTTTTCCGAGGGACCAATGAAGTCAGGCGAAGGAACGAACAATGATACGTATGGCAAGAGCTTTTTCGCGCTTCAGGATGAACTGTCGTCCAAGTCCGCGAAAGTAATTGTTCCCTTGTTGTGGGAGTTGCTCAGGCCGCGCAGCGTCGTGGACGTAGGATCGGGAACGGCGCGATGGCTTGCGGCGTTTCGCGCAATCGGGGTGGCGGATGTACTGGCCATTGATGGCGACTACGTTGATCGAAAGTCGCTTGCGATTCCGCAGGAGCTGTTCACCGCGCGCGATCTGACCAGGCCGGTCAATATCGATCGCCGTTTTGATCTGGCTATTTCACTGGAGGTTGCCGAGCATCTCCCCGCGGAGGCGGCAGAGGTTTTCGTACAGTCACTTGTCAAACTGGCTCCGGTGGTCGCATTTTCCGCGGCGATCCCGAATCAGGGCGGCGACAACCATGTCAACGAGCAGTGGCCGGAATACTGGGCCGGGTTGTTCGGACGGCATGGGTATCACGTTGTGGACTACATCCGCAGTAAAGTCTGGAATGATCCGCAGGTGGAGTGGTACTACAAGCAAAACCTCCTGATATTCTTCTTCAATAACTGGAAGGCTGAGCTGCCGAACGTTAATGAGACGCTATTGAACGGAAATCAGCCACTTCCGCTTTCCGTTGTTCATCCGGGGCAGCTCCTTGCGGCCGTCGAGCGGGGTGAATCACTGAATCGCGTGATCCATCGGCTACCGTCGATGATCCGGGCAGCGCTGGCGAATAGATTTCGAAAGGGCTGAACGAGCAGGTGTGTGGCCGGTCGGAGCAAGGGCGTTTTAGCTTGGTGTGACGTCGCCGCGCTCTCGTAGATTCGATAGGAATGTTGCGAGTTTCTGGCCTAAGACGGTTTGTGAAAATGCGTTAATAACTACCTTTCTGCCACCCAGGCCGATCTTCCGTGCATCACTCGGATGGGTTGCCAGGAATACCAGAGCGTCTGCCAATTCCTGGGGGCGATCACCGGGCGGCAACACGTACGCACTGACGCCGTGAGCAACGTACAGCGCAAGGTCGCCTGCATTTGACAGAATCACCGGCTTCCCCGTAGCGAGATATTCGGGGAGCCGTGTTGGGAACAGGGCACGCGTTTCCGGGTCTTCGTCTCGAAGCAGCACGAACGCATCGGCGCCGAACAGATGTTCGCGAAACGCACTCTCGTCAAGCCACCCCATGAATTTTACGTGTTCGCTGATTTCCGGCATGTTGCGCAGCAAGCGCAAAGCAGCTTTTTCCTCCGGACGGCTCCCGGCTCTGCCCAGAACGATCAATTCCAGCTGAATGCCGGCCTTGAGCGCCAGGGCAAAACCTTTCATAAGCGTGGAGGGAAGCTCGCGTCGTACCCAGTGACCGACCACCGCAACCTTAAATGGCCCGCCCTCCCGATGAATCATTTCCGGCAGTTCATCGTCCCCAAACTTGCTAAAGGATGGAACCACCACGAAGGGGATGGCATGGCGTTCAGCGACCGCGCCCCATGCTCGAGATATCCCAATCAACCCATCGACTTTCGGCAGCAGCCAATGATGAAATAGCCACTGGTCAAACCAGCTTAGTCCGATCAGACGGCGGAAGGTCGGCTGATGCCACTCGACCATATAAGCCACAGCCAGCGCCCCCCGCCGCTGACAGAGCCGTCGCACCGGCTCAAGAATCCACCAACCCGAATCGTAGAGAATCACGATGTCCCACCGCGAGCCCTGCATCAATTTTGTGGCGCGCTCCAGCAGTCGCGCGCGGACCGTCAGGATCCAGTACAAATAAAACGGAACGAAACGCGGCTTCGGCGGCGCGGGAAACAGCGTGTATGGGGTGCCGAACGCATCCTGCCCCTCCAGCGGAGTTGACTGATCGGCCGGTGCTCGCGGCGCGAGGATCGAGACATGCTGCCCAGCGGCCCTCAGGCTCCGGGCCACCCGGCGCGTGTGATTGACCATCGGCGCGAAGGACGGAAATGCATAGGGCAATACAATCAGGATTCGGAGCATGTCACACGCTATCACCGCGAACGTCGACCTTTGCCAGACACTTCTTCAAGTTCCACCGACTCGATGACGACCGTGGTGCCGCCCGGTACGATCACTCCAAGCGAACCCGGCGTCATGATGCGAAAAGTATCCTCGACATTCTGCCAATCCGTCCTGGCATCCAGCATAACGTGGCCATCGAATACGGCTTTGACGCTATCGCGCCGCACGCTGATCATCGCGCGGTGCTTAACCCCTGTTTTGATGGGATACTTCCGTACGCTAAGCGGGTGGTCGCCCAGGTTCTTGGTTAAGACCATCAATCCCGAACCCTGTCCAGCCTTTGACCAGATCCACCGGAAGGGCTTCTTCGTTTGCGTCCGGTAGAGGAGTTGATCGACGGATCCGTCGCCGGAAACGCGCGTGAATACAATTTCAAAGTCATATTCTTCAGGCGGCGTGAAGGGAAACTGGAAGATGTGATCGCGCTCTCCCGACGTAACCACTGTTCCGTCACGGGCGAGGGTATTGATGAGGTCTACCTTTGGATCGATCATCCGCAGCAGATCTATGCGGGGAGTGGAAGCGGGTCGCACGCGCTTGAGCTCCAGCCAGATCTTTTGCCGCAATTCCCCGGCGCGAATCTGGTCGCCGTCGCGCTGGGTATGATTGGTGAGGAACGAATCCAGGAACCCATCGGCCCGGGTTAACGCGGTGATCCTGGCCGGACCCTTCGCTTTCTCCGCAAGACCGAAGAACCACTCTGCGGCCGCGAGTTGTTCGGGGACTTCCAGTGTGGCGGTATCGTCCGCACAAACCCGCACCCATTTCATCATGACGTCATCACCCGTCTGAGCGACATACGTCCCTGCAAGCTTGGCGTCCTCGAGTTCCAGCAGAGATAACAACACCAACTCCTTGGCGGTTGCGTGATCTTCCGGGTTCGCACTCAGCTTGCTTTTCAAGTTAGCGAACTTGCGAGCCGCGAGCCGTCGTTCGGCGACTGCGTTGATCTGCTCTTGCACCATTTCCTTACGATGACTGTCGTGTCCTACATACGTTCGAGCCACCGTAAATTGCCTATTTGCTTCGTCGAACTGTCCGCGACCCAGCAGCGCGCGACCTGAACTCACGCGTTCGTCGAACAGGATCGCCGTCGCAGCTTCCTTGTCGGCGGCATTTCCATGGCTGTACTGAAGTTCACAGGCACGCAGGAGCTTTGCCTTCAGCGCGTCCACGTCCGCCGCATTTTCAGGACTTGAGCGAAGTTCGTCGATGTCTCGCTTCACAGCGGCGATCGCAGTCGCGTATCCCGCGGGATCCGCCATTCCGTAATCATATGTTTTTTCGAGAACCATCCGGCGTAGGGCCGCATCGTCCTGCAAACTGCTGGCAGTCTTAAGAAGCTTGCGCGCGAACTGAACGCTGGCCCCGGACTTTCCCGCTGCCGCCGCTATGTCCGCTGCGAAGAGTGCGTTAAATCGATCGTCCACGGTCGCGCATTTTCCCGTGGAAATTAGACTAACCACACCGGCGATCAACACGGCGACAGGAATGAACTTCGACTTACACGTGCGGCATGCGGGGGCGTGGCGCATAATAATCCGTCCAGAGAGGGACACGCGATAAGTCATCTTGCGTTGAAGACGCTGAAGTATATTATTCGATTTTAGAAGACTGTTCAAGCATCATCGAACTGCCGGGATTACAAGTGAGAAATGCCTTGCACAGGGCTTTGGGTGCGCTGGACGAAAGCCGTAATGCGCTGCCTTCGAAGGCCGGCGGGCTGGACGGCTAATACGTCGACAATGTTGCAGGTTCTCTGGCACCTCCTACAGCCGTCGAAAACCGCGCGAAACAAAACCCGACGACCAGCAAGGTGAAGAAGGAGTCGGTATCGATGACGATCGGATCGCACAGGATACTATAGATGATAATGGGCATCACCGTGAACGCAGCGAGGTTGTACTCGTTGTCATACCATTCACGCGACCTACGAAATATGATCGGGACGACAAACGTCGCGATGAACGCGAGGAAGAGAAATCCGCCGATCAATACGAAGTGCAGAAATCCAAAGTGATTCGCCACCCAGTGCGGCCGACCGTTGATGACGATCACCGGCGCCCAATGCGGGCCGATATACGAACCGCCCAGTCCCCTTCCAATCATCAGCTCGAACGAATTCATGTCTTCGAAAAATGCTTTGGCCTCGGAAATGCGGCTCTCGAACAGATCCCCTTCCGACAGACGGTGTGTAAATTTGGAGAACGCATTGGTTTGAGATGCGATCGCGATGCCGATCCCGCCGACGATAAACGTCGCGGCAATCGTCCCGCCATGCAATTTCCCCTGCGCAATCGGGCGCAGGAGTGTGAATACGGCGATCAATTCAACCAAGGCTACGGCTGACCCGCGAAAGCCGAAGATGAGTACGTTCACCACAAAATAGACGCCCAGGGCACCGACCATCAATATCCGCCACCGGTCGGTTCGTCTTTGCACCAGTCCCCACGCGCCGAGAAACAGGCCGAGCTCCATGATGGGGCGGATGGAGTACCCGATTGTCGCGATGTTCCGCGAGTCCCAGGCGACGCGTCGTTCCTCGGATCGCTCAAACGTGGTGACGATGTGGGGAACTTTATAGGTCAACAAAATCAATATGAACGCGACGTAGAATACGACGACAAGTGGCTTACGGACCCGCTGCCACACGGCATCCCGGCGTCCAAGCAGACATAGCAGCACAAGCACAAACCAACCTGCCGCTTCCTTGAACACATCTGATGGAAGATTGTCGGCGATAAACCCGTAGATCGCCAGGCAAAACACCCACAAGCAAAGCAGAAGCAGCCGTGGACCGAAAAGGTGCCCCGACGGCAGGGCGGCGAGCGACGACGAAATTCGCCAGGTGGCAAGGGATAAGAAGAACAACGTGAAGACGGTGCACGACGCGGTAACGATCCGCAGCGGAATTGGCACTCCGAAGTACCACAGCGCCTGGCGGGAAATGCCCACCGCAGCGCACGCGATCGCTAGGAGAATAAACATCCCCCCCGCCGGAAGAATGCTGACGCGTCGTTGGAATGCGTCGGCGTCGGCGTTGGCGTTGGCGTTGGCGTTGGCGTTGGCGTACTGATAATAGGTTACGTCTTGCATGGGCCTTACCCGTTGTTACCCGCGGTCATTTTGTACGCGTGAAGCAGCGCGGCAACGATCGTCGCCGGATCGTGGCGCCCGCGGGAGTGTTGTCGAGCGTGCACGCTCAGTTGGTCGGCCAGCGACCCGTCGACAAAGAGCCGCTCCAGTTGAGACGCCAGCATTCCCGAGTCGCCACGGCTGAACAGCAGTCCCGTCTCCTCATGACGGATCGTGGTGGTCATGCCGCCAGTATGGCTGGCGACACAAGGCATACCAAGGAGCTGCGCCTCGCTCAGCGAATTGGATCCGTTCTCGATGAACGATGGCGTAACGAAGCAATGGGATTTGAGCATCTGTTCAGCCAGTGCTGGAGCGCCCTGCCAGCCCAGCAGCTCTACGGAACTCTTGATGTTCAGCGATCGAATGCGCTGCAACAGGAACCGGACGAGCCCATTCTTCTTCGAATCGGAGCCCGTGGTTCCCGCGATTTTGAGCCGCACGTCATGACCCCAATGCTTTAGTGTGGAAACGGCATCCAGCAGGATCGGGAGGCCTTTCAACGGGACGGCGTCCGAGGTGCTCACGATCGTCCTGGGTTCGGCAGAACGCGCCGACCAGGGAGTTGCCGACCAGAATTCCGGGCGCATCATTTCATCCACGTGAAAATATCGAACCTTCGGGTTGGCCTCCCGTGCGTGAGCCTTGTCCCAATCCGTACGGCCAATCACCGCATCGGCTGACTTTAGAATCTCATGTTCCAGCGGAGCCTGCTGACGAAATCGACGCGCGATCGCAAGCGGCGTTGAGTTCCGGGTCAGATCGTGAAAGGTTAGATTGCGCAGCACGTCTTTCCATTTCATCGCTCCCCAGGCGACCGGAAGACACTCCGATATCAGACCCTGGATTGAAACGATCGTCGGCACACGGGTTAGCCCTCGCGACCTGACGAGCCCGAAGAATCGCTCGGTACCATGCACGTGGATGAGGTCCGGCTTCCACTCGTCGATCAATGCTGCCGCGTGACGAAGACTCTTGGCGCGTTGTGATTCCGGCAAGAGCTGGTAGGCCTCGAGGATCTTGTTCTGGGGGATGTTGAAATATTCAACGCCTCCCTCGGAGAATCGATACGCCGGATCACCCGCCGTGGCGGTCACTACCGCCAGTTCGACTTCTCCGGATCGAATCAGTGGTTCAAGCAGGGCATGCATCCAGAACCCGCTGCCCCGCGTGGGCCGGTTCATTCGTCGATTGACCGCATCGAGCGGGATGTTGGTGAACCACAAGACTTTCATAGGTGATCGTTCAACTTGACTTCACCGGCTGGGCAACGCCAGCCGAACCGGCCGACGATTCAAGCTTGCGCAGGAACCGAGCAGGTCGTCCGGCCCAGATCTCGAACGCCGGCACGTTCCGGGTCACTACGCTTCCCGCTCCGATGACGGCACCTTCACCGATCCGGACGCCTTTCAAGATGATGACGTGGCTTCCTATGAACGCGCGGGGACCAATCTCGATCGGCGCGACGGCGGGCGGGAGTTCCGCATCCCGATCATCCGGGTCGATGGGGTGAAAATCGCTGTCATAGATATCGCATCCGCCTCCAATGAAGGTCTCATCATGGATGACGATCCGAACCGCGGCGCAAATGGTTGAGTTCGACATCCGGCAGCCATCGCCGATGATCAGATCGGCATCCTTGCCAACGCGGAGCGCCATCCGGCGGTCGCCGCCGACAAAGTTCGCGCGTCCAGAATTGATGTGAACGTTGGATCCGATCTTCAGGTTCCCGCTGACATACAGTCTTATGCGGCCGACAATTCGCAGGGACGGCCCAACCTGAGCGCCCCAGGTCCAGAGCGATACGCGCCCGTAAGCGGTCCACCAGGTTGCGCTGACCCAGCGTGCCCAGGCGACCGCAGCCGTAAGCCGGAACAGGTGGACAGGCGATCTCCCCTTTGCGGAAGGCCGGCTAGCTGAGCTTATCTGTTTGGCATCCATGGATCACCACGGGTGGAATCCGGTCCGCCGCCTTCTTCCAAGAATGATTCGGACGAATGGTAGCAGAATCGCAAAGCCGAGCAGCATGTACGAGCTCAGCAGGAACGGCTTTTCCCGCAGAATCGCCAGGGCAGTGCGTAGCGCGTAGCAATAGTTGCCGCCGTCCAGGGCGTAAAACGCAAGGCTGGCCTTTGGGTTTGGATTGCTCACCATCGATTGCCGCTGCGATGTGGTTTGAGCCGCCGGCGGCGGCGCGTCCATTCCTCGGCGCTGGCGGGCTTCGGCGATCGCGTTATCGAAAGCCGTCCGCTGGGCGCCGCCGCGGGTTGCTCCCGTGCTCTGTGGATGTACCCGATATTTCAACAGGAATTCGGGGAGGTTCGAGAGCTTTCCAACTTCGGCCAGTCGTAACCATAGATCCTTGTCCTGGGCAACCGGAAACTTGGGTCGGTACCCGCCGATCGCATCCAGACTCGAATGCCGAATGAGCGCCGTGGGGTGCGGCAGCCCTCCATCGTTACGGCCGGCGAGGAGCGCGGCATTGATCGCATCGTGTTCCGTGGGCCATTTCTGTTCACACAGGACATTCCCTTTGGGATCGATCATCACAATCCAGCAACCGACTGCCGCGCACGCCGGATGCTCGAGCATGTAGGCGAGCTGCTTCTCCAGGCGCGAAGGATGGGAAACATCGTCACCATCCATCCGAGCAATAAATTCACCTTTCGCTTTGGACAATCCCGCATTCAGTGTGGTGGTAATGCCTTGATTGGCTTGTCGCACCACGACCAGCCGCGGATCTTGATCCGCGGCGCGATCCAGGACGTCTGATGAACCGTCGGTAGAGCCGTCATCGACGGCGATGAACTCAAAGTCACGGAATGTCTGCCGCGAGATACTTTCGATAGCGTCGTTCAGGTAGGCGCCGCCATTGTACACCGGCATGACGACGCTGATTAAGGGACTACGCATTCCGGGTGCTTCTCCAGCCACAGACCCAGGCAAAGCAGGGTCCACATGTTCTGAGGTCGCCTTGACGTGAGAACATTTGCAACACCCGGCAATAGCGCCGACAGCGGGCTCGATGCGCTGGTGACTCGATCCAGCAGCGCGCGGACTTCTGGCCGTCGAATCCAGGAAGCGATCGGACCGCCGAACCCCTGCTTCTTCCGGCTATGAATTCGTGGCGGCCACAGATCCTGGCAGGCGGCCCGGAGCAGACCTTTCAAGCCGTCATCGCGGAAACGCAGGCGAGGGGGCAGAGAGAGGACGAACTCGACCAGATCGACATCGAGAAATGGAGCGCGCGTTTCCAGACCATGTGCCATGGCCGCCCGATCGACTTTGACGAGGATGTCTCCCGGAAGATAGGACCTCACGTCAAAATCGACGGCCTGGTCGATCGGGTAAGCAAGCGAGCGATCCCGGTAGAGGCTTTCCACCGCCGCCACACCTGCCGGCGGACTCGATTTCCGACTATAGCTCGCGCGTAATTCCTCCCCCTGGGAGATCTGGGCCAGATGTCGCTCCCATACATCCGGGTGACGGCGTCTGAGCATCGCCGTGACGAGTTGCTGGCCGGCACGATCTCGTTTTTCGTGGACGGGAAATCCCAGCTTCGTCAGCAGGTTCCATCCATACGTCCGGAAGCCGGCGGTCGCGACCGATGCGGGGCGTCCGTTGTGCGAAGCATCCGTCAGCAGCGGGAGGTACCAGGAATACCCGCCGAACAGTTCGTCGCCGCCATCGCCGGACAATGCCACGGGGACATGCTGTCGCGCGACCCCTGCCACCAGGTAGGTGGGAAGGTTAGACGAGTCCGCGAATGGCTCATCGTATACGTCGGCCATTTTCTGTAAGAGGTCGCCGACGGGAATGTCCATTGAGACTTCATGATGCTCCGTACCGTACCGCTCAGCGACGGCCGCCGCGTACGGAAGCTCGTTGATCAAGTCGCCGAAGCCAACCGAAAAAGTCGGCACCCGGCGTCCCGCGGCCGTGCTCATCATGGCCACGATCGTGCTGGAATCGAGCCCGCCACTGAGAAACGCGCCGACCGGCACATCTGCAACCAATTGCCTCGTGACGGCCTGTTGAAGCAGTTCGCGGCACTTCGCCGCCGCCTCCGGAAATTCCACATCGTTATTCGTTGAATACCGGGGTTTCCAATAGCACCACTCCCGCTTGCCCGCCCCGTCCCATACGATTGCATGGGCCGGCGGCAACGTTTGCACGTTGGCATAAATCGTTCGATCCGGCGGAACGTAAAGCAGCGCCAGATAAGCGTCCACCGAGACGGGATCGAGGATCGGCCGGATCAGTCCGGAGGCGATGATCGATTTGATCTCGGATGCGATGACAATCGCGCCGCCCTGAGCGGTCGCCCAGAAGAAGGGCTTCTCCCCCATTCGGTCGCGCGCCGCGAAGAGTCGGCGCTCCTGCTGATCCCAGATGGCGAAGGCGAACTGGCCGTTGAGGTGTACGGGCATCTGCTCGCCGAAGACCTCGTACGCCTTGATCAGCACTTCGGTGTCGGAATGCGTGCGGAAGCGCTGTCCTCTTGATTCCAGCGTGGCGCGCAGCTCGCGAAAATTGTAAATCTCCCCGTTGAAGACAATCCAATACCGCTCGGTGATCTCGGTCATCGGTTGTGAACCACCGGCCAGGTCGATGATGCTCAACCGGCGGTGGCCCAGGTGCACGTCGCTGAGAAGGGTTATGCCCGCGGCGTCGGGGCCCCGGTGCGCGAGCGTCTCCGTCATCCGATCGATCGCGGCGCTATCCGCTTCGGGCTTCATCCTGACGATCGCTGCGATTCCGCACATACGCTGGATCCTTCAGGGATATTCTATTGGTCGCTTCCGCGTTCAGTGCCGGTCGGATTCCCCTGAACGATTTCGTCCTTGGCAGAGTTACTTGCATCTCGAACGGCGGTTCTTCGCCAAACAGAAATTCCTCGATTTTTCTTGAAATTCCCAGTCTTCCGCCGTACGCAGGACGTTCAATTCGCCATTTCAGCAAGCTACAGCGTCGGCACCTCCGATCACAAAGTAGTTGAATGTATCCGATCAAATCGGGTATTCCAAGATCGCGGAGACACGATGCCCATGGTCACGACGACCGTCACTCAAACCGTTAAGCCACGGTATATGAAAAGTTAGGAGAGAGAAGAGGCATGACTTCTGAACCTGTTCCAGAAAACGTAGCTGACAAAGAACGATTCGGCTTCGGAGCGAATTGGCAACGATTTCTCGGCACGCTCGATGAAGGCCGAGTCGCGGAAGCCGAAAAATCTCTCCGCCAACTGCTTGAAGTCACTGATCTGCGAGGTAAGACATTTCTGGACATCGGTTGCGGCAGTGGGCTTTTCAGCCTTGCGGCAAGGCGACTGGGTGCCCGCGTGCGCTCGTTCGATTATGATCCGAAGTCCGTCGGGTGTTGCACGTTCCTGAAATCGCGTTTTTTCCCGGAAGATGACGCCTGGGTCATTGGGCGCGGTGATGTCCTGAATGGCGATTTCGTCCGCTCGCTTGGCACCTTCGACGTGGTCTATGCCTGGGGCTGCCTTCACCACACGGGCAACCTCGACAAAGCGCTCGCCATGGCGGTATCCGCCGTCAATCAGAACGGGCGGTTATTCGTCGCGATCTACAACGATCAGGGCCTGAAATCGACGCTGTGGACGAAGGTGAAAAAGACGTATTGCCGAAATGTTCTGGGCCGTTACACCGTGACGAGCGTGTTCGTTCCTCTATTCGCGATTCAGAGCGTAATGATCGGATTGATCAAGTTCCGCAATCCAACGGGGGTTTTCACGACGCATCGGGCGAAACGAGGGATGTCCATCTATCATGATTGGATCGATTGGCTGGGCGGGTATCCATTCGAGGTGGCGACCCCGAAGCGGATCTTTGATTTCTACCGGCGCGCCGGCTTTCGGCTGACCCAACTCGTCACGACAAACCGGCTCGGATGTAACCAATTCGTATTTGAGCGGGAGGGGTTCCGGCCCGCGGCGGTGGTGCAACAATCGTCCACAGATTGCTGAGCTAGACGGCGGTTGGAAGGTCAAACGACGAATGAGCCGTCCGACCCGAGCAGTCCGTACTTCAAGTTGCTGCCGCCGAGATCGCCGACGCCCTTGACGATCGGGATCCAGGCTCGATTGACAACCGTTTTCCGAATCGCGTTGCCGCTGATGGCGGTCTGGGTGCTGTCCGTGCTGATGATGCACTGACCGTTCCTCGCGATGCCGAAGTCGGTAATCAGGTTGCTTTTGATCGAGTTGTACGCGCCATCGGAATAGACCGCGACGTTGGTTCCGTTCAGCAGGGTATTGGAGCTGACCGTGACATGGCTCGCGGCCACGCAGATTCCGCCCGCCACGCCAGTAATCGTGTTGGAGGAAATGTTGGCGTTGTTCGACCAGACGCTGATCGCGGAAACCGGCCCGGACAATGAGCTGATCTTGTTATTGGTAATCGTGGCGACCCCGGTCCAGCTCCTGTGCACCTCGATGCCGACCAGGCCGTTCAGTGACGAGATCGTGTTGCCGGAAACCAATACGGTGCCGCCGGCCACGCCTTCAACGTAGATCTGAGCCACCTGATCCAGATACCCCTGGCCGCTCGTCTGCTTTATCGCCATCGAACACGTGTTATTCGTGATCTGGACCTGAATTCCTTCATCGAGCACGGCGGTGGGACAGTTGGTGAAGGTGTTCCCATCGACCGCGATCAGGCGCGGATGCTGGGCGACAGTGATTCGCACGCCCGTCTGGGCGCAGTTGGAAATCGTGTTTCCGCGAATGAGGATGTCGTGGTTCGAGCCGTCGGCATCGACCGTATTGGATTCGACGTCAATGCCGGACCCCGGCGAGGTCCCGCGCACGTTGGTGATGGTGTTGTTCAGGAAATTGAGCTTGTAACCATGCGTGACGGTGATCCCGTTGCGCCAGGAGCCGTCAAACGTGCTTTGCTGGATCGTCCCGTCATGGCAGCCGAGCGCCAGGTTGGAGGGGACGCTTGCTTTCATGTAAAGGTTGTCGCTTACGGCATTGGTCAGGCGCATGCCGGTGAGCGTGAAGAACGAGTCGTCGTTCATGCCGAGGTTGGCGTAGGTTTCCCGATTGCCGCGGACCTTCGCGTTGCCGTCCAGCGTGAGGCCCTGCACCGTGAAATTCGCGCAGGAGAAGATGTCAAAGGTGTCGCCGCTCACCGCATTGGGAAACACGGTGGTCACGTTATCGAGCGGCTTGATGGTCGCGCCGTCGCCCACGATCGTGAAATTGCTGAGCCCTTTGACGACGACCGCGGTCGAAATGCGATAGACCCCCATCGGGAAGAGCAACTCTCCACCGTGGGCGGCGGTCAAGTCCTTGATGGCCGACTGGATGGCGGCCGTGTCGTTGGCGACGCCGTTGCCGAGGGCTCCATAATTGAGCACGTTGAAGATCGGCATCGTCGTCCTCGTCGTGGTCGCGAGCGTGACGGTCGTGGTCTTTAATGTAGTGGTCGTCGGCGCGGAGGTCGCCGGGGTCGGCGTCGGCGCGGGCGTTGGCGTCGGCGCGGAGGTCTTCGCCGTCGGCGTGGTCGTTGTTCTCGCCAGAGACGGCGCTTTGGTTGTAATGACGCGCGCGGAGGACGTCGGCGCCGTGATGGAAGGCCCCATCACAAGCAGTGCGGAGCTGCCGCCGGATAAAAGCTGGCGACCCTCCAACTGCTCGACGACTGCACTGGAAGCCCGAAATCCGTTGTTCGCATTTCTCATATACCCCTCATCGAATTGGTCGCCCCGCGAAACAAGGGTAGCGCGGAGGTCCTCGAGCGAAACCGGAGCGGTACGACCCCGTACACGCATTGCGGCGTGCACCCCAGTCACACCTTAACACCCAAAACGGACTATAAGACCGTGAGGGATGGTGTCAATTTATCGGAAGGCTGAATACACCGGGCTCCGTGGCCCCTCTACCCATTTTTGCCGTCGGTGAATTCCCGAACAGGTCGATAAAATCATCAAGGATTGAGACTTAGGCCGATCCCATGGCCGCCGGAGGGCACGGCGGGAAGCCGGCCTTCCCTTTCTGGAAAATCGAAGGGCAAACACTTCGAGTGCGGTTTGCAAATTCAGGGCGCTGGTCTATCTTTACGGCTTGCGAGCGCGCGGTCGAATTGCGCGAGCGCCCACCTCAACACCATGGCGTCTGAACCCAACGCGGCTGCCGCCCCTCAGGAGGATCTCGGCGGCGCGGGCCGTGCCGACGCCGGGCCGTCGGCCGAGCCGCCGCTTTGCGTCGATCTGGACGGCACGCTCATCGCCACCGATTCGTTGTGGGAAGCGATCCTCCTGCTGGTCAAGGCGCGTCCGCTGGACCTGCTGAAATTCCCGGGCTGGATCGCCGGCGGAAAGGCCCGGTTCAAGGAAGAAGTCTTTCGCCGGGCGACGGTGGACGCCGTGCATCTCCCCTACCGGGCCGACGTGCTGGAGTTCCTGGAAGCGGAAAAGCGAGCGGGACGCCGGCTTGTTTTGGCGACGGGGTCGCATCGCACGATGGCGGATGCGGTGGCCGACCACCTGAGAATTTTCGATGAGGTCGCCGCCACGGAAGGCGCGAACAATCTTTCCGGCGAGGGGAAGCTGGCCGAACTGCGGCGGCGCTTTGGCGACCGCTTCGACTACATCGGCGACTCGCACGCGGACCTGTGTCTCTGGAAAGCGGCACGGCGGGCCTACCTGGTTTCCCCCGGACCACGCCTCGCGCGCAGCGCCGCGCAGATCTGCACCCCGTGCCGGATCTTCAACTCCGGCGGAGCCGCCAGCGCCGCGCTGAACGCGATGCGGCCGCACCAGTGGATCAAGAACCTGCTGGTCCTCCTGCCGCTGATCTTCGCCCACCAGATTCAGGATCGATCGCGGGTGACGGCGGCGCTCCTGGCCTTCGTCGCGTTTTGCGCCTGCGCATCCTGCTTCTACATCCTCAATGACCTGCTCGACCTGGAAGCCGACCGGCGCCACGCCAGCAAACGGCATCGCCCCTTCGCCTCCGGGAAACTTTCCGTTCCCGCCGGCTTGCTCCTCTCAGCGGCGCTGCTGGTCACGGCTTTTGCGATCGCCGCCGTGCTCCCGTTGAAATTTCAGGCGTTGCTGGCCGCCTACGCCATTCTCACCACGCTCTATTCCTTCTGGCTCAAGCGAAAGCTGCTCGTTGACATCATCCTCCTGGCATCGCTCTACACCCATCGGATCATCGCCGGAGCGGCGGCGATCGACGTGCCGTTGACGATCTGGCTGTTGGCCTTTTCCATGTTCTTCTTCCTGAGCCTGGCATTCGCCAAGCGCTATTCGGAGCTGCTCGGTGTGGAAGAAGCCGGCGGAGAGCAGATCCGGGGACGTGAGTACAAGGTGACCGACCTGCGGATCATCGAGAGCGTCGGCCCGGCCAGCGGGTATCTCTCGGTGCTGGTCTTCTGCAATTACCTCGACAGCCCCCTCGTCAAAACCTTGTATCCCCGCCCCAACGTGCTCTGGCTGATGGCCCCCCTGCTGCTCTACTGGATCACGCGCATCTGGTTCCTGGCCCGACGCCGACTCCTGCACGATGACCCCATCGTCTTCGCCATGCGCGATCGCGTGAGCCGTCTGGCGGGTTTGATCGCGGCGCTGATCCTGATCGCGGCCTGGGCACCGAAGCCGGCTGGGGGATGGCCGTTTTGATCTCCCCGCGAGGGCGGCCGGCTTTGATCAACACCGCCCACACATCCACTTCTTTGCGCCTATGACTGAATCCACATTCGACTACGTCACTCAGCGATAGCCCGCCACTAAGCCATTTATCGGGGTGCAAGTTGAGCCAACAAATCGGCGATCGTTCCTTGCATCGCACCGAGTTTGGCGCGGAGGTCTTGCCGAATGATATTGTTAATCTCCCGCATCAAATGGGGTGGCACATCTCCGACAAAATATTTGCAGTCGTCAGGTATGTCTAGGACCGCATACCAGTTTAAAATTACGGCACAGTCTTTTGTAAGGTAGGTCGGTGGACCGGTAGGCAACTGCTTATGTGGATCGTCGAAGTTGAGGTAATGACTACTTACTCCAAGCACCGCAATCTCGTTTGCGGCGACACTCCCTTCTCCTAATCGGGGGTCAAATTGTTCTGGTTGAATAATTTCTGAGTCAGGAGAAATAATAACGGCGGGATGTTCTTCGCGCTTTCTGTTGCGTCCTAGGAGATGTGCAATAATGATCCGGCCATGCCGGTAATCAGGTCTATACTCGGCCACGTCAACCTCAGGCAGTACCCACCTTCTTCTTGACAACCCGCTTTGCTTTTGATTTGTCGAAAACTGCCTCTGTTTCAGTTTCGTTTGAGATCGCAGGTGGTCGGAAAACGGCTGCCGCAAACGCAGCCACCCTGAATGGGATTGCATTCCCATCCGTGGACGCTGTTGAATCGGCTAATGCGGCCGGAAGCCGCGCCTGCCGCACCGTTCTAGCAACAGGGCGAGAGCGAGCTGGCGTCTTAGCTGGCATTCTAGAAACCTCATTCAGAGTTTGGTGTTTCCCACTTCATTATTGGATTGATCATCCATGCCGTCAAGACAATTCGGTCGTGCCTTCCATCGGTGGATTATCGGTAGCGCTTGAGTCCTGCTTGAGTTACAGCAAAGCTGGATAGGCGCTCCGGTAGAGCTGGTCCTGGGATTTCGGCAACCCATTTTGGACTAAGGGAGGGCTCTCTAACGACTCGCCGCCCGCCCGGCCTTCGCAGTCTCCAGAATCAGCACCCAATCGTGATTCGTCCCCGGCCCCGGCGTTTCCCAGTTGCCGTCGGCGTCGGGCTTCACTTCGCCGATCGGATGGGTTTCGCCGGTCACGGGATCGAAGGCGCTGGCGGTGTAGGCGGTGCCTCGGCCCAGGCGGTGGACCTGGGCGGGGCCGGGTTTGGGAAGGTAGATGATGCGAACGCGGTCCGGGATGCCGGCGGCGTAGGGGACTTCGAAATCGGTCTTCGCGGCTGTTGGGGGCGAGCCGGCCCACGGACCTCCGCCGAACGGCGCGAGCACTTTGGCGGGGGACCATTTGGCGTCGTCGAATTCCGCCGTGCGCCATCCCTTCGCCTCTTCCTGCGCGACGCGCCAACTGGCATCACTTACCAGCTTCAGCGAGGTGCCGTCGTGGAGCTGCGCATCCAGCGCCGCGATCAGGCCGGCGGGATTTTTTGTTACGTCGGAGTGCACGTTCTCGGCGTGGACCGCGATCACGTTCCTGCCGGGTTTGAGGAGTCGTTCGAGGGCGGGGTAGGCATTGTGCTGGTTCCAGTCGGCGCCGGAGCCAACTTCTTCCCCGTTCAGCCAGACGATGTAGCGGTCATCGGCGGTGATGCGGAGCGACGCATGCTCGACCGGATTGTCAGCCGGAACGTCGAACGTGCGCCGGAAGAAACGCGGCGCGATCGGCGCGTCCACGGCCGGGTCCCCTTCGGGGAACCAGATCCAGTTGCTCTGGCGAATCCCATCTTCCGTTGATGGCGGCGCGGTCCCCACCCATTCGGGGTGCGGCTCGAAATGTTCCCATTCGTATTTTTCCAGCAGGCGCTTGGCGAAGCCGACCTGTGTTGATCCGGGTAGTTTCATCGATTCATCCCAGGGGATCGGGCCGTAGGTGCCGCCGTGCGGGGACTTGCCGTACGGCTGTTCCTTGCGGTTCATCTGCCAGATTCCGTTGGCGCCGTAGGTATGTCCGGCGGCGCCGGAGAGGAGGCAGACCCAGCACATCATTCGCGGAACCTCGGCGGGGATGACGCCGCTGAGCGCCTCGTACGTGACCTCGGCATTGATCACCGGCATGGGCGGCTGGGCGTCGTAGGAGGCGCGGAACGCGGTCACGGTGGGCGCGAGCACTTCGCGCATGCCGTGGCCGGTCTGGAGCATGTCGAAGTCGAGCAGGGTGTCGTCCTTGAAGACGAGGCGCGCGCTGAGAGGCGGGATGCCGGTCGGGTGTGCGGTAACGAGGCGGCCGAACGGGTTCACGGTGCGCAGGTATCGGGTCACCTCGGCCCAGCCCTGCGCCTGCTTCTCGCCTCCCATGGGAAAGCCGGGCTCGAGGTAATAGGGCAGGTTGAACTCGCCGGCCACGCACCAGACCACCGGCATCGCGCCGTAGCGCGCCGAGAGGTAGCGCATGTGCTGCTTCATCTTGTCGATACCAAGCCACGGCAGGTGGAATCCCCAGCTCCCGACGATGCACGGGACGATTCCCTGATCGACCAGATACTTGATGCGCTCGTCGGCCAGGTCGAAATATTCCGGCCGGATGCGGCTGTAATCCTTCTCCCATGCGAAGCCGGACTCATTGGCGCTGCGTTCATCGAAGGCGCCCTGGTCGGGATAAAGGCCGCCGACGATTTGGATGACGTTGAACCCCTTCGCCTTTCGGTCGGCCGTCAGCAGCTGAAACTCATCGGGCCAGTGCAGCCGTTTGCACAGACCCATCCACCAGGTGTCGCCCAGCCACAGGAACGGCGTGCCATCCGCGTGCTGAAAGTGTCGCTTGTCGGGCGCGACCCGGATGGGGCCGTGCAGATAGAGCGGGTTGTCGCCCTGGTACGGCGTAACCTGCACCGCGCCATCGACGCCGTTCAAGCCCGTGTCCTTTGGATCCGAGCATTCGGTGTGAAATGTGTGCTTGCCCGGCAGCGGTGAGGCGTAACGAACCTTCCAGACGTTTCCGCCGGCCCAGAATGCGGGGACGCGAAACGTCTGGCCGTGCGGATCGGTGAAGACCGCGTCGAGCGTCAGCTCGTCGAACGGATCGTGATGCGGCAGCGCCGCCTCGAACCGGGCCTCGATCACCTCGTTGGCACGGCCGACTGTTTCATGCTGACCGTCGGCTAACCCCGCCCGCGCAAACGCCAGCGCGATCAGCAATGACAAGAGGACCCTTTGCATGGAGACTCCGATTTTCGTGTGAGTGCAACGAAGGCGATGACGTGCCGCCATGATGCATCGCCTCAATCGGGAAGAATTGTAGCAAGCCGGGTGGATCAGGCGAAACCGACCTGCGCGATGCGGATCGAACAATCAGAATGGTCACAGAGAGCGCAGAGGTGCACGGAGAGCACCGAGAGAAATCTGAAAGCACTTCGTCAGTTCACGATGCCAGCAGGTACGAGTTGATCCGGTTTCGAACCGGCCTCTGTGCTCTCATCTTTCTCTGTGGCCTCTGTGACCATCCCCGGCACTAGAACCCGGGCATCCGCAGCCCGCGCAAATTGGCTTCATGCCCCCATGCAACGGAATTCTTGCGTGCGGCTATGCGTCCATTGTTGGCGCGGTTGTGCTGAACCGAGCCGAGATCGATTCGTAGCAGTGGTGGCGCGAGAGGCGATTTGTACCCAATCCATCCATTCCGATCTCCATTACGCGGTGTCCGCCGCCGCGCGGGCGCGCCCGGGCTTGCCGCGATCGTGATCGCATGGGTCGCCCTGGCGACGGTGAACGGACGGGCGGCGCAGGAGCCGGCTGGAGCCGAACCGGGAGCCGTCCATGATCCGGTCGCGCAACTTCAACGACGGATCGATCAGGGGCGCACGACGCTTCAATTTGAGCCGAAGCACGGCTATCTCCAGTCACTCCTGCGGGAGCTGAACGTTCCCGCGTCGTCCCAGAGCCTCGTCTTTTCCAAGACCAGCTTTCAGCGCGATCACATCTCACCCTGGCGGCCGCGCGCCCTCTACTTCAACGACGACGTATACGCCGGCTGGGTGCAGGGAGGGGACGTCATCGAGCTGGCGTCGATCGACAGCCGGCAGGGGGCGATCTTTTATCTGCTGAAGCAGGAGGCGGCGCCGCGGCCGCAATTTATCCGCCAGTCGTTCGACTGCATGGAGTGCCATCAATCGGCCCTCACGCACGATGTTCCTGGGCTCATCATTCGGTCGGTCTACCCGGATTCAGACGGCCAGCCCATTCTGACCGCCGGCACGTTCCTCACCAGCGACCAGAGCCCGCTCAAGGAGCGCTGGGGCGGATGGTACGCCAGTGGAACGTGCGGGCGTCAACGTCACATGGCCAACGTGATCGTGGAAGATGAGGAGCACGCCGATCGGTTGGGCCGGGACGACAACATCGCCGGCGCCAATATCAAAGACCTGGGCAGGCTCTTCCCGACCGCGCCCTATCTGACGCCGGACAGTGACATCGTGGCCCTGATGGTGTTTCAGCATCAGGCACAGATCCATAACCTGATCTCGCGAACCGCGATCGAAGTGCGCGCCGCGCTGCGGGATGAGGCGGTGGTGAACCAGGCGCTTGGGCAGCCGGCGGGGCAGCGTTCGGCCAGCACCGTCGAGCGAATCGAATCAAGCTGCGAGCCGCTCGTGAAAGCGATGCTTTTCAGCGGCGAGGCCGGCCTGACTGACCGCGTGGCGGGGACCAGTTCGTTCGCGAAGGAGTTCGCGGCGCGCGGCGTGCGGGATCCGAAGGGCCGCTCGCTGCGCGACTTCGACCTGCAACACCGGCTCTTCAAATATCCGTGCAGCTACCTGATTTACTCCGACAGCTTCAATGAGATGCCCGCCGTGGCGCGGGAATACGTTTATCACCGGCTCTTTCAGGTGCTGACCGGGCGGGATGATGCCCGCGAGTTTGCCAATCTCTCGGACGACGACCGAGACGCCATCATGCAGATCCTGCGCGCGACCAAGCACGATCTACCCGTCTACTGGAATCGATAGCCGACAAATCAGGATGGTCACAGTCTTCGACCCTGAGGCTCTCTTCGAGCCTGAGCCTCGGAGCCGAAGGGAGAGCACGGAGCTGCACGGAGAGCACCGAGAGCAATGTGCAAGCGCTTCATCAGTACCCTAATCCAGATCGAGAAAATTGAACTTGTGTTTCGGGCACATCTCTCCGTGCTCTCGTCCTTCTCTGTGGCCTCTGTGACCATTAGATTTTGGAGTTCCCGCGCGGGACCTCCCGCATGCGGTCATATCCACAGACGCGCCGGATCAGCTCGATGAGGGATCTCACCTCGGCGGCGGTCTGGTCGAGCGGTTCGTTTCCATCGATGGCGTCTTCGGCCTGGGCCGCCAATCGACTGATTTCCGCGAAGCCATATCCACCGCCAGACCCCCGCAACTGGTGAACCAGGATACGCAATTCGGCGAGTTCGTGGTTCTCGAGGGATGTCGCAAGGCGGTTGACGTGGTTTGGAAGTTCCGAAACGTAGTCCTGAAGGATTCGTTTGACGATCGGGTCGTTCTCCAGGCAACTGTGAATGGGTTCGGCATCGACCTCCCGAGGGGCGGCGACCGGGTCTGACGCAGCCGCTCGATTCGCCTCAGCCCGCCGCGGAATTGCCTGCGCGCGCCGCGACAGGTGTTTGCGCAGCGTCTGGAGCAGCAGGTCGCGATTCACCGGCTTGGCGACATGGTCGTCGCAGCCGCACTGGATGCACTTGTCCCGCTCGTTGGCGAACGCGTGAGCGGTGAACGCAACGATCGGCAGGCGATCGAATCCGAGCCGGCGCAATTCCCGCGTGGCGCCATAGCCGTCCAGCTCCGGCATTTGCATGTCCATCAGGACCAGTTGATACGGATCTTCGGCAGCGGCGGCCTCGAGCGCCATCGCGACGGCGATCTTCCCGTTGGGCGCCCAGTCTACGCGGAGGCCGGCCGATTCCAGATAGAGGGTGGCCAGCCGCCGATTGTCCGGGCCGTCTTCGGCCAGGAGAATTCGGCTCTGTGGCAGGTCGGACAGGACCGGCGGATCGGACGTCGCCGGCGCCTCGAGCGCATCGGGCGCGCCGGCAGATTCCGATATCGGGACCTCCCGGCCATCCACGACCAGCCTGAAGGTGCTTCCCGTTCCCAGTTCGCTGACGACCGAGAGGCTTCCCTCCAGCGCCGTCGCCAGGCGCTTGCAAATCGCCAGCCCCAGGCCGGTGCCGCCGAACCGGCGCGTGGTCGAGCTATCCGCCTGGACGAAGGGGCGAAACAGGCTTTGCTGCTGTTCGGGCGACAGGCCAACCCCGGTATCGGTGACGTCAAAGTAGACGCGCTGCGCCGGCCCCTCCTCCAGCACGCCGACCGTCACCCGCACGCCACCTATTTTGGTGAACTTGACGGCGTTGCTGACGAGGTTCATCAGGATCTGCCGCAGTCGGGTCGGATCGCTACAAATGGTACACGGGACCCCGCCGATCTGCTCGATGTCGAAGCAAATGTTCTTTTCCACGGCACGGGCGCGCATGGACGATTCGACTTCCCTCACGATCCGCATGGGGGAGCAGGCGATCTTTTCAATATTCAATTTTCCGGCCTCGATCTTGGAGAGATCGAGGATGTCGTTGATGATGCTTAGAAGATGTTCCCCGTTGCGACGAATCGTTTGCACGTGGCTGGCGCGAACGTGTTCCGGCTGCGCGGGCTGCGCCAGCAGGTCCGCGAAGCCGAGGATCGCGGTCATGGGGGTTCGGATCTCGTGGCTCATGTTTGCCAGGAACTCGCTCTTGGCCTGATTGGCCGCCGACGCCGCGTCCCGAGCCCCGATCAACTCCTGTTGAAAACGTCGCAGGTCGGTGATGTCGTGCCAGGCGGCCACCGCGCCGGTGATCGTTCCGCCGTTATCGGTCATCGCCCGGGCGGTAGTGACGATATGGCGTAAGGCCCCGCTCCGCAGTTTGATCAGCAGCTCCACGGCATTGACGTCTTCGCCGCGCAGGGCGCGAGCCAGGGGCCGATCGCGCAAGGAGAGGCGGGACTGCGTCTGGGGATCGCAGAGGATGATGTGCTCGGCCGCCCATTCCGCGGAGAGTTCATCGGGCATCGCGTCGATGCCGAGCATCTCCTGCATTTCCGGGTTCAGGAACGTGACGCGGCCGACCGGATCGCATGCGATGATCCCGTCACTGACGTTTTCCAGCACGGTTTCGATGAAGGATTTCTGACGGGCAAGCTCCGTGTGCGCGTCGGCGAGGGATGTGTAGGTCCTCCGCAGCTCTTCGGCGGCGCGGCGTTGCTCCGTGACTTCGACCGCGAAACCGGCAACGGACCGGACGCCATCGCAGTCGCTCAGGAGGAACTTGGTGGCCTGCCACTCGCGATTGCTCCCGTCGCGGGAGACGATGCTGTGGTCAGCGACGAACGTCTCGCCGGCAAGCACCCGCTGGTCTTCCTCTCTGAATAGCCTGGCGATGTCGGGCCGAAACAATTCCTGGTCCGTCTGTCCGACCGGGCCATTTTCCAGCGCCGCAAATTCGGCGGCGTATCGACGGTTCACATAACTGATTTTGCCTTCCTGGTCCTTGATCCAGGCGATAAAGGGACTGTTATCCATGAACGCCTGAAACCGCTGTTCACTGGCGCGCAGAGACGAAAATGCTTCCCGGAGTGCGGCTTCGGCGCGAAACCGTTCGGTCAGATCATGCCAGACGACCAGCAACGCCTCCTTGCCACCCAGTTGCACCGGCGTGAGGGTGACTTCGACCGGAAAGTCCGTCTCATCCGCCTTTCGATGCACCCATTCGAAACGGTGATAGCCTTGTTCGCGGGCGATCCGGTCCATCTCGACGCATTTCTCCATGGAGTGACGACCGTCCGGTTGCAACTGGGGAGACAACCTCGCGGGGTGAAGCGCAAGGACCTCCGACTTGTCGCGGCAGTTGAGCAGTCTGATGGTCGCATGATTGCAATCGATGATCCCGGTCTCATCGAATATCAGATGAGCATCGGAGGAATATTCAAACAGAACCCGGAATCGTTCCTCCGCGGCCGCACGCTCGGTAATGTCGTGCAATCCGACAACGGCGCCGAACTTGTTCCCCTCGCCGTCGATGAGAGCGCGGCCGCTGGCTATCAAACGCTTTTTACCTCCTTCGGGCGGCGCGATTACCAGTTCAACGTTCGTCACGCACTCCCCCATCAACGCCCGGTACAAGGGGACGTCCTCTTGTCGCATCGGCGTAACGCCGTCGGCCAAATACAAACTGAAATTCTTCGCCCACTCATCGGTAGGTGTGGGCGTAGTCTCCTTGGGCAGCCGATGCATTTCGCGTATCGCCCGATTGATAAGCGTGAGGTTTCCCACGGCGTCGCACGCTACGATACCATCCGAGACGTTATCCAATATTGCTTCGACAAATTGCTTTTCCTGTCGGAGCTGCGCGGTCCGTTCAGCTACGCGAGTTTCCAATTCGTTGCGCGATTTCTCGAGATCCTGGGCAATCAGCTTCTGATCGTGAATATCGGTGCAAGTTCCGACCCATTCGATGATGGCGCCCGACTCGTCAAGCCGCGGAAGCGCCCGCCCAATATGCCAGCGGTAGCTGCCGTCGCTGGCGCGTTTGAAGCGGTATTCGATCTCATAGGGCTCGCCGGTCGTTAACGCTCTTGTCCAGGCATTGATGCATTTCTCCAGATCGTCCGGGTGAAGCACCGGCTTCCAACCCCAATCCTTGGTCTGCTCGAACGTCATCCCGGTATAATCAAACCAACGATTATTGTAATAGTCGAGGTTCCCATCGGGCTTGGCCGTCCAGACGATCTGCGGCATCGAGTCGGCGAGGAAGCGGCGTCGCGCGTCCACGCGCGCCCTCTCCTCGCCACACCGCGCCTGCACTTCACTTTCCCTCAGGGCCTGTTCCGCGTTGATGCGCTCGGTCAGGTCCTTGGTAATGTTTGCAAATCCGCGAAGAATTCCATTGCTGTCTTTTAGCGCCGTGATGGTCACGTTTGCAAAAAACGTGCTTCCATCCTGGCGAATTCGCCACTCGTCCTCACAAAAGCGCTCATGTTCCGTCGCCTCGTTCAACGCGTGTTGCGGCTTGCCGCTTGCAGCGTCTTCTTCAGAATAGAACGCCGAGAAATGCCTGCCGATAATCTCGGCGGGGGCGTACCCTTTGAATCGACGCGCACCGTCATTCCAAGTCTTGACGTTCCCCGAGGTATCGAGCATGAAAATCGCGTAGTCTTTCACGCCTTCGACGAGAAGACGGAAAAATTCATCGCTGCGCCGATCGACGTCCATTGCCGCCGCCCTGGCCATCTGCTCCGCCGCCAGGGTGCGGCGGCGTTCGATTTCCACCATGACGAACGACGCCAGGTCGCCCAGGAGCGTTGCGTGTTCCGGGCTCCATTCACGCGGTTCGGCGTCGATCGCGCAGAGCGCGCCGATCGTGCTGCCGTCCGACATCGTCAGGGGCGCTCCGATGTAGGCGATCACGCCGAGATCGGCGATCGCCTGATTCCCACGGACGCGGGAATCGCTGCGCGCATCGTTGACCATCAATATGGCGTTGGCATCGACGACGTGCTGGCAGAACGAATGACTGAGGGGCGTTTGCCGCCGGGTGGCCCACGGTTGCGGCAATCCCATACAGCTCTTGAAGAATTGCCGCTCGGCGTCCACCAGCGATACGAGCGCGACCGGAGCATCGAGTAACTTCGAGGCCAGCCGTGAAACACGGTCGAAGCATTCTTCGGCCGGCGTGTCCAGCAGCAGGGTGCTCCGCAGGCCTTCGAGGCGTTTGGGGTCCAGGACACGTGGCGAGGTATGACAGCTCATGCAGCTCCTGAACGTCCGCGAAGGGAGGAACAATGCCCGGACGCCGGCCGACCACAACGACGACTGGCCTTCGATCTTGTGTCGTATCGGCTGGAGCGGATCAGGGTGTGTTGCGTCATCCGCCGGCCCATGGTTACCGGGCCATGATCGGCGCCGACGCATCGTGCTCATTTTGCGCGTTCGGCCGCCCCGGAGCCCAGCCCGCCGGGAGCCTCTGGACAATTGCCCAGTCCGTTCTGATCAAGACCGCCTCGCCAAATGACGATGTGCGTCGTACGGGCCGCCGAAGCGCGGCCCGATAAATCGGCCCGAGGCCCGAGAGATCGGGCCTTTTCGCAAACTGGAGACGAATTGGATCGCTCGATCGAACTACCGCCCACGTTCGCCGCCGCCCAGGCTCCTTCGAGAAGGGGGGCGGGCGTCCTTCGGATCGCCGCGTTTTTCGCCACGGCGTTCTGCCTGGCGGCCGTTGCCGCGCTGTGGCGGCACGATCATCCCGCCTATCCGATCGCCATTGCATTCGCCGCTCTGCTGGCGTGGTTGGCCGGCTGCTGGAGCGTCGCGACCGTGATACGCCTCCACCGCGACGATTTGATCGAGATGCGCGGCCTGAAAGAGGCCGCCGAAGATTCCAACCGGATGATGGGCGCGTTCATCGCCAGGGCGAGTCACGCGATTCGAACACCGGCTACCGCGATCGTCGGATATGCCGACCTGCTCGCCAAGTCCGACACATCCGACGCGAAGCGCGCGGAGCGGCTCCACGCATTGCGCCTCAACGCCGGGAACCTGCTCACGCTGATCGACGATATCGTCGGCCTCTCCAACCCGCTGATGACGGTCGGGGGTTCGCCTGAACGACTGCCCTGCCAGGTGGTGGCGCTGGTGGGCCAGATCATCTCGATAATGATGCCACGCGCCGTTGAGAAGCGCCTCTCGCTGCAACTGCGGTTTATCGGACCCGTCCCCGCGACGATCCGAAGCGACGCGGTCCGGCTCCGACACGTTCTGCTGAACTTGCTGGGGAACGCGATCAAGCGCACCAAGGCCGGCGGCGTCACGCTCTGCCTTCGACTCGATCAAACGCGACCGGATGCGCCAGCGCTCGAATTCAGCGTGAGCGACACGGGGAGCGCCGTCGAGCGCCCGGCGCTTTCCCGCCTCCCTGGCGACCCGACCCCGCCAAACGATGACGAACGGCATTTCGAGGGCCTCGAATTAGGACTTTCGCTGTGCCGCAATCTGATCGGCGCTCTCGGCGGCGAACTCGCCGTGACGAGCGAATCGGGCAACGGAAACCACTTTACGTTCGACGTTGACACCGGCTCGCTTCGCGGGACGAACCTGATCGCCGAGCCGCCCCGGCACGACACGACCGCGCCCGCCGATCCCCGGCCGATCGGCAATGCCCGCAAACTGGCGGGCCGCGTTCTCGTGGCCGAGGATGACCCGGCCAACGCCAACCTGATCGGCGCTTATCTGGCCGATCTTGGCCTGGACTGCTCGTTCGTCGGCGATGGTGAGCAGGCGGTGCGACAGGCATCGCTCGGCCGCAATCGGTCGGAGCCGTTCGACCTGATCCTGATGGACGTGGTGATGCCGATCCGAGACGGGTACAGCGCAACGACCGGCCTGCGCAACCAGGGCGACCGACTGCCGATCGTCGCGCTGACGGCATCCGCCTCGGCGGCGGACCGGGACCGGTGCATGCTGGCGGGGTGTGTCGACGTGATCACCAAGCCGATCGACCCGGCCCGCCTGTACGCGGTGCTGGCCCGATACCTGAAGCCGGCGAGCGTCGCCGCGTGAGAGTCGCCCCACTGGAGCGCGCTTCGTGCAATCAACCATCCTATTCGGATCTTACCCGCGGCAACGGCCTCGACCTGGTGAAGACCGCCGACACCGCGCTCTATGCCGCCAAACGCTCCGGCAGAAATCGCGTATGCCTTGCGACGGGCGCCTGAGACGTTGATTACCGGACCACCGGCAGACATCCCGGCCCCAGCGGCTCGAAGCTCTTGTAGGTAAGGACGAACTCCTGATGCCCGAGCGATTCCGATGCGGTCGCTCGGCCGCCCGCCGTCTGGATGACCAGGTCGACCAATTCCTGCCCGACTTCATCGAGCGTCGCCCGCCCTTCGAGGATCCGGCCAGCGTCGCAGTCCATGTCATCCGACATCCGACGAAACGTCTCCGGGTTCGCGCACACCTTGATCACCGGCGAGATCGCCGAGCCGACGACCGAGCCGCGCCCGGTCGAGAAGAGGATCAGATGCGCGCCGCAGGCGATCAGCTCGACCGCTTCGGCGTTGTCGTTGACGTTGGGGAAGCCGAAGCGCACCTCCCCATCCGGCACCACGTCCAGCAGATAAAGCCCGCCCGCGGGCGGAACATCGCCCGGCTTGAGCATGCCTTTAATCGGACTCGTCCCGCTTTTGGCGTACGCCCCCAGCGATTTCTCTTCCTGCGTGGTGAGTCCGCCGGCGGCGTTGCCGGGCGCGAAGCTGCCGTGGCCGAGCGTGCGGTAATACACCTCCGCCTTGGCGACCGAGGCGATCAGCGCCGCCCCCAGCTCGGGTGTCACGGCGCGCGTGGCCATGTGGCGCTCGCAGCCGATCAACTCGCCGGTCTCCTCGAAGATCACCGCCGCCCCGCGCTCGGCCAGCCGGTCGAAGGCACGGCCGATCGCGGGGTTGGCGGTGAGGCCGCTGGTCGCGTCCGAGCCGCCGCAGATCGTGCCGACGATCAGGTCGCTCACGTCCATCGGAACCGTCGGCGAAGCGCGCATCGCCTTGAGCGTCTGCTCGACCCACGTTCGTCCTTCGGCCAACGTCTTGCGTGTGCCGCCGTGCTCCTGGATGACCAGCGTCCGCACCGGACGGCCGGAGGCGCGGACGATCTGCTCCAACCCGAACCGATCGAAGCTTTCGCACCCCAGCGAGAGGAGCAGGACGCCCCCCACGTTCGGATGCGTGCAAAGCTGCTTCATCATCCGCGACGCGTACGCATTCGGATAACATCCGGGAAAACCGATGAGATGAACGCCCTGCTCGCGAAACGGCAGGACGATCTCGCGGGCGACGTGGTGCGCGCACTCGACCAGGTACGCGACCACGATGTGGTTGCGGATCCCCTTGCGCCCGTCGGATCGAAGATGGCCGGCGATCGATGTCATGATTGGGCCGCGGCGCGAGCAGTGGCGGCGTCCAACGTAAACGTCGGCAGGTAGTCGCTCTTGAGGTTGTGCGTGTGCACGTGCTCGCCGGCACGGATCGCGCGGATGGCGCTGCCGATCGGACATCCGAACTTCACGACCTTTTCGCCAGTCGCAACATCGCGCAGCGCCACCTTGTGCCCCACCGCGATGCGCTCCAGCAAGCGCAGGGCAACTCCATCCACCATCAGCTCCACGCCCGCCTCGCAGGCGCCGGTGGCGACCGCGACGTTGTCCGCGGCGCCGAGCCGGAGCAGCCTGACGGCGGGCGCGGTGGCAGTTTCGATACTCGACGCGATGCTGTCGCGAGAGGTGCTCATGCCCGCCCCCCCGAGCGTGACACGCTCGAACACCGAGAAAGGCTTCCCCCACTTCCAGTAGGCTGGGTGGGAGTCACGGCCTTCTGTGTCCTTGCCGCAGAGTTCCCCTCACCCCAACCCTGGGCTGATGAAAATATTGCCGTGGATTCTGTCGCCGTTGTTGCGCGGAACGAACCGCCACTCTCCTTCAGAGTCGCGACCGTAAGGGAGCAGTGTGCGTGGAACCGCGAACACCACTCCCTCACGGTCGCGGCTCTGAAATAGGGCGGCGCAACAGAATTCAATCGTGCTCCCACGAATTGCTGGGGCCAAGGTTCGGCCACTTTCATCAGTCCACCCCAACCCTCTTCCGGTACGCTGGGAGAGGCGGCAGACGCACGAGGCGAGGAGGCAGACGCACCGCGAGGAAGGGCAGAA
The DNA here is from genome assembly GCA_038240605.1 of Tepidisphaerales bacterium. Taxonomy (GTDB): domain Bacteria; phylum Planctomycetota; class Phycisphaerae; order Tepidisphaerales; family Tepidisphaeraceae; genus JBBSDP01. Next base: position 2,044 of record JBBSDP010000021.1, on the reverse strand, counting down.
CACCGACCGCCGAAGTCGCCGCGCATGCCCCACGCTCGCATTGTCCGCGCTGGTTCCACGAACCAAGATTATACCGACGATCCCTTCCCCCGCGCTTTGCGGATCTCTTCGCGGAGTTCGGCGACCGACTCCGATGGCAACTGCGAATCGAGCAGCCGGAGGTTCCGGTACTGCAACGCTTCGATCGCCACTGCCGAGGGCGAACGCCCCCACCCCAAATGCGGGGCGAGCGGCTCGGGCGGTTCGGCGTGGTCGAGGCAGACGTCCTGCTCGAACGCGAAGGGCGGCGTGAAGATCCCGCACGCCGGGCAACGCACCATCGCCGTCCCCGCGGCCCCGCCCGGCGGGAAAACCGATGGATCGTGATAACGGCAGACGATCGGCCGGCCGCGGTGATCGACATCGACGAAGCTCTTGAACTGGGCATCGACCCACGGGCTGCTCGGCGCACGTCGGCGTGCCTTGTCGCGCAGCCGCATCTCCGCCATGCGTGACAACCCGGTATGCCGGGGCTGGGCCGACGACGGCGACAGCTTCACCTGACTGCCCGAACCCGACCGACGCGTGACATGACGTTTGGACATGCGATCTCCCGAGAAAACGTGCGAGAAACACCGGATCCCCGGCCCGCCCCATCGGCGAGCCGCGATCCGAACATTTCCCTTACAATTTTTCGGGGAGGCAATGCGACATGGATTCGGGGGAAAAGCAAAGGCACGTTCACCGCCCAGACGCGGAGCACGCTGAAAAGACAAGACAACCGCGGATAACGCAGATCGCGCAGATCAACACAATGGCATTTCCGATCCGTGCCATCCGCGCTATCCGCGGTTCAATGAATTGAGATGGGATTCTCTTCTCAGCGCTCTCTGCGTCTCTGTGGTGAATCACCTCTTTCCCCTGTCCGAATCCATGTTGAACCGGCGTCGCCCCCTGGGTTAAAGCATCCCAGTTCGACGCGGGATCGTGAGTCAATTGGCGACACAAAATGGCTGCAAGATTGCAACCGTCTGACCCCGCGCGGCTTAGCGACCGATTTGTAAATTTTTATACATATTATGGAGACCTCAGTGAAAACGAGACTTCGGCTACTGGTTGCATTTGATGGAATCGCTCCGAGCCGTCGGTCGCGGCGCGAGCTGGCATGGGCCCTTCGGCACGATCGGGGCTGGGACCTGGCCCGGATCGGGGCGCGACTCGGCATCAAGGCGCCGGCGGTGAGCCGTCTGCTTCGGCGCGAAGAGCATCGCCGTGTCGCGGTGGTCGAGGAGCCGGTAATCGGCCCCACCGACCCCCGCGCGCTGTCGCGACGCCGAGCGCTCAAGCCCCTCTCGCTATCCGAGTCCTTCAATGCCTGACGAACGCCCAAGCCCCTTCTCCCGGAGCAAACCATGAATCGTCTGTTAATAATGACCTGCCTCGTCTGCCTGATGGCCGCCGGCTGCTCGACGCAGGACCTCGCTCGCCTCCAGGCGGCGCGGGCGACGACCGTGACGGCGGTGGACCAGGCGCGGCAGGCGCGGGCCGCGCTTCAGCAGCAGATTACGGCCCTGCCCGCCGATGATCCGGTGCGCAAGGCGGCGGAGCCGCAACTGGCCCGGCTCGATACGCTGATCGCAAAGACGGAGCGATACCTGTCGGTCCTCGATGGCGTCATCCAGTCCGCCCAGACAAACCAGATCGACCCGTCGCTCCAGTCCGCCGTCGCCAGCATTCCGTACGGCTCCCTGGCGCTGGCGGCGGTCGGCATCGTCTGGGGACTCGTCAAGCACCTTCAGGCGGGTAAGACGCTGGCAGAAGGCGAAGACGCTCAGTCGGCGTTCGCGCAGATGGTCAAAGCCCTCGACGCCGCCCTGCCACAGCCCACCGATCAACAGAAGGCGGCCATCGCAAGCGTCCTGGATTCGGAGGTGAAGTCTCGCGCGGCGATCGTGCGAGCAACGTAATGGGGACGTTGGAAATGTAGGGTGGGCGCGGCCCACCACCTGACACCAGGTGGGGGGCCCCGCCCCCCCGAACGTTTTCGCGCAAGCACCCATTCCTC
>JBBSDP010000020.1:0-78293 GCA_038240605.1 Tepidisphaerales bacterium | reverse complement strand
GAGCCTGGCGTATTGGCGTTCGTCGGCCCCCTCGGGCCGTGTAAAGCCGCACTTCCCCGCCGCATCACATTTGGGGCCGTCAATCGTACCGAATAATCGCGTGCCGGCGCTGAGGACGATCGCGTCATTCTCGCTCCAGAAGGAATAGGCGTGACCGCGAACGTGTGCCAGCGCGTTCGTCAGGTCGTAGGTGGGCGACAGCGCCGATGAGAGTAGAAATATGCTCTGGACCTTCACGTTAGCCGGCAGCTTTTCCAATGCCCAGACGACGATGCCCGTTCCGCCGCTGTGCGAAGTGAGGATGACCCGCGCGCGCGGATCATCGTGCAGCAGCGCGACGATGCGACCGGCCAACTGCTCCGCCTGCTGCTCGTTTCGCTTTCGGTTGATTAGTGCGCCCAGCCCGGCCTTCTCGCCCGTCCAGTCAACGATCTCGAGGTGCCCGTCGTAGCCGGCGTCGCGCAGCCCCGCGATCATCGCGTGATCGACCCAATGCTCCCCGGCGATACCTGGCAGGTGAAGGATATAGTCGTGGGCGAACCGAATATGCACGTCGTCCGTCGCGCCCGGGTCATTTTCGGCACAGCCGCCTGAGACCGCGGCAAATCCGATCGTGAGGATGATCAAGTACAGACGAAACATCTGAACAACAAGCCTTTCGAATGGGCAAAACCGCCCCGGATCATACGAGAACTACGCGCACATTGCGCGGAGGTTTACGGCGGCCTTGCTATACTATTGTTAGATGTCGAACGCCAGCACCATCAAAATGACTGCACGGCAATTTCTTGAGCTGGGCGAAGTTCCGCCGGGAATTCGCCTCGAGTTGGTCGATGGGGAGGTCGCGGTGAGTCCAAGTCCGATACCAGAGCATTCATACACGGAAAAGATGCTGAGTTTTTTCATCAATCAGCATATCCGCGCCGAAAAACTGGGACGGCTCTATGGCGACGTCGACACGATCTTCGGAGAACACGATGTCCGCCGTCCTGATCTGCTCTTCTTCACCAACGACCGCACGCATTTCATTGGAAAAAAGGCGATGGAAGGGCCACCGGATTTAGCGGTGGAAATTATCAGTCCCAGCAGCGTCACGACCGACCGAAAACAGAAGTTCGAACAGTATGCTCGCGGCGGCGTGACGTATTACTGGATCGTTGATCCCGCGCGGAAAACGCTTGAAGCGTTCAAACTCGCTGGTGACGAATACGTTTGCGTCGGATTCGGCGAAGAGAACCAGACCGTCCAACTCCCACCCTTTGAAGATCTGAAGCTGCCGCTTGGCGAGCTGTGGCAGCCGGAGGAATAGGTTTCGCTCACTTCTTCATCGTCGAGCTGTGACCCGGGAAGATGTGTGAGTGCGGGTCGAGGGCGTGCTTGGCATAGTTGGCGGCGATGCAGGCCTCGCCGAATCCGGTGGCGATCAACTTGAGCTTTCCGGGATAGGTGCAGATGTCGCCGGCGGCGAAGATGCGCGTACGGTTGGTCCGCATGGTGCCGTCCACCTTGATCTGCGAACCCTCGATCTCCAGCCCCCAGTCCTTGATCGGACCGAGCGAGTTCACGAAACCGATGTTGACAAGGACCGAATCGACCTCCAGCGTCTCCTCGGCCTTGGTGCGGTTGTCGAAGACGGTGGCGCGCTGCACCCGCCCGTTTCCGTCGATCGCTTTCAGCTCGTAGAAGACTTTGATGTTCGCCGACGTCTGCCTCATCTTCACGACGCTGTCTTCATGGGCGCGGAACTGGTCCCGGCGGTGGATCACCGTGAGCTGGCCGGCGACCGGGGCAAGCATGTTGGCCCAGTCGACCGCGCTGTCGCCGCCCCCGACGATCAGCACCTTCTGCCCCTTGAACGGCGCGATCTCTCTCACAAAATAATGAAGGCCCTTTCCCTCGAATCGCTCGGCATTGGGAAGCCCCAGGGTCTTGGCCTGAAAGGCGCCGACGCCGGCACAGATCACGATCGAGCGGGCAAGGTGCGATCCCTTGCTGGTGACCAGGGTGTAGACGTCCGCCGAATCGTCGAAATTCAGTTCCTGCACCTGCTCGCCGAGGCAGACGGCCGGCTTGTACTGCAACGCCTGCTCGACGCATCCGTTGGACAGCTCCTTGGCGAGGACGCGGGGAAAACCAGCCACGTCGTAGATGTACTTTTCGGGATAGAGCGTCGTGAGCTGACCGCCCAGCATTTCAAGCGAGTCGATCAGTTTGACCGACATCTGGCGCAGCCCGGCGTAAAAGGCCGTAAACAGCCCCGTCGGCCCGGCACCAATAATCGCCACATCAACGATCCCGTTGCCGGGCACACCCTGCTCCGCTGACTCAGTTGACATAATTGCCATTCTAACGTTTTCAGTCGATCATGTCAGAAAGTAGTCCCGCTCCCGCGCGCCCGGCTGACCTCGCCCACGCCCTCCTTCAAAGCGAGCTCAGTCACGATTCCATTACTCCGCATCCTCGCGTCTCGTTGGCATTCAGGCGCGCCCCGGCGCGACCCGTACGGGCCGGAAGTTCACCGGCCGATCGGCACTTATGGCGCGCCAGACGCGGATCGCGCCGCAAATCACGATCACCGCACCGCATGCGAGCACCGCCAGGATCAGTCCGGCCTCCACGCTCGACTTGAAGATCAGCGCCCCGTCGCGGGCCGTCGGAGCGTTGTGATATTGCGTGACCAAACCGTCGAACAGCCCGGAGAGCATCTCCGCGGCGGCGGTCGTCGTCGTCGTGGCGACGACGAGCATCGGCCCCGCGCTCACCCACAAGTAGCGGGCCCTCCCCTCGTTGGCGAGGTAGACGCTCACGACCGCCAGGGCGATGACCGCGAGCATCTGGTTGGCGACGCCAAACATCGGCCAGATCGCCGCCATCGAGTTGGCGTTGAGGAGATAGGCCCAGGCGACCACGATCAGCAATGTGCTCAGGACGGCGCTGGGCCACCAGCCGCTCTGCCCGAGCTTTGGATGCACCCATTTCCCCACCACTTCCTGGAGGACAAAACGCCCGATGCGCGTGCCGGTGTCGATCGTGGTGAGGATGAAGAGCGCCTCGAACATGATCGCGAAGTGGTACCAGTACTTCCACATCGACCGCAGCGCCGTCTCGCCGCGCGTCCAGAATCGGCCGACGGCGTCGTCGAAGATGTGGGCCATCCCCACCGCCAGCGTCACCGCCCCGCCGGTACGGCCGCGGAGGGATTCCTGCGTCAGGTCCTCGTACTGGCCGATGTGCTCCACGCCGCCACCCGGGATGGAGAGGATCCGCTCGTGATAGGCGGGCATCTGGGCCAGGTCGACGTTCATCGCGTAGTAGTCCCCCACCGGCAGCGTCGCCGCCGCGATCATCGCCACGACCCCGACGAGCGCTTCGATGAGCATCGCGCCGTACCCGATCGTCCGGGCATCCGATTCGCGCGCGATCATCTTGGGCGTCGTGCCGCTGGAGACGAGTGAGTGAAACCCGCTGATCGCCCCGCACATGATGCAGATAAAGAGGAACGGGAAGACCCGCGCCGGCAAGCTCGACGAGCCGCTGGAGACGACCGGCCCGCCGCCCGAGAAGACGTGGTTGAAGGCCGGCGCCTCGAGCACCGGGTTGGCCAGAAGTGTCCCGCCGACGAGCAGCGCGATCGTACCGATCTTGAGAAAGCTGCTCAGGTAATCGCGCGGACAAAGGAGGACCCAGACCGGCAGCACCGATGCGATGAACCCATAGGCTGCCATCGCCAGCATCACCTGCGTGCCGGTCAGGTTGAAATAATGCGCGATTGAAGAATGCGCGACCCAGCCGCCGAGGAACGTGGCGCCGAGCGTGAGCGCGCCGCCGATGAGCGATGCTTCGATCACGCGTCCCTTGCGCAGCCGGTACATGTAGAGCCCGACGAACAGGGCGATCGGGATCGTGCAGGCGATCGTGAACGTTCCCCAGGTACTGCCGGGCACCACGCGGGTCGCGCCCGCCGGCCATGCCGCCGTACCGTTCGCGAACGTGAGATCTAACTTCGAACGGACGCGGAAGGACTCGGGGAATGCCATCGACCCGTCCTTCCCCCATTTCAGTTCTGTTCCCCCGGGAACCGTGTATATCCCTTCAGAATTTCGCACCGGCGACGGGCTGCCCGGCGCGAGAACAAGACGGCTGTTCGCGGGATACTTCACGTCTTCCCCGCCCAGCGTCTTGACGACCACTTTTCCCAGGCCGGCCAGGGCGATGATCAGGATGAAGAGAATTGCGATGCTAGCCGCCGTCCCCGCGACCGGCCCGATGTCCTGAGTCGCGATTTGCGCCAGCGACTTGCCATCGCGCCGAATGCTTGCCGCCAGCGAAAGAAAGTCCTGCACTGCCCCGGCGAGGCAAACCCCAACGACAATCCAGATCAATCCCGGCAGATACCCGAACTGCGCCGCCAGCACCGGCCCGATCAACGGCCCTGCGCCGCTGATGGCCGCGAAGTGATGCCCGAACAACACCCATTTGTTCGTCGGGTGATAATTCTGCCCATCCGGATGCACCACCGCCGGCGTCGGCCGCGAATCATCCAGCGCCGCGACCCTGGCGGCGAGAAACGCGCTGTAGTAGCGATAGGCAATCGCCATCAGGCAAAGGACGACCAACATCACGGGCATCGCATGCATCGGCGGCAGTTTACCGCAACGCGCGAATGAGAGGAATTTCCAGTTGTCGAACTGTATCGATCATCACTCGCGCGCGGTACGCATCGTGATGCGAAGGAAGCAGGCTATTCACACCGCAGCAACGTCATGATTGCGAAGGCGGTTCCGTACGGCTTGTGGTAATCCCACATCGCGTAATCCCACCATGAGCCGTCGGGCTCCTGGTGTGGGAGGACTACGTGGGTCAGCTTCCTGAAGTATGGCACCTGCTCATCTTTGGGCAGCACCTGGATGAGACGGGCGGCGTAATAGTGGTCGAAGTAATAGTAGTAGCCGGACGTTTGATACCACGATTCATGGGGAAATGGCCGCTTGCGGCCCATGTCCAGGTACATGTGCTGCGCGAAGAAGGGGTCGAGGCCGCCGCGGATTCGCTCGGCGGGAACTTTGGCCGCGTCCCACATCCAGATGGCGAAGTTGGCCGGCTGCGTACGGCCGATCGAGCCGCGCGTGTGATTGGCCGGCAGGCGAGGGATGTAGCGGTAGTCGGAGCCGTAAAGAAAGGCGGAGTCGGAGATTCGCATCTCCTCCAGTCGATGCAGTGACAGATCGACGAGCCGTTGCGGCACCTCCAGCGCGGCTTCGCGCGCCTCGCGCAGCGCGACCAGGCCGGCAGCAGTGCCGAAGCTCGTCGGCCCCATGCCCGGGGTCTGCGTCTGAAGATGAAAGTCGTAGTAGTTCCAGCCGCCAAGATAGGTCGCGTACTCGACGAGGTGCTTGATGTTCCGCTTCGCGACCTCCACGACGCGCGGGTCGTGGTTGTGGCCCTGCGTGATCTCCTCCGCCAACGCCTGCACGGCGTAGATGTGCGCCCAGGTGTTGTAGAGCAGTTGCCCATCGGCGCGTCGCGCGTCCGGCTCGGTCAGGAGGTAGTTGAGCGCGCGGTCGTGGGCCTCGGTCTCGCCCACTTCGCGCAAGGCCATCACACACAGCGCAGTGGTACCGATGCGAAAGCCGTCATGCGAGCCGGGAACGCTGGCGACGACTTCCGTGCCGCGGGTCTCGGTGCCGGTGCCCCACGAGCCGTCCTTGTTCTGGTTCTGCTCGAGAAATTTCACGCCGTGCGCGATGGCTTGGGGGATCGAAGGCTGCGTGGCGGGTTGAGTGGTTTGGGCGGATGCAGGGGCGACGGAAACGAACGCGATCAGGAGCACGAGCGCGCATTTCCGCGCACGTAGGGTGGGCTTGGCCCACCGGCCAATGCGAGTGGTGGGCCGAGCCCACCCTACATTCAGATTGGGCGCATCGGCGTGAAACGTGGTCATCTCAACCCTTTGCCTGCGTGAGAATCTCCGCGCCTTCCTTGATCCCATCGATGATCTCGATCGACTTGCCATCGGACCGACCGGTCACCACTTTCACCGGCTCATCGCCGCCATTAGCTTGCTTCACCCAGACCGTGGAATTGGCGACCGATGTCGTCGGGACGAGCAGCACGTGGTCGGCCAGCTTTGTCTCAATGTGCGCGTTTACCTTGTTCCCGGCCACCAGTTTCGGATCGATGGAGGCAAGCGTGATCGTCTGCGAGTAGACCGGCCCGCCCTGGCTGGCGGCCGCGGTTCGCGGGACGGCGTCGCACGTCCCCTCCATCCGTAATTCCGGGAACGCGACCGGCGTCAGCGCCGCCCGGATGCCGGATTTGACCGCATCGAACTTCGCTTCGGGTAGGTTGATCACCACGCGCAGCTTCGACGGCGCCATCAGGGTCAGGAGCACCGTCTGCGCGGCGACGTGTTCGCCGGGGCGCAGGGCCCGCGCATCGGATTGAAAAGCGCCCCCCGCGAAGGAGCCGTAAGCAACCGTGCCTGCGAACGGAGCACGGACGATCAATTTTTCCAGATCGCCCTTAAGCTCTTCGACCTTCTCGGCGGCTAAATCGTGTCCGGCCTGCGCCCCGACCAGCCCGGTCTGCCGCAGCACCTTGTTCTGCGCCTGCAGCAACTGGAGCTGCTCCGTCGCGTATTGCACGCCCTGGAGCGAGTCGAGCACCTTCTGCTTGTTGATCGGAAAGTGATACGTCTTGAACTTTTCCGACCGCTCCAGCGCCATCGCCAGGTTGATCTTCATCTGATCGAGCGAACGGACGGCCCGCTTGGTGACGATGTCCGCCGTCGCGTTGGTCAGCTCCTCGGTCTTGTACATCTTCTTGAGCTGGTCCAGCTCGTCCTGCGCATCGTTCACCTGATCCTGGGCCTGCTTGACCACCAGGTCGTTGCTCTTCAGCATCTGCGGTCCATCGACCTTCTCGAACCAATCCACCTCTTCCTGCGCTTGCTTCAGCGCCGCCTGCTGCTGCTTGATGGCCGTCGCGTCCATCGCCTCGCCGAGCTTCGCGTCCGCCTGGGTCTTCTTCAGCGTCGCATCGTTGGCGAGCAACTCGTTCTCAGCGGCGGCAAGCTGCCTCTTCAACGGAGCGGGATCCAGTTCCAGGAGCAGATCGCCCGGCTTCAAATTCGAGCCATTCGACGCAATGGAGACGATCGTCAGCTCGCCGCCGTAAGCCTTGGGACGGATGCGAACCTCAAACGGGTCGACCGGCTCGAAGTACCCTTCAGCATCGACGATCAGCGACAGGTCGCCGAGGTGAGCCAGCGACGCGGGCGGCGAAGGACTTGTTGCCGGCGCACTGGACGGCGTGGGCGTGGCCGACTCGGCACGGCCGATTGACGCAAGACTCAGAACAAGGCATGGGAGCAAACGTCGAACAATCTTCACGCGTCGCACTCCGGTTAAGATAAGAAGGCAAAAACTTCGCTCTGTCCCTCCGATTTGTCAAACGCGCCAGCCGGCCCAACGATACAAAAGCGTTGCGCCTTTTTGCCCAGCGGCCCACGAGCGTATGGGGATCGAGTCGAACGACGAACACCTGGTACCGGCTGAGCGAGCCGCCGAAATACCCGCCGTTGTCCCCCTGGATGAACTTACGGCTGTCGACGCCGACAAATGCCATCAGCATTCGGTTCGCGGGCCGCTGCCGTCGAGCTTCATCGTCCAGACGGCCGAGGTGTCGTATGCCGAAAGAAGTGCAAGAATCGGCGCTTCGCTCCGCAACTTAATTGACGTTGGGGCGTCTATGACTTTGGAAGCGCCATCGCAATTCACGTGTGGCGATTTCCCATATCTCTTTGTTGGTGAGTCAAATGGACACTCAATCTCGCACGGTCCTGGAGGCGGTTCGCACGCTGTCCACCGGCGTAATCGGAATGGCGGTCGAGGCGCATCGCATCGCGATGGAAACTCATTTGTCAGAAGGACAGGTCGTCGTCGCCTTGAAAGAACTGGAAGCCGAAGGACTGGCCTCGCCCTGTGCGATCGGCGGCCAGCTCACCTCCGCCGGCGCTGCGTTTAGCGGAGCTGCTCGGAAGCCGCGACTTGGTTGGTTATCACGTCTAAGGCATATAGCGGTGGTGGCGGACTAGCCCCACGGCGGGTTGAATCGCGCGCCCCGCAGCGGTCTAATTCCTGCCGATGAAGGCGATCCTCCTCGAGCAGCCGCTGAAGTTCGTCCGTACCGACATTCCTGAACCCGCCGCGCCGGGGCCGGGTGAGGCGCTCGTGCGCGTCCACCGCGTCGGCATCTGCGGCACCGACATCAGCGGGTACCTCGGGAAGATGCCGTTCTACAGCTACCCGCGCATCCCGGGACATGAGCTGGGCGTCGAGGTGCTGAAGGTCGGTTTGGGCGTCTCCAATATTGTCCCCGGCGACCGCTGCTCCGTTGAGCCATATCTCAACTGCCAGACCTGCTATGCGTGTAAGCGCGGCGGCGTGAACTGCTGCGTGAACCTCCAGGTCCTGGGCGTCCATACGGACGGCGGAATGCGGCCGCGGTTCATCCTCCCGGCGCGGAAGCTCCATCCTTCAAAGAAACTCGCGCTCGAGCAGCTCGCGCTGGTCGAGACGCTGGCGATCGGCTGCCATGCGGTCGACCGCCTCGCGCCACAGAAGGACGAGCATCTTCTCGTGATCGGTGCCGGACCGATCGGGCTATCGGCCATTGAATTTGCGAAGCTGACAGGGGCCAATATCACGGTGATGGATCTCAACGAACGCCGGCTCCAGTTCTGCCGTGACACGATGGGCGTTCATCACACCCTGCAGCTCACCGACGATGGTTCGGAGCTCAAGCGCCTCGAGGAAATCACCAGCGGCGCACTTCCCACGGCGGTCATCGACGCCACCGGCAATCCGCGCTCAATGAACAACAGCTTCAATTATGCCGGGCACACGGCGCGGATTGTGTTCGTGGGAATCGTCACCAGCGACATCACCTTTCCCGACCCGTTGTTTCATCGCCGGGAGCAGACGCTGTATGCCTCGCGCAACGCCCTGCCGCGCGATTTTGACCGGATCATCGAGCTGATCGAGACGGGACGCATCGACACGCGCCCCTGGATCACCCATCGCAGCGTCTTCGATACGATCGTCGAGGATTTCCCGTCGTACAGCAAACCTGAGACCGGCGTCATCAAGGCGATGGTCGAGGTGGGAGAGGCCTGAACATGATCCGCTCCGCCGTCACTGTCAGCCTGGTGCCCGAAGCGCGCGGCGGCCCGTTCGTCTTCTGGGACGACCTGGCGATCGCCTGCCGCGCGGCTGCGGAGCTTGGGTTCGACGGCGTCGAGGTCTTCGCCCCGTCGGCAACGGCGCTGGAGCATGCCCTGACCGCCTCGCCCCCCGAAACCCACTCCCTCAAACTTGCCGCCGTCGGCACGGGCGCCGGCTGGGTGCTCCACCGTCTCTCGCTCACCAGCCCCGACGCCAGCGAGCGTGCCCTCGCCCGCGAGTTCATCCGCTCGATCATCGACGCCGGCGCCGCGATGAAGGCGCCGGCGATCGTCGGTTCGACGCAGGGCCGCTGGTCGGCCGATATGCCGAAGGAAACAGCGATGGAGCATTTGCGCGAGGCGCTCGAAGAACTCGGCGAACACGCCGGCCGGTACGATGTCCCCCTCCTCTTCGAGCCGCTCAACCGCTACGAGGCCAACCTGGTGAACACGCTCGCGGATGGCGTCGCACTGCTGGAATCGCTCTCGACGAAAAACGTCCGCCTCCTCGGCGACCTGTTTCACATGAACATCGAAGAGCCGGACCTGGCCGAAGCGATTCGCTCGACCGGAAAACGGCTCGGGCACGTGCATTTCGCCGATTCCAACCGCCGGCCGGTCGGCTGCGGCCACACCGCCATCACCCCTGTTGCCGAAGCGCTGCGCGCGATCGACTACGACGGCTACGTCTCCGCCGAGTGTCTTCCCTGGCCCGACCCCGCTGCCGCCGCTGACCACACGATTCGCGCGTTTCGGACTTATTTCCCGGGATCAACCGCGAAGGCGCGATGACACGACAGGAGAGATCGCCAAATGCTAAGACATCAGCTCATTCATCCCCGCATCAATGAGATCCTCGGCCGTGCCGGACATCACGGAAAGGTTCTGATCGCCGATGGAAATTATCCGTGCACGTCGGCGCTCGGGCCCAATGCGGAGGTGGTGAGCCTCAACCTGGCGCCGGGCATCGTCACCTGCGATCAGGTGCTGACGGCGTTGCTCACCGCGATTCCGATCGAGGCGGCCAATACGATGATGTATGAGAAGACCGGCCCGTATGCGCTGCGCCGCGATCCGCCGGTCTGGGCTCAATACCGCAAGACGATCAAGGCGGCCGGCATCGATCTGAAGCTGGAGCCCATCGAGAAGTGGGATTTTTACAAGTCCGTCAGCACCGCAGACCATATCCTGACGATCCAGACGGCGGATCAACAGCGTTTCGCCAACCTGCTACTGACCATCGGGGTACGGATGGACTGAGCAACGGTCCAAGTCCCGCAATCGTCGGACGTGCGGAGGATCAACATGCGTTTCCCATGGCGCTCCGTTGTGATCGCTTTGTCGCTCTGCACGGCCCTGTGCAGCGGCGACTCCCCCGCGCCGCCGGCCGCGCCTGCCGCCTCGTCCTCCTTGCGTTTCAACGCCCGCAGCCGTCATGAGATGGCGCCCAAGAGCGGAAAGTTCGAGATCGTCGAGCGGGCGGTACAGTGGGACCCGAAGCAAACGGCGCTGATCATCTGCGACCTGTGGGACAAGCACTGGTGCGCCGGCGCCACGCAGCGTTGCGGCGAGATGGCGCCGCGCATCAACGCCCTGGCCGAAGCCGTCCGAGCCCACGGCGGCCTGATCGTGCACGCTCCTTCCGACACGATGAAGTTTTACGAGGGGACGCCGCAGCGCAAGCTCGCCCAGGATGCCTCCGCGGTCACCTCCGTTGGGATCATCCGCTGGAACAAGATCGACCCGGCCGTCGAGGCGCCCCTCCCGATCGACGATACTGATGGCGGATGCGATGACGAACCGCAGTGCAAGAACTATCGCGCCTGGTCGCGCGAGCACCCCGCCGTCATCGTCGCCGCGCAAGACGCGGTCAGCGACAGCGGCCAGGAGATTTACAACCTCTTCCAGCAGCGTGGCATCCGCAACGTGCTGTACTGTGGCGTGCACACGAACATGTGCGTCCTGGGCCGTTCGTTCGGCATCCGGCAGATGCACAAGCTGGGCCTCAACACGCTCCTGGTGCGCGACCTGACCGACACGATGTACAACCACCGGATGTCCCCTTTCGTGCCACACGCGCGGGGCACCGACCTGGTCGTTTCACACGTCGAAAAATACTGGTGCCCCACGGTCCTCAGCAGCGACGTCCTGGGCGATCCGCGTCCGCCGCGCGTGGCCATCGTCATCGCCGAGGATGAATATCACGCCAGCGAAACCCTTCTGCGTTTCGCCACCGCCGAGCTTCAGGAGAAGCTTGGCCTGCGCTGCACGATCGTGCAGAGCGACAGCAAGACCGATGTGCCTGGCCTGGAAGCGATCGATGATGCCGACCTGCTGGTGATGTTCATGCGCCGCCGGACGCTCCCCGATGCCCAGTTGGATCATTTCAAGCGTTACACGGCCTCGGGCAAACCGCTGGTGGCGATCCGCACCAGCTCGCACGCCTTTCAGAACTGGCCCGAATTTGATCGCGTCGTCCTCGGCTGTCATTACGAAAACCACTACGCCAACCACGAACCCATGCACATCGCGCCCGCACCCGAAACGGCTAACGAGCCGCTCCTCCGCGGCCTCAGCGGTGAATTCGCCAGCGCGTCCTCGCTCTACCGGATCGCCCCCCTTGAAAAGACCGCCTTGCCGCTCCTCATGGGCACGTGTGCCGACAAGCGCGCCGAACCAGTCGCGATCGCCAACATCCAGAACGGCGGCCGCGTCTTCTACACGACCCTTGGCGCACCACCCGATTTCGAAAACCCCCAGTTCCGCCGTCTCCTCACCAATGGCATCCTGTGGGCACTGGATCGGCCGATCGCCGATCCAAGTCCAAAGCCGTGAGCTTGGAATTCGTCATCCAGCACTCAGCACCCAGCACCCAGCACTCAGCACTCAGCACTCAGCACTCAACACTGCGACGCTTACGAAGCGCTCGGGAGTTGAAGATCGACTCGGATTGGCTGCCCGTCCCTGTAGACCGTCAGCGGAATCGAATCGCCGGGCTTGTACTGTGCGACGGCGGCGAAGAAAGCCGTTGACGTCCGCACGGGCTGATCTCCCACTTTCAAAATGACGTCGCCGGGCAAGATCGTTCCGTCCGGCAGGCGCTGCGTCCCGCGCAGGCCGGCGGCGGCGGCGGGAGAATTGGGCTGTACGCCGATGATCACCAAACCCGGCACGCCCAGTTCGCTGGTGATCTGGTGGCTGACCGGGTCGGAGAAGCTCAGGCCCAGGTGCGGTCGCGTCACCTTTCCGTGTGCGATCAGCTCCGGCACGACGCGGTTGACGGTGTCCACCGGGATGGCGAATCCGATGCCGGCGTTGGAACCCGACGGGCTGTAGATCGCGGTGTTCACGCCAATCAGCCGGCCGGCGCTGTCGAGCAGCGGGCCGCCAGAATTCCCGGGATTGATGGCGGCGTCGGTCTGAATCACGTCCTTGATCGGCTGGCCGGTGACGCTGGCGATCGCCCGGCCGACGGCGGAGACGACGCCGGTCGTGAGCGTCTGGTCGAGCCCGAAGGGGTCGCCAATCGCGTAGACGTTCTGCCCGACTTGTAAGTCGCCGCTCGTCCCGATCGGTATCGCGCGCAGCTTTGCCTTGGGGGCGCTGATTTTCAGCACCGCCAGGTCATTTTCGGGCGATGCGCCGGTGAGCTCCGCGGGATACGCCGTGTGGTCCGAGAGCGTCACCTGGGCGCCGCTGGCGCCGCGGATGACGTGAAAGTTGGTGACGATGTGGCCGGCGTCGTCCCAGAAGAAACCAGAGCCGGTCCCCTGCGGCATCTCGGTCACGTTCATGGTTCCCAGATCAAATCGGTCGGCCATGGTGGTGATGAACACGACCGACGGATTCGCCTGCTTGAAGATCTCGATGTTCGTCTTCTCCACCGCCGCCAGGTCGCCGCGCGGCTCGATGGCGCGCGGCGTCACGGCGGGCGTGCCGCGGTTAATCCGCTGCATCACCCAATAGCCCGCCAGCCCCGCCATCACCAGTGACACACCGATCAGCGGTCCCAGCCGAAAGCGAGCCGACGACCGCTGGGG
This sequence comes from Tepidisphaerales bacterium, assembly GCA_038240605.1. GTDB lineage: Bacteria > Planctomycetota > Phycisphaerae > Tepidisphaerales > Tepidisphaeraceae > JBBSDP01. The sequence goes on along the minus strand of JBBSDP010000020.1, from coordinate 65,030 downwards.
CGACCTTGCCTCGTAATAAGTCATCGTTCACCTCGCGTGGCGATGCGCGCGATGTGTGGCGCGCGCCGCACGCTTTATAACTCCAGCCGAATCAAATGAGCTACCCGGCAACCGCAACGATCCGCCACTTCCGGCCTGGCCTGGCGGGCATTACCATGATCGCCCCATGCAGCCGCGCCCCCTGCGCACCACCGTTATCGGCAGCTATCCCTTCCCCGGGTGGCTTGAGTTCGCCTCGCAACACCTGGACTCCTTCGGACCCGACGACCTCGCTGAACTCCAGCGCGATGCAGTCACCTGCGCCCTCAATGATCAGCTCGAGGCCGGCCTCGACGTCGTCACTGATGGGGAGCAGACACGGCTGGATTTCAATCTCTCCTTCTATGGCTACCTCGAAGGCATTGAGCTGGAAGGCGCGCCGCCGCGCCGGTTCGGTCCGCCGGCACACGACCAGCGCGGCAAACACAAGGTCACCGGCGAGCTGATCGCGCCGCGCGGCCTGGGCGCAGTCGAAGAGTTCAGCCGGCTGCGGCAACTGCTGCCCGCCGGCCTCTCCCATCCGCCCACGCTCAAGGCGAGCATCCCCGGTCCCTATACGCTCAGCGGCCGCCTCCTGCCCGGCGGACGTTACCCCGACCGTTGGGCGCTGACCGAGGCGTTGTTGCCGATCGTCCACGCCGAGCTGGGGGCCCTGCTGGCGGCCGGGTGCCGCGAGATCACGGTCGATGAGCCGTCGATGAGCTGCTACGCCCACCGCGAGGATCCCAGGCGGTTCGTCGACATCTTCAATCGCACGGTCGAACCGGCGGTGGGGAAGACCCGTCTCTCGACCCACCTTTGCTTCGGTAATTTCAAGGCCCGCGCCGTGGGCCCGCGACGCTATGCGCCGATGTTCCCGGCGTTCCTCGACCTGCACGTTGACGAAATTCACCTGGAGATGGCCAGCCGGGAATTCGCCGAGATCGAGATCATCGCGTCCATCGCGAAACGAACAGACGTGGCGGTGGGGATCGTGGATGTGAAGAGTTACTACATCGAATCGCCGGCCGACGTCGCCGATCGCGTCCGTCGCTGCCTGGAATTCGCTCCCGCCGAGCGCCTCAGCTTCGCCCCCGATTGTGGCCTGAGCCAAACTGCCCGCTGGGCCGCGCGACAGAAACTGAAAAACATGGTGGAAGGCGTTCGGAACGTGCGCGGCGAGCTGCGGGTCTGAGCGCGAAGGCGCCCGTGCCACACGAGGAAACCGCGGCCCACGGGCGAGGGGCGGATCGTCCCACGGGAATGCCGCAGGCGCAAGATGATCGAGCCATTCCAGTCCGACAATGTGTTTCTCGCCGACGTAGCCGCCACGGCGTCGCGTCCCGGCCTGCACCTCTGGTGGCTGGGACAAAGCGGGTTCCTCATCGCCTGCGATGGCGCCCGCCTTCTGATCGACCCCTACCTGTCGGAGTCGTTAACGCACAAATACGCCAGCACCGACAAGCTTCACGTCCGCATGACGCGCCGAGTGGTGGATCCGCGCCGGCTCGTCGGACTTTCGCTTGTCACCAGCTCGCACAACCACACCGACCACCTCGACGCCGACACGCTCCGGCCCCTGCTCGATGCCAATCCGAACCTGCCGATCCTGATTCCTGAAGCGAACCGTGCCTTCGTGGCCCAGCGTCTGGGGATTGATCCATCCCGACCGATCGGCATTGATGACGGGCAGCGCAGGCAGGTCGGCCGGATCGAGATCACCGCGGTTCCGGCCGCCCACCAGACCATCGAGCGCGATGAAGCGGGCCGTTGCCGGTTCCTGGGATACGTCTTTCGACTCGGAGGATGGAGCATCTATCACAGCGGCGATACCGTCCTCTACGACGGCATGGCCGAACGGCTGCGGGAATTCTCGCTGGATGTTGCGCTGCTCCCGATCAACGGCCGCTCGCCGGAGCGTCGCGTTGCGGGCAACCTCGACGGGTCGGAAGCGGCGAGCCTTGCGCAAGAGATCCGCGCGAGACTGGCGATTCCCTGTCACTACGACATGTTCGAGTTTAATACTGCGTCGCCGGACGCGTTTGTTTCGGAATGCGAACGGCTCGGGCAGCAATTTCGCGTGCTTCGGGCAGGTGAACGTTTGACGCTTGAGAACCACTAAATGGTCTGGCCGCGAGTCGATGTGGAGCGTCGCGACATCGCCGGTTCCACTTTGACCTCCCCCGCGGCCACCAAAAACGTGTAGACTTTGCCCACGAGCCATGCCCTACCGCTTCCTGACCGATGCCCTGATCCTCTTCCACTTCACGTTCGTGGGATTCGTGATCTTCGGCGGGCTGCTGGTGCTGCGATGGCGGCGAGCGGCGCTGGTTCACCTGCCGGCGGCCGCGTGGGGCGTCTTCATCGAATGGTCCGGGTTGCTCTGCCCCCTCACCCCACTGGAAAACTTCTTCCGCGAGCGGGCTGGCTTAGAGACTTATCAGGGCGGGTTCGTCAATCATTATGTTATGCCGATCCTCTACCCCGACGGCCTTACGCGCGATACGCAGTTTGCCCTGGGGGCGATGATCCTGCTCATCAACGTCAGCGTCTACGCGATCGCCTTTACCCGCTGGCGACGACAGCCGGGTGAAACCTTGGGCCCTGTTGCTGGTGCTTAGTGATATGAAATCAACGGGAGCACTTCTGATCCGAAGCCTGGCACTGCTACTTTGCGTCGCAGGCATCACCACAATCGCGCACGCCGCTCAACCGACAACGGCTCCATCCGTCGCCGCTGATCCGTCGTCGCAGGACGCGCCGCACACGGGCCCCGCCACATCTCCGACGACCGTGCCCACCGCGGACATTGCCGCGCTGATCGCCAGGCTCGGCGACCCGGATTTTCACGTTCGCCAACAGGCAACCCAACGGCTCAAGGAGATCGGCAAGCCGGCGCTGCCGGCGCTCAAGCAGGCGCTGGGCGCGACCGACCCTGAAGTCCAACTGCGGGCACAGACGCTGATTGACGCCATCGAGCGCCCGCCGCTCCCCGTCCCCGGCGGTCCGGATCGCCTTAGGCGGATGCGTTCGGTGCGCGTCACGATCATCAATGGCTCCAAGACGATCGACGCCGCCGAAGGGGACCGCACCGTGCACATCGAGGAAGATGCCAAGGGGATTCGGATGAAGGTGGCAGGCCAGGTGAACGGCAAGGAAACGACGCAGGACTTCGCCGCCGCCAGCGCCGATGAGCTGAAGCAAAAGCATCCCGACGCCTACGCCCTCTACGAACAGTATGCCGCCGGCCCGCGGAACGCGCTGATCATCCAGGGCATCGGCATCGATCGCCGCCGTTTGAACCTGCCCAACCCGCCCCCCCCGCCGCCGGATCCCGCGCCGCAACAGCAGCCCGCTCCGCCGGATCCCTGACCCCACCTTTCGTGCCGTGCCGTGGCGGGCTAAGATTCCGTTTCGCTCGCCCGCATAGCTCAGTTGGATAGAGCGGCGGTTTCCTAAACCGCAGGTCACAGGTTCGAATCCTGTTGCGGGTATGTCAGCAACCCGTCGCGCGATCGTTGAAGTGAACCCGAACGCAGGCGGGCCGCTCGGAAAGCCGCGAACGATCAAGCCTTACACGATCGTCATTGGCCGAGCGAACGACAGTTTTCACATCTCTAATATTATTCGGGTAGCTATTTATCATATAAATATTGAAAAAGTGTAGAATTATGTAGCGAAATGTAGCACGGGGCAGTTGGGAACCTGAAAACAGTGGGATGGTGATTAACATCAAACATGACGACATCAGGATGAAGAGGCCGTTCAACTGAATTCAAATCTCCGCCACATCTCTGTGTTCGGCCTGCGCCACCCGTGACTACTGCTGCTTGCGTTTGAGCGTCTCCAGGTAGGCGATCAGGTCGGCGAACTGTTCGTGGGTGAGACCGGCCTGGAGGCCTTCGGGCATGACCGAGAGGTTGCTCGTCTTGCGCTGGGCGATGTCTGCCTTGCGGATGACGATCTTGCGGGCGGTCGAGTCGTACATCGTGATGTCGTCTTCGGTCTCCTGGCGGATCACGCCGGACTGCACGTCGCCATCCTTGGTCTTGACGATCGTCTGCTGGTAACCGCTCTCGATCTGCCTGGAGGGGTAAAGCACGTCCTCGATCAGGTGTTCGCGCGGATACTTGATCGCGACGTCGGAGAGGTTGGGGCCGACCATGCCCCCCTGCCCATCGACCGTGTGGCACTTGATGCACCCGACACCCTGTGCGTTGTGGAACAGCGTGCTGCCGGCTTGGGGGCTCCCCTTGTGGGACTGCGCGAAGGCGGCGAACGACGCCGGGCTGTTGGCCGACGTGTCAAACGTGAAGAGCTTGCCCTGCCGCTGGCCGGAGACGGCGACGGAAAATTCCCACGGCCCACCGAATTGCGTGATGCGGGCGAGCACCACGTTCTTCCCCTTCTTGAGACGGCCCTTGGCATGAAAAGCGTCCGCGCTGTAGGCGTGGTGGCTGAGGTCCTCGAAGATCTTCTGCCCGTTCACCCAGAGGATGATGCCGTCGTCACTACCGCCGGAGAACTCCGCCTCGCGGTCCGCGGGCGAGAGGATTTCGGCGACGGCGTAAGCGCTACAGTCCTGGTTGGGTGTGAAGAGCTTGAACAGGTCAATCTCCCCATTGGATGAGCTGTTCACCTGTTTCCATTGCACCTTGCCCTTGAGTCCCTTGAGTTCCTGCTCGATGGGAAGCTCGTCGGCCGGCACCGGCTCGGGCGCGTCCCGATCGACCGGGCCGATGATCTTCCATCGCATGATGGGCTGAGCGGCGTTGTAGATGTGCTGGAGTTCCTCGACCGCGGTGGCCGGGATCGGCTTGGCCGAATCGAGCCGTGCCTCAATCAGCGGAAGGGCCGGCTGGCTGATCGCGCCGACGGCCTTGCGGCACTGGTCGCGCACGCCGGCATCGGCGCCGGCAAGGCCATCGATGTAGGCGTCGAGGGCACGGATATCGGGCATCCGCGACAGCGCGTCGATCGTATCGTTGCGCGTCGCGGTGTTGGCCCCGGCGTACTCGGTAAGAAGATTGGGGATCGCCTCACGGTCCTGGAGCCGGCCGAGGGCAACGATCACCGCCCGTCGTACCGACTCGCGCGAATCCGCGAGGGCCGACAGCAATAGCTTGCCTGATTGCGCGTTACCGATGTGGCCCAGCAGGTTCACCGCCGCCAGCGCTACCGGCTCTTTGGGATTGCTGATTTGTTTCGCGACGGCGGGCGCGGCCCGCGTCGCCTTCATGCGCTCCAGCGCTGCAAACGGCGGATTGGCATCGGCTGGGCTCGTCTCAATGTAAGCGACGATCGCATCGACCGCCTGCGGTGAGTTGACCGATTCGGCGACGCCCAGCGCGTCGGGCACCAGCTCGGCGTTATGCGATGGGTCTTTGAAGATTCCCGTGGTGACGTCCATGGCAGCCGGGCTCTTGGACGTCGCCAACGCGTGGAGGATTGCGCGGCGCGTCGGGATATCGGATTCCCTGGCAAACATGTCGGTCAGGGCGCCGACCGCTTCGGGATCGGGTGCGACCTCGAGCGAGGCGATTGCTGCCCGGCGCACTTCGGGGGTCGAGTCCTTCAACCCGTCGCGGATGGCCGCGAGGACGATCGAGGTGCCGGGCCAGACCACCGTCTTGGCGGGCGGCGGCGAGCCGGCGGGCTGCGTCGCCCACCACTTGCCGTCCCACATCGGGGACTGGTGATGCAGCGGTGCGAGTGACGCCAGCGCGGCACCGCGGGCGAGCGGCGATGCCGTCTTGTCGGACAAGATCGCCGCCAGCGCATCGACCAATCCCGTCTCAAACGTCTCGTGAGCCGCAAGCTGCACGCCCTGCCGGATCTCCGGCTTCTCACTGCTGAGGCCCTTGACCACCTCGCGCCAGGCGGTGGGATTGGCCTGCCCGATGCGGCGCAGGGCCAAGAAATTCGCGTAGTGCGTGAAGAAATCCTTCTCCTCCAGTTGCGCGAGCAAGGCGGGAATCGCGGCCGGATCGCCGATCCGGCCCAGCGCCGTAGCGGCACGGAAGCGCAACGATGCGTCATCGCTCTTCAGCAGTGCGACCAGGGCTGACGTGGCTTCGGCGGCGCGGCGCGTCCCGAGTTGCCGGACCGCCTGACGCCGGACCGAAACGTCGGCCTTTTCGTCGGTGGCGATCGCGATGATCGCGTTACGCGCTGCCTTTCCGCCATCGATGCGATCCAGCGTCCAGATCGCATGCCAGCGGGCGAAGGTAGGTTTGCTCGAATCGTTCAGGAGCGCGACGAGCAGCGCATTGGCTTCCGCGCCGCGCTCCGCAATGCGGCGCTGGGCCACGAGCCGTACGCACTCGGCCGGGTGGGAAAGTCCTGCGATCAGGTCCGCGGTCGTCGCCTCGAACTTCTGACCAGTTGCGGCAGCGACATACCATGACGGTCTGGGAGTTGGGCTCATCGGGCCAGTGAAGGTGAGCTTGAACAGCCTTCCCTGCTCCTTCGCGTTGTTCCAGCCGCCCATTTCCCAGTCGGCGACCAGGAACCCGGTCCCGTCGTCGAGGACCGAGACGCCGATCGGGCGGAAGTTGGGGCCGCTCAGGAGCGTTTCAACTTTCGTCACACGATAGGTGCCACCATCGCGCGCGGTGCAGAAGCGTTCGAGGCGTCCCTTGCCCCATTCGCAGTGATAGGTGTTACCCCGGTATTCCTCGGGCAGCGCGTCCTCGTTGTAGCCGACCGCGCCGCACGGCGATCCGCCGCCGTACTCCTCGATCCGCCAGAGCGTCCAGGGCCAGAACGGCTTGGTGGCGTCGCGCTTCTCGCCATTGTGCCCGTAGGTTTCCGGCTTGGTGGGGACCTTGTAGTCGTAGGGATAGCCGTAGAACCCGCCGTCCACCATGTGGGTGTAGCGCGTCCACCATCCCTGGCCATCGTCGGTGTTGTCGTAAGTGAAGATTTCGTCCTCGGCGTTCATGCCCAGGTCGAGGTGGTTACGGGTGCCGTTGGCGTAGATCTCCAGCGCGCTTCCGTCCTGGCGAAAGCGGAGGACGCATCCGCCGCGGTTGACGGCGGTGCTGCCGTCGCCGTTCCCCTTGGCGCCGAAGATCCCCTTGTCCCCAACGCTCATGTAGAGGTAATTGTCCATCCCCAGACGGACGTTGGCGGGGATGTGATCGTTCAGGGCGTTCCCCTCCGGAAAGCGGTAGGTTGAATCGATCAGGTTGTGCGGGTCTTTTCCGACGCCGCTGTCATCCGTGTAGACGGTGAGGATGGGCGACTGGTGCACGATCAGCTTCCCGTCGATGTAGCGAAGCGCGAAGACGGCGAAAAGGTGATCGGCAAAGACGGTGATGTGTCCGTCGGGATGGATGCACAGGATCCGGTCAATCGGCTTGCCCGCCGGGCCGGGCATGTCCATCGCGTGCTCGCCGACGAAGATTCGCCCGTTGGGCGCCTGCTCCACGACTGAAGGCCAGCGCAGTTGCGGCGGCTGGCCGATCAGCTCCGCCTTCCATCCCGGCGCGGGCTTGAAGCCGGCCGGCATGTCGGCGGCGTGACCGGTTTGAGCCAGGGAACCGAACGAGATACAGATCGCGAAAGCGGTCAGAAGTCGCATGCGGGTAGGCTCCAGAGGTATGACGCGCGGGGACGAGAAACGACCCCTCACTTCCACTTATCCCCGTCTAGAAAACACGAGTCGGCCGGCGGGGCTGACCGTATTACCTTCAACGACAACAGTTGTTGGGCGAGCTGGTCCCAGCGTGCGGCGGTCATCGCCCCCAGGCCAAGGCGCCGAGTCTCGTCGGTCTCGATGAGCGGCTTTTGTGCTTCGGCGCCAAGCTTGAACGTCTTGGCGTCCATGTCACGGTTTGACATTGCCATGTCGGCGTTGGCGGCCCTTGGGTCGTTGAGGTAGGCGCGCCATCCATCACGGCAGGCACGGATCATGTTTCGGACGCCCTCCGGGTCTGAGCGGATCCGATCGCCCCGCGCGATGACAACGGTCGTATAGGGATTGAACCCCGCATCGGCGATCAGGAACGTCTGCGGGTCGGCGCCCTGGGCGCGGGCGAGAATCGGCTCACTGGTCACGAAGCACTGTTGCGAATAATCCCGCCGGGCGAAGAATCCCGCGATGCCGCCGCTGAACGCGCTGACGTTGACCTTCACCGGCTGGTATTTCTCCAGGCAGAACTGGAGCCACGTGTTGTTTTCAGCGGCCAGGCTGCCGGTGTTCGTGAAGACGTCGCCGATCGATCGAAACCCCCGCGCCTTGTGGACCATGATTCCCTGCGGGGAAGTTTGGTAGACCGCGAACAGCGCCACGACGTCCGCGCCCCGCGCCCGCGCGATGAGTACCTGGTCGGCGGCGGTGGTGGCGAAATCCGTCTGGCCCGTGGCGACGAGCTGCCACATGGGGGTGGCGCCGCCGGCGTTCTCGATCTTTACGTTCAGCCCATGCCGGGCAAACGCGCCGCCAAGTTGGGCCGCATAGAAGCCGCCGAACTCCGGCTCCGGCCGCCAGTCGAGCGTCAGCGTCACCGGCTTGGATGCACCGGCCGAAGCCATCGATTTATCCTTGCAGCCCGAGGTTCCGCTCAGCATGAATCCCGCGAGCAGGATCGCAATTCCAATTCTCATGTCCGCTCTCCAACGTTCCGAGATTCCGCACCTTCTCTTTGTGGCACGGGCGCCTCGCCCGTGCAGAATTCTTTCTGAGTGATCCTGCATGGGCGAGGCGCCCATGCCACGAAAATCCATCCGCTCTAGTTCACGCTCTCCCGTTCTGACGCATGCCACCGCCGCAGCAGGAGCCAGCCGATCAGGTTCACCGCTCCGAAGAGGGCCAGCCCAAGTAGCGAAGCGAGGACGACCGCCGCAAAGACGACATCGGTGTGCCCATACTTGATGCCGCTCACGATCTGAATGCCGAGACCCGACCGTCGGTTCAGCCCCCCCACGAGGAACTCGCTGACGACGCTTCCGATCACCGCAAGCCCACCGGCGACGCGCAAGCCGGTGATGAGGCTCGGCAACGCCGATGGAAGCCGCAGCTTCCAGAGTGTCGCAACCGGTCCGGCACGGTACAGGCGGAACAGGTCCAGCAGCGCGGGCTCGGTCGAACGCAGACCGGCGAGCGCGTTGGCGATGACCGGAAAAACGGAAACGATAAACGCCGAAACGATGACCGATACAAGGCCCGCATTGAGCCAGAAGACCAACAGCGGCGCAATCGCGACGATCGGCACCGTCTGGAAAAAGATCGTATACGGATAAAACGCCCGTCGCACCCAGGGCGACGCCGAAAGGAGAATCGCGAGGACGACCCCAACCAGGACGCTGGCGACGAAACCACTGATCGCCGCCACGGCGGTCCACGCCAGCGAAGGGAAGAGCGTCGAATCCGGATCAATCAGGACCTTCAGGACCTTGGACGGGGGCGGCGCGAGGTAAATCGGAACTTTGCACGCACGCACGAGGATCTCCGCCGTCAGCAGCGTAACGACGAGGACCAGCAAAGGCGGCAACAAGACCCTCAACCTCCGCCAACCCTCTCGCGAACGTGGTGGCGCCTGCGGCGCGAATTGGTCTCCAGGCGGCATCTCAAGCCCCTCCCCGCTCCAGGGCCTCGTAGAGGAACCGCGTTTCCCGCGCAAACTCCGGCGTGCCGCGAAGCGAACCGTCGCGAGCTTCCGGCAGTTCGATCCGTCGGTCTTCCATAACTCGCCCCGGCCTCCGGCTCAGGACGACCGCACGTTCTGCGAGGAATGCCGCCTCGGCGGTGGAGTGGGTGACGAAGACGACGGTCATCCGACGTGCCAGCCACAGCTCGCGCAGTTGCTCGTCGAGATGATGTCGGGTGATCTCGTCGAGGGCGGCGAAAGGCTCGTCCAGCAGAAGAAGGCGAGGCTGAGTGATCATTGCCCGGGCGAGCGAAACGCGCATCCGCATCCCGCCGGAGAGCTGGTTGGGATATCGCGTCAAGGCATCGCCGAGCCGGACGTTTTCCAACGCCACCCGTGCCGCCTCCTGGCGCGCGGCGCGGTCCACGTGTCGCAGTTCAAGCGGAAGGGCAACGTTCTCCAGCACGTTTCGCCACGGGAGCAGATGCGCATCTTGAAGCACATACGCGATGCCGTCATCGCTGTGGAGTCCGCCATCCTGAACGAGGCGGATCTGCCCGGCTTGAGGGCGATCGAGACCCGCGATCAGTCGCAGCAATGTGGATTTGCCCGATCCCGAAGGTCCGAGGATTGCCACGAATTCCCCCGGCGCAATCGTCAGGCTCATCGACTCTAGCGCCACCACGCCGTTCTCGAAAGACCGGCGTACGCCCTGCGCCTCGATGCCCACACCCGTTGCCAGTCCCGTCATTCGCGGCCCATTCTGGCCGAGCGCTGTCGTAGTGACAAATTGCGTTGCTTGAGCGGCGTATCCCAATGCGTGAAGATGCGCTGCGGATGAACGACGAGGACGCCTCACCCCTCCGCTTCCAGATCGCCGGCCGCGACGCGCGAACGCATGCCCGCACCGGACGGATCCAGACGCGGCATGGAGGGTTTGATACGCCCGCCTTCATGCCGGTGGGGACGCAGGGCACGATCAAGGGCGTCCTTCCCGACCACGTCGCCGCCACCGGATCGCAGTGCATCCTCGCCAACACCTACCACCTCCTGTTGCGTCCCGGCGAGCAGATTGTGGCGGAACTGGGCGGCCTGCACCGGTTCATGGCGTGGCCCGGGCCGATCCTCACCGACAGCGGCGGATTTCAGGTCTTCTCCCTCGCGGACATCAGCCGGATCAGCGACGAGGGGGTGACGTTTCGCAGTCAGGTCGATGGCGCGAAGATCGAGCTGACTCCGGCCCGAAGCATCGCGGTGCAGAACGCGCTGGGCGCCGACATCATCATGGCGTTCGACGAGTGTCCCGCCGCCGATGCTCCGGCTGATTACCATCAACAGGCAGTGGAGCGGACGCTGCGATGGGCGGAGGCGTGCCGCAGCGCCCACGCCCGCCCGAACGATCAGTCGCTTTTCGCGATCGTACAGGGTGGGACCGACCTGGCGTCGCGGGAGAACTGCGCTCAAGCACTGATCGCGATGGACTTTCCGGGATACGCGATCGGCGGGCTGGCCGTGGGCGAAGGGTTCGAGCCGATGAAGCGCGTGCTCGAGTCCGTCACCCCCATGCTGCCCGACGCGCGGCCCCGGTACCTGATGGGCGTCGGGTTCCCGCGCGACATTGTGGCGGCGGTGGCGAGCGGGGTGGACATGTTCGATTGCGTCCTCCCCACCCGCAATGGGCGCAATGCCTATGCGTTTACCGCCGAAGGTGCGATCCGACTGCGGAACAGCGGCTTTGCCCGCGACCCCGGGCCGATCGAGCCCGGCTGCGACTGCTACAGTTGTCGGACGTTCACGCGCGGGGCGGTCCGTCACTTTTTTTTCGCCGACGAGATGCTTGGACCCATCCTCGTTTCCGTGCATAATATGCGGTTCTACCAACGCCTGATGACCGACATCCGCGCCGCGATTGCGGGGGGCGGGTTCGAGGAATTCCGGCAAACTGACCCGCGCTGCCGGCTGGGCCCGGCAGAGGCGTAACCCCGGGCACCGAACCCATACGTTCGAAAGGACACGCGTTTGAGCTTCTATTGCCTCCTGGCCGCCGCATCGACCACAACCACGCAGGGCACACCGCCACCCTGGTATGACTTCATCCACAATCCGATGTTCCCGCTGATCCTGATTGTGGCGATCTTCTACATCTTCATGTTTCGATCGAAGAAGGGTCAGGACAAGGAACGTGAGAAAAACCTCAAGGAGATGAAACGAGGCGACCGGGTGCAGACAATCGGCGGGATCCTCGGCACCATTGTCGAGGCACGCGACACCGACGTGGTCGTCAAGGTGGATGAAGGGAACAATACGAAAATCAAGTTCGCCCGCAGCGCCATCCATCGCATACTGGAAGAGGACAAGGCCGCCGTTAAATAGGCCGGAACTGGATCGGCGCGACTTGCGGGACACGCGCGCGTGTAGGACGTAATGGGATTTGCGAATCCCGCTTCAGCCGCTCCTGGCGAGGCGCGGCGGGCGGGACGACATCGAACCGACCGTTAGGAAACGAGCATGTCTGAGCATCACGGCCAACGGGCATTGATTATTTTGGCGACGCTGCTGCTGGCGCTGTGCGCGATCTTCTCGCCAGTGCTTCAGAAGGTCTTCCACCCCCACCAGCAGATCAATCGCTGGATCAACCTCAAGCCCGGCATCGACATGGTCGGCGGGACGAGCTTGCTCTACGAGATCAAGCAGCCGGAGGGATCGCGCAACACCACTGGCGACCTGGCGGAAAAGGTCATGACGGCGCTGAAGAAGCGCGTCGATCCGGACGGCGTGAAGAACCTCGTCTGGCGCCCGCAGGGGAACAACCGCCTGGAAATCCAGATGCCCTTTTCGGGCGACGCCCGGGAGAACGCGAAGAAGCGCAAGGAGGCCGGCGAAGCGCTGAAGGCGGCGCGCGCCCAACTCGCGCAACTCAACGTCAACAAGCAGCAGATCGAGGATGCAGTCGAACAGAAGAAGGGCCGCACCCGCGCCGACCTGGATCGCCTGGCTGCCGGCGATCCGACCCGCGTCGCCCTCTTTAAGCAGATGACCGATCTGTGGGACAAGCTCCAGGCCGCTCACAAGGCGAAGGACGCCGACGAAGAGGCCCGGCTCCGCATCGAGTACGACACCCTCCTTGCCGCCCAGGCCGGCGCCGGCGCCATCGCCGCCACGGATTTCACCAGCAACGACCTGGATAACATCCTTACGCTCCCCGCCGACGAGCGCGTCGATAAGTTGAAAGAGGCCCGCGCCCGCTTTGCGAACTTCCCGCAGCGATTGGCGGCGATCGACCAGTACGCGAAAGCGTTTGACGAGCAGTCGAAGGTGAAGGGCTCGCTCGACGACGCCGAAGACCTCAAACGCATGCTCAAGGGCTCGGGCGTGCTCGAGTTCCACATCGTGGTCGAGCAGAATTTCAATGCCGACGAATCGGCGGAATACCAGAAGATGAGGGAGCGACTGCTGGCCGAGGGCCCGCACGTGCAGTCTGGGGATCGCTCACGCTGGTACCCGGTGGACAACATCAAGCAGGTAAAGCGCCAGGAGGCAGTCAAGTACGGCCCCAAGACCTACCTCCTCGCCTGGACGACCGACGAGAAGTCCCTCGACCATCGACCCAACCAGAAGAAATGGGCGCTCAAGAACGCCTACAAGGAATATCAACAGACGGGCGAGGCAGTTGTCGGTTTCAGCTTCGACGCGCAGGGCGGCGTGCTCTTCGGCGACCTGACCGGGCCCAACAAGGACCGCCCGATGTGCGTCGTCCTCGACGACAAGATCATCAACGTCGCCAACATCCAATCGAAGATCACCGAGAGCGGCATCATCAACGGCGGCGGGGACGGGTTCAGCCAGTCAGAACTCGAATACCTGGTCAACACCCTCACCGCCGGCAGCCTGCCGGCACAGCTTGCCGATCAGCCGATCAGCGAGCGCACCGTCGGCCCGCAGCTCGGTGAGGACAACCTCCGTCACGGGCTGATCGCCTGCGGCCTGGGCCTGGTCGTCGTGGCGGTCTTCCTGATCGGCTACTACCACCTCGCCGGCCTCGTCGCCACCTTCGCGGTGCTGATGAACGTCGTGCTGATCCTCGGCGTGATGGCCGCGCTCAACGCGACGTTCACGCTCCCCAGCATCGCCGGCATCGTGCTGACGATCGGCACCGCGGTCGATGCCAACGTGCTGATCTTCGAGCGTCTGCGCGAAGAGCAGCACCGCGGCCTGTCGCTGCGCATGGCGCTGCGCAACGCCTACGGCAAGGCGTTCAGCGCCATCCTCGACAGCAACATGACCACCGTCATCACCTCCCTGTTCCTGATCTGGTTCGGGACCGAAGAGGTGAAGGGCTTCGGCATCACGCTGATCATCGGCATCGTGGCCAGCCTGTTCACGGCGTTGTTCGTCACGAAGACGATCTTCAACATCATGATCGACGATTTCGGGCTGCGGAAGCTCGGCAGCCTGCCCCTCTCGTTCCCGCGCTGGGATAAGGCGCTGCGTCCGAACATCGACTGGATGGGGATGGCGTGGGCGTTCGTCGCGTTCAGCGCGGTGGCGATCACGATCGGGATCACGATGTTCGTCATCCAGGCGCGGGCCGGGAAAATGCTCGACGTCGAGTTCTCCTCCGGCACCTCCGCCCAGTTCCAGCTCAAGCAGCCGATGAAGATTGAGGACGTGCGGACACTCATCGCGCAGAAATCGGACGTCAACGCCCTGCCCAGCCCCAGCGTCGTCTCCGTCAGCACCGGGGACCGCCCCGATACCGTTTATGAGGTCATCACTCCCAACGCCGACAGCGTGCGCGTGAAGGACGAGGTCGTCAAGATCTTCGGCGAGAAGCTGGAAGTGGTCCTCCCCTCCAGGTTCAGCGCCTCGGGCGAACCCGTGGCCGCGGCCATCGGGCAAAAGGTCGTCGTGCCCCTGACGGCGGACCTCCTCAAGGATCGCGCTGCCTGGCCGGGGGGCGTCGTGCCCGAGCGGGCAAGCGATTTCATCGGCGGCGCCGCGCTCTTCCTGCGCGACATCAATCCCAAGCTGACCCTTGGCCAGGTTCGCGACCGAATCACCCAGCAGCAACTCCAGACCGATACGCCGCAGGCGGTGGCCCAGCGGGAAATCTTCGTCACCGCGCCGGAGGCGTCGAGCGGGCAGCCCGCCGCGACGGCGGTCGTCCTCACGAAGGATGAGAACCTTCCCTATGGCAAGGACAACGAGAAATGGCAGGCCCAGGTGGCCGGGCCGATGTGGCAGTTGGTCAACGACGCCGTGAACCGGCCGGCGCAGCTCCAGCAGGTCAGGAACTTCAATTCCTCCGTCGCCAGCGACGCTCAGCGCGACGCGTTCCTCGCCCTTATCCTCTCGATCCTGGCCATCATGGCTTACATCTGGGTGCGGTTCGGAAACCTCAAGTACGGGACCGCGACCGTTGCCGCACTGCTGCACGACACGCTCTTCACGATCGCCGCCCTCGGCTTCGCCCATTACCTGTACCGAGTGCCGGGGCTGCGCGAAGTGTTGCTGCTCGAGCCATTCCGAATCAACCTGACGGTCGTGGCAGGCATCCTGACGATCATGGGCTATTCGATGATCGATACGATCGTCGTCTTCGACCGCATCCGCGAGAACCGCGGCAAGTACGGGCACGTGAGCCGTCAGGTCATCAACGACGCGATCAACCAGACGCTGTCGCGCACGTTGCTGACGGCGGGGACGAACGTGGTCACGGTCGCCATCATGTATTTCGTGGGCGGACCGGGTATCCACGGCTTTACATTCGTGTTGCTGATTGGCATATTAGTTGGAACGTATTCTTCGGTGGCCATCGCTGCTCCCATTTTGTTGATCGGGAACAAGGCTGAACAGGAGACCACGACGCCCCGGCCAAGCGGGCGACTGCAGCGGGCCGGAGCCTGAGAACAACCGCGAGCCCCTTCAACTTCTTTCATCTTCCACTGGGAAAGGATGCCCAACATGTTGCGCAAGGATATACAAATAGGTCTTTCGATCGGCGGCGTCTTGCTGGCGGTATTGATCGTTTACGGAGTCGTTGCCAGCCACTCCAGGAAATCCAACAAGGCCGTCGTGCTCGACAAGTCCGGCACGACCCACACTGGCGATCAGGCGCCCGGCGGCACTGGCAGCGATATCCCCCCTGCCGACAGGCCGGCCGTTGCGGATGAACCCAAGGGCAACGGGGCCACGGGTGCCACCGGCGGCGCGACCGCGCTGAAGCCGGGCGGCACCGCGGATAGCAGGAGCGGCTCGGCGGCCACGACGGGCGACGCCGGCGAATCCCCCTCCGCCGCAAACAGCGACAAGAAGGAAACGAACTGGGCAGCCCTTCTTCTGGCTGACAAGCCCGAGGAAATTGCCAAGTCACAGACACCGCCGCTCGCGGCAGACAACCACGCCTCCGTGGTTGACACCGCCGGTGCGACAGGCGTCGGTTCCAGCGGCAATGGCTCGTCGACCGGCATTACCGGCTCCGGCGTCTCGGGCAATTCGTCGGTCGTCAACCCCGGGAATATCGCCGGCACGACCACGCCCCCGACCGAATCGGGTAGCGCCACGACGACGCCCCCCACCACTCGGCCGTCGAATAGCGGTGGACAAAGCCACACCGTGCAGCGCGGCGAGACCTTCTCCTCAATCTCCAAGGCCGCCTACGGCGACGCCCGCTACTACCGCCAGATCGCCGCGGCCAACCCGACGGTGAATCCCAACCGACTCCGCCCTGGGACGACGATCATGCTGCCCGATATTTCATCCGTTCAGAAGTCGAGCCCGTCTTCGGCGGCTCACAATGAAAGCCGGTCCGGCGCCGCTGAGGGCGCCAGCTCGTCCAGCAGTACAACCCCCGTCGACGCCCGTTCGCAGTACCGCGTCGTCAAGGGAGACAGCCTCTACAAGATCTCCGTCCGGCTCTACGGGAGCCCCGAGGAGTTCGATCACATCTACGCGTTGAACAAGACAGCGATCGGCTCCGACCCAGGCAAGCTCAAGCTCGGCATGGTGCTCACGCTCCCCGCGCCCCCTACTGCAACGGCCTCTCGCTAGACGAAAGGCGTTTGCTTGCACGAAGCGTCAGCTCATTCCCGGTAGCGAAGCGGTAACGCAACGCCGCCGGCATCGCAGCGCCGCCCGTTCCCACGTCACCGCCGAATTCGCATCCAGTGCATCCGAGCGTCGAGTGAACCAGGCGAGCGCATCGTCAAACCGCACTGCAGCGCGAAATCGCGGCTGATCCCCAAGCTGATACAGGACGAATGCCGAGACGCCGGCATCCCCCGGCATGCGCCGCAGCGGCTCAGCGGGCCAGATTCCCTCCTCCCGCTGAAGGTTCGCCAGGTAACCCAATGCCCGATCGACCGCCACGCCTTCTCCGCGCCCACAGAGCAACGCTCGAAGGCAGAGCGCCGTCGTGGCGGCGTCGCCCCAGCCGCCGTCCGCTTCCTGGGTTGCGATCAGCGTTCGTACCAGCTTGGACGCCAGCGGAACGTGGGCCTGGTTCAGCTCATCGAGACGAATCAACCCCAGCGCCGCCGTCCGCGCCTCTTCAAAACCCTGGGTCGGAAACCGGAATGAAGCTTCCGGACGGGCCGTCAGCAATTCGCGTGACATGCGGCCGTAGCCGCGGGCATTCCATTGCCGTTCCATTTGCCGCACCGTTGTCATAACGCACCTCCATGTACCGAAGAGATCGGTATTTGTTAGGTGAATTATGCCCTAACAGCTGTCGGGCGGTCAATAAGAAAGCCGGAAATATTTTCGGTAAGTGTTCGGGTGTTTTCAAACCGCCGCAGGCGTACCGCGAAGCGCCCCCGCTCCCCCGCTCACGCGCGCATGTTCCGCCACGCTGCGCCATTGGTTGAACGGAATGTTCGCCACCCCCATGATCACCAGTTGCGATGCCACGAACCCGAGCAGGATCGGGAACGCCGCGTCCATGAACCCATAAGCATGCAGTCCCACGCCCAGCATGTTGGTCCCGAACCAGGACCAGCTCGTCACCACGTTTCCAAACACTGCCAGGATCATGAGCCCCCGCTCGCGAACCAGACCGCCCCAGCGGGCATGCAGGATGATCGCGTTCCATAGCACGATCAGCACCGCGCCGTTTTCCTTGGGGTCCCATCCCCAGAACCGCCCCCACGACTGATCCGCCCAGATGCCGCCCAGGATCGTGCCGACGAAGCTGAAGAGCAGCGCGAAGCAGATGATGCCGTACGTCATCCGCGACAGCGTCTTGCGCATCGCGGGGTCCAGCGCGGTCGTGCACAAACCCAGCACGATGTAGATGATCGCGAGCAATCCAGCCAGGAACGTCGAGGCGTAGCCGAGCGTGATCGCGATCACATGCGTCGAGAGCCAGAAGTTGGTGGCAAGGACCGCCTGAAGCGGCTTCATCGTGTCGCCTTCGCTGATCGCCAATCCCTGCGCAATCAGCAGAGAGGCCATGCCGATCAATGCGGCTGCCACGCTGCCGATGCCGTTGCGGAAGATGAGTTCCAACACCGCTGCCAGGGCAACGCCGCCCCACGCGATGAAGATCGCCGACGAATAAAGATTGGTGACGGGCGGCCGCCCCTGAATGATGATGCGGCAGAGCAGGCCAAACGTGTGCAGGAGGAACGTCAATCCCAGCAGCACGAACGCCGCCCGCGTCAACGGCCGCGCGTTCGCCAGCCAGGACGCAACTGCCAGCAGGAAGACGACGACGTAGGAGAAAACGCAGAGCGTGAAGGGATCGAAGCGGTTGAAGAAGGCTTCGAACTCCACCTTTTTCTGCCCCCAACCGAGCGCCTGTTCCACCTGTCCGCGGTATTCTCCAACCGTGGTGTTGAACGCGTCGGGTTTCGCATGGACGTAGTCGTCCAGCATCGTCATCAGCGGAGTGAGGGCGGGCGGCGCGTGGGCGGGATCGGCCTTCTTCTTCGCAACCGCGGAAGAAACAGTCTGCCAATCCGCACCGTCTTTCAGCGGCGGCACCATGATCAGGTCGCCGAACTGCCGCAGTTTGATGTAGACGTTCAGGTGCTCCATCAGCTCGAGCATCTTTTTCTGGTAAACATCGTCGGGCTTCATGGTCCCGGACTGCTGCGCCTCGCGCGCCTGGTCCATCAATGGCTGGAGCGTCTCCTTGTGGGCAAGCAACTGTGAGAACGTGAAGAACTTCTCGCCGGGGTCCAGACCGATCGAAGAGAGGACGTCCTGGTTATCGATTCGGAAGACGGCGTAGTGCTCGTCGTTCCCCGTCAAGACGTCCAGCAGCCACTGCGTTGCCGGCACGCTCTTGCCGTCTACCAGTGCCGACTCTCGTGCGCGAATGATCTTCAGCGAAGTGCGCGCCAGCGTATCGAGCGGCACGGCGCGTCCCTCAGCCATCACGGGCAACTGACCGAAGGCCGTCAGGTTGTAGGGCGCCTGCTGGCGCATCGTCGCTAATCGAAGCGAGCTGATGACGACGATTACAAACGTAATCCCAACTCCCCACGGGATCAGCCTGTCCCACAAGCCGTACTCGCGGGAGCGCGATAACAGAGGCATGGAACGTGGCGACGGTCCGTTGGCCGCCGATCGGGCAACTCCCGCGGCCTTCGCCGGCATGACGGGGAACGCGACCAGGGACCCCGCCGCACCGATGGCCTGGCTGGCCCCTGCCCTCAACTGCCGCTCGAGGAACGTGAGCAGTTGGTTTCCGAACTGAAGTACGAGACCGACTACCGCGATGATCAACGCCGCATACGGCATCAGCCAGCTCGGGTTGCGGACGATTTGAAGCGTCGTCACCCTGCTGTTGCGCGGGTCGAATCCCTGCTGGTAGAACGTCTCCCCTTCGTATCGAAGCGGATGGTTCATCCAGATCAGCACTTCACGGTCCACTTTGCGGGGGGGATCGATCAGGCGGATCCGGCTCGCGAAGTTCTTCGCGGTGTCCGTCCCGATGTACTTCTCGTGCGTGAACTTGAGGAGTTGGACCGTGTACGGCGTATACAGTCGCTTGAACCGCAACTCGATCGGATACACCTTCTCGCCCACCCGTACCTGTGGCGGGCGTTCCGACCAGAGCGAAACAAGATAGCTTCCCAGCCGCTTGCCCCCGGCCGTCAGCGTCACCTTCGCCGACGGCATGTTCACCTTCTCGGAATCCGAGCTCGCCCCGGTATAGAGCGGGATCGCCAGGACGCGCAGCGGATCCTGACCCGCTTCAGCGGTGAGCACGGCGCCGTTCGCCGGCTCCACTGGGCCGATCTGCCGGCTGTTGGGCAGGTAATCGTCGACCTGAATTTCGAACGGCAGCTTCGCGTCCTGGACCTGCTTGCCGGACGTCAGCTTCCGTTCGGGAACAACCGTCACCGTTTCATGATCCGTCGAAGGCGAATCGGTCACCGCCAGCTCGACCGCGCGAATGTCCGTCTTGAAGTTCATCGCCTGCCCTTCGGCAAGCGTCATCTGTCCTTCGCTCGCCAGCAGGCTCGTGAGCGCCTCGCCGACCAGCAGCATGATCAGTCCCAGGTGAATCAGGATGATTCCCGCCCGCTTCCACGTCAGCTTGAACCGCACGGTGTGCGCGGCCAGCAGGTTGATGAGCAGCGCGGTAATCAGGAAGTAGCCGCCGACGAACGGAAATCCGCCCGGCACCGGCCGGCGGAGGAAAAGCTTGATGTCGATCCAGCAGTACCAGCTGTGGAAAAACTGCTTCTGCACCGCCCACGTGTCCGCGTCCTTCTGCGCCCAGGTGCCGGCGAAGATGACCACCATGGCCGACGCCAGCAGCACTACCGTGAGCGTCAGGGAGGCGAAGGGCTTGAGGAATCGTTTCCAACTGCTGTTCACCGGAAGTCCGCCCAAAGTTAATTGCCGCGAAACCGCACCGACGCGAGGAACTCGCCGAACGCCGCCTTGTTCGCATCGACCGCGGACGCCGGTCCTGTCATCTTGATGAACCACCAGGATTCACCCCGCGGCACAATAGCGGCCAGGATCTTCGCGCCCGGCTTGCCCACCGCGCCGGCGAAATCAAACACCGTTGCATCCTGCCCGCCAATATTCCGCTGTTCCGGATTCGACTTGGCCACGTCATCGACCGCGTCCAGGCCCACCTGCCCGCGCCAGCGGTTCACGTTATCCAGAAGCGTTCCGGAATTTTTCGGCAGCCGGATCACCGACACGTCCGCTTGCGTCTCGCCCGAGCCGGCATTGAACGACGCCAGTCGCATTCCACCCGGCTGGATCGGCTGTTCCGCCCAGCCTTTGGGAACCTGGTAATCCAGCTCGTGCGGTCCCTCGGCTGCCGGCGAAGGCGATGGTGTTGGCGAACTCGGAGATGGCCCTTCGGCAGTTGGCGGCGGGGATTGCGAATCCTGGGACGAATCGGCGAAATGAACCGAGGCCAGAAACGCATCGAAGTTCCCGCTCTGCGCCTCGACCGTCTCGCTCGTCCCCGAAAGCTTGAAGAACCAGGGTGCGTCACCACGGCGAGCGATCGCAACCCGAATGCGCTGGCCAGTGCCGCCCTCGCCCTTGGGCTTGCCCTTCAGATCCACGATCGCGGCGGCGTCATCGCCAACCTGCGTCATCTGAACCATGGCCGGAATCTGCTCGGCCGGCGTGGGCGGCAACCCAACCTGCTTTTCCCAGCGATTGATGTTGAGCGGAAGGGAGCCGAACGCCTGCGAGACCGTCACCATCGCCTGCGGATCGGCACTGGAAATCGCGAAGCCCGCATAACGCATCTCGTGGGGCGGAAGCGGCTTCCACCCTTCAGGCAATTTCCATTGGATGAGCCCGGAATCCGCCGTTGGCCCCACGGCGGGCTGCTCCACGGGCTCGACCACCTGCGACGCCACCGCCGGCTTGAGCACGGGATAAGCGCGGACCGAATCGTCCTTGTCACACCCGCACACCAGGATTATGGCGAGCAGGGAGAGGAGTAGAGCGACAGCGATGAAGCGAACGTGAAACACTCCAAGCTATACTGTATGAGCCGGTGGGTTGTTTGCCAATTTGCCCGTCTCGGGCCGCGTCGTTTCGCCGCGGTGAATCGCGGAAGTTTCGAACGGGACCGGGCCGATCATCCATACCGAAAACGCCCAGAGCTTTGCCGAGGGGTCGCGCAGCGCGCTCGGCGGAAGGCCCATCTTCTCGGTGCAGAGACGCGCCAGCAGTTGCTCGCGCGACCATCCTGTTTCCCGCGCCACCTGCGGCAGGAAGCAGCCGGCCTGCCCGCGCGACATCAGGTACACCCCCTCTTCGTGCAGGTCAAATTGAGATGGGTCGTCGAGCGGGCGCAACGGCGAGAGGACGCTGATCTCCAGTTCCAGCGAATCGATCTCCTCGAGGCGAACCGGATCTTTATCGAATCGTGGATCCCCCAGCACCCTTTCCGCAGCCTCGGCCACCGCCTGGTAGAGCGGGGCATTGGCTTCGAGCCGGCCAACGCAACCGCGGAGTTTGTGCGATGCCAGCGCGTGGAGCGAAACGAAGCATCCGGCTGGCTGGAGCAGGGCGGGGTCTTCAGGGACGGGCGTTGCGGATTCCCGGTTTGCCAGCACCCGGCGGATCGTCGCCCGGGCGATGTGCAGAAGCGCCTCGCGATGCGTGGGGAGGAGGAGCATCCGCGCAAAATCCTATCACGAACCCCCTCCACCCCATACCCGCAATCGCCGGTACCGGGCGTCGGCAGGCGTGCTACAATCCCGCGGTCACAATGATGCTATTCGCGCTCCTGCCGGCGGTCCTGATCGTGGTCGCGGTGCTCGCGACCGCGTCCCAGAGCCGTCGTCACACCGCCCAAAGCGACGTTCGCCTCTGCCGAAGCTGTGGCCTCAGCCACCCCTCCTTCGCCCGTTTCTGCCGCCAATGCGGACGATCGCTGTGAATTCAACCGCGAAGCCGCGGAGGCACGAAGGCGGACGCGAAGGAATCTCCATACTTTGTTTCGCCGCAGATGGACAATCAGATGAACACCGATGTGAAAAGAGTTTGGGTGCATGAGCAGCCAAAGCCATCGCTTCCATCTCTTTTATCTGTGTTCATCGGTCTGCATCCGTGGCGAAACGTCCCAACGGCGTTCCGGGCTATTTGCCGCCGCCAGTGGCGCGAGCCATCGCGGGGAGAGAGTCCCCCGATCCGCCTCACGCCGGACCCAGCGACGCGACGAGTCGGACGGTAACGTATCGGCGAGACGCGCGTGATCCTGGGAACGGGTCCGGGCAAGCGAAATCCCACGGCCGTCCAGTCGGGAAACCGCCAAGCCACCCTGTTGGGTGAGCGGTCGCGGCGGAGACAGTCGCGACCCACCGTCTGTAGGCAGCATCCCTTCAGAACTGCTGTCTGCTGAGCGGACCGAGGCGGGCCCAGGCTCGAAGCAGGTTGCCGCAAAATCGGTCCGATGCCGGATCGGGCCCACGCGGTGACGTCGCGAGTCACTTCGTTGGCCTTCTGGTTTGCGAGGGATGAAAGGAGCACCGGAATGGCCGTAATCGAAACAATTGAAGGCGTCGTGGGGGCAGTTTGGTATCACTATGATGTCGCCGATGACGTGCTGTACCTGCGGCTCGAAGACCGACGCTCTACTCCGGCGGTGGGTGAGGAAACCGATGATGGCTTCATCCTCCTTCGCGAGGAGGCGACGGATCAGCCGGTCGGCCTCACCGTTGTGAACTGGTGGAAGCGATTCGGCGAAGGCGAACTGCCTGATTCGATCCGCGAGATTCAACGCCGGATCGAGCCGCTGGGAAAGCGAATCGCAGCTTGAGAAGGACCGAAGGGAATTGAACCGCCCGCTGAGAAAATGCTTCCGAAGCATCAGAGCGAGCTGAAGATGGGAAATTGATCAACTCTTTATCGTTTCCACACGGCCCGCATGCAATGTCATTCCCCCTGGCCAGATGGTTCAAGGGAACATGACAGATGATTAAGCAAATCCGCCGCCCCGTCGTTCTTCTGATCTGCGTTTTAGGCCTGTTGGCGACTCATCGCGAGATCGCCCGCGCGAATCCGGAGGGCGATGGAGCTTCTTTGGTCGGCGCGATGCCGCCGCTCAAGAAGACATTCCATTCGCTGCCCGTCTGGGAGAAGCGATTTCCGGCATTCAGTCACGCCCCCTTTGAATCCGCAGGGTTCAACGCGCTGATGCTGCCGTTCATTTTTTCCTCACCAGATCAATCCGCTGATCCTGCAGTTACATACGCATTTTCATTTCTCTTTTCAGGGGACTTGGATTGGGCGCCGGGGTCTTACTGCGCGCGTCATGCCTTCTTTGTCTTTCGGCGCGACCGGGAACTCATGCAGCCGATGGCTCGGCACTACGAGGCGTCGCAGATTGCCGAGTTGATCGATGGCTGGAAGGTGACCCACGCAATCGGCGGCCGGCTCATCGCCACCAAAGCCGCGCATCCCCCACGGCTCGGTGCCCAACGATGTACTGGTCCAGCACGAGCAATTCGAGCTAGTTGCCGAAGTGGACATTGCCGCCCACCGGATCGACTCACGCTCCATCCTCGCTCCAACGGCTGCACAGGAGCCAACCGATCGAACATGGTGGTGTCTGGCGGACGGTTATGAACGGGTCCAGCACGACCCGCTCATGGACGGCTTCTATCAGGCGCTCGAAATGCTCCATCCCGATGACCCGTGGGTTCAAGCCGCGCTCAGCGAATGGCGAAAACGGCCAGAATCATCGCGGGCACGAGGGGTTGACGTCGTTGCGATTTTCACAAAGGTCAGATTGATGCCGGTGTACAAAGGACGACCGACTCCCCAGGAATTTGAAAGCCTCAACCACTTCCTGGACGTACCCTATTGGATGGTCGCCGACTTGGTCCGACAATTGATCGAAAAGCACGATTTCAACCGCGCGCATTATGTGTGCGACCATTGGACGCTGGTTTGCATGGAGCTGTGCAGGGAAGGTCTAAACGGTGGGATGCCGAGGTTCGGTTGCCATCTTCAACATCTGGTTCATGAGGCGCGGTTAAGGTCCTTCCAGTAACATAAGATGACCAGAAGGTCGATTGGACGAGTAGACGATCCAAGACCTTCAGGATCACATTCGGATCCGCAAGACGCTGATCCCCTCCTGAGAATTCACGGTCCGACACGAACGTGTTTAACGCTCTTGCAACAAACAAAACTTCCCCTTGTGAAGTTGACGGCAGCCCGCGATCGTTAGCAATATGCTCGGATGGCCGAGGACGACGACAAAGACTTCTCCTATCGCGACGCGCTCCCCAACGGCCCCGCCCATCGCCGGGCGGCGGGGATCAATCCCGGCAATCGCTTCGAAGCGATACGGCTTCACGTTCTCGGCGAGGAGATCGACCGACAATCGGTCGAGCGACAGAACGAAGATGGCTCGACCCATCATGTAGAACGGCAGGTCTTTCTCGATCGGACGCAGCGCATCATCAATCACGTGGCGCGGACCTCGGATGTTCCGTTCGACTGGACGGTCAATCCGTATCGCGGCTGCGAGCATGGGTGCATTTATTGTTTTGCACGGCCTTACCACGAATACCTGGGGTTCAGTTGCGGGCTCGATTTTGAGACGAAGCTGATGGCCAAGCCGGATGCCGCGGCGCTGCTCGAGCGGGAACTGGCGTCGCCGGCCTGGCGGGCGGAGCCGATCGTGATGTCGGCGATCACGGATATCTATCAGCCGATCGAGCACACGATGCGGATCGCCCGCCAGTGCCTCCAGGTTATGGCGGATTGCGGGCAGCCAGTCTCGACGATGACCAAGAGCGCGCTGGTGCTGCGCGATACGGACCTGTGGCAACGGCTCTCGGAGATGAACGCCGGCCGGGTCACGGTGACGCTGGTGACGCTCGACAGCGAGCTGGCGCGGAAGCTGGAGCCGCGGGCGTCGTCGCCCGCCGGCCGGCTGCGGACGATCCGCGAGCTGACGGAGGCGGGCATTCCCGTCACCGTCAACATCGCGCCGATCATCCCCGGCCTGACCGACGTGGAATTGCCGCGGCTCCTCGAGGCGATCGCCGATGCCGGCGCCCGCCGGGCGGCGTGGACGCTCTTGCGGCTGCCGTATCAGGTCAAAGACCTGTTCCTCGATTGGCTGACGCGATCGGTACATCCCGATCGCGCGCGGAAAATCGAATCCCTGCTTCGCCAGGCGCACGGCAGAAAGCTGTATGAATCGTCCTATGCCAATCGCGGTCGCGGACGCGGATCGATCGTCGAACAAATCGCTCAGACGTTCGACGTCTTCACGCGAAAGAACGGCCTGAACCGCGACATCCGCCCACTGTCCGCGGCCCATTTCCGTCGGCCCTCCACCCACGGACAACTGTCGTTTGAGGAAATGATGAAGTGGGAACGATGAATGATGAACGGTGCCCCCTTCAGTTCATCATCCATCGTTCCTCCTTCATCGTTAAAGTTGAGTCGAGAAATTCTCTAATATCTTCAGCCCCACCGTCTGGCTCTTCTCGGGGTGGAACTGCGTGGCGTAAACGTTGTCGCGCCAGATGCTGCTGACGAATTCGCCGCCGTAGTCGGTGGTGGTGGCGATGACGGATGAGTCGGTGGGGACGACGTGGTAGCCGTGGACGAAGTAGACGCCGCAGCCGGGCGGGAGGTCGCGCAGGAGCGGAGAGGGCCGGCGGACGTTGAGCTGGTTCCACCCCATGTGCGGGACCTTCAGGCCCTGGGTGCGATCGACGTCAAAGCGGACGCACGAGCCGCGCAGGACGCCCAGGCCGCGGTGCTCGCCGTCCTCGTAGCCGACGTCGAAGAGCATCTGCAGACCCAGGCAAATGCCCAGGAACGGCTTGCCCTTCTCGATGTGGCGGAGGATCGGGCCGTCAAGGTGCTGGTCGCGCAGCGTGGCCACCGCGTCCTGGAAAGCGCCCACGCCGGGCAGTACCAGTTTTTCCGCGGATTCAATTTGTTCCGGCCGGGAGATGATGCGCGCATCGGCGCCGACGGCTTCGAATGCTTTCTGCACCGAGCGCAGGTTGGCCATGCCGTAATCGAGGATCGAGATGAACATCGGGGGATTGTAAGCAAGGAACTCGATGAGCAAATGTCGCCGATCGTAAAACGCAAAGCGTCAGGGGCCGATGGCGCCTGACGCTCTGCGATTTACCTGGCGGTATAGTACGACCGTACGCGTCTTGCTCACCGCGTGATCACGACCACTTCCACCCGACGGCTTGCGGCCTTGGTGCCCTTGGGCTTCGTTTCACCGAGGCCTTCGATCGTCAGGCGTTCCGTGCCGACGCCCTTGTTCACCAGGTAATCCCGGACCGCGGCGGCGCGGGCTTCGGAAAGCTCCTGGTTGCTCTTCCACTTGCTGTGTTTGATCGGATCGGTGTCGGTGTAACCCTCCACCTTGACCGTCTTGCCGCCGTACTCCTTCTTCAAAGCAGCGGCAACCTTGTCGAGGGAGGGCTTGGCGGACGTCTTCAGCTCCGCCTTGCCCGGATCGAAGAATACGTCGCCCGGCAGCGTCACCGTCGTGGTGCCCGCGACCGGATCCACCCGCGTGTCCAGTCCAGCGAGGTCCGGCTGTTTAATCGGCGTAACGGGAGCGACCGGCGGCGGCGTCACCACCACGGGAGGCGTCGGGGCTGGCGTCAGATGCGCGCTCTGGTCGCGCATCGCCTGCTGACGATGCGCCTCGTCGAGCTGCGCTTGCAACTCGCGCGTCTGACCACGGAGATCCCGGTTTTCCTGTGCGACCTTGTTCTGACAACCCACCGAGAGAAGTGTCATTAACCCAAAAACCCCCAAGCCCATCCATCGACTGCCCATTCGGAGACTCCTTTCTTTTGAATGGGCAAATGCTATGGCAAATCGATCAGGCGTCAAGAGAATGCGCTGCCTTCGCTCAATCTACTCCACGAGGGCACGGTGCAGATGGCGATGCCGGAAGGCGTCCTTCCGGTGGCGCGTGAACGAGTCGCTGTAGAGCCGGCCGGCCAGGTCGTAGAAGCCGTGGCGAAGGTCCTCGACCGACAGGTCCGTTTCGGCAAACCAGCGAACGTGGCGCGTCGCCAGCTCGGGAAGAAAACGCTTCCACCACGCGCGGTTCACGAACGCGTTGTCATCCGCGAACTCGATGAACGGACGACGCCACAGGTTACGGATCGTTTTCATGGGTTCACCGTGAGCCAGAGCGGGATGGCGATGCCCGCGATCGCGCAGCCGACCGGCAACGCGAAAAGCCATCGAAACGGCTTTCGCCACGCGGCGAGATAGCAGACGAGCGGCATGAGAAAGTTCGCGACGATCAGCGCCAGCGAAGCGCCGCGTGTGCCCGGCCAACCCAGCGCATGAACGGGAAGCGCATAGGCGAGATTGATCAGGGCGATGCCGAAGAGCGCGATATGCCCCAGGCGCATCAGGCGCCGCCGCCAGGAGGCATACCCGCCCAGCCACTCCTCCCGCTGGAAGAACAGGCCGGCGATCGAGCCGGTGCAAACGCCGGCCAGCATCCCGATCCAGGCGACGATCGTGTTTGGGTCTGTCATGCGATTCCCACGTGTGGACGGGGAATTGCAAAGCACGAGGTGTTCCGCGCGGACGGATAGGGTCAAACCGTGCAGATTCCGGCGTTTACGCGCTTCGTCATTGCACCAGTAGTCGGTCACGGCTGGCATAGATTGCCCAGGAGGTATACATTCGATGCACGCCACCTATCGAAAGCGCATGCTCTTCCAATCGCCCGCCGAGTCGTCCCTGGCCGCCGCATTCGCCAGTCTCGCCTCGTGCAATCCATTCCTGACGGAGCGAATTCAGGTAGAGCGGGAGATCCTTGGCGATGAATTCGTCGACGCCGACGTCGTCTGGAACGTCGCGCGCAACGTGGACGGCAATCGCCCCAACATTGGCAAGCTTCAACGGCGGGCCGAGGCCCTCGCACTGGAACTGCGCGCCCGGCTCGCCGCCGGCGCCGGTGCCTCGGACCGAGAGCTGGCGATTTACGAAGGGGTCGCGCTCTACGTCCTCTATTACCGCGTGCAGCAGGCGCTCCAGTCGATCATCGACGCGAGTGCCGCAAAGCCTCAGCAGGAAACCGCGGCGATCTACGCACCTTTCGTGGAGGCGTGCGAACAGTTCCTGCAAATCCCCGGCGTGCGGCTGCCGACCGACTACCCGCCCCACCACCTCTTCGCCTGCTGCTTCCAGGTCCGCCGGGCATTCCACCACATCTTTCAATACATCGTTGGGGCGTCGATGGCAGCGGCACGGCTGCGCGCCTCGATCTGGCAGTCGATCTTCACGCACGACATGCTTCGCTACCGCCGGGTGATGTACGACCGCATGAACGATCTGACGACGCTCGTCACCGGTCCTTCCGGCACCGGCAAAGAGCTGGTCGCCCGAGCGATCGCGATGTCGCGCTATATTCCCTTTGACGCCAAGGCGCGCAGCTTCACCGGCGACTTCGCCGGATCGTTTCACGCGCTGAACCTCTCGGCGCTATCGCCGACCCTGATCGAATCCGAGCTGTTCGGCCATCGCCGTGGCGCCTTTACCGGGGCACTGGAGGATCGCGCGGGGTGGATGGAGGTTTGCCAGCCGCTCGGGACCGTCTTCCTCGATGAGATCGGCGAGTTAGACCCGTTGATCCAGGTGAAGCTCCTGCGAGTGCTCCAGACGCGGGAGTTTCAACGGCTCGGGGACACGAAGACGCGGCCGTTCAAAGGAAAGATCATCGCGGCGACGAACCGTGACCTGGGCCGTGAGATGAACGACGGGCGCTTCCGCCGTGATTTTTATTACCGGCTCTGTTCGGACATGGTGATGACCCCCTCGCTCCGCCAGCAGCTCGAGGAGTCGCCGGTGGACCTGCGGAGCATGATCTTCTTCATCGCCAGCCGGATCGCCCCGTAGGAAGCCGACGACCTGACTGGCGAAGTCGAGCGATGGGTCGTGGAGAACCTCGGCCGCGACTATCCCTGGCCGGGCAACTTCCGCGAGCTGGAGCAGTGCGTGCGAAACGTCCTGATCCGCCACGAGTACCGCCCAGCCGTGGCCGAGAGCAGCACGGCGTCCGCCGCCGAGCGCCTCGCCGACGAGCTCGATCGCGGCGTGCTCAGCGCCGACGACCTGCTCCGCCGTTACTGCACGCTCGTCTACTCCCGTACCCGCAACCTCGAGGAAACCGCGCGACGCCTGGGTCTCGATCGGCGGACCGTCAAGGCGAAGGTGGATCCGAAGGTGCTGGGTTCTAGAATTTAGAGTTTGGAGTTTAGAGTTTAGAGTTTAGGGAAGAGGCAGAGGCGCCTTCCCAACAAAACATCCGCTCCGTGATCTCTGCGCTCTCTGCGGCCTCTGTGACCATTCAATTCCGCGCACCAGCGAGCACGTCGGAGAGATGGCGGTATACCTATGCGGAGGATCGAACCGATGAGATTCGGCGCTTGCTGCACAACGTTGATCTTGGCCTGCACTTGCTCGTTCACACTGGCCGATGTGCCGGTCAAGCTCGCTGAAGAAGCGAACCACGTTCACGTCGAGATCGACGGGAAGCCGTTCACTGATTACTGGTTTGGCCCGCGCGACGACCGCGACTTCACGCGGCCGTTTTTCCTGCCCGTCCTCGCGGCCGACGGCACGCCAGTAACGTCGGATCAGTACAGCCTCCCCAGGAGTGACCACCCCCATCACCAGTCAATGTGGGTCGCTGAGCAGGACGTGAACGGGGTCGATCACTGGTCGCTGATGGGCAAGCCGCGTCCCGCGAAACAGAAGCACCTAAAGTTCGAAAAACTAGAAGGAGACACGTTCGTCGAAAAGCTGGATTGGGAAGACAAGGATCCGGCCAAGACGCTCCTTCACGAGACGCGCACGATGCGCTTCATCGCATTCCCCAACGGCTCCCGCGGCGTGGACTGGACCGTGGCCCTCACCGCGGGCGATGCGGCGGTGATTTTGGGCGACCGGAAGGACGCCGGCCTCTGCTCGGTTCGAGTGGCGACCGACATCGCCAGGACGGAAACGATCACCAACTCCAGGGGCGACACGGGCGAACCTGCCTGCTGGGGGAAGCCCGCTGACTGGTGCGACATCTCCGGCATGGTGAACGGCAAGCCGTACGGCATCGCCATCTTCGACAGCCCCGCCAACCCGCGCCACCCCACCACCTGGCACGTGCGCCAGTACGGACTCATGACGGCCAACCCGTTCGGCTACCACGATTTTGACCCAAAGCTCGACAAACATGCCGGCGATTTCACGATCGAGGCCGGGAAGACCGCCACTTTTCACTACTTCGTCGTCGTTCATCAGGGAACAGCCGCGGATGCCAAGCTGGATGAGAAGTACAAGCAGTTTGCCGCGCAATGAGACGGGATTGTGCCCCGCTGAACCGCCCGCCCAAGTCTCCTTCCGGGGTCGTTTTCACGCACGGAGCAAGGTGTTGTGGGAACCGCCTCAAATCCATTGTCCAAAATCAGGGCGATCCGTCCCTTTACTTATCAGGCTGCGGTCTGGTGACGCGCGGCGAACATTTTCCTGTCTGACGGAGGTGAGTCTTGAACCGTTTCACTCGCGTATTGCGGAATGTCATGTTGAACCGTCCATTGCTGAGCCTGGCACCTGTTGCGGCAAGCCTGATGCTGATCCTGGCGCCTCACGCGGATGCTGGCACAATCAGCCTCAACTTTTCGAGCGGGAACGATCAAAATGGCCTTCCCGCGCCGACCTACCCGCTGCTGCCGTCCGATGTGGCGGGCGTGGCTCCGGCGGCCAATTGGAACAACCTGGCCACCAACAGCGGTTCCTCCAGCACGCTGACCGATCAATTGGGGAACACGGTGACCGGCGCCTCCGTCACGTACGCCAGCAATGGCACGTACGAGACGAACACCAATCCCGCGACCAGCGCGGATTTCAAGATGATGCACGCCGGAATCGATGAGCGCGGGTCCGGCTTTGGCGGTCCCGTTCCCGCTTCAGTCACGGTGACCCTTCCCGCGAGCTTTGGCTCGACGTACAACGTCTACGCCTACTTTGACGCCGTCACCACAAATGGTGCCGTCGTCGCTGGTTATAACATCGGCAGCCAGACGTACTGGACAAAGGACACGGCGGCGTTTGCGGGTACCTTCGTGCAGGCAACGGGCAACACCGAGGCGGCGGCGACCGCCGGCAGCAACTATGCCCTTTTCACCAACGTGAGCGGCTCGGCCTTTACGCTGACCGCCACGCCGGGAAACAACAATTTTCGGGCGGAATTGATGGGGATCCAGATCGTGAGCGTTCCTGAACCGGGCTCGGCAGGAATCGTATCGCTTGGTGCGGTCGGTTTAATTAGTTTCTCTCGCCGAATGCGGCGCCTCGCCCAATAGCGAAATGACTGTGCGTTTTGCCTCACCCGTATTGGGCGTCGTCGTGCTTGCGATCGCGGGCGGGTTGGCCTTCGCTCAGGCAACCCGTCCGGCCGCAAGCACCGGCGAGGACGCCGCTCAATTCTGGTCCGTCCAGCCAGTGCAACGGCCGGTTCCGCCTTCGGTGGGCAAGACGGCGTGGGTTCGTAATCCGATTGACGCGTTCGTCCTTGCGAAGCTCGAAGAGAAAGGACTCTCGCCCGCCCCCGAAGCCGACCGCCGTACCCTCATTCGCCGGCTTTACTTTGACCTGCTCGGCCTTCCGCCCGCGCCGCGGGATGTGTCGGCGTTCGTCGCTGACCCATCGCCCGACGCATACGAAAAACTTGTCGACCGACTTCTCGCTTCTCCCCACTATGGCGAGCACTGGGCTCGCCACTGGCTCGACGTTGCTCATTACGCCGACACACACGGCTTCGAGCGCGACCAGCGGCGCGATCACGCCTGGCCTTACCGCGATTACGTCATTTGGGCATTGAATAGCGACGAGCGCTACGACCAGTTCCTCCGCGAGCAGATCGCCGGCGATGTCCTCACCCCCAATGACCCCGACGCCATCATCGCCACCGGATTTCTTGCCGCCGGCCCGTGGGATTTTGTGGGTAACGTCGAAGCCCAGGGTGACGCGCTGCACCGCGCCGCGCGCGCGGGCGATCTCGATGACATGGTCACGCAGGTGATCACCTCGATCGTCGGGCTCACGATCAACTGCGCCCGCTGTCACAATCACAAGCTCGACCCGATCGCCCAGCGCGACTACTACCGGCTCGTTTCCGTTTTCGCCGGCGTCCACCGCGGCGACCGCGATGCCGATACGGCCGAGATCGTTCGACACGACCAGCGAAAGAAAGATCTCGAGCAACAGATTCACGCGTTGACTCGGGGCATCGATTTCCTCGCCGCTACCCCGGTCTCACTTGCTGACATCGTCGCCGGGGGAGACGGTCACGGCGCCGCGCCGCGCGGCCGGGGCCTGGATATCACGACTGGCAAGCTCACGCCCGGACAAGTGGCGATCGTCGAGCATGCGCCCGTCAACAAGCTGGTGAAACCTGAATCGGCGTATATCGATTCGATCTCGATCCCCGATGGCGGCCCGAGCGGTTCAACTCCAGCGCCGATCAGCTCGACGGGCCTGACCGCGACCGTGCCGCACACCTCGGGCCTCACGTGGGACCTGATTCAACCCGGTCCGGTGCAAAAACAGGACGCGAGCAAGTTGGGCGATGTGGACTACGCCGCCCCCGGCCACACGATGATCGGCCTGCACGCCAACAAGCTGATCACGTTTGACCTCGCCGCGATCCGCGCCGCCAACCCCGCCTTCCCCGCGTTCCGTTTCCATGCCGTCGCCGGCTACGGCGGGCTCGGCAAAGGAAGCGCTGACTTTCAGGTCCTGATCGATGGCAAGTTGCGCTCCAGCGCGCAAGCGATCACACACGATCGAGGCGGCGTTGACATCAACGTTCCAATCCAGCCGACCGATCGCTTCCTCTCCCTGATCGCGACCGATGGCGGAGACACGATCGCCTACGACCAGGTCTTCTTCGGCGATCCACAACTCGTCCCCGACAGCGCCGCCGCTCCACTCAACGCTGCACAAAAGGCGCAAATCGCTCAGATGCGGGCGGAGCGGGAGGCGGCAGAGAAATCGTTGAAGTCGCTGCCGAAACCGACGCGCGTCTATGCGATCACCTCCGAAAAGCCACTGGAAACGCACGTGCTCAAACGCGGCGATCCCGAATCGCCCGAGGAAGCGGTGACGCCGGGGACGATCGCCTGGGTGGCTTCGTTGTCTTCCGATCTTGGTACGGATGCCACACCGGAAGGCGGGCGACGGGCCGCGCTCGCCCGCTGGATCACCGATGAGCGAAACCCGCTGACGCGACGCGTGATCGTCAATCGCCTCTGGCACTATCACTTCGGCCAGGGAATCGTCACCACGCCCAGCGACTTCGGACACGGCGGGGATCGCCCATCGCATCCGGAACTGCTCGACTGGCTCGCCGACGAGCTGCTCCGCCGGGATTGGTCGCTCAAGTCGATGCACCGCCTGATCCTGACCAGCAGCACCTATCGCCAGTCGTCGGCATCGAATCCTGCCGCCGTCGCGATTGACGCACAGGACCGGCTCGTGTGGCGAGTGAAGCCGCACCGGCTCGAGGCCGAAACGATGCGCGACGCGATCCTGGCCGTCAGCGGGTCGCTTGACGAAACGGCCGGTGGCCCGGGCTATACCGACTTCCAGTACGAAGAGGCGTACGCGCCGATCTATCGCTACACGACCGCCGCCGCGGAGCAGCCGGCGACGTGGCGACGGAGCGTTTACCGTTTCGTGGTCCGGAGCACGCCGCAGCAATTCCTCACGACACTTGACTGCCCCAATCCGTCGAACCTGACACCCGCGCGGATCGCGACGACGACCTCGCTCCAGTCGCTGGCCCTGCTGAACGATGATTTCGTTCTGGTGCAGGCGCGCCGTTTTGCCGACCGCGTCCGTCGTGAGACCGGAGAGGCGGATACCGATGCCCAGATCCAGAGGGCATTTCAACTCGCGTTCGGACGCGCGCCGGCGGCCGAAGAATCGCGGGAATCCGTGGAGTTGATTGCGAAGTCGAATTTATTTTACCTGTGTCGAATGTTGCTGAACGCGAACGAGTTTGCGTACGTCGATTGAGCGAGGATCGTGTCGCCGCCATGAATCACCCGTACCCCTGCAACCTCCGTCAAGGCCATGTCACCCGCCGGAATTTTCTCTGGCAGCTGGGTGGCGGGCTGGGCGGACTGGCGCTGACGTCGCTCCTCGCCGAAAGCCGCTTGCTGCGCGGCGCGATGGCGAGCGCGGCCCCCGTTGTCGACGGTGGTCCCGCGGCGCTCGCCGCCCGCGCGCCGCATTTCGCGCCACGGGCCAAGCGGGTGATCCAGATCTTCTGCCCCGGCGGCATGAGCCAGGTCGATACCTGGGATTACAAGCCCGGACTGGCGAAGCGTGCCGGCAAGCCTTTCGATCCCACCGGAAAGCTCCAGTTCTTCGGTTCCAAGCCAGGGAACTGCCAGCCGTCGTTTTGGCCGTTCCGTCAGTACGGCCAGAGCGGGCGGTGGATGTCATCGCTGTTTCCCAGGTTGAGCAACTGCGTAGATGACATGGCCTTCGTCTACTCGATGACCAGCAAGACCGCGCTGCACGGCCCGGGCTGCTTCATGATGAACACGGGGTTCATCCTCCCGGGCTTTCCGTCGATGGGCGCGTGGGTCACGTACGGCCTGGGATGCGAGACGCAGAACCTGCCGGCGTTCGTCGTCCTACCTGACCCGCGCGGCCTCCCGCCGGGCGGACCGGTCAACTGGGGCGCGGGATTTCTGCCGGCAGTTCATCAGGGGACCGCAATGGAGACGGCCAAAGGCCGCGACCCGGTCTACGACCTGTTCCCGCCCGCCGGCGCTCCGGACATCACGCCGGCCGGCGAGGTCGCGGGGCGCGACTTCCTCCGATCCCTCAATGTCGCACACGGCGCGCAGCGACCTGGCGACAGCGAGCTCGACGCCCGCATCACCGCATATGAGCTGGCCGCCCGGCTTCAGCTCAGCGCGCCAGAAGTGACTGACCTGGCGGGTGAGACCAAGGCCACGCGGGAACTCTATTGCCTCGATCACAAAGACGCCGGTTCCTTTGGCCGCCAGTGCCTGATGGCGAGACGGCTCGTCGAGCGCGGCGTGCGCTTCGTGCAGATCTACTGCGGCGCCGAGAACATGACCGTGCAGGGAATGCCCCGACCCAACTGGGACTCGCACGAAGACCTCGTGCGCGATCATGGCTACTGGGGCCCGATCCTCGACTCCGGCGCCGCAGCGCTGCTGACGGACCTCAAGTCGCGCGGCCTGCTCGACGACACGCTGGTCATGTGCATGACGGAGTTTGGACGCCAACCCGCCGCACAGGGGATGGGCCGCGACCACAACCCTGGCGCATTCACCGTATGGCTCGCGGGCGGCGGCATCAAACCCGGCATGGGGTACGGCTCCAGCGATGAACTGGGCTACCGTGCGGCGGACAACCCCACCTATTGCTACGACATCCACGCCACTGCACTTCACTTGCTGGGTCTGCACCACGAGAAGCTGTCGTTCTATCACAACGGAATTTACCGCCGTCTGACGGACGTTCATGGACGGCTCATTCACGACCTGATCGCATGAACGAACCGGTTCCTCCCAAGTCCGCTTCTCCGATGTCGCCCAGCGCGGCCGCGGCGGATGCTGCGCGGGGGCGACCGCCCCAGGCCGGTGGAACCCGGGTGGAGGAGTTCATCGACCTTTACACGCGACACGAGGTACGGCTGCGCGCCTTCGCCCTGTCATTGGTGCCAAGGTGGGAGGATGCGGCGGAGGTCTATCAGCAATCGAGCCTGGTGCTGTGGCGCAACTTCGAGTCGTTCGAGCCAGGGAGTAATTTCTTCGCCTGGGCATCGAAGATCGTCTACCGCAAGGCGAAGGATTTCCGGAAAGTCGACGCGCGGCGCAAGGCTCACTTCAGCGACGAGGTCCTAGAGACGATCGCCATCCGCACCGTTGACCTTTCCGGACGTCTCGACGAACGACAGACGGCCCTCGACCGCTGCCTCACCCGTTTGAAGCCCGATCAACGGCGGATGCTGAGCCTTCGCTACGAAGAAGGGGCCAGCGTGGAGAGCGTTGCCGAGGCGACCGGCCGCACCGTTGACGCCGTCTATAAAGCACTGAATCGAATCCGCAAATCTCTCTGGGATTGCGTCAATCGCACGCTTGGGGCGGGAGGTCTCACGTGAGCGCAACCGATACGAGTGCAGCTCAAGACCCATTCGCCGAACCGCGCGCGCTGATCGACGCGCTGTTGGAATCGCGCCTGAGCGATGAGCAGTACCGGCGGCTCGAACAGCTCCTCCTCGAGCGTGCCGAGGTCGTGCAAATCTACATCGAGTACGTTCACCAGCATTATCGCGTTGCGCAGTACGCCACTACGCACAACGGGGTGGACCTCCTGCGCGAGGTGAGCGCGAAGGTGTCAACCGCGGACGCCGGCCTGGCTGACACGATGTGCCTTCCGGCAATTGTGGAAAATGCTCAGCCGCACCATGGCGACTGGCCCGCCGAACCGCTCATCGCGAACACGCCTCCCACCTTGCCGCATCGCACGTCCCGCCTGCCGGCGCTTCGCTGGTGGGCTGCCGCGGCGGCGGCGCTCTTGTTGGCCGCAATCGGGCTTTGGATGGGATGGCCCACCGCCACCCCTCGCCACCAACCCACGT
Source organism: Tepidisphaerales bacterium (assembly GCA_038240605.1). Classification (GTDB taxonomy): domain Bacteria; phylum Planctomycetota; class Phycisphaerae; order Tepidisphaerales; family Tepidisphaeraceae; genus JBBSDP01. The sequence goes on along the minus strand of JBBSDP010000020.1, from coordinate 27,782 downwards.
CCGTCGCGTTGGTCGCGACGCTCGCGTCCTCCGTCGATGCCCGATTCTCCAATGATTTGCCAAAGGTCCTGCACGGCCAACGACTCTCAACCGGTGCGCTCGAGCTCGAGTCCGGCGCGGCGCGGATCGTGCTCGATGGCGGCGCGGAAGTCATCGTCCATGGCCCTGCGCGTTTCGAGCTGACCTCCCCTGCCGCCTTGAGCTTGTCACAGGGAATGCTCACCGCGCACGTCGAGCATCGTGCCACCGGCTTCACGGTGTTAACGCCGGCAGCTTCCCTCGTTGACCTGGGTACGGAGTTCGGCGTCCTCGTCACGCCGTCGGGCGCGACTGAGACCCATGTCCTCCGCGGGCAGGTGCGCCTGGAGCCTTCGACTGCTGGCAGTCATCCCATCAACCTGGTGGAACACGAAGCCGCACGCGTTGATCCCAACTCGTCGCGCATCACTAACATCGCCGTCCGCCCGGGCGCGTTCATCCACGAGCTGCCGTTGATCGACCTGACCAGCATCGTTGCCGGCGGCAACGGGACCGATCACCGGCGCGGCGGTGGGATCAACGTCGTCGATGGCTCGCGCAAGACGTCGGCTCCGCCTTTGGGCAAGTACGACCTCGATGGTGACGGCACGCTCCACGCCGTGGGCGGTAGCCCGATGATCGCGTCAGTCTTCGTGCCGCTGGGCGGCAAGACGCCATCCGTCCTCGATCCCGCCGGCCATTCGTTTGCTGGGTTCCCGGAAACGCACGGGAAGAGCTGGTTCTGGCTCTGGGCCGGCGGTCCGGTCCCGTATGAGAATGACGCCCAGGCCACCTATCGGCCCTCGGTCATCGGCGGGCAGGACTACGGGCGCACCGGTCATGGCGTGCTGTTCATGCATGCAAGCAAGGGGATCACGTTCGACCTGGCGGCGATCCGCGCCGCCCACCCGGGCGCAACGTGGACGCGGTTCTGCGCCGTCGGTCAGAACACGGCGGGAGCGGCGCACGTTTCCGGCATCAGCGGTAAGTCCGACCTGTGGGTCTTCGTGGATGGCGCCTTGCGCTTCCAGCGCACGCCGGTGCTGCTTAGCGACCCTCCCTTCGACGTGCGCGTTGAGCTGTCGAGCAATGACCGATACCTGACGATCGTCACCACCGATGGTGGCGACGATTATCACGGAGACTTCATTTCGCTGGGCGATCCGAGGCTGGAGTAACCATGGGCTGGGATATCCGTTTCGACAGTCTTCGTTCGTGCCGACGGCGGCGCATGAATCCCTGCGCGGCGGCATTCACGCTGGTGGAGCTGCTGGTCGTGATCGGCATTATTGCAGTGCTGATCGCGATCCTGATGCCCGCGCTGGCAGCGGCGCGTGAATCGGCCAACCGCACGAAGTGTTCGTTCAATCTGCGCAACTGGGGCGTGGCAGCCTACAACTTCGCCGCCGACCATCGCGGCCGGTTTCCGGCGGCCATGGTGCACGGCACCTACTGCCCCATCCCCGATTCCATCGAACCGTTTCAGACCACCAAGAACCAGATGGAAGATCCCGGCACGACCAACATTCGTGCCACTTTCCCCGGCACGCCCGACCAGTACCAGGAACTCTACGGCCTCGACCTCAAGGGCTGGGCGTCATACGGGCTTCAGCTTGGCAGCCTCCAGTACGTCGTCACCGAAACCGGCGGCGGGTTCGATGCCGCCAATGCCATCGCGCAGGACCCCGGCGGGCTTACCTCGAGCCTCGTCTGCCCCAGCTCAAATTCGCCGATCTACTCCGTCAGCTACAACGGCCTGGTCGGTTCACTGACCCGCACGCATTATCAGTACGTCGGCGGTTACACGCAGAGACGGCTCCACTACAACGTCTTCGGCTACGCAGGCAACGTGAATCCCGCCAGCCTCATTCCGGCCGTCGATCAGTCGGATAAAAGCCTGGCCGATTGCGTGCTGGGAGCGGACGACGTGCTCTACATCGCGTTGCAGAATCCAAACTATTTCGAAGGCACCGATCACTGGGTCACCAATCACGGCTGGGTTCCGGTGTCCGGTGGACAGAAGCCCAAATTCCAGAACATTCTTTTCGGCGATGGCCACGTCCAGGGCGTCGGCCCCGGTCACTACACGGCGGCCCTCTCATTGTCGAACTTTTCCATCGAGCATTCCGCCGCCTGGATGTACTGGTATTTCGGCCTGCAGTGATACACGCGTGGGCTACCCATCCTCCGGCAGCGGCCGGCCCATCGTCTCAGGCGCCCAGATCAGGGCAATGATCCCGATCAGGTAACAGCTCGCGATGATCATTGCCGCGGCGCGCAGGCCGGAGATGTGAAACCGACCGTCCAGTGTGCTCGTCAGCCCGCCGAGCAGCAGCGGGCCGGTGGCGGCGATGTAGCGGGCGACGTTGTAACAAAGGCCGGTGCCGGTCGTCCGCAAGCGGGTTGGGAAGATCTCCGGGAAGTAGAGCACGTAGCCGCCGAACGGGGCGAGCGTGCCGAAGCCGAGGATCGGCCAGAGGTACCAGACCTGCCACGCATCGTGAAACGTGCAGAACGTCAGCACGATGCTTCCCCAGGCGAAGAGAAAGGCAATGAGGAACGTCGGGCGCCGGCCGATGCGCGTTGCCACCAGCGCGAAGCCAAGGGTCGCCACCATCGAACCCAGATTCTGAAGGATGAAGCCGCGCGAGATAAGCCGGGTGATGTCGTCCGGGTTCATCCGGTGGGCGAGGAGCTGCACCACCCGTGCCCGCCTGCCCGGCGTGAGGGGTGTCTCGACCGACGCCGCCGCCCCTTCGCCGGGGCCGCGGGCGCTGCGCAACAATTCAACATAGGATTTGCCAACATCTGGGGAATAACTGTTTAGAATATCCGCCCGAGCGCGATCGCTCGGCGAAGCCAGTGCGCGTTCGATCTGTTCGGCGTTGTGAGCCGACATCGCGGGCAGGGTCGATTTGATCAGCTCCGGCGTATAGAAACCGATGCCCCACAGGCCAATCACTCCCGCCACCGCGAGTGCCAGGCCCGAGAGCGCATTGCGCCGCCAGCGCGGAATTGCAAAGAGATCGCTTAGTCGTCCAAACTGCTGCTGCGCGGCGGCGTCGCCGCCGGCCGATTCTTTTGCCGCCGTCCACCGCTCCGATTCGCGCAGGCTCAGGCGGATCACCACCGCCAGCAGCGCGGGGAATGCCCCGACGAAGTAGAGCGCCCGCCAACCCAGGAGTGGGGTGATCAGGCCGAACAGCACGGCGGCCATGATGTTGCCGACGCCGGACAGCGCCTGTAGCGCGCCCAGCGCCTTGGCCCGCGCCGCCTGCGGCATCACCTCGGCGACGAACGCCGCCCCCGCCGCAAACTCCCCGCCGATCCCCAGGCCCGTGATCAGCCGGGCGGCGGCGAACTGCCCCCAGGTGCGCGTCAACCCGCTCAATCCCGTGCAGACGGCATAGAGCAGGACGGTGAGCGCCATCGTCTTGGCGCGGCCCAGCTTGTCGCCGATCTTGCCGAACACCAGGCCGCCGGTCGCCCAGCCGATGATGAACAGCGAGGTCGCCCACGCGCCGTATTTCGTCTGATCGGTTCGCGAGAGATTCGGCAGCAGGTCGCTCATCGTCACGGCTCGGGAGAGCGTGAAGATGTTCTGGTCCATCGTGTCGAACAGCCACCCCATCGAGGCGAGCGCGAACACGTACCAGTGATAACGGCTGAGCAGCGTCCACCACGGCCGATCGTGCCGCTCCGCGGATGTTTCCAACGGGTTTTCCAGGGTCCTCAAGGGATGCTCCGCGGTTTTGATCCGGCTCCGTTCTCGCGGACGCCAAGGTTAGTTGATCGGCCGTAGCGACGAAAGCGAAGGCTGCAATTCCGCGCCGCCAGGACGAGATAAACCTTCGACTCCGCAATACCACACACTTGCAGGAGTGGGATGGCTGTTGGGATGATCCCGTCTCACCCAGGTTGTCGTTGGAGCACGCAAATGCTGAAGTTCGCCTCGATCCCACTGTTTGTACTGGCGCTGGTTGCCGGTGTGCCGCTCGTCATCGCCGCCCCACTTCCCACCACCGCGATCGAGGAGAACACCGTCCTGCTGGCGCGCTTCGACCTGTCCCGGGTCGATCCAACGTCGGTTCGTGCCACGGCGCGCGATGTGCTGTCCGCCGCCGCACCACAGTCGGCACCATCGGCGGACCTGGCCTTGGCGGGATTACAGATCGCGCATGAGGCGCTTGTGAACGCGGGACTGCAATCGGTGAACGTCGTCGTCACGGCGCGCAAGGACGATCAGCCCCCCGACTACGCCGCCTACCTCCAGCTGCGGCCCGGCTCCGATGAGACGGCGGTGCGGAAAATGCTCACCGAGCATTCCAAACCCGAGGAGATGCCCAAGTTCGCCCACGTCGGCTCATATCTGGTGTTGTATGGCCACGACCAGGAGCTTCCCGCCGCCGGCTCTGCCGCCCGCGCGAAAATCTTTGCCGAGGCGATGGCGGAAACCGGAAGTCAGGCGACGCTCGCGATCGCGTTCGTTCCCAACGATCAGGTTCGCGCCCTGGCCAACGTCATCCCGACGGCGGGCATTTCACCGCAGTTGGCCGACGTCATCCCGTTCGTGCTCAAGAGCCGTTGGGCGGTGATCGTGGCGAGCCTGGGCAAGTCGCCAGGCATCGGCGCGACGATCCGCGCAGAGGACGAAGCGGCGGCGGCTTACCTGACCGAAAAGCTCAAGGCACTGTCGGGCGACGCGCCCTCGTCAACGGATGATGAACCCAAAGATCCCAAAGCCAAACCCGTGCCCAAACATCCCGCGCCGGGCGGCGGGCCAGGCGACGCCGCCGAGATCGCCGCGGGCGCGATCCATCCCGTCCGCCATGGAACGAAGATCTCATTCTCCGTTCAAGGCGCTGCAATGAAGCGGCTCGCGGCCGCGCTGATCCCCTCCGCCGCCCGTGCTGGCCAGGCTGCGGCAGCCAACGATGCGGCGGATCATCTGCGCGCGCTCTACACCGCGTTCTCACTCTACGTCAAAGCCCACAATGGCGTGCTCCCTGACAATGTGCAGCAGCTTCGTCCCTTCCTCGAGAAAGACCAGTCGCTCGACGAGTTGCTAAAAAACCCGCGCACCGGTTCCAACCCCGGCTTCCTATACGTGAAGCCCGCGGCGCGCATGGCCGCGATTAGAGATCCGGTTCATACGCCGATCTTTTATGAATCGAGGAATGGCGCTCGAGATGCTACCGGGGCCGTGGGTTATGCCGGGGGCGGAGTGGAAGCTGCGCCGGGCGCGAAACCCGCTGGCAAGTAATTGCGACGCGAAGTCATTATTCACGGCCCCGGCGGCGGGAATCCGTATTGCGGTCCTTCGGTGGGCGTGCCGGCAGTCGAAGCGGTGCCGGTGCCGTTCCAGTAGAAGTACGCGCCGTTGCCGACCCAGTGAAGCGTCGACCAGTCGTTGCCGACGCCCGGGCCAATATCGGCCTGGAAATACTGTTTGCCATGTCCTTCGACGTGCCCATCGCCATACAACACGTTTTGAAACGTCGGCCGCCTGCCGTTGTTCGTGTGATTGATGCGGTACTCGGTCCCGGTGATCGAGCCCCAGACCGTTCCCGTCGAGCCCGACCAGAAGACTTCATCGGCTGCCAGCACTCGCTCGGGCAGGCGCGCGTCATCCTCACGGCGGGCGGGGAGCATATTTCCCCAGTGCGCGTAGGGCGATTGCTGCGTCGCGGATCCGGTGCCGAAGTTGGGGATCATGTTCCCCTGGTCCAACCCGCCCATGTACATATAGTTCATCCAGACGCCGGTGCCCCAGAGCGTGTCAATCCAGGTCCAGGAGACGATTGGGTACGTCGAGCTTGGGCAGATGAGGTTGCAGTTGTGAATGCCGGCGCCTTCGGTGCGGAAGTCAGATCCGGGCGCGCCAGGGGGCGGCAAGTCGCCGGCATTCACGCCGTACGAATACATCGTCTTGAGGGTGATGCCGTAGTAGTTCTCGCTGTCGGGCAGGTTTCCGTAGGGAGGGACTGAGCGGTTGGTCTGGTCGTAGTCGAGCAGACTCGGGAAGTCGTTGCCGGAGTTGTGGTGGAACGCCATCGGGAACCTGCCGCGATGCTCGGCGGCAAACCCGTGGCAGGCAAGGCCCCAGTTGTGGAGATTGGCCGAGCAGACCGTGCGATTGGCGGCCTCGCGCGCCGCTGCCAGCGCCGGCAGCAGGATCGCGATGAGCACCGCGATGATGCCGATGACCACGAGAAGTTCGACGAGCGTGAATGCGCGCTTTCGGTAAAATGTCACACCGGCCTCCGGGGTAAAAAAATCACGTCCCCTTGGGAAACGGTTCCTGCGGGCCTTCGGCGGGCGTGCCGGCGTCTGCATTGGGTCCCGTTCCGTTCCAGTAGAACAGCGCACCATTGCTCCAATGCTGAAGCGAGAAGTCGTTCCAGTTCAGGTCTGCCGTCCAATAGGATTGGCCGTGTCCTTCGACGTGTCCATCCCCGTACAGCACGTTTTGGAACGTGGGGCGCTTGTTATCGACGGTGTGGTTGATCCGGTTTGACCCGCCCCAGTCGAGCGCGCCCCACCACACCTCGTCCGCCGCCAGCACGCGCTCACCCAGCCTTCGGTCATCCTCGCGGCGCGCGGGGATAACGTTTCCCCAGTGGGCGTAAGGCGATGGATTCGCCGTCCCCGCACCGAAGTTGAACGGCATGTTCGCCTGGTCCAAGCCGCCCATATACATGTAGTTTGTCCAGCACATCTCCCCCCACAATCCATCCGGCGGATATGCCACCTGTAACGTATTCTGCGAACTCGGGCAAAAGAGGTTGCACCCGCTCAGTCCGCCCGGCTCATAGTTCACGCCACTGCCGATCGGTCCGGGCGGCAGGAGACCCCCCTTCACCAGGCCGTATGAAAACAATGTCTCCAGCGAGACGCCGTAGTAGCGATCGTTTTCCGCGAACGTGTTGTACGGACCCGACGTGTGCCCCTGGTTGGGATACTGATCGCCGTACGCGAACATGCTTGGGAAGACCGCCCCCAGCGTGTGGTGAAACGCCATCGGGAAGCGCCCACGATGATCGTCGGCAAACGCGTGGCAGGCGATGCCCCAGTTGTGCAGGTTGGCGGCGCAGACCGCGCGCTGGGCGGCCTCACGAGCAGCAGAGAGAGCCGGGAGTAGAATGGCAATGAGCGTGGCGATGATGCCAATCACCACCAGGAGTTCGACGAGGCTGAACCCGCGGACGCGCTGCGCCGCCGACGGTCTTACACCTTTGACGTGAACCCATCGCATGATCAACTGCCGCGGTGCTGATTTGATCGGATCCATCTCGCGCGTCACATGCATACTCATTGATCGGACGCTCGTGACCGCTGATGAACCATCTTACCCGCGATTCCCTGGTTCCCGCCAATGAATTTGCCGCTATCGGACGTTGGTGCGCGGCGGTTCCCGTTTGGGTCTGCCAATAAATCCAGGAGTCTGATGGATTCGTGGTGCCACACCCCGCGCAATTGCAAAAAAAACGCGACTGTTGCTCGCAATAATGCAGCTTTTCCGGAAAAATTGGCAGACCCTTCCCGTTTCCTGGACTCCGCACTTGTTGAACGTATCTTCCGTCTCCCGTAAGATTTCTCCCTCGCGTCCGCAACCCGGCGCGGGCGAGCAGAGCACCTTTAGCTCAATTGGATAGAGCGTCGGTCTACGGAACCGAAGGTTGCAGGTTCGACTCCTGCAAGGTGCGTTTAACGGGGCAATCATTTCCGGGGCCATCTCGATGCCCTGTTCTGCCGCTGAGGGATTGCAGGCGGCGTCATTCATCGCCGTTCATTCTCTCCCCTTTTTGAATTCGGCGACAGCATCTGGATCACCGGGCGGTTGTCGGATAACGAGGCGCGTGTCGGTCGATTCCTGGACGTGGCACTTGACCTCGACGCCGCGCCACCCGTTGGTTTGGACTACCCTTATCGGAAGTTTGAATGAATCTATTAATGTACGGCACTGGATTTATTGGAACCGCGTTGACCGCGCGGTTACGCCGCGACAACGGTCGGGGCGCGCACGACATCACGTTCGGCCGCTGTCGGCTGGAACAGGCCGCCGAACTGCTCGCGGAGGTGAGCGGCAGCGACGCCGAATGGGTCGTGAACGCCGCCGGCCGCTGTGGAACGCTCAACGTGAGCTGGTGCGAGACGCACCAGCCCCAAACGCTCTTGAGTAACGTCGTCGGCGCCTACAACCTCGCCGCCGCGTGTGCAAAGGCGGGACGGCGACTCGTGCAGATCGGCTCCGCTGCCTTTACGAGGGAGACGCCGGAGGCGCGGGCTTTTACGAGGGCGACCCGCCCAATTTCCTGAACGGCTTTTACTCCAAAAGCAAGTGGTGGGTGGAACAACTCCTCGAACGGCTTCCCGATGTCCTGCAACTGCGGATTCGCCTCCCGATCGATGACGGGTCGCATCCGCGCAACTTGATCACCAAGCTCCTGAGCTTTTCCAGCGTTATCACCGGCGTACCGAACAGCATCACGCCGCTCGATTTGCTCGCATCCGCTCTCGATCATCTGATGCGTCAAGAAGCCAGGGGGATCTATCATGTCGTGGCGGATGGCGGCATCGACTATAGGCACGTATTGAGGCTCTGGCAGCGGATTGTCGACCCGTTCCTGAAGGAGCCGCGATACATCCATGCAAAGGAACTCGTGGACGGGCCGCGCAGCAACTGCATTCTCAATTGCAAAAAATATCGAATTGGACTTTGTCGTGATGGGCCAGCAGCGGTTCCATCATGAGCGATGTCGGATGCGAGCGAAAATCCGGCGAAACGTAGCCAATGCGAATCCTGCGATCCGGATCGGCATCGACTTCACGCGGTGCCAACGGCGGGTAAGTTGCGGAGCCATGTCGATTCGCCCACGCTAAATGCTCTTGAAAAAGCCTCCGCGGCGAGACTTCTGGCACATGGTGCAATGCGAAAAGCAGATCGCTGTGCCAACCCGGCAAATCAGGGCGTAAATCGACTGCTTTGCGGTAGGAGATGGCAGCGGCTTGAGGTTTTCCCAAATCAGAAAAGACGTGGGCCAGGCCACGATACGCCGCCGCGGAATTGGGATTTAGACTCAACGCAAGTTCGTGCTCGACGACCGCTTCGGAAGGGCGAGCGAGCAACCGCAGTGAATTGCCAAGGTGGTTGCGTGCATCGACGTATTGCGGGCGCAGTTGGATCGCCTGACGGTAAGCGTCGCACGCCGACTCGTACTGCCTGGCATTTTCCAGCGCGACGCCAAGATTGTTGTGGGCCTCCGGCCAGCTAGGACTGAGCGCGACGGCTTCCCGTAAAACAGCGATCGCCTCGGCGATTCTGCCGCTCAGTCCGAGCACGGCGCCCAAGTCGCTCCGCACCACCGCGGATGCTGGATCGACGGCGGCAGCGCGTTGCAACAAGGAAAACGCGTCATCCACCCGTCCGTTTTGAAAGTCGAGCATTCCGAGCAGATGAAGTGCGCGCGGGTTTCCCGGCGCGCGACGAAGGATCGAGCGGCACATCTGCTCCGCCAAATCGAGACGGCCAAGCCGTTGAAGCTCCGTTGCCCTACTCAGATCTTCGTTCAACGATTGTTCGCGACTGGAACGAGGATAGTCCATTTAGTTTCGGAGGGTTCGAGTGAGTCGACAACCTTCGAAGGCAGCGGCCATCGGCTATCATGAACGAATTGCCAAATGCGCGATGCCGCTACATGATCGAATCCTGCGAGGCGTTCAGCTCGACCTTCGGATCGTCGGCGACGTTGACCCAGATGTGAACGTGCGGCCACGGAACGCGATTTTCTCCTCGCTCGGCATCCCGCGCGCGATCAGCGCCTCGGCACGATGCCGCCCGTCCAGCATCTGGTAAAGCTTGTTCGCCTCGACGGCCAGCGGCCAGAAGATGTTGCCCGGGTGGTCCTTCTTTTCATGGAAATCCTGCGCCGCATGCCCGTGGAAGATCGGACCGCCGAACGCGACATGTTCGGCGCTATGCCCATCACACCGCAGCGTGAGGTGCCGCCCCGTGATCACGAGCTCGAATTTTTCCGCCCCGGGATGCCCGAAGACGGCGATGCTCTGGGCATGACCTCCTCTTATAGCCGCAAAAACATGTCGCGCTGTGGGCTGGCAAGCTTTGACCTGGAACATGGCGGCGAGTAGATTATCGGTCACAGATCTGAAGGGGGACGACTGGGATATTGAGGTCACATCATGTGGTGGGAAATTCGCGGCAAGCGTGCCGGCAAGCAAGGACGTTGGATGATCGAAACGATCAGCGAGATCGGCGCGCAGACTCGGGCCAAATGGTCCGGCATCGACGTGTCGGTCGTGCTGACGCTGGTGGAACCGCCTGCGCGGCTCGAGCTCACCGAGGATGAGGTGATCCAGATGATCGAGGAGATCACCTCCGGCACGCCGGAGCCAGCCTCCGGGGGCGCATCGCGCGAGCACGCACCGACGCGCTAGGCGAGCGAGCGCACGCGCGTGCGGGGGGGCAAAGCGCGCGAGACGCTTACTCGATACCCGACTTGTAATCGCGCATGGGCGCTGCCCGCGGCGGTCGCACCGGCTGCGCTGGCGGCTGCGCGCTTTGTTGCCGCCGTGCCAGGTCCTCGCGCAGATACGTCTTGAAAGTGCGGAGGCCGGCGGCGGCCCAAGCCGTGTCGATCGCCTCCGACAGCTTCTGGTTGTGCTCCATCAGAGCGCGGAACCGCGGATACTCCGGCGAGCGTGCTGGCGGACACACATGCCCGTCGTGCGTATCGGCGCGAAACAGGAACGTGCTCTCGTCCGGCGCCGCCTCCAGCGTCAGCTTCATGTGCGGATAGAACTTGTTCCCCAGGCGCAGGCTGTAGCGCGTCGGCGGCACATGCAGGTCGCGCGTGAACAGCGGCGATTGGAAGAACGGTTCGTCGCTCGCCAGCGCACGCAGCGTCTCCAGTTGTGCGCGCACGAGGTGCGGCGGGTTGTTCTCATAGGCGAGGCCCACGTAGATATCGATCGCCTTCAATGCCGCAGCGCGATTGGGAAGTTCGACTGGCATGAGCAGACCTCCTTCACTTCGCCGCCCCCAGAGCGAACGACGCCGTTACCACCACCTGGAGCTCGACGGACCCGGGATTCGGAGAAACCGCTTCTCCCTCGGCCGTATCCGATGTTGCGGCAGCAGCGGCCGCATCCACGCCCATCTGTCGCATTGCCATGCGCATATAGGCCTGCTGTTCATCGAGGGTGGTTCCGGTCGGGGAATTGATCACGCTCCCGAGCGTTCGCAAGTTCCCCAGATCGGCGCCGGCAGCCTTCGCGAGCCGGGCAGCCTCCACCTTTGCCTTGCGGAAGGCTTCGGCCATCGCCGCATCGCGATCCTCGGCCGATACCTTGCACACGTACGAGAACGTCGGGTCACCCGGCGAAGGATTGTTGCCGTTGGCCTGCGCAAGTCCCTGCGCCTCCTCCATCGCCTCCTGCTCTTCGGGCGACAGCTTACGGCCGGGGTCCTTCTTGTTCAGGGGTGATGCCTTGATCTTCTCCTGAAGCGTGTAGCCGTTGACGAGAAGTTCCTCGGGCGACTGAGCGGTCAACGGCCACTCGGCGGAAAGCGCCAATGAAACGCTGACCATCTGGGGCAGGACCGGCGGCTTGCGGCCCCGGTTTCCCTGCATCGCCATCATCCGCTGCATGTATTGCTGGCGCGCGTCGCCCGCTCCACCGGCAACCTGCATCGAGCCGAACGTCGTCGCCTTCACGTCGGCGCCGAGCGTGGCCAGCGTCTTGCCGGCGGCCATCTGCGCCTCCTTCAACTTCGCGGCCGCCTCCGCGATGTCCTTCCCCTCCGCGCTGAGCATCATCTGCATGCGGAGCAACTGCGGCTGACGCTTGATCACCACACGGCCGCTACCTGTGACGGCCCCTTCCGACGGCTCCGCCGCCCTCAGCGGCGCTGCGCAGAGGAACATGATCGCCAGGGCCGGGTAAAGAACGTTCTTCACGGTGCGCTTCATCGTACTCTCCTGGTACCGAGTCGAGGAACGTCTACTAATCGGACAAGCTCGCGCAAGATCGGCCGCTCATCGCAGCTTATCCATTCCAAATTTATCACGGATCGTCTTCCGCAACTTCAGGACCTGAGGGCCGTGCATCGGACGGATCGTCCAATAGAAACGCCGGATCTCGTAGTCGTTCTTGTCGAAGCTTTTGTAGATCTGTTCGAGGACGGGTGTCTGTGCGTCATCGTCGAGGGCGGTGATCGCCCGATAGACCAGTGCTTTGGATTTGTCCCACCGCTCGTCCTTCTGATCGTTCCAGTACGCCAGCACCGGCGCCAGGCCGGTGTGGTCCCCCAGCACGCATAGGAGATAGCCCGCGTACGCCGCCTCCTCGCGGTCCTGGCTCTTGATGAAGGGCTGGAGCACTTCAGCCTTGAGCCCCGCGGGAGCCTTGATCACCACCGGATTTTCCGACGACGGGAACGACTCGCGATCGCTATATGGAAGCCAGATGCTTTCGTGAAGCCGTTGCAACGGCTCGCCGCCGACCGCGAGGAACGTGAGGGCCATTCGCTGAACCTCCGGCTTGGACGTGGCCACCAGTCCGTCGGCCGCGCTGCGCTGCGCATCGGCCGACTGCTGGACGAGCAGCATGACCTGAAACGCATCGACGCGCAGGGCATCGGACGTCTGCGCCGCCTGATACAACTTCGACGCCTCTGACGTCGCATCGGCGGCGTCGATGCCCGCCATGAGCGCCAGGGCGATGACGCGCTGCGCATCGGTGCCGTTTTGCAGGCGGGCATGCGCCGCGTCCTTGACTGGCTTGGCGCCCGTGTCGGATGGGTCGGGCGAACCGATCTGCTCGACGCCGTACAACGAACGCAGCGCGGAGTAGACCGGCTCGAGCGCCGCGGCCCCCTCCTTATCGGCAAGGATGTTCCAGAGCGTGTCGGCGGCGCGGGGGTCTGGAAGCTTCGAAATCTCCCCCGCCAACTCGGAAAGATAGCGAACATCGCGTCCGAGGGACCAGAGCGTGTTGAACCACGCGAGTCGCTTTTCCCACGGGAGCCAGGGCAGGGCGCGGCATGCGGCCACGCGCTGGTTGTATTCCGACCGGGCGGCGCGATCGAGGATCGGCATCGCCTCGTCATCGTGGCCCATGGCCACGAGCGGATAGGCAGCGGCGATTTGCTCAGCCGCCTGATCGCCCTTGATCATCTTCCGCAGGAGTTCGAGGCATTCGCCGTACCACGCGGCCCGGCTCTTTCCAGAACGGAAACCCTCCAGCCATTCGGCCGGATCGACCTTTCTCATACCGCCGCCGAAACCGAAGAACGACGGCTTTTCGACCATCCCGTTTCGCGGGAACTCCTGGCCGAATACCGCGAACAACGCCTCGCATCCCGCGATGCGCACTTCCGATGCGCTGTCGGACAACGCCGCCTTCACTTCCTTCTCGCAATTCTTCGGAGCGGCCAGCGCATACGCCGGCACGGCCACCGCGCGAACGGCGGGGTTGGCGCTGGAGCAGAACGCCTGGAGCGTGCGCCGCGTCGATGGTTCATTGCCCCGCTCGCTGGCCAGGAGCTTGACCACCTCCAGCGCCAGCTCCGGACGGCGCTTGGCGATCTCGCTCATCGTCTCCAGCGACGCCCCCCGGCCCAGCGGCTTCATCGCCGCCAGGGCGCGGCCCGCAACGAAGCCATCCGGGTCGTCGAGCCGTTTGAGCACGGCGTCCGCCACCGCATCGATGTTGAATCCGTCTCCCGGGTTATGCCCCATGTCCATCAGCGCATCGATCGCCTCGGCGCGGACGCGCCAGCTCTCGTGTTCGAGCAGGCCGATCAGGCACTTGGTTGCGGCCGCACCCTTTGCCGCGCGAAAGACGCGCACCGCGTGAACGACCAGATCGGGATCCTTCTCAGTCGCGGTATAGGCGACGACCGCGTCCACCGCCTCTGGGCTTGGCGTCTGGGCCAGTTGCTTGAGCACCGCGGCGCGCACGTTCGCGACGGGATCGTGGAGCAGGCGGGTCAGCGCGGCAACGCCATCCTTTCCTCCCACCGCCTGGAGCCCCACCAGGCTCAGCTCGCGCACGAGCGGATCGGGATCGCTGAACAGCTCCAGCAGCAGCGGCCCATCGTCCGGCGTGACGCGCTGAGAGAGCTCCTCCGCCGCATCGTGACGCACCTGGGGATCGGCAGATGCAAGCCGATCGATCCCGCCGGGCCAGCCGAGCATCAACGCCTGCGTGGCGACGAGCCGATAGCGAAGTGCCGTGAGCCGTTCGCGATCGCGATCTGTCGTGGCGTCCTTCAGCCGGCTGGTCACCGACGGCATTAGCGCCGGCCCCATTCGCGCGAGGCGATCGGCGAGGAGCGACGCCTCGGCTGGGCCGGAAGCATGGAGTAGCGCATCGATCTCCCGCGTGGCCGAACGCAGACGCTCGGCGTCGGGGACGACAGCGCGCGTATCCGGGGCTGTCGTGGGACGCGCCGCCGTCGCGGCCGCCCATTTGCGGATCGCTTCCAGACGGGGAATGTCGATCGTCTCCGGCTTCCACGGATCGACTCCCTGCACCGGCGCCTTCCACCCCTGCAGCAGTTCCAGCGCCGCCAGGCGCGTACGCAGATTGCCGCGCGCAAAGGCATCGGCCACCGCTACCGCCGCTGGCTGAGGCCACGGTCCGAGCCGGTGAATGACGGCCTCGCGCGCGGCGGCGTCGCCTTCGGTCAGCTTCGCGACCAGCCGTTGCGCCGCCGCCGCATCCGGCGCGTTGGCGGCGGCCAGATTCGGGTCGACGTCCGCCGCCTTCGGCACGCTCTCGACCAGCCAGCGCGTCAGTTCTTCCCCCGTCATGTATCCTTCGCGCGAAGCGATCGGTTTGGCCGACGCCGACAGGATGCGCAGCGCCGGAATTGGGCCGGCGTACGGATTCGCGCCGGGCTCGGTCTTGTCCACGTCCCGGTGAACCAGCGTCCAATGCGCAAGCGTCGCGCGGACCTCGGGCCGTTGCATTTCCTTCTGAAGCTGGCGACAGGGGGCGCACCATTCGGCCTCATAAACGACTAGTATGGGCCGCTGACGTCGTACGGCGTCCTTGTAGGCCTCGTCCAGGCTGCTGAGCCACGTCAGCGGTTCGGCAGGCGCGGTCGCGGGAACGGCGGTCGGTGCGCTCCGCGGTTTTTCAGCGAACGAGGCGTGAGGGAACAGGACGAGCAGAATCGACATGAACGCGATTCCGCGCAACCCTGATCGCCGATCGGCACTCCTCGCGCTCACGACTTCACCTCCCCCGCGGCTTGAAGTTTGGGCAAAGGCTTGGCAGCCTTGCCATGCTGAATGCGCGCCCAGTGGCCAGAGTACTCGAACGTAGGGCTGTTCTCGTGATCGTGGCAGCGTGTGCATTGATCGGCGGCGGCGAACGTGGTCCGCGCCGTCGGATCTTTCACGTGGGCCTGCGATGGGCCGTGACAGTTCTCACACCCGACGCCGAGGCGGTCCGGCGTCGCGCGCAGCGAATCGAAGCCGCCGGGGAGCCCGTACCCCGTTGTGTGGCATTGCATGCAGTAGGGGTCCACATGAAAGCCGCGCGGCTGAAGCGTCTGCCAGGCATGGGCATGCGCCGATGCATCCCACGCGCGCGACTCCTCGACATGGCACGTTCGGCACGACTCGCTCCCCGCCAGACGGTACGTCGCCGGGGCACCGGGCGGCAGCTTCGGCGCCAGGCCGGTCTGCGCCGCCGGAAAATCGCGCGCCGCCAGGATTGCTTGGTATAGGCGAAGGTTGGCGAGTTGCCCCGCGTCATCGGGAATCGACGGACCCATCTCCACGACCTTCCCCCGAATCCGAGCCGCACTCGCACTGGACGTTGCAGGAAGATCGAGCTGCACCAGGAATTTTCCCTTGTTCGTCGCCGCGGCCAGCAGCGACGGGCCGGCGGGACGCGGCGCCATCGCCTGCCCGGTCGGGCCGCCGATCACAGCGTCCGCCTCCGGAAGCTCCGCGGCCAGCGCCGCCAGCTCTTCTTCCGGCAGGTAGGCCAGGACCACCACTCGATCGTATTGACCGCGCGCCGTCGCCAGCACTTCCAGGATCGCGCGCTTCGGATCTTCCACGCGAACGTCCGCCGTCGCGAATTGCGGGGAGACGACTCCGACCAGCGCCACCCGCTGCCCGCCCGCCTCGGCGAGGCACATGGCATCGGCGAGCGGCCGGCCCTGCGCATCGCGCGCGTTCGCGGAAAGAAGTGGAACGCCTACGCGCGCACTCACGTCGCGCAGGAATTCAGCTCCAAGGAGCAACTCCGGTCCGCCGAGGTTGTGTGCGGCAATGCTCATTCCCTTTTCGCCGGCAAGGATCGCCTCGAACTTCACACGCTGGTACGGCGCGGCGCCGGTCGGCGCGCCGCCGACATCGGCATAGATCACATTGGCGCTGCGGCGCAATCCTGCGAGGTAACTGGCGCGACGCAGCAGTCCGCCCGATTGATTCGACGTGCAGCCGCACGGGGTGATCCAGCCGGCGGTGTCGCCACTCACCAGCAGCATCGCAGGGCGTGACGCGGCGGCGGCTGCCGCTTCAACCCGGCGGTGCCGCGAGTACAGGGTGGCCGCCCCGCCCCCCGCGAGGAGCAACAGCAGCAGAATGATCACCGTGACCCCGCGCACGCGAGCATCCCCCCGCGTCAATAGAGCAACGAATAGGCGAGGATGTTCACGTTGATTTGCGCGCAGTTGGTGATCTCGTTGCCCCCGCAACAACAGCAGCCGGTCGTATGTGCCGTGTCGTTCAGGCCGTCCACCGAATAGATCACGCCCACCCGCTCCCCGATCGACACCGCTTCGAGCGGACGCGGTGTGTGGTGCAGGCCCTTCAGCTCCGTCACGTCATAAACAGTGTGGAAAATCGGGTGGTCCATCTTCAGGCTTTGCATGGGATGGTCAGGAAAAACCTTGGCCATCTCCGCGCGAAATGAATTGTCCCATTCGGGAGACGAACATCCCGCGGAAGCGAGGAGCAGCCCGCCGTTATCGACGAATTTGCGCAAGTTCTGCCGCTCGCCGTCGGGCAGCTCGAAGGCCCCTTCGCCGGTCATGATCACCAGTGGAAACTCAAAGAGTTCCTGCGACCCCAGCTTGACGGCATGAAAGCGACGGCTCGTCGAAATCGAAGAGGCCTTTTCCGCGTCGATGAGGAAATGATCGGAAAAACACTTGCTCCCCTTGGTGCCGGCATAGACGAGGTTCGCGACCTGCACGATTCCGTCCGGCTCACCCCCCTCCTGCTTCGGCTCCGGCACGTCTCCCGCCTGCACCGCTGCGGTGTCCCCAGGCTTAGGCGCGGATGGAGCCACTGCGTCTGGCTTCTTTGCATCCCCGGCCGCAAGAAGCGAACCGGCGCCGCAGATTACGCAACCCAGGAACGCCGCGAGCAGCGTCCTGTAGGTGCGACGATGTTGTAGAACGGATGTTTTGCCCATGATGGTCTTCTCCGCTTCACACGTCCGCTACTTTCCATTTTGTTCAAGTTCATCGGCGACCCGCTGGAAATATTCGCCGACGCGGCGCTTGTATCGATCGGGGATGGCGGCATCCGATTGGCCGCTCGCATCGAGGCGGCTCTTTGCACTGGAATCGAGCGGGTTTCCGGCGTGTCCGGGGCCATTTGAAGTGTCGGAGATACCGTGGTCCGCCCGGCCGCCGCCGGCGCGGGACTCGCTTCCCCGAACCGGGATCCGGCCATACATCCCGACGTTTCGTAACGAGCTGCGGCGGGCACTGTATCCGCCGCCAGCACCGGCCAGGCCCTTCTGTCCTTTGCCCATGCCCAGACCCTCGGCTTCGAGGAGCTGCTCGACCGTGCCGCCGAGCGATGACGCGAGCTTGGGCTGGAACTTGAGGCACTCCCCACCCTGCTCTCCGACCGACTGACACTGGGCCAGGAACTTCTTGAGCGTGTCCGCGGCGGCGCGGGCGGCGGGCGCGGAGCGCGAGCCGGAGAACTCGGCAAGGCCAGATTCCGACGCCGCCATTTCATCGGCCGCGGTGCTCTTCCGTACCGCCTTGGCGAATTCACCGGCGGTCTTCCTCAGGCCATCGAGGCGCGGGTCGGACGGGAGCTCCGCGGTGCGGTTCTCGATGTCGTCGAGCAGCTCGCGGAGGTCCGCCTTGAGCTGGCGCTGCTCGGCCTCGAGGTCGCGCATGCGCGACTTTTGATGCGGGTCGTCTTCATCGTCGTGTCCGACGAGGGATTCCATCCGGTCCGCCAGATCCTTCTGCCGCTCCCACAACTCGGCGAACCGCGCCTCGTCCTCGATCAGCGGGTAGATCTTTGCGAGATGGTCGAGCGGGTCGGCGGCCTCCTCCTTGAACTTCTCCCGCTCCCCGCCCAGCTCCTTCCGCGCCTTGGCGACCGCCGCGGCCGCCGCCCCCGCGCTGAGACCGGGGCGGGCGGCGGCTTTGTCGAGCGCGTCGGCCGCCTTCTCCAGCGCTTGCGCGGCTTCATCCAGTTGGTTCTTGAGCGCGTGGTCGATGTCGAACGGAAGGTCTTCGGCGGACAGGCCGGCCAGCTTTTCAGCATCCTTCGCGATCTGGTCGGCCGCCTGCTTCAGTTGTTCGCGCAGTTCTTTGGACAGCTCGCTGTTCGAATCGGCCTTGGCGAGCGCTTTCTGGAGCTGCTCGATCTTCTCGTTGGCCGCTTCCATGCGGCGCGTCGCCTGCTCGTATTTGCCGAGGAGCACTTCCAGCCCTTCGCGCGCCAGCATCATCTGCTGCATCTGCTCCTTGGAGATGATGTGGACGGTCACCACCGGGCTCTCCGATCCCTTGGGACCGGCCGGGTCGTTGTCTTCGACACGCGCGTACAGCTTGATCACGTTCCCCGGGCTCAGGGCATAGGCGGCGAGGGGCAACGGCGTGGTGGTGGGAAATCGCGTCGGCTCTGGCTTGGGTACCGGCAGGATCACGGACGATGCCGGCGATTCGTCGAGGCTGCGGAACAGCTCCAGCCGCGATACGCCGTAATCGTCTTCCGCGATCATTTCCACGTTCAGCGTGACGTCGGGAGTCGCGTAGGAATCGGGCTTGGGCTCGAGGATGCGAACGAAAGGGCGTTCGTCGCGCAAGAGCGTGATCGGGGTGGTGAACGAGTCCGTCGAGGCCTGGCCGTTGACGTCCGACACCTTCAGGCTCAGGCGGCCGCCGGCCTGCACGATGAACGATCCGCCGACTTCAGTGTCTCCAGCGGCCGCAGGTTGCAATGTGAATTGGGTAGAGGCAATTGGCTGAGTGCTCGGCACAGCGCCCGATGCCACGCCCTGCGGCGCATCGGTTTCCAGCGCGCCTGCGGAGAGCGGGCGATTGCTCTTCGCCCAGATATGCACGAGCGTCCCCGGCAACGCCGCCAACCCACCCTGCGGTAGCGGGCCTTCGAGCGGCGGGCGGTGCGTGTAAGCCGGCGGGGTGATGCGGAAGCGGACCGATTCCAGCTTCGGCACGGTGATGACGCCAATGTCAAAATGCTTGCTTCGCGCGCCGCGAGCGCGGACGAAGTAACGCCCGTCCGAGGTCACCCGCGTCAGCGTGCCACGCCAACTTCCTGCTGCCTCGGGGAACATCGGCAGCACTTCTTCGGTTCCGGCCTCCTGCGATTTGACGACGAGGTCCAGCCCCTCGACGGTATCACCGTGCGACGTGGCGCGGATGTCGAGCGTGGAGCCGTACACCACCCTTGCATTCCCCGGATCGAGTGTGAACTCGATGCGCGAGTAGGGTGGATGATCGCCGAAAGGATCGAAGAAACGGAGCCACTGCGTTGAGAAGAGGCGCGGCGCCGCGGCAGCGGTGATCATCGCGAACAGCACGAGCACGGCCAGCGCTGCGACGGGTCGGTAAAGAGGGCGCGCCGGCGCGGCGACCGCCGACGAGACATTGGCCGCGAGGGCCGCGGCGCGCTCGACGGCCATTCGGGCAAGCCCGCTCGTCACGGCGCTTGCGCCATGCGTCGCCATGGGAGGCGACAGGAGCAGGTCGACGCCCGAGACCACCTGACCATGCGCTCCCGCAGCACCGTCCAGTCGGCGCGCGATCGCAGCCGGCGTGACGCGATGCCAAGCGGATCGAATGAGCAGGCCTGCCATTACCACCGCCAGCGCCAGGCACGCGACGCCGCAGGCGATGCGCACCGCTGGCGGAAGCTCCAGGACGAGGTCGAGCCACATGCTCAGGAGCAGCAGCAGCGCGCCCGCCGCCACGGCCCAGGCGGTCGACGCGCTGAGTCCGACGGCGATCAGCCGGCGCTTTATGACCGAAATTCGCTGGTTCAAGTTGGTGTTCATCGATCGACCACCCTTGTCGCGTTACATCCTACCGTCCGCTCACACCAGACCGGCACTCCGCCGCAGCCACCACGATGCGCCCCAGACCGCGATGATCGCGCTGAGGATCCACGCGCGGTCCCAGGCGGTCGTTCGTCGCGTGCGCGGCGGGCGGGCGCGCGCCAGGTGTTCGGAGAACCGCGCCGCCAGTTCACCCGCCGGGTCGTCGCCCAGCACGGCCCCGCCGCTGTCGTCGGCGATGCGCTGCATGAGATCGGGACGTGCCTTGAGGTTCAGCTCCTCTTCGCCGAAGCGCTGCACGTCGAAAACCGTGTGGCTGAAGGAGTCGGCGGCCCCGGCCCCCACCACGCGCGCCTGGTACCGCCCTTCAGGTAGCTTCCCGAAATCTACGTGAAACGCGCCCGGCTCATCGGGGAGCGGCGCCGGCGCATATGTCTTTGATGGGCCGCCGCTCCCCGGCGTCAACTCGACGTCGGGAAGCCTTCCATGGGCCGCTTCTTCGCGAAGCAGCAGGGAGACGCCCACCGGCTCTCCGGCCGCGAAGCTCAGCTTCTCGGCGCGGAGCATCATCGTCTGGCCGGGCATCAGGCCGCCGCCCGCGACCAGCCAGCGCAGGAGGCTGTGCCAGAGGGTGCGGTAGATCTCTTCCTGTTTCTGATACTGCGGCGGCAGGAACGCCCACCGCCACATTCCCGCGCCTTCGATCACGACGACGCGTCCCGACCCGTAGGGCTGATAGATCACCGCGGGCGCGCCCTCTCCTGACGGTGAGACCGATTTGGCCAACACAATCGCCAGCGGCTTGTTCCGCTCCGGTTGCGCGGTGCTGGCAAGCGTGGGGAGGCGCGGGAGCGAGTCCCCCTCGCCAAAATCCGCCGCCGCCTCGCCGAGCCAGTGCAGGTCGCGTCCCTGGTCGGTCATCTTCACGTGAAAGCGCGTTTCGGGCGATGCCGTCCAGCGAACCGGCAGGAGCCGGGCGAGCCGTTCGTTCGCCTGCGCGGTCGGTGAGCCGCGGTAGCAGACCAGTGCCCCGCCGCTGCGCGACACCCAGTTCTGAAGGTTGGCGACCGCGGCCTCGGTGAGGAACGGCTCGGCGTCCCGCCCGATGACCACGATCTGGTAACGGTTGAGGATCGTCGCGTCGCCCAGCATCTTGCCCGGATCGTTGAGGATCTGCCATTTCTCCACGCGCGGCGCGTCAGCGCCGGCAGGCGCGGACGCGGCAGGGCGCGTGGCAGGCGCGGCCCCCTCTTCTTCCCGACGGAGCGTGCGCCACATCACGCGGTCATCGGCGATCCGCACCGCGCTGTCAAGCTCCACAGCGGGTACGCCGGACAGCGTCCGCATCAAAAACTTCGAATCCCAGTACGGCTTGCCCTCGACCTGCAACACGTGGATCGGCTGATCGATGACGCGAAGCAAATACGAAGCTGCATTGTTCGCCTGGGTCATTTCGCCAGGGAGCGGCTCGACGCGCACCTCGAAGGGAAACGCGCCGGTCTTCTCCCGGTTGACCCAGAAATGCACTTCGCCGGCACGGTCTTCGGGGAGGTCGGCGCGGGCGCGCGCGATCTCCTTTCCTTCGCTCAGGAGAAGCACGTTGGGGTGCGTTCCGCTCAGCCCCACATGGGTGATCCGGGCCGTGACGAGCACCTTCTGATTCACGAAGGCCAAGTCCTGGGGCGAGCGCAGCTCAACGCCAAGATCGAACCCGCCCGCGTCCCCGCCGAACGTGCGCGTGTAGATCGGCGCGGCCATGGCGCGGGCCAGGCGCGTGGTGTCGAGGACGCCGGCCACGTCGCCGGCATTGTGAGCGCCGTCGCTCAACAGGGCGACGGCCTGTCCCTGCGGCCGGTCTTCGTCGAGGCAGCCGGCAATCGCCGCGCCCAGGTCGGTGCTCCGTCCGGCGGCCGGGCGGCCAGCCAGGTCCTTCAGATCAGCGGCGAGATCCGCATCCGCGAAGCTGCGAACGCGCACGTCAAAGCGGCCGGCGAGGCGTTCGCTCAGCACCGTCGCGGCATCCAGCGCCCGGCGGTAGCGCGTCGCGCCCTGCGCATCGGGCGTGTTCATACTCGCGGTCGCGTCGATCAGCACGGTCAGCAGCGGCTTGCCGGGCGGAGATGGGATCGGCTCGACGCGAATGGGGTTGAGCAGGAGCAGGAGGACCAGGGCCAGCGCAGCCGACATCAATGAAAGGATGGCAGCCCAGCGCCCCGTGCTGACGATCGGCGGCTGACGGCGCGCGTAGACGATCAATAGCACGACCGCCGCGGCAGCCAGCGCCAGCCACAGCGCGGCAGGGATTAGAGGTTCGACGCTCCAGTAACCCATCACTTCTCAGGTTCGGAACACGCGAAGCATCAGCAGTTCCGTCAACAGACATCCGGCACACGCAACCAGCACCCACGCCCAGGCCCGATCATGGCGCTCGGCTTCTTCCGAGACCGAGCGCATCGCGACGCTCCGCTCGCCCGCCAGGCGATGGGTCAGCATGTCCGCCTCGAGCGGGGTCAGGTCGCTGGCGGTCCCCGGCGCGGCGGATGCGATGGCGAAGACCGTGGCCGCATCGCGTTTGACGGCGTACACGCCGGGAGGACCGGCGGCGCTCCAGCGCCACAGGACGAAGTTGGCATCATCTGAGATCATTCCCGGCGCGCCGCTCGCGGGGGCCGATCCGGCGGGGCGTTCGATATTCAATCCCGCCGCATCGCCTGCCTCGGCCGGCAGGTAAGCGGCCAGTGGCTCGCCGCACGCGACCGATTCATCGGTTCCGCGGCGCAGCAGCAGGCGGTCCACCAGTTCCTCCAGCAGCGGCACGAAGACCGGCGAAGCGATCAGGTTGGAATCATTCAGGTCGGCGTTTAATACCGCCAGCGTGCCGGCGGCGCAGGCCGTCGTTGTGAGGCAGGCGGAGTGATCGTCGAACTCAGCGAGCACGTCGTCCGCGAGCCCGCCTGGCGCGGGACGGGAGGAAAGTCCGCCGCCAAAGCGGAGCGGGCCGATCGCCGCCGGCAACGATTCGCCAAACGTCGCGAACGGAGAAGCGTTGCGCTTGACCTGCGTGAGGAACAAATCGTGCCGCGAAGTAGCCGCCGGGGGCGGGGCAAACTCGACGGGCATCTTCAGATCGCGCCCCGCCGCCTGCTCCAGCAGCTTCAGATTGGTGGCATCGACCGGCTCCGCCGCGACGTACAGGACGGGTCGTCCCCGCCGCAGCAATGCCGCGAGCAATCCCGCCTGTGGCGCCGAGAGTTTGCCGGGATGATCGAGGACGATCAGGTCCGCCCCGGCGATCGCGTCGCGATCGAGCGCATCGGGCGCGATGCGCCGCACCGCCTCCGCCTTCTTCGTCCCGCCGGCATCGTCGCGCGAGCGGATCGGCGCCAGCGCCCGCTCCAGGAAGTGGCTGGAGGTCGGACGCGGCGCGGCCGGCTCTCGGGTGATTAGTGCATAAACAGGCGGCGGGCGAACGTTCAGGACGAACGGGCGGACGTTGTCCGCGGACACCGCATCTTCCACGCCCAGCAGCCGGGCCTCACCCCCCTGCCAGCCGGCATCGGCCGGGACGAGCGTCGTCGAGAGCAGCGTCTTTACGCCGGGCGGACAAACGCGCTTGAGGCGCGCGGTGGCACGGCCAACGGTCAGCAGCACGTCGACCTCGCGAGCTGCCTTGGAGTAGTTGCCGACCTCGACGTCGATGCGCGTCTCGCGCCCCTGCTCGGCGCGACCCACCGCCGCCACCTTCACGACCGCAATGTTGTCCGGCGTGGTGGCCGGCGCCACGGATTCGAGCTGGATGCGCGTGTCGCTCGGCAGCGGCGAGAAATCGACGTTCGACCAGTTGGAACGCTGGAAATTGCTGATGATCACCAGCTCGCGCTCCCCGCCGGCCGGCGCGGACGCGAGCAGTTCGGCAGCCAGGTTGATGGCCGCCGCAGAGTCCAGCCGCTGCGCCAGGGGCTGCGCCGCCGAAAGCTCGTCGCGCAACGGCCCGAAGTTGGAAGTGAGCCGTTCGGTGACGGGCCGCGGGCGGGCGGCCGCGAGGATCAGGTCGGCACGGGCGCCGGGGCGGTAGGCGATGTATCGAGCGGCGGTCGGGCGAGCCCGGTCGAAGGCGGTGGCGCCGTTGGCCACTTCGCTCATCCCCAGGCTCTGGTCGAGCAGGACGACGCGGGCGGCGCCGCCAGCGGAATCCGCCGTGACGAGCGGACGGGCGCCGGTGAGCGGGCGGGCGAACGCGATCGCGAGCAGGACGACTGCCGCGGCGCGGAGCAACAGCAGCAGCAGGTCGCGCAGCCGGTGCTTTGCCCGGCGTTGCTGAAGCGCCTCGCGCACGAAGCGGATCGTCGAGAGCGGGAGGCGGACCGGGCGCGGACGCGTAAGCCAGTGGATCAGCAATGGCAATCCCACCGCCAACCCGGCCAGCAATGCCCATGGGTGAACCAGCGCCATAGATCACACTCGCGCTTTCCTCATCCGCTTCGCTCGATCAGAAACCCGCCGAGCGTTTGCAGGTACGGAACGGCAGTCGAAACGCGCCGATAGTCGCAGCCGCAGCCGAGCGCCAACCCGCGCACCGTGGCAACGTGAGCGGCGAACCGCTCCTCGTAGAGGGCGCGGATCTCCGCGGGCGAGCAGTCGACCAGGCCATCATCTTCCAGCCCCTCGAAGCGGTAGGCGATGCCTTCCGGAAGCCGCTCCTCCTCCGGGTGAATCACCTGCAGGACGATCACCTCCCAGCGGCGATGACGGAACAGCCGCAGCGACGCGAAGACCGCGTCGAGGTCGTCCACGAGGAAGTCGCTGACGACCATCAGCACCCCGCGCCGCTGAAACCGGCCAAAGAGTTCGCGCAGTGCTCCGGCCAGTTTCGTCACCGGGCGCGTCTTCAGGGCCGCGATCGCGTCCTGGAGCCGGCTCACATGAGTGGAGGTCCCGCCCGGCGGAAACACTTCCTGCAAACCATCCGACACGACCGCGAGCCCCACCTGGTCCTGCTGGCGTCCGATCACGTGGGTGAGCGCCGTGGTGAGGTACTGCACGTACTGGAACTTGGTCCCGCCATCACGACGGCGTCCGCTGAACTGCATCGAACCGCTGGCATCGAGGACGATCGTACAGAGGAGGTTGGTCTCGTCCTGGAAGAGCCGAACGAAGCCCCGGCCGGTGCGGGCCAGCACTTTCCAGTCGAGCCGGCGAAGGTCTTCACCAGCCGTGTACTCGCGGAAATCGACGAACTCGCCCGCGCCGCCTTTCTGGCGCGAGCGGTGTCGCCCGCTATAGGCGCCTTCGAGCTGCTGCCGGGTCACAAAGCGCATGTGCGCCAGGGCCGAGAGCGACCGCAGGTCGAGGAACGGAGAACGAGAGGATGATGGGGTCGTAGTCGTCGGCATGGTCGGACCCGCGCGCGTCCAGTGCAACAGAGGACGACACGTCGCATCTCGCTCAGCGGGAAACGTCTTTCAACAGCCGCTCGATGATCTGCTCGGAGCTGACGGCGTCGCCGACGGCGCGATGGCTGGTAAGCACGCGATGTCGCAGGATCGGCAATGCCAGCGCGACCACATCGTCGATCGTCGGCGCGGTCCGCCCTTCGATCAGCGCCTTGGCCTTGGCGGCACGGACCAGGTTCTGCGAGCCGCGCGGCCCGGCGCCCCAAGCCACGTAGTCCTTGGCGAACTGGCTGGCGCGCGGATCGGTCGGCCGGCTTGCTCCGCACAGCCGTACCGCATACGCCGCCACACTCTGCGGAATCGGCGCCGCCCAGACGAGGTCGCGAAGAGCAAGGAACGCACCGCGATCCATGTTGGCGGTCGGCAGCGGCGGTACGGCGCCGCTGGTCTTCATGACGATCTCCTCTTCCTGTTGCGGAGTCGGATAATCGATGTGGATTTCCATCATGAAGCGATCGAGCTGCGCCTCGGGCAGCGGATAGGTCCCCTCCTGCTCGATCGGGTTCTGGGTGGCGACGACAATGAACGGCTCTTCCAGCGGGTAGGTCTGCCCCCCTACCGTCACGTGCTGTTCGGCCATCGCTTCCAGCAATGCCGACTGCGTCTTGGGAGCAGCGCGGTTGATCTCGTCGGCGAGGACCAGGTTGGCGAAGACCGGGCCGGGGCGGAAGGTCATCTTTGGCGAGCCGGTTTGCTCATCACGACCGAGCAGTTCGTAGCCGGTGATGTCTGACGGCATCAGGTCGGGCGTGAACTGCACGCGGGCGAATTTCCAGCGAAAGGCGGATGCCAGCGCCTTAACCATCAGCGTCTTGGCGAGACCGGGCACGCCGACCAGCAACGCGTGCGACCCGGTGAGCGCGCAGGTGAGCAGCAGGTCGAGCGTTCGATCCTGGCCGACGACCACCTCGTGCAGGCTCTGGCGAATGGAACGTACTTGCGAGACGAACGTCTCGACCCGCTGACCGACGTCGGGCGCAGCCGCCGCAGACGTCCCGGCCTCCAGTTGGCTCGTCATCAGTATTAACCCCGCGGATTGGAATGTCTCGCGCCACGCGACCGGGATTCTCGCCCCGGCCACCCCACCCGATCACGCGCGGACATTATCAAGGGCCATACGCGGCAAAGCAACGACAAAGACTGATCGGCGCATGGCTCAAAATGCGCAACGAATGCCAACCGGAATCATTAGGGCTTAAGGCCCTTGAGGTCCTGGTCATCGGGCAGCGCTTCTCTGACCAGCCGGATTAGCGCCGGACGAGCGGGATCTGACTCGCCGTATCGAACTGAGTCGCGCTTCGACTCGTCCGTGAGAACGCCGATTTCATCGCAGTCGAAGCAGTCGAGCACGAGCACCGAATCGCCGCCGCTCCAGACGCGATACGCGACGCCGGGATTGAACTCGCAACCCTTGGCCATTTCCCATTCGTAACTGGCGTCGTTGAGGAGGACGGCCACAAGCCGTCGCGCGAAGTCGCGACCCTGCTCCTTTCCGGTGGCAAGGATCACGTAGCCGGCGACGTTCCGCTTCGTCACGTTCCGTTCATGCGTATCCTGCACGCGATAGACCTCAACCCGGTCAGCAGTCCGAAGCACCTTGATCGCGTGATCGCCAAATTGCTTTTTCACGCGCCGCGATAGCACAATGCTGGATGATAACCGCGATGGCGATGTGGAGTGGCTGCTACAGCCGGCCAGAGAAGCGGCCAACATGAGTACCAACGATTGCAACACCTTCCCATCCATAAAACCTCCAGATATCTGCTCCTCGCCGTGCATTTGGATTATCCTAACACCACGCCGCCGATCGTCAGCGCCGCCCAGAACGGCTCGGGCGTCGCTTACACGATCGTCGAGCAGTTCGATGTCTACGGCAACCCCACCAGCCGGACCGACGAGCGCGGGATCGTCACGCAGTGGACGTACGGCAACCTGCTGGGCCTGGCGACGCAGTCGATCCAAAACGTCGGCAGCGGCTACAGACAATTGGTC